>CAMDUL010000020.1 GCA_945878135.1 Chthoniobacter flavus | reverse complement strand
CGATCATTTACCACGATTGCGCGGCCACGCGCGAGGTGCTCGGCGATGCCGGTATCCCGTTCGGTCCGGAGGACCCCGTCGCCTCGCTCGCCGCGAAGCTTGACCGGGCCAAGGAACATCCGGACGAATGCGCGGCCGCGGCGCAGCGGGCCCGGCGACGCGCCGAGCACTTCCGCTGGGAAAACGTGCTCGATCGCTACGACCGCATCTTTCGACGCATCCTCCAGCCGGCCGCCCCATGAAACTCTCGGTCATCACCCCGTCGCTCCGGCAGGCGCGCTATCTCGACGAGTGCCTTGCTTCGGTCCGCACCGCCGCCGCACAGGCGGCGCCCCACGAGGTCGAACACATCGTGATCGACGGCGGATCGGATGACGGAACCGTCGACTTGCTGCGGGCCCGGTCGGACATCCGTTGGGTCTCGGAAAAGGACACCGGACAATCCAACGCGATCAACAAAGGCCTGTCCATGGCCACCGGGGAGATCCTCGCTTACCTCTGCGCCGACGACCTTTACGAACCCGGGGCGGTGCGTTCGGTCATGGAGGCCTTCACGCAGCATCCGGAAGCCGATGTGGTCTATGGCGATTTCTATTTTCTCGAAGGTGACTCCGGACGCAAACGCCGCAAATCGGCCGCGTCATTCCGTCCGGACCGCCTGCGCCACGGCAACCCGCTGGGCCAGCCCGCCGTCTGGTGGAGGCGCCGTGTTTATGACACATTCGGCGGTTTCGACGAATCGCTTCATTTCTGCATGGACCATGAATACTGGCTGCGGCTCGGGACCGGTGTGCATTGGCGTTACCTGCCCGAACCGCTGGCCGTCTCCCGCCTGCACGCCGACGCCAAAACGAGCCGTCAACTCCCCGCCATGTGGCGCGAGACGGCCCGCATGCTCACGCGCGACGGGTGGCGGGCCAAACCTTGGTGGGACGCCTTCGCCATGGCCGCGTGGGGGCGTCACTACTACCTGCTCAAGCGCCGCTGGTTTTCCCGATGAAGCCGCGCCTCCTCGTGGTCGAACTCCACCACCTCGGCGACGCGGTGATGAGCCTGCCCTTTGTGCGGGGAGCGCAGGCCGCGTTCGATGTCCACGTCCTCTGCCGCCCGGCGTCCCGCGCGGTCTACCAACTGCCGGCCGAACCCCCGAGCATCCACACGTGGGAACCGCCTTGGGCGGACGACCGGATGTGCGGCGCGTGGCAAGCAATCTCGGCGGCGCGCGACGAGGGCCGCGTTCTGCGCGCGCTCGAATTTTCCACCGCGGTCTGCGTCTGGGCCGACGTCCGCGCGACCATCCTCATGGACGCGACACGCGCCGGTCGACGCATCGGTTTTCCCATGACGCGCGGCAATTACTACGCCGCGGACCTGCCTTGGCGCAGGGAGCGGCGGCGGCTCGGACGCTCGCTCGAATGGCTTTGGCGGACCACCCATCCCGGACGCCCTCTCCTCACCCTCGAACTTCATCGCGAGTCCCCGCGGCAATCCCACCTCCGTTGCTGGGAGCAGATCGCCGCGGCACTCGGTGTGGCCTGTGATTATTCCGTGCCATGGATACCAGCCCCCGACAAAGCGCGGCGCGGTGACCGGCCGGTCCTCGCCGTCCATGCGCAAGCCCGCGTGCCGAGCAAGCAATGGCCGGTCGCGCGCTGGCGCGAATTGCTGGCTTCACCGTCCGTGGCGGACCGTTTCGACGTTCTGGAAATTTTTCCGCCCGGGGCGGATGCGGTGACCCCTGCCGGCACCCGACGGCACGCCACTCCCGATCTTGCCTCCCTTGTCACCGCCTTGCAGGGGGCCGACGCGGTGTTGGGCCATGATTCCCTGCCCGCGCACCTTGCCGCCGCACTGGGCAAACCGGTCGTCACAATCTTCGGCTCGGGGGAACCGGATTGGTTCGCGCCATGGAACAACCGCGGACGCGTCGTGCAGCGCCGGGTCTGTCCCCTGCATCCTTGCATCGACCGTTGCGGGATGGATAGCTATCTGTGCCTTGACTCGGTCACCGTCGACGATGTGCTCGACCGGCTCGGAAAATTGGAATTCAGGCCATGAAAATTCTCCTGCTCGGGGCCGGTGGTTTGCTCGGACGTTACTTGACGCGGGAGTTCGCCGACCACGGACTGACCGCACTGACCCGCGGCGAGGCGGACATCACCCGCGGCGACCGGCTGGATGAATTGTTCGCTCCACGCTGGGATGCGGTCATCAATGCCGCCGCCATCTGCGATTTCGACGCCTGCGAGAAAGACCCGGAAGGCACCCGACGCGTGAACCGCGACGCGCCGCTCGAGCTGGCGCGCCGCTGCGATGCGCAGGGCGCCTTGTTCGTGCAATACACTTCGGACTATGTCTTCGCCGGCGACGGGGGGCGTTTGTATACCGAGGAAGATGCGCCGCGCCCGCTTTCGGTCTACGGGCGGCACAAGGCGGATTTGGAAAAGCTCGTCCCGGACCTCTGCCCGCGCAGCCTCCTCCTGCGGGTGTCCTGGGTCTACGGGCTGGGCGGCAAGACGTTCATGAGCCGCCTGCCCGATCTGCTCTCCGCCCCGGGTATCCTGCACACCGCCGCGGGGAAGAAAGGCTGCTGCCTTTATGCTGCGGACGGTGCTCTCTGGACCCGCCGGCTGGTCGAAGCGGGAAGCACCGGGTTGTTCAACCTGGTCAATTCCGGCGAAACATCGTGGGAGGAATTCGCCCGCGCCGCTTTGGCAGAAATGATTTCGCGCGGTCCGGCGCCGGGCTGCACAGGTATCGAAGAGGTGCCTTACACCCGGTTCGGGCCGGGTTGGACCAAGCGCCCGGCCCGTTCCGGACTCGATCCGGGGCGCCTCGCGGCGCTCTTCCCGCCGGGTCCCCGGCCCTGGCGCGAGGCGCTCGGCGCCTACCTCGGGGAGTGGAAATCGGTTGCCGCCCCGCGGACGGTGTGAAAGCTTCTTGCTTTCCATGAACTCCACGACCGCGGTCCCCGATTGGCGCGCCTCGCTCATCGCACCCAATATCGTCGCGGCCCTCGCCGTGGCGGGCGTGTTCTACGCGCTCTTCGGCTGGTTCCCGTATGCTTCCGGCTACGGTGCCACGCGGACCAGCATGTTCGAATTCATGGGTTGGATCTGGAAAAACAATCCCGAATGGGAGCACTGCTGGCTCGTGCCCCTCGCCGTGGCCGGACTCGTCTTTTACCGGCGCAAGTCACTCGCCGCCCTGCCGGTCGAGGGCTCATGGCTCGGCCTCGCCGCCCTGCTCGGATCCCTCTTCGTTTACTGGGTCGGTTACCTCGCCGACAACGTCTACATCGGCTACGCCGCCCTCCTCGGCTTCGTCGGGTCGTCCGTCCTCTGGTTCCTCGGCTGGCGCTGGCTCCTCGCCCTCGCCTTCCCCATCGCTTTTCTCGCCTTCATGTTCCCGCTGCCGTTCATGGACAACTTCCTCGCTTTCCCGCTGCGGATTTTGATGTCCAAGTTGAGCGTCGGATTCCTCAACCTCCTCGGCCTCTCCTGCCTGCAGCAAGGCACGGCCATCGTCTCGGCTCCCGACTTCGCGGCCGGACTCGCGGCCGGTGAGCGCTTCGCCGTCGACGTGGCTGACCCGTGCAGCGGGATCCGCTCGCTTTTCGCCCTCATGATGGTCAGTGCCCTCTACGGTTACCTCGCCATGGACAAGCCCTGGCAGAAATGGGTCGTCTTCCTCTCGTCCATCCCGCTCGCCGTGGCCGGCAATTTCGCGCGCATCATCATGCTCACCCTCGGCACGATCGCCCTCGGACCGGAGGTGGCCATCGGCTCGCTCGAGGAACCCACCACCTTCCATATGCTTTCCGGATTCCTCGTCTTCGGCGTCGCCCTCGGCGGCATGCTCGGGGTCGGATGGCTCTTGCAACGTTTCACCCCGCGCACGACCGAGCCATGAAATCCCCCTTCCATATTCCCTGGTGGCGCACCGCGGCGATCGTCCTGCTGCCGGCCCTGACCATCTGGCTGTGCCGCGAAAGCGCGCCGCCGAACATCGCGCCCGAAGCCGGTGTGGTCATGGATCTGCCCACGCTGGTCGGCGAATACTGGGGCACGAGCGAACCCGTTTCCCCGAGCGAACTCGCCCTCTTGCCGGCCGACACCGAGTTCGAGAAAAAAATCTACCAGGACCTCACCGGCAATTCGCTCACCGCGCAGGTCGTCCTCAGCGGGGGTGAAAAACGCAGCATCCACCGGCCCGAGGTCTGCCTGCCCGGACAAGGCTGGTCGATCCAGTCCGGCGAAGTCGTGCCCATCACCCTGGCCAATGGACGCACGCTCGACGTGATGAAACTGGCCCTCAGCCGCGAGATCGAAACCGCACCCGGCGAGCGCAAAAATTTGAAGAGCTACTTCCTCTACTGGTTCGTCGGCAAGGACACCACCACGCCCTACCACTGGGTGCGGTTGGCCAAAACCAACTGGGACATGGTGACGAAAAAACTCCAGCACCGCTGGGCCTATGTGATTGTCAGTGCGCCGGTCCTCGAAGGATTCAAACCCGGCGCCAAGACCGACCAGCAAACCCTCGACATGCTCAAAGACTTCATCCGCCAATCGGTGCCGGAGTTCCAGCTGTCCGAGATGCCGCAGGACGAACGTCCCGCGTCATAACCTTCTTGTGACATGGTAGCGGCGGTCTGCGACCGCCGGAACCGCTCTTCCGCGCCGCGCGCACGCTCTCCACCCGCAGGATGCATCCGCGACTCCCCCCCAAAGCCTCCACCCGCCCCGTCACCTCGACCACCGGCCACCGCACCAGCACTCCGCCGCATTTCCGGTAAGCATCGGCGAAAATCTCGCACTCGAGGATGTCCGTGCGGTCGCAAATACTGATGAACTTCATCGCCCGTCCGTCCGACTGGTGATGCAACCGCTGCGCCACGACCAACCCGCAAGTCGTCACCCGCTGTCCCGCGTGATCCCGCACCTCACCGACCGGACAATACGTCTCCCATGCCACCTCCGGAAAAAGTTCCACCGGGTGCCCGCTGGCCGGAAATCCGAGCAATTCCATTTCATCGCGCAGTTTTTGCAACCGGTCCGGCTCGGTCCGCAACACGGGCGGCACAACGCCCCGTGTTTCCAAAAGCAACCCCTGACCCGCGGACCATGGCGCCAAGGCCCGCAATTCCCAAAACTGTTCCGTGCGCGAAGCGCCAAAGGCATCGAAAGCCCCCGCCCGCAATAAACTCATCGCCTCGTCCGATGCCGGCGAACAACGCCTCCAAAAATCCGCCAAGGAAACAAACGGTCTCGCGCCTTCGATCCGCTCGAGCAACCCCTCCGACAATCCTTTGATCAGGCAAAGCGGCACCCTGATTGTCTTCCCTTCTGCGATTCCTCTTCTTACCGCTGAAAACGGAAGACTGAACACTGAAAACTTATCCACCTCCCCATTCACCTCCGGCCCCGCAAACAAAACCCCCGACCGCCGCGCCTCGATGGTGTAAAACAACCGCGAATAAAACCCCTTCCCGTGGGTCAGAACGGACGCCAAAAACTCCGCCGGCCAATACCGCTTCAGCTGCGCCGCCTCGTAAGCCTCCAGTCCGTAAGCCGTGGAATGCGCGCGGCAAAAGGCATACCCGCGGAATTGCATGAGCAAATCCCACACCGCGGCAATCTCATCGTCCGTCCGTCCTTTCCCCCGCGCCGCCACGGCAAACTCCTCCCGCCATGTCTCCACATTGGCCATCCGGTCTTTCACCAGCATCCGCCGCAAAATATCGGCCCGCCCCGCATCCCAGCCCGCGAACACCTCGCAGATCTGCAGCACATGCTCCTCGTAAGCCACCACCCCGTAAGTCGAGCGCAACACCGGCTCCAGACTCGGATGCGCATACGCCACAGGTTCCACCCCCCGGGCCCGCCGGGCGAACTGCTCCTTGCGCAGGCTGTTGGCCGCACCCGGACGGATCACCGACACAATGGCGATCAACTGGTCGATGGCGCGCACTCCGGACATCCGAGCCAAGGATGTCATGGCCGGGCTCTCGATATGATGCGCCCCGCGCGCCTCGCCGTCCGCGATCATCTGCCAGACATGCGGATCGTCCCACCGCCCCGCCTCCGGCGGATCGATCCCCTGCACCTGCAACGCCTCCCGCGTGTCGCGCAGCACGGACAACCCGCCCTGCGCCAGGATGTCGAGCTTGACCAAGCCCATCGCCTCGACCGCTTCCATATCGAACTGCGTGGTGGGACGTCCGCTCGCGCTGATGAAGAGCGGGGTTAACTCACCCACCGGTTCCCGCGAAATCACCACGCCGCACGGGTGCATCTTGGCGTGACGCGGAAACCCGTCCAACCGCGCGGCCAATTTCAGCGCCGTCTGATAAGGATTCTCCTCCCAGGTCAGCCCGCGCGATTCCACGCTGTCCCGCGCGGCCTCGGCCACATGACGCGCCGGAGTCTGGGGCAGTTTCTCCGTCATCCGCCGGATCTGGAATTCCGAAACCCCCAGAACTTTGGCGATGTCGGCGAAGGCCGAGCGCCCCTGGTACGTGTTGAACCCGCCGACCACCGCCGCATGGTCCGGTCCGTAGCGCTCGAAAATCAGATCCACCACCTCGTCCCGCCGGTCGTGCGGGAAATCGATGTCGATATCCGGCAGTTTCTGCAGCTTCATCCGCTCCGCATTGAGGAATCTCCGGAAATACAATTCGAAGCGCACCGGACAAACCGTGCTGATCCCGAGGCAATAACAGACCAGTGAATCCGCCGCGCTCCCCCGCGTGATCCACTCGATCCCGCGCTCCCGGCAACGCTGGAGCAATTCCCAGACCACGAGGAAATATTCCTCGTAGCCCACCTCCGCGATGACGCGCAGTTCTTCCCCGATCTGCCGCCGCACCCCGGCAGCCGGCATCACGCCATAACGCCGGCGCATTCCCTCGCGGGCCAGACGTCCGAGAAACTCCCGCGGTGTGGAACCGTCCGGCGGCGCAAACCGCGGAAACTTCAACCCGCCGACGGGTAAAACAAAGTCGCACCGCTCCGCGATCTCCTCGGCATCCCGCACCATGGCTGGCGACACTTTCATCTCCCGTGGCCAGGAAAAATCCCCCCGCCGCTTGCCGGCCTGCGGCTGCCCGGCCAGCGACAAAGTCCGGATACTCTGCACCACCTCGAAAAATTTGGCGTCCCGCGCCGACGCGTAACGGATCTCCGGAAACACAGTGGCCGGACGCAGAATCAATCCGCCGAGTTTTTCATGGTTCGTTCCGCTGAGCAGCGCGCACAAATTCCGGTAACCTTCCACATTCTCCACATAGGCGAGATACGGAATCCCCCGCACCTTCACCTCCGCGGCCACGATCGGTTTGATCCCCGCGTCTTTCGCCGCCGCACAGAACTCCATCACCCCGTGCAAATTCGGATCCGTCACGGCCGCCGCCGTCGCCCCCCGCTCCAGCGCCAACCGCACGATGTCCGAAGGCCGCAGCAACGAATCCATGAAGCTGAAGCAACTCTTCACATTAAGAACGGCGGAAGAGAGGGATGAAACCTGAGTTTGAGTGTGAGTGTTATTGCAGCGTCCTGCGGACGGGTTTTTCTGAACACTGGAAACTGAAAACTTAACACTTCGCCTCGCTTCCAATTGATGCGCCCGAACCACGGCCCCACTCCCATAACGAATTTTCGCCTCATCCATGACCCGCGCCAGCGTCCGCCGCGTCTCTTTGTCATATCCCGTCCCCGGCAGATCCAATCCCGTCTGACGCCACCCGCCCCCGTCGTAGACGCGCGAGAGTTTCAACCCGACCAGACGCAAGCTCACCCGCCGGTCCCACGCGCGTTGGGCCAGGCGGTCGATCACCCCGTAAACATCCGTCTCCAAATCCGTCGGCTCGTCGAGGCTTTCGCTCCGCCGGCTCTGCTCCATGTCGTTGTAACGCAGCCGCACCTCGACACACCGGATCATCTTCCCGTCCGCCCGCACCTTGGCCATGAGATGATCCGCCATCCCGCGCAGCACGCGCCGCACGAATTCCTCGTCCGTTGTGTCCTCGTCGAACGTCTCCTGCTTGCCGTAGGACTGCGCGTCCTCGCGTTCGGTCACAATCGGACGCTCGTCGATCCCGAGGGCAAATTCCCGCAACGCGCCCGCTCCCGATCCCGCGATCAACTCCAGACTTTCCACCGTCGCCTCCGCGACCTGCACGATGCGGTGCAAACCCGCCGCTTGGAAAATCCTTTCCATCTTCGCCCCCACCCCCGGCAGCCATTTCACTTCAAGGGGGGCGAGAAACTGCCGCTCCGTTCCCGCCGGCACCTCGAGAAAATTGTCCGGCTTGCGCAACTTCGAAGCCACCGCCGACACCAGCTTGTTCGTCGCCAGTCCCTGCGAGACGGACAAACGCAAATGCTCCCGGATGTTTCTGCGCAACCGCTCGGCCGCTTCGCCCGCCGTCCATCTCGTCACCCCCGAAAAATCCCCGTAGCCCTCATCGATCGACCCCACCTCCACCACCGGCGTGTAATCATGAACCAGCGAAAACATCAGCCGCGAAAAATGCTCATACTTTTCGTAGTCCCCCGGCAGGACGATGAGGTGCGGACAAATCTTCAAGGCCCGCGCCGTGGGCATCGGCGTGTAAATCCCCAGACGCCGCGCCTCGTAGCTGGCCGAGGCGATGATCCCGCGCTTCATCCCGCCCACCGCCACCGCCTTGCCCCGCAAGCGCGGCTCGGACGCCACCTCGCACCCGACAAAAAAGGCATCCGCATCCAGATGCACCGTCGCGCGCTGTTCTGTCCGCTTCACCCCGCGGATTTACCACATCCGGCGGATACTGTTCAAATGTTCAGTATTTCGAGAGCGTCATACAATTGACAAATAGACATGGTCATACCATGGTCATTTTATGCAAGTGACGGTCACCCAATTCAAAGCCAAGTGCCTCGGGCTGATCGAGAAGGTTCAACGCGAGAAGTGCTCCATCGTGGTCAGTCGCCACGGACAGCCGGCTGTGGAATTGGTCGCGGTCGAGAAAGCACCCGCCCCCGTTTTGTTCGGACGCGCCGCCGGGACCGTGTCCTGGTACGGCGAGGCGTTCACTACCGGCGAAACTTGGTCCGCCGATGCTTGAGAAAACCTCCGCGGTCGTTTTCGACACGCCCATCTGGCTGCGCGCGTCCGCGGGCGACCTGCAACTCGGGGCATTGCGCAACTTCCGCGGCACCGCGATTGTCCCGTCCATTTCCGTCTGGGAAGTGGCCATGCTGGCGTCCAAGGAACGCATCGAGTTGCAGCCCGATGTGGACCGCTGGATCCACGAAAATCTCCAACCTCCGGTCAGCCTCGAACCCCTCCATCCCGAGATCAGCCTCGAGAGTTGTCGTTTGGAAGATTTCCACGGCGACCCCGCCGACCGCCTCATCGTCGCCACCGCGCTTGTCCTCGGTGTCCCCTTGATCACCGCCGACCGTCAAATCACCGGCTGGAACAAACACCACGCGCGGCTGCAAATCATCCCCGCGGACTCACTGGCGACGTAGGGCGTGCGGAAACTTTTCCGTCAATCCGCCTCGGGCCGATGCACCTTCGGTTCGACGTTCAAACGCACCGCCGCGCCAGCTTCTTCCGGATCAACGCGACGCGCACCGATGAAGTTGTTGCCACCGGTGACAATGTAGTTCATGCGGTTGGGGTTCATCTCGTCGAGGATGGCATACTGCGGATTGTAGAAGGAATCGTGCAACAGACTTTGGAAACCAATGCGAACCCGTGAGAGCGTGACCCAGTTGCCCCAAATCTCGCGCTTTCGAAAATCGTAGCCGTGGAAAGTTCCGTCCGGACGGAAAACAAATACGGTCCCGTCGTCCGCCAACCACCCTCCTTCCAGCGCATGCGCTGCGCGCCGGGGTTCACACGCCCCGGCCAGAAGCGAGATCAAGGCAATAACCGCAATCATCCCGGGAGACGGCAGCGACGGGTGCATGGCCAGAGAGTGCGCTCACCCCGCCTTGACCGCAACTCCCAAGGTTGCCTTCACCTCGGCATCCTCCATGTCCTCTGCGGTTTATCTCAACCCGACTTCGCCAGCCCCGCGGATTCACTGCTCGCCTGAGCCGGTTGATCCTTCCCTCACCCGCAAACCCCCGGCCGCCATCCGCAAAGCAAGCGTTTCCGCTTCCTCGAGCCATTCGAGCGTCTCGCGGAAGGTCATGTTGCGATCGACCAGGCGATCGAACTCCCGGCTGCCTTCCGGCGTGCCCCAATGCCAATCCGGTTCGATTTTATCCACTGTCTTTTTCGCCACGTTGCAATTCGTTGATATCGTCAAGATCCCGCGGCCGTCCAGCCTCCCGCTTCATTTGCAGCAAGGTCGGCAAGGACACCACGGGCGCTTGCAACCCGGGGGCGACCTCCACCCAGGCCGCGGCCTCGTATTCGCGGTCGAAAGGAAAGGGCTCGTAGACAAAGACATCGACCGGCGTGCGGCGGTGTTCGTCACTCCAAAGTTTGAGCACAATCATGCCTTTGTCCCGCCGCCATGCTTCCCTTTTCGCCGGATCGGCAAACGCCTCGGGCTGTTCCGGAATCATCAGGCGATAGCCGGCATCCAACAGCGCCCGGAGTCCGCGCTCCGTGTTGCCCGGTTCCAGTTGGATGACCAAATCGACATCCCGCGTCATCCGCGCGTAACCGTGCGCATTGACCGCCAAACCGCCCACCACCAAGTAGCGTATGTCCGCCTTGTTCAAAGCGCGCACGATGGCTTCGATGCTGCGCACTTCCATGGCGTCAGAGCTTCGCCAACCCCTGCTCGATCACATCCAACCCCTCGTTCAACTGCGACTCGCTCGCGACCAACGGGATCAAAAAGCGCAGCACATTGCCGTGCGTTCCGCAGGATAGGGTGATCACCCCATGCTCGTAGTTGTGTTTGACCAACGCGGCCGCAGCCGGTTTGTCCGGTTCCTTCGTCGCGCGGTCCTTGACCAATTCCATGGCCCGCATCGGACCCAAGCCCCGGACCTGTCCGATTTGGGAGAATTTTTGGAACCAAGACTCCAACCGGTCTTCCAGGAGTCTTCCGAGCTTCCGCGCGTGGTCCAGAGTCTTAGGATCGTCGAATTTATCGAGGACGGCTAGCGCCGCGGCGCACGCCACCGGATTTCCCGCATAAGTTCCCCCCACGCCGCCGACGCCGACCGCATTGATGACCTCGGCCTTACCGACCACGGCCGAGAGCGGCAACCCGTTGGCCAGGCCTTTGGCCAAAACAAGCAGGTCCGGCGCCACGCCGGATTGCTCGCAGGCGAAAAGCGTGCCGGTGCGACCGAACCCCGTCTGGATCTCGTCGAAGATCAGCACCACACCATGCCGGTCGCACCACTCGCGCAGCAGGCGCAGGAAGGGCGCCGGAGCGGGAATGAATCCGCCCTCACCCGTCACCGGCTCGATGATCACCGCGGCCACATTGGTTTCCCCGATATCCGCCCGCGCCATTTCTTCGAATTGCGCGAAAGCCTCGCGGCACAAACAGCGCGCAAGCGAGCAGGGTAGTTTCCCCGGACACACCGGCGCTGCCCCATCCACCCCCGGCCAGCGGTAAAAATCGGGAAACGGCGCGCGATAAATTTCCGAGGGAAACGGACCAAACCCGCTCTTGTAAGGATTCGCCTTCCCGGTCAGCGCCATCGCCATGTAAGTGCGCCCGTGGAACGCGTGCTCGAAGCAAATCACCGCCTGACGCTTGGTGTAAGCGCGGGCAAACTTGATCGCATTCTCCACCGCCTCGGCCCCGGCACTGGCCAGGAACGTCTTCTTGGCGAAATCCCCCGGCGCGCGCTCATTGAGCCGCTTGGCCACTTCGACGTAGCCTTCATAGGCCACCACATTGATGCTCGTGTGGAAAAATTTGTCCGCCTGCGCCTTGGCCGCCGCCACGATCGACGGTTCGCTGTGCCCCAAATTCGTCACCCCGATGCCACAGGCGAAATCAAGGAAAGTGTTTCCGTCCACATCCGTGATCGTTGCCCCCTCCGCCCGCTCCGCCACGATCGGCGTGGTGTGGAACGGACCCGGCGCCACCTGCTTCGCGCGTTCGGCAAAGACCGCCTGACTCCGCGGCCCGGGCACAGCAGTTTTCAATTCAATCGAAGCCATGATCTCTTCCCCAATATACCCTTCACACCGGTTTGCAACAGCCCGGTCGTTGCGCCGACCTCAATAGGGTCCGCGGATATGCTCCCTCACTTCGGAGCGGTGGAATCCGGCCAAATCCTCGTGCAGCGCCACCGGCAACGGGGACAAGTCCGACACCGTGGTGTTTTCCTGCGCCTGCGCGGCGGAACTCGCCCCGGGAATGACCACCGAAACCGCCTCGTGATCGAGGATCCAACGCATCGAGGCCTGCGCCATGCTCAGACCGTCCGGCATCCGCTGCCTGATTTTCCCGGCCAGCTCCACCCCCTTGGCGAAAGGAAGCCCGGCGAAGGTTTCCCCGACATTGAAACGCTCGCCGTCCCGGTTGAAATGACGGTGGTCGGATTCCGGGAAAACCGTCTCCGGACCGAACTTGCCCGCCAGCAAGCCGCTGGCCAAGGGCAACCGCACAATGATCCCGACCCCCCGCTCCTGCGCGCGCGGGAGGAGTTCCTCCGCCGGTTTCTGACGGAAAATGTTGAAGATGATTTGCAGCGAAAGCAGGCCTTCCTGTCCGAGGCAAAGCAGTCCCTCCTCCACACTCTCCACACTCGCGCCGAAATGCCGGATCAATCCGTCCCGCTGCGCCCGCCGCAGCCAGTCGAACACCTCACCCTGCCGCAACAACCGCCCGGGAATGCAATGCAACTGCAACAAATCAAGAGTCTCCACGCCGAGCCGCTCGAGCGACGCCTCGATGGCCGCACGCATCCCCGCCTCCGAGTAACCGTCCGGAAATGTCGAACCCGCACGACCGTATTTTGTCGCGACAAAAACCCGCCGGTCGCAAGACCGCAAAAATTTCCCGATCCATTCCTCGCTGCAACCGCCGCCGTAAACATCCGCCGTATCGAAAAAATCCACCCCGCTCGCCACCGCGGACCGCATCACCTCCATGGCCGTCGCCTCGCTCATCGGACCGAAGGCTCCTCCGAACTGCCAGCAACCGAGGCCGACTTCTCCGACCACCGGCCCCTGACGACCAAGATGACGTGTTTTCATAAAATCAAAGTCCGGCCCTTCAGGGCAGTTTTTCCTCCACCGCGCTGCGCCACTCCGCGGAACCGATGTCCGGACCATGCCCTTGGGCGTCGACGATGCCAAGCTTCTGCTGCAAAGCCCGCGACCATTCTTCCGATCCCACATCCGGACCGTGGCCCTGCCCGTCAGCGAGCGGAAACCGCGCCTCCACCGCGCGCGCCCAACGGTTCCACTGCTCCCCTCCGTTCGGTCGCTCCACCCGCGCTTCCCCGCAGCCGGACAGAACCAAAGCCGCCATGATCGCCAATCGTGTCATAACACCGCCGGCTTGCCTTCCCCTCCCCGCTGCTTGCGAATCCAAACCGACAACAAAGCCACATCGGCCGGCGTCACCCCGCTGATCCGTGAGGCCTGGCCAAGCGTGACCGGACGCACCTGCGCGAACTTCTGCCGCGACTCGTTGCGCAACCCGGGGATACCCGCGAAGTCAAGATCCACCGGGACCGGATGCTCCTCCTGACGCTGCTGCCGCGCCACCGATTCCATCTCGCGGCGGATATACCCTTCATATTTCAGGTCGGTCTCGACCTGGGACCAAATCTCCGCCGAGGCCAAGCGTCGCACCTCCTCCGGAAAAGAGGCGACAAAATTCTCCGGTCGACGGATCCATTGCGCGATCGTAATGCCTTCGTGACGAACAGTTTGTGATTTTTTCTTAAGTTCCTCAATGGCCCGCGCTTTTGCCGCGGTCTTGGCCGCCCGCTCTGCCGAAATCAAACCCGCCCCCCTCGCCTTCTCGACCAAGCGCAAATCCGCATTGTCCTGCCGCAGCAACAACCGGAACTCGGCCCGACTGGTGAACATCCGATACGGCTCCGGCGTCCCGCGCGTGACCAAATCATCGATGAGCACCCCCATGTAACCCTCGGAACGTTCCACGTGGAACGCCGGCTTGGCGTCCAATTTCAACGCCGCATTAGCCCCCGCAACCAGCCCCTGGGCGGCCGCCTCCTCGTAGCCGGAGGTCCCGTTGATTTGCCCGGCCAGATACAACCCGCCGATCGCCTTGGTCTCCAGGGTCGGCTGCAGTTGGGTCGGCGGACAATAATCATACTCCACCGCATAACCGGCCCGCAGAATGTGCGCGTTCTCCAATCCGGGCACCGACCGGATAAAGGCCAACTGCACCTCGAACGGCAAGCTGGTCGACACGCCATTCACATAATACTCGCCGGTCTGGCGCCCCTCCGGTTCCAAGAAAAGCTGATGCCGGTCCTTGTCGGCAAAGCGCACCACTTTGTCCTCGATGGACGGACAATACCGCGGCCCGACGCCCTCGATGATCCCGGCATACATGGGCGACTTGTCGAGGTTCGCCCGGATGATCTCATGCGTCTGATCATTGGTGTAGGTGACCCAACACGGCATCTGTTCCACGTGGAACGTCTCGCCGTCCCACCGGTTCAAAGTAAACGGACCCCCTTCGCCGCCGGACCATTCCTCCGGAGCAAAGCTGAACATCGGGGCAGGGGAGTCCCCGTCCTGACGCTGACATTTCGTAAAATCAATCGTCCGCCCCAACAACCGGCACGGCGTCCCGGTTTTGAACCGTTCCACCGCCAAGCCCATGTCCTTGAGCGAATCGCTCAAAGTCGACACCGCATCGCCCATCCGCCCGCCCGCCGTGCTCTGCAGCCCGACATGCATCAACCCCCGCATAAACGTCCCCGTGGTCACCACCACAGACCGCGCCCGATACCGCAACCCAAGGTTGGTCTCCACGCCCGTCACCTCATCGTTCTCGACCAAAATCCGCACCGCATTGCCTTGCAGCAAATGCAGGCGAGGGGAGTGCTCCAGCACCCATTTCAGCCGGAACTGATACGCCTTCTTGTCGCATTGCGCCCGCGGGGCCTGCACACTCGGACCCTTCCGCGCATTCAACATCCGGAACTGGATCCCCGTCGCATCCGTATTCTGACCCATCACGCCACCCAGCGCATCAATCTCCCGCACCATGTGACCCTTCGCCAACCCCCCGATCGCCGGGTTGCAGGACATCTGCCCGATTGTATCCAGGTTCTGGGTCAAAATCCCCACACTCGCCCCCAGCCGCGCCGCGGCCAATGCCGCCTCGACCCCCGCATGCCCGGCCCCGAGCACAAGGACATCAAACGTCTCCGGATACTCGTAAATGCTGGCCATGTTCCACGTGGAACCTAAGAGCGGCGCCGCGGACCTCGCGTCCGCGGACCGCAACAGGCTCCGAATAATCCCACCATAAATTAAATCAGCTCCGATCCAAGATACCGGCGCAAGGGCGGGGGAGTAATTCCGACAAGCGGAACGTCTCTCTCGACCCCCGAAAATTCGAAAGCACCAGCTCGAGGTCCGGATTGAATTCCGCCAAGACCTGCCGGCAAGCCCCGCAAGGCGAAGCCGGCACCTCGGTGTCGGCCGCAATGACAATCTTGGCCAACTCCCGACACCCCGCCGCCACCGCGGCAAACACCGCGTTGCGCTCCGCACAGATGGTCAGCCCGAAGCTGATATTCTCCACATTGCACCCGGCAAAAATCCGTCCGTCTTTCCCGACCAACACCGCCCCGACCTGAAACCGCGAGTAGGGGGCATAGGCCCGCCCCGCGACCTCTCTCGCCTGCGTAACCAGTTGATCATTAGTATATTGCATATAAATTATTGCCCATCAATAGCTTACCTATCGTCCGAAACGATCCACCACCTTAATTCCAACCCGCCCCGCAAGCAAGACCGCCCAAGAATGTCATAATCGCCACGCTCAAAAGCGGCGCCGGGGGCCTTGTGCCCCCGGACCGCAAAAGGCCAAACACCGTAACACCGCCCGACCGCTTCCGCTCTTCTCAGCGCTCAGGCTTCAAGCCTCCACCTCTGCCGTGCACCCGCCATTTCGATTTGCCAAAACCCGCAAATTTCCCCACTCTTTCCCCTTCCTGCGAACGCGACCGATCTCCGTTCGCATCCACGGTCCAACCGCAACCCGTAACACACCCGATTTTCCCGAACGTGAGCGTCACCCGAGCCGAAAAGCCCAAAAAAACCGGTAAAAACCCGGTCGACTACGCCAAGGCCCCGATCAACGCCGACCTCACCCCCGAGCAAAAACTCGGCTTCCTCGCCGACATGCTCCGCATCCGCCGCTTCGAGCAGGCCTCACTCAAGCTCTACCAGCAGGGCAAAATGGGCGGCTTCCTTCATCTTTACATCGGACAAGAATCCGTCGCCGTCGGCACCCTCGCGCTCATGGGCGAGAACGACCACGCCATCACCGCCTACCGCGACCACGGCCACGCCCTCGTCGTCGGCATGTCGATGAACGAATGCATGGCCGAACTCCTCGGCAAGGCCACCGGTTGCTCGAAAGGGAAGGGGGGCTCGATGCACTTCTTCGCGCCGGACAAAAATTTCTGGGGCGGACACGGCATCGTCGCCGGTCAAACCCCTCTCGGCCTCGGCATCGCCTTCGCCCTCAAATACAAGGGCCTCAAAGGCTGCTGCCTCACCTACCTCGGCGACGGCGCGGTCAACCAGGGCGTTTTTCACGAATCCCTCAACATCGCCGCCCTCTGGGATGTCCCCGTCGTCTACATCATCGAGAACAACCAGTATTCCATGGGCACCAGCCTGGCCCGTTCCTCCGCCATCAAATCCTGCCTCGCGGAACGCGCCACCGGCTATGACATGGATTGGGACATCGTCAACGGCGAGAACCTTTACGAAGTCCGGGCCAAAACCTGGGACGCCATGCAACGCGCCCACGAGAAATGCCGCCCCGCCATCCTCGAGATCGACACCTACCGCTACTACGGACACTCCGTGGCCGACGCCAACGCCAAGAAATACCGCAAGCCCGAGGAGATCGAGTTCTACAAACAAAATCACGACCCGATCACCCTTTGGGAAAACCGCTTGAAAGAGGAAGGTATCGCCGACGAAGCCGTCATCAAAAAACTCGATGACGCCGCCAAAAAAGAAGCCGCCGCCTCCGTGCAGTTCGCCGAAGACAGTCCGTTCCCCGAACTGGAATCCGTCTTCGACGACATCTACTACGAAGTCGACATGGGCACCGAATCCGGCAAAACCGGCCGCCACTTCTTCAACGATTAGGCAGGCGTCTGAAATCTCTTTTGCTGAAATCTCAAATTTCAAATCTGTAATCTCTCTCCGCCGTGCCCGTCATCACCTACCGCCAAGCCCTCAACGACGCCCTCGCCGAAGAACTCGAGCGCGACGGGAACGTCTTTCTCATGGGCGAAGAAGTCGCCGAATACAACGGTGCCTACAAAATCACCGAGGGCCTGTGGAAACGCTTCGGCGACAAACGCGTCATCGACACCCCGATCAGCGAAGCCGGCTTCATCGGACTCGGGGTGGGGGCCGCCATGATGGGACTGCGCCCCGTCATGGAACTCATGTTCTGGAGTTTCGCCTACGTCGCCTACGACCAAATCATCAACAATGCCGGTTGCGTACGCTACATGTCCGGCGGACTCATCAACTGCCCGCTCGTCATCCGCGGCCCCGCCAACGGCGGCACCAACGTCGGCGCGACCCATTCGCACACCCCGGAAAATTTCCTGGCCAACACACCCGGACTCAAAGTCGTCTGCCCCGCCACCCCGGCCGACGCCAAGGGCCTGATGAAAGCCGCCATCCGCGACAACGACCCCGTCTGCGTCATGGAGAACACCCTCCTCTACGGTGACCAAGGCGAAGTGCCCGAAGGCGACTATGTCATTCCCATCGGCGTGGCCGACGTCAAACGCGAGGGCACCGATGTCTCCCTCATCGCCCACGGACGCGCCGTGCTCACCTGCCTCGCCGCCGCCCACCGCCTGCACGAGGAATTCAACATCTCCGCCGAAGTCGTCGACCTCCGAAGTATCCGTCCGCTTGACGAACAAACCGTCCTCGACAGCGTGCGCAAAACCCACCGCGCCGTCCTCGTCGACGAAAACAAACCTTTCTGCGGCGTCTCCTCCCAAATCGCCACCATGATCCAGGAGCACGCCTTCGACGACCTCGACGCCCCCGTGCAACGCGTCTGCTCCCTCGACGCCCCCGCCATCTACAGCCCCGCGCTCGAAACCCAACAACTCCCCACCGCCGACCGCATCATCCAAAAAGTCCTGGCCATCTCCTGATCGCGGGCACCAGCCCGCGCCGACTTTCCACTCGTCACTCGCCACTTTTCACTTTCTTCCCATGCCACTCGTCACCATGCCCAAACTGAGCGACACCATGCTCGAAGGCACCCTCGTCAAATGGTGCAAAAAAGCCGGTGACAACGTCGAAGTAGGAGACATCCTGGCTGAAGTCGAAACCGACAAGGCGACGATGGAAATGGAGTCCTTCGACGAAGGTATACTGACCGAACTCTACGTCAAAGAAGGCGGCATCATCAAAGTCGGCGACAAAATCGCCCTCATCCTCGCCGACGGCGAAACCGCCGGGGCAGCGCCTGCCGCGAAATCTGCGACCGCCGCCGAAAGACCCGAAGCCGCCACCGCGACCGCCGCCAAAACCCCCGTTACTCCCGCACCGCGCACCACCGCACCGGCCGCCGCCGGACGCATCAAAGCCTCTCCGCTCGCCCGCAAAATCGCCGCCGCCCGCGGGGTCAATCTCGCCACCATCGCCGGCACCGGCCCCGCCGGACGCATCGTGAAGAAGGACGTCGAATCCGCACCCGTCGGGGGTGGGGGAGTTGCAACCTCCGCAACACCCGCCATCCGCGCCGCCCGCGGCATCGCCGGCGAAGAAAAATCCATCGCGCTCACCGGCATGCGCAAAACCATCGCCGAGCGGCTCCTCGCCAGCAAAACCCAGATCCCGCATTTTTATCTGAGCGTCTCGATGGACGGTGGACCGCTCATGGCCCTGCGCAAGGAACTCAATGCCATGGCCGAGAAGGACGGTTCCCAAAAACTCACCGTCAACGACTTCATCCTCCTCGCCGCCGCCCGCGCCGCGGCCGAAGTTCCGAAGATCAACGCCGCCTATGACGGCGACGCCATCATCGAATACGCCGACGTCAACCTCGCCGTCGCCGTGGCCATCGAAGACGGACTGATCACCCCGGTGATCAAAAAAGCCAATACCCTCACCCTGCGCGAAATCAGCGCGCAGATGAAAGAACTGGCGGCCAAAGCCCGCGGCAAGAAACTCAAACCCGAGGAATACCAAGGCGGAACCATCACCCTCTCCAGCCTCGGCGCCTACGGCATCGACAGTTTCCTCCCCATCATCAATCCCCCGCAATCGTTCATCCTCGGCATCGGTGCCATCACCAAGCAACCCGTCGTGACCGAACACGATCAAATCGCCATCGGCCACCGCATGGTTATCTCGGCCAGCGGCGACCACCGCGTCGTCGACGGAGCCGTCGGTGCCGAATACATGAACGCCCTCCGCCGCCTCGTCGAAAAACCGGCGCTGCTCCTGCTCTGACATCGTCTGCTTGTAGCGGCGGTCAGCCGAGCGCAGCGAGACCGGCTGGAGCGGAGCGAAGCCAACTGATATGACCGTCGGAGCATTATGCTCCTCGCACTGAACAAACCCCACGGCGTCCTCTCCCAATTCACGCCGGACCACCCCGGACAACGCACCCTGTCCGAATTCCACTTCCCGAAGAACATCTACCCGCTCGGACGCCTCGACCGCGACAGCGAAGGATTGCTCCTGCTATCCGACGAACCCGGACTGAACACCAAACTTCTCGACCCGAAAAACGCCCACCCCCGCACCTACTGGGCCCAAGTCGAAGGCGAAATCACCGAGCCCGCCCTGCAAAAGCTGCGCCATGGTGTCGTCATCGAAAGAAAAAGAACTCTTCCCGCCCAAGCCAAACACATCCACCCCGACCTTCCCCCGCGCGATCCGCCCATCCGCGTCCGTCAAAATATCCCGACCAGCTGGCTCGAACTCACCCTGCACGAGGGCCGCAACCGCCAAGTCCGCAAAATGACCGCTGTCGTCGGCCATCCAACCCTCCGCCTCCTCCGCGTCGCCATCGGCCAATTCCAACTGCCTCCTGATCTCGAGTCTGGCCACTGGCGCGAACTCACCTCCAGCGAGCGATCACAAATCCTCTGAAATCTCCAATTTCAAAATTTAGATTCTCTTCATTCTCTTCGTTTGCTTCTGTTAAAAATCTGGCTATTCTAGCCATATGAAAACGGCCAGTGTGTCCGATTTGAAAAATAACCTCTCCGCCCGCCTGAAACAGGTCATCGCCGGCGAACCCCTGGTCATCACCGACCACCGAAAGCCCGTCGCCGTGGTTTATCCGCTCGAGCAAGAACTCATGGATGAGCATGTCCGTTCGCTCGTCGCCGAAGGATTGGTCATTCCACCGAAACGCAAGCCAAACGCACGCGCCGTGCTCAATTTGCCGCTTCCGGAATGCAAGGCCAGCCTCACGGAAGCGATCCTCGAAGAGCGACGCGAAGGCCGATGAAATTTTGGGACAGCTCGGCTTTGGTTCCACTTCTCGTCACCGAAGCAACCTCCGACCTGCGGCGGACACAATACGATGCAGACCCTTGGGCCGTGGTGTGGTTTGGAGCCCTCGTGGAAATCGAATCCTCGCTGGTTCGTCGTCAACGCGACGGCCAATTATCCGCGGACGTCGAGCATGCGGCACGGAAGCGACTGGTCGAAATTACCAAGCAGTGGACCGAGGTTCTTCCCACCAATGAAGTCCGCGCCCGTGCCATCCGCCTCCTCCGCGTCCATCAGCTCCGCGCCGCCGACGCCTTCCAACTCGCTGCCGCTCTCATCTTCTGCCGCGAACAACCGCAACACCTCCCATTCCTTACGGCCGACCAACGCCTCCGCGACGCTGCATCACTCGAAGGCTTCACCGTCGAATAGCCGGTTGGCCCCCTCTGGTCCGAATTGAACACTGCAAACTGGCCGCTCCGCGGTGGTTCACTTCCCCTGACACTTCGGACACCAAGCCGTCGTCCTCCCCCCGATCTCCTCGCGCCGCAATGTCGTCCCGTCCCGCGGACACTTCCCGCCATCGCGCCAACGATAATGAAAAAGCCATGACTTCGGCACGTCGCCCCAACGCTCCCCGATCACCCGCAGGGCCGTGCGCGAAACTTTCCGTGTCTCCTCCCAAATCATAATGATTTCATTTCGTTTCAAGCTACCCGTTTTTCGTCCCGGATAAAACCGGCACCGCCATAGAATCTCGTCCGCCATCCAATTTCCGATCCCCGGAAACGTCTCCTGTTGTAATAAAAACGCCTTCAGCGGCAAACCCGCCCGCCGACACGCATAACGCAACACCATGTCCTTGCTGAACCCCCGCGACAGCACATCCGGCGGCAATTCCTTCCACCAATCCGGCTCCGCCACCGGCGCAAACTTCAGCGCCCCGAACATCCGTGGATCGCGAAAGACCAGCGACCGTTTCGCCTGCCGGATCACCAAATGATCGTGCTTTCCCGGCTCGTGCGCACGCCCCGCCACGAGCAACTCGCCCGTCATCCCCAAATGCAGCCCCAGACTCGCATCCCCGAAAACAAACATCATCTGCTTCCCCCGCGTCCGGATTTCCGTCAGCTGCCTCCCGCGCAACCCTAGCCGGATTTGCGCCGCCTCCGCCGTCCGGTAAATCCGCGCCCGCTCGCGGCAAACCACTTCCGTCACCCGCTCACCAAGACCGGGCGCCCACTTCTTGGAATAAAAGGCCACCTCGGCAAGCTCCGGCATGCCTCTTTGTATCTGTTTGAAATCTCAAATCTCCAATCTGAAATTCTGCTTCTCGTCGTCGCTGACGACTGCCCACTGGCAACTGCCAACTCCCGCCATTCTTAATCTTCTTCAATCCGACCCGAAAATCCCCCAAGATGGCGGGCTATGGCATACGATCTCATCGTGGTCGGCGGCGGACCCGCCGGATATGTCGGCGCGATCCGCGCCGCTCAACTCGGCAAAAAGGTGGCCTGCGTCGAGATGGAACGCGCCGGAGGCACCTGCCTCAACTGGGGCTGCATCCCGACCAAGTCGCTCCTCCGCAATGCCGAGCTTTACCAGCTGATGTCCAAGCACGCGGGCGACTTCGGTATGACCTTCGACAAACTTTCTTTCGATTGGCCCAAGGTGATCAGCCGCAGCCGCGGTGTGGCCGACAAACTGGCCGGCGGCATCGAAATGCTCTTCAAGAAAAACAAAGTCGATTACATCCGCGGAACCGCCGCCATCCCCAAAGCCGGTGTGGTTGAAGTGACCGATGCGGACGGCAAGAAAAGCACGCACACCGCGTCGAAAATCCTCGTCACCACCGGTGTCGTCTCGCGCGAAATGCCCGGCTTCCCCTTCAACGGCAAAAGCGTCATCGGCAGCAAGCAAGCCATGGTCCTGCCCGAGCAACCGAAAGAAATCATCATCATCGGCGCCGGCGCCATCGGTATCGAGTTCGCTTACTTCTTCAACGCCTTCGGCACGAAAGTCACCGTGGTCGAAATGCTCCCCAACATTCTCCCGGTCGAGGATACCGACGTCTCCGTTGCCTTGGAAAAATCTCTGACCAAGCAAGGCATCCGACTCCTCACCGGCACAAAAGTGGAAAAAGCCGAGTCGACCCACAAAGGGGTCAAACTCACGGTCAGCGGCAAAGCCAACGAAACGATCGAAGCTCCCATCGCCCTCGTCGCCATCGGGGTTGCCCCGCTCATGCCCGAAGGACTCAAGGTGAATCTTGATCCCAAAGGCTGGATCCAAACCAACGACCGTTACGAGACTTCGGTTAAAGGCGTCTTCGCCGCGGGCGACATCATCGGACCCCCATGGCTCGCCCACGTGGCCAGCTTCGAAGCCATCCAGGCGGTCGAAGGCATGTTCGCCGGAAAATCACCGCGCAAAGTCACCGTCTTCCCCGGTTGCACCTACTGCGAACCGCAAGTGGCCAGCGTCGGCCTGACCGAACGCGCCGCGAAAGACAAAGGCCTCAAATACAAAGTCGGCAAATTCCCCTTCATGGCCAGCGGCAAAGCCCTCGCCGTGGGCGAAAGCGAAGGCTTCGTCAAAATCATCTTCAGCGAACCCCACGGCGAAATCCTCGGTGCGCATATCCTCGGCGCCCACGCCACGGAAATGATCGCCGAGCTCGGACTCGCCATCGAGATGGAAGCCACCCACGAGGAACTCATCTCGACCATCCACGCGCATCCCACACTGAGCGAATCCATCCACGAAGCCGCCGAACAATCCCGCGGCCACGCCATCCACATCTAAGCGGCGTCGGGGACCTTGCGTCCCCAAACCGCAACAGGCCATCCGTCCGGAGCGGCGCGACAACCCAACCCATCACAGATTATCCCGCTTTGGCGGGATAATCCGTATACCCCTTGGGCCCCGGCGAATAAAACGTCGCCGCATCCGGCGCATTCAACTCCGCACCGGCCTTGACCCGGGCCGGCAAATCCGGATTGGCCAAAAACGGCGTGCCGAAGGCCACCGCATCGAGCTTCTTCGCGGCAATCGCTTCGGCCGCCTCCTGGGGTGAATACCCCATATTGCCGACCAGGACCCCCCGATACGCCGCGCGGGCCGCGGTCATCACATCGCCGCTCTGCTCACCGAGAAAATCCGCGCGCATCACGTGCCAATAAGCCAGACCAAGCCCGCTCAACTTCTCCCCGAGCCATGACACCAACCCGACCGGATCGCTGTCGCTCATGCTGTTGAAACTGTTCAACGGCGAAATACGCACGCCCACGCGGTCCGCTCCCCACACGCCCGACGCAGCCTCGATCACCTCGAGCAACAAACGCGCGCGGTTTGGCAACGAACCCCCGTAAGCACCCGTCCGCTTGTTCGCCCCGTCGCGCAAAAATTCATCGAGCAAATACCCGTTCGCCCCGTGCACTTCCACGCCGTCGAAGCCCGCCGCCTTCGCATTCACTGCCGCCTTCTTGAATCCCGCGACGATCCCCGGCAACTCGTCGTCGCCCAACTCCCGCGGCACGACGTAGGGCTTCTTCCCCTCCGGCGTATGAACTTCGTCATTGGTGATGGCAATCGCACTCGGCGCCACCGGTTGCGCGCCATGATTCATCAGCGGATGACAAGCCCGGCCCCCGTGCCAAATCTGCAGAAAGATCCGTCCGCCCGCACCATGCACCGCTTCGGTCACCGCTTTCCAACCCGCCACTTGAGCGGCGCCGTAGATCCCCGGCTCTGAAATAAAGGCCGAATTACCCTCCATCGCCATGGTCGCCTCGGCAATGATCAACCCCGCGGTGGCGCGTTGCGCGTAGTATTCCGCCATGAGCGCCCCCGGCACATGCCCCGCCTCCGCCCGGCAGCGGGTGAGGGGAGCCATGAACAAACGATTGGGCACTTCCATCGCACCGACGCGCAATGGTTCGAACAGCGGAAACAAAGAATTCATCGGTCCGATTTTACTACCGCCTTCTCCATCTGAAATCTCCAATTTCAAATTTCCGATCAAAGCCCGCTACGGCACGCGTGTTGTTCACACCTTCTGATGCTTGGGAATTTCCGAAAGCCAACGAAACCATCAATCATAAGGATGTGAACAAGTCGGCCAATCCGTGCTCCACGCCGCACCAATGCACGTTCCACGCCGCATCAAAGCTGTGAAGAACCGGCAGCAAGACGCCCGCAACTTTCGAGGAACATCGTGGAACACAACTTGTCCACACCATCCACACCCTATTCACAACCTGCTCGCTCTCCCCGCGACGCTCTGAAATTTCAAATTTGAAATCTGGAATACGCTCCACGGCGGCCCCGGCATTGTGTCGGGGAACCGCAACGGGCCGACCAGTCCGCCGGGTTGACCAACCTGCCAATCAGAGGCAATTTCCCCGCATGCTCCGCCTCCCGGTCCTCGTTCTGCCGCTGCTTGCCGGTCTTCTGTCCGCTTCCGCCTCGGCCGGGCCGCCCATCGCCCGCTTCCAATCGGTGCTCGGTAATTTCGATGTTCTGCTCGATCCGTCCGCCACGCCGAATTCCGTGACCAACTTTTCCGCTTACGCCAACCGGGGGGCCTATGACAGCACCATCATCCATCGCAGCACGACCTATGACCCGACGGGCATCCAGATAGTGCAGGGTGGGGGATTCGAGCTCGTCGGGAACACGATCGAGTCGGTGGCGACCGATCCGCCGATTCCTTTGGAGGCCGGCGTGGCCAACGCGCGGGGCACCTTGGCTATGGCTCGCACCGGCGAACCGAACTCGGCCACCAGCCAGTGGTATTTCAACGTGCAAAGCAATCCGGGGTTGGATTTCAACTACGCGGTCTTCGGACGCGTCATCGGAACCGGTATGTCCGTGGTCGATGCCATCGGTCAGGTCACCGTTTACAACGCGAGCCAAGCTCTCGGCGCCGCCTTCGGGGAACTGCCGCTTCTGGCCGATTCCCTCAGCACCCAAAACCTCGTCCTCATCAACTCGGTGCGCGTGGCACCCTTCGCCATCACCAACATCACCCGCACCGCCGACATGACCGAACTCCGTTGGACCGCGCTGTCCGCCAACACCCCCGTCCGCGTCGAACGCACCGCCGATCTGGCTGGCGAGCCATGGACAACCATCGCGTCCAATAACACCACCGGCGCATTCACCGACACCAACGCACCGGCTCGCGGCGCCTACTATCGTATTGTCACCGAGTAGACCGCACAGATTCTCCGCGCCGCCGGAATACGCATCGACCTTCGGCAAAAATTAGCCGGACGGACACAACATCCGTTTTCTCAGCGCTCCCCGCGGCCTCTGCGGTGAAAAAATCCGTCAACCGGACGCCTTTACTTCCAGGATTTGATCAACGCCTTGGCCTTGGCCTCGTTGGCGCCCATGATCAAATCTCGGCGCTTGCGCGCCTCGCGCACATTGTTCGTGCGCAGGGAAAAACGGATCCGCTTGGCCGGGCCACTCCGGCGTTCCAGGCTCAAATGACACCACCAAGTGCCGTTGTTGTCCCAAATGTGATGGTTCGCCCCGTATTTGCGGTCCGGCAGTTCGACAAGTTTGTTCTTCATGATGAGAAAGTCATTCTGACCCATGGCGCTGGGCAAGGCAACAACTATGACATGCCCCCGTCCGCCCCCGGCACACACCCTATTCCGCCCTTGCCATCCGGTCCCGTTCCGGTTTCCTCTTCAGCTGTGCGAAAGGCTCTTCTCCCGGCCTTGGCGACCGTCCTCCTCTTTGGGGCCGGCGCGCTCGCCCGGGATCGCGCCGATCCGCCGGTCGTCATCCCGGAGGTCAAAGGAAACGCCACAACAACGAGATTCGGGAATGGCTACCTGACACGTTCTTCCGACGGCACCAGCTACCGGACTTCCAAGTTCGGCAACGGGTGGATCACTCGCTCGTCGGACGGAAAGACTTACACCACGACGCGTTTCGGGGACGGGGCCGTCACCCGCGGCCAAGGACAACAAGTCACCACCCGTCGTTTCGGTTCGGGCACGATCAGCCGCTCGTCGGACGGCACCACCACAACGTCGCAGCGCTTCGGCAGCGGCACGATCAACCGGAGCAGCAGCGGCGCGGGCACGACCACTTCGAAATTCGGCAGCGGTTACCTCACCAGGGCGAACGGATCCGCCCGCGCCAAGGATCAAACCGGCGTGATGGTCCTACCCGCTCCTTCCCCCCGCCAAAGCAACAAACAAACAACGCGGCACTGACTTTCCTTACATGACCCCCGTGACACCTCGTCTCCACTCCCGCTGGCGCCTGATCCTCTGTCTCGTGTGCCTGATGGCCCCCGCCGGTGCCTGGTCTTTTTCCGCCGTCGAGTTCCTGCCGCGCCCCGAAATGCAGCCCCGCCCGCTGCGGCCGGGTTTTCCGCCCCGCGCCCCGCTTCCCGGCAAACCGGCCGACAAACCTGTCACCGTCCGCTACTCCCCCAGCGCCCGCGCGGGCAACATGGTCCTGCCAGCCATCTGGCTCGGCCTGCCCACCATTGTCATACTTGCCCTCATCATCCGCTCGATGAAAGGCGACTGAAGTCCGCGGGCCCCTGGTCGGGTGCACAGACCGGATCTTAGATTTCGGGAAAGCACTTGTTCAGGGGAACAAGCTGTCGGATAGTGGAATGACAGGTGTTTCCGCCGCCGGCCCGGGTGGTCACCTCGGTCCACCCCCGGAACCTCATGCGCTTCACGCTGCTCCTGCTTTCCATGCTCGCCCTGCTCGGCCTCGAGCAGGCGGTTGCCTTGGTCAGGATCAGTGAATTTCTGGCCGATAATGCCGACGGCTTGAGGGATGAAAACGGCGACCGTTCCGATTGGATCGAAATCCACAACGGCGGACCCACCCCGGTGAACCTCGAAGGCTGGTGGATCACCGACAACCGGAGTCAGCCCGCGAAGTGGAGATTCCCGGCCGTGGTGCTGCCTCCGGACAGCTACCTCCTCATTTGGGCCTCCAGCAAGGACCGACGGAGACCGGATGCGCCGCTTCACACCAATTTTGCCTTGTCCAGAGGAGGGGAATACCTCGGCCTTTACCGTCCCGATGCCACCACCGGCCAACCCGTGCTGGTGGACGAATACCGGGACACCGGAACCGGCTTTCCGCCGCAGTTGCCCGATATTTCCTACGGCCGGAATATCTCCCCGATCACCGCCACTCCCGTGGCCGCCGGCACCACCGCCCTCTACCGCGTGTTGCCCGACACGCCCGCCGGCGAGACGGCTTACAACGGCCATGATTATGCCGCCGGACAAGTGGGCACCGGACGACCGGGCGGATGGAATGTCAGTCCGTCGTTCGACGATTCCTCATGGCGGGCCGGACAAACCGGCATCGGTTACGATGCGAACGGCGGTCTTCTCAACTTTGTCGGCGGGAACCCGGACGGAAATTGCCAGAGCGCCCTGAGGAATGTGAATACCTCGTTGCTCTTCCGCCGGACCTTCACCCTCGCCGGCACCTCTTCGCTGACCACCGCGAAGTTGCGCATCCGCTACGAGGACGGTTTTGTCGCGTGGATTAATGGTGTCGAAATCGCGCGCGCGAACTTCACCGGAACCCCGGTCCACAACTCGAGATCCACCGTCGCCCTGGACGAAACCATCGTCGAGTCGTGGACGGAAATCGCTTTCCCCACGGCGCTGCTCAACGAGGGTGCGAACGTGCTGGCCATCCAGGGACTCAACGCCACCGCCGGTAGCAGCGACTTCCTCATCCTGCCCGAGGTTGTCGTGACGAGCGTCCGTCCGGACCTCGCGACAGCGGGATATCTCAATCCTCCCACCCCCGGCACCGCAAACTCGGTAACTTCCGCGGGCCCCCTGCTTTACCACGCCACCCCGGAGGACCCCGATGTCCCGCGGCCCACCGGAACCGCCGCCAGCCCGCCGCTCCTCGTGACCGTCAAGGTGATGAAAACACGCGACAACATCACCGACGTCAGGGTCATTCCCCGCCTCATGTTCGCCGCCGAGGGAGCTGCGGTGAAGATGAACGACCGGGGCGAGACACCGGACAGTATCGCCGGCGACGGTGTCTACTCGGCTTTCGTTCCCACCGGCACCGTCGGCGCCGGCCAGATGCTGCGCTGGAGGTTCGAGGCGGTGGATGCCGCCTCGCGTCTGACCCAGCTTCCCTCGTTCCACGACCCGCTCGACTCGCCGCGGTATTTCGGGACGGTGGCCCTCACGCCTTCGACCGACACCAGCCGGCTGCCCGTTCTCCATTGGTTCGTCGCCAATACCAATGCCAACGGCCCCGCCGACACCGCCTTCCGGGCCAGCTTTTATTATCTCGGGAATTTTTATGACAATACCGGGCACGAGCTGCGCGGGCAATCGAGCATGAACTTTCCGAAAAAGGGCTACAATTTCGACTCGAACGACAATCACCGTTTCCTCTGGAGAGAAGGTGAAGGCCGGGTCAAGGACCTCAAGCTGGTGACCAATTACGCGGACAAGACGAAAGCCCGCAACACCCTGAGTCATGAAATCGGCATGATGGCGGGCGCCGCCTGGCATTTCGCCTATCCCGTGCGCGTCCAACTCAATGGCGGTTTCCACGGGGTCATGGATATCATGGAAGACGGCGACGACCGCTTTCTCGAACGTAACGGGCTCGATCCGCTCGGCGCCCTTTATAAGATCTACGCGGAAGACATGATTTCCAGCGCGGAAAAGAAAACGCGCAAAGAGGAACCGAACACGGACCTCGCGGCCTTCGTGGCCGGGCTCAACACCCCCGGCGGGCTCGGGCCGCGCCGGACTTTCGGCTATGACAATATTGATATTGCCGCCACCATCAACTACCTGGCCGTCCGGAACATCAACAGCGACCGGGACCACGGGGCGAAAAACTTTTATCTTTACCGGGATACCGAGGGCAGCGGCGAATGGCAGCCGGTGATTTGGGATGTGGACCTCTCGCACGGTCGCAACTGGACATGGGACAAAGCATATTTCAACGACGCGCTCGTCCCGACCAACGGGCTCACCGAAACGCAGTCGCAGGACCATGCGCTCTACAGCCTCGTCTACGAATCCGAGGAACTGCGGGAAATGTTCACCCGCCGGTTGCGCACGCTGATGGACGAGATACTGCAACCCCCCGGGACGACCGGAGGTTTCATCGAGACAAGGCTCCGCGAGATCGCCGCCGCCATTGACCCGGATCCGGCGGTCTCGACCTGGACCGACGGCGACCTCGACGCCGCCAAGTGGGGCTTCGACCCGAACTTCTTCCCGAACCGTCCGCGCGAGGAAGTCGAACGCGTCATCGCCAACTACCTCGGCCCGCGCCGGACTTTCCTCTTCAATACCGGCCCCGGCCGCCCGCTCTTTTTCCGGCCCCGCCTGAGCCCGAACGCCGGCAACTCCACCCCCATCCCCGACCACCCGCAGATCAACCTGCCGGGCCTCGTGCTCGTCGACTCCGTGGAAGCCAACCCGAACAGCATCAACGCCGCGATGAACCAGTCGCACGAGTTTCTCGTCCTGCGCAATCCCGGCAGCCAGGCGGTGGACCTCTCGGGATGGAGACTGGCCGGAGCCGTCGATCATGTTTTCGTCGGCGGCACGGTGATTCCATCCGGCCCCGGCACCGCGGCGGCCGATTACCGCGGCTTGCTCCACGTGGCCAAAGACGCCCGCGCTTTCCGGGCGCGGCCTGCCGGCCCGGGGGGCGGCCAAAGACGATTCGTGCAGGGCGGATACTCCGGACAACTTTCGGCGCGCGGCGAGACGGTCGAATTGCGCGACCCACGCGGCTTGCTCGTCCACTCGTTCACTTACGCAGCCGCCCCCACACCGGCCCAACGCTTCCTGCGCATCTCGGAGATTCAATACCATCCCGCCGATCCCCGCCCGGCGGAAACCCTGGCCCTGCCCGGTGTGACCGACAACGAGTTCGAGTATCTTGAGTTCGTCAACACGGGAGAGGCGGAACTGGATCTGACCGGATCGGCTTTCACCGCCGGACTGACCTACACCTTCCCGCCCCAAACCCTCGCCCCCGGAGCCCGCCTCATCCTCGCGAAAAATCCCGCCGCCTTCGCCTTGCGTTATCCTTCGGTCACCACCACCGTCCTCGGTCCCTACGAGGGACAACTCGACAACGCGGGCGAACGTCTCGAGATCACCGACCCTTCCGGCGAGGTGGTGCTCGATTTCGAATACAAGGACGGATGGTATCCGGCGACCGACGGCAGCGGGCACTCGCTGGTGCTGCGTGACCTGCAGACACCGCCGGACCGTTTTTCCTCGTCCATGTCATGGGGCACCAGCCTGGCTCCAACCGGCAGCCCCGGCACCGGCGATGCCGCTCTGGCCCAGTCATACCGGGGATGGGACAACTTTCATTTCACTTCCGCCGAGCGGGATGATCCCGCCATTTCCGGTCCGGAGGCCGATCCTGATCAGGACGGACGGCCCAACTGGATGGAATACGCGCTCGGCCGGAACCCGCGCGTGGTCGATGCGGATGGCGTGGATTGGTCGCCGGTCACCTCGGACGGGAACACGCGCGCCGGCCTGCGTTACCACCGTCCCACCCACGCACTCGACCTGAACTACGTCCTCCTGGCCGGAAACGAACCCGATGCCGCGTCGATGTTGCCCGTCGCCGCCACCGGGGATTCCGTGGGACCCACCCAACCGGGAATCGAGCAATCCGTGCTCCGCGAGGAGTCACCGGCGCCCGGAGCAAAGAGATTCTTCCGGCTCCGCGTCACCCTCTCGCCCTGAAAGACCCGGGACAGACTACGCCGTCACCCTCGGGCGGGAAGATGGTTTGGTCCGCCTATGACACAATCCCTGCTCGTCTGACCGGCCTCACTCTGCCACACTCGCCGGCTTGAAAGTGCCCGTTTTTCTCGACGCTCCGCAACCTTTGGCCGCGCAGGTGGCGGCACGGTTGTTGGCCGGACGGCAAGGGCGGCCGGTCGATCTGTCGGATACCCTGGTCATTGTTTCCACCACGGGGGCCGCGCGGGCGCTCCGCGCGGAACTGGCCCGCCAATCGGGCGGCGTCCTTTCCCCCGCGTTCCGGCTGCCGATGGAAGTTCTCGTCCCGGACGGTGCCGTCACAGCCTCGCCGCTCGAGCGCCTCGCCGCCTGGGTGCACGTGCTCCGCGAAACCCCCCGCCCGAAATTTGCCGCGCTGGTTCCCCCGGCAGTGAAACTCTCCGCTCCGGAGGATTGGATCGGAGTGGCCGGCCGCCTCGCGGCGGTGTGTGACACTTTGGCCGAAGGCGGACTTCTGCCGTCCGACGAGCGTCTGGCCGAAATTTGTCCGCAAGACGCCTCGCGTTGGCGGGAATTCGGGAAACTTCACACCACGTATCGGCAAATCCTCGAACGCAGCGGCCGGGCCGATCCCGACGCGCTGCGCTTGCCGCAATCGGCCAACCCGACGCTTGCCCCGCATCTTCGCCGTATTGTGGTCGCCGCCGTCCCCGACCTCCCGGTTATCACCACCGGTTGGCTCGGCGCCGCGCAAGATCAAGGTGTCGCCGTGGAAATCCTTTGCGCGGCCGCGGCGGACAACGGGGCCCGCCTTGATTCCTGGGGACGGCCCGATCCGGAATGGTGGGCCACCCATCCGGTGCAAGTGCCCGGGGGTTTGCTCGTCACGGAAAACGATGCCGCCGGGGAAGCCGCGGCGCTTGTCGATTTTGCCGCGCGGCACGGACAAGAAGGCTTTGCCCTCGTCTCCGCCGCACCCGAGTCGACCGATGCACTCGAAGCCGAATTGGCGCGCCGCGGCGCGGTGCCCTACCGGCCCGAAGGCCGATCACTCGCGCAAACGGAAGCCGCCACCATTCTTGCCGCATGGGAGGATTTCCTGCGCCATCAACACCTGCGCACCTTGCGTCCCTTGCTCCAATTACCCGTCTTTACCGGACTTCTCCTGGCCGGATCCGACCTCGGGGCGAACGAAGCCGCCGCCGCTTGTGACCGTTTGCTCGCGGAAAAACTTTGTTCGTCACTCGAGGCCGCGCGCGCGTGGGCGGATGCCAACCAGTCATCCGAGCACAAGGATGTTGCGCAACTCCGCCGATTCATCACCCTCCTCGACGCTTTCACCGCACGGAATCTCCAAGGACGCGAACTGCTCGCCGCGCTCTACAAGGATGTTGAAGACGACGAACCATCCACGGCCTCCGCCCTCGAATCTTTGGTCGAAGCGCTCGACGGGACTGATGACTCCCCCTTGCTCCGTGATCTTCCTCCCGACTGGCAACAAGCCCTGCACCAACGTCAAATCGAAGACCGCCGTCTCTTCACCCCCGCGACGGAAAACGCCGTGGAAATTCTCGGCTGGCTCGAAGCTCCGTGGGCCGGTGCACCGGTTCTCTGCCTCGCCGGTTGCCGCGAAGGCGCCTTGCCCTCGGGGGTGAGCGAGGACGCCTTCCTGCCTGATGCCGTCCGCGCCAAACTCGGCCTTGCCTCGCAGGCTACGCGCTACGCGCGCGATGCTTACCTTCTCTCTTGCCTCATCCGTTCCCACGGACCCGACCGCCTCCGCCTCGGATTCAGCCGCTTCCGACCCGAAGGCGAGCCCAACCGTCCTTCGCGTCTCCTCTTCGGTTGTCCGGACGGCGAACTGCCCGGCCGCGTCACAAGGATTTTCCAACCGTCACCCGCGCGCCCGCGCATCCATCACCCGTCACCCGCGTGGCTGTTGCATCTCGGAAAACCGGGCCCCGTCACCACCATCCGGGTCACCGGTTTCAAACACTACCTCGAATGCCCGCTGCGCTTTTATCTCTCGCAGATTGAAAAATTACAGCCCTTCGATCCCGACCAGCGCGAAATCGGGGCGTCCGATTACGGAACACTCCTCCACCGCGTGCTCGAGAATTTGCACAAGGACGGACCGCATGACAGCACGGATGAGCAACTGATCGCCACCTACCTCGGAAAGGAACTCGATCGTGTCGTCGCCCGCCATTACGGGCGCCACCCCGCGCCCGTGGTCCTCGTGCAAACTGAATCCATGCGCGTGCGCCTCCGCCACCTCGCCGCCGTGCAGGCTGCCGAGCGCCGCGCCGGTTGGCATCTCATCGAGAGTGAATACGCGGTGAAAAAAGACGACGGCTTCACCATCGGGCCGCTCGCCCTCACCGGCACGATGGACCGTGTCGAGACCCATGAGGACCTCGGTCTGCGCGTTCTCGACTACAAGACCTTCGCCAAAACCCAAACCCCGGAAGACACGCACTTCGGTCCGCCGCGCGAGGACAACGATCTGCCCGAAGCCGCCATCACGCGCGCCGACAGTCGCGATCGCCCGGTCGAGAAATCATGGACCGATCTGCAACTTCCGCTCTACCGCCGTCTCGCCGCTAAGATCTGGCCGAAGCACGCCGGGAAGGGAGTCGCCACCGGCTACATTCTTTTGCCCGGCGATCCCGACGATACCCGGATCACTCTGCTCGACCTCGACGAAACGACCCAAGGCGTGGCTGAGATCTGCGCCACCGCCATCGCCGAGCGCGTGGCCCGCGGCAATTTCTGGCCGCCGGCTGAGAAAGTGAAATATGACAACTTTTCCGGATGGTTCGGCGGGGAAGACCCGCGGCGAATTTTCGATCAAGCCACCATTACCCGTCTGGAGGGGCGTCCGTGAAAGACCTTGCCCGTGTCCTCCTCATCGTGGCCAATGCCGGCAGCGGCAAAACCTACCGGCTCGTCACCCGCTGTCTGGAACTTCTTGCCCGCGGCGAAGCCCCCGATCGCATCCTCGCCCTCACCTTCACCCGCAAAGCGGCCGCCGAGTTCTTGCAGAAACTTTTCGGACGTCTCGCCGGGGCCGCGGACAACACGGACGAGCTCGACCGTTTGCGGGGCGAACTCGGCGAACCGGGCCTCACCGCCGAGCAATGCCGCGCCTGGCTCCGGCAACTCACCGCCGCGCTCCCGCGGCTTTCCATGGGCACGATGGACGGATTTTTCGGACGCATCGTGCGTGCTTTTCCGTTCGAACTCGGACTCGGCCGCGAATTCCGATTGCTCGACGAGGCCGGCATCGAAGAACACCGCCGTCTCGCTCTCGAGCGTCTCTTCGCTTCGGCCGCCGGCACCAAAAGCGGACTCGACCAGCTGGTGGAGTTGCTGCGGCAGGAAAGTCGCAACCGTTCCGATCGCTCCGTCCTCGGCACCATCGAATCCGCCGCCGCCGGCCTCCAGCAAAACTACCTCGATACGCCGCGCGATATCGCCTGGGGGGACGCGGACCGCATCTGGCCCGGCCACGATGGCATCCTCACCGCCAGTTCGGTCGAGGATGCTGTCCGCGCCTTGCGCGAGGAAATCGCCGCCACACATCCCGACCTCGGGACCAAAGCAAAAGCCCAGTGGAACGAATGGTTCGATCTCGCGCTCGCCCACCGTCCGCCGCGACGCATGGATGACAAGCTGGAAAAATTTCTCGCCGAAAAACTCGCCGGCCATAGCGAAGATGCAAAAACCGGCGAACCTTACGTTCCCGTCGGCGGCAAAGCCGAAGACCGGCTTTACCTTCGCGGACGTCTCCCCGAACTGCGCGGGAGTCTCCGCCGGTCTTTGATCAAACTTGAAATCCAAGCCAAGCTCGAATCCTCCCGCGCCCTCCACACCCTGCTTGCGCATTACGAGTCCGTCTATGACACCACCGCGCGTGAAACCGGTGCTCTCACCTTTGCCGATGTGGCCCTCTTCCTCGCCCGGAGCGCGCAGGATCCCTGGCGGCGCGATCTCGATTACCGTCTCGACGGACGTCATGACCACTGGCTTCTTGATGAATTCCAGGACACCAGCCGCATCCAGTGGCGTATCCTTGATTCGCTCGCCGACGAAATCATCCAGGACACCTCCGGGGCCCGCACTTTTTTCTATGTCGGCGACACCAAGCAGGCCATCTACGGATGGCGCGGCGGCGATGCGCGCCTCTTTTGGGAAATCCAGTCCCGCTACAACCACGGCCAAAGCGACGTGGTCCAAAAAGAAGAACTGGAAGTTTCCCACCGCTCCTCGCAGGCCGTCGTCCGCACGGTGGAAAACGTCCTCAATCCGGAAACGCTCGATCGTCACGCCGGCGACTTCCGCTTTTCCGAGCCGACGGTTCGCGCGTGGACCCGGGCCTGGGTCGACCACCACGCCCGCCCGGACGCCCCCGAGGGTTACGCCTGCCTTGATGTGGTCCGCCCTGCGGACGATGAATCTTCGGACGATGCCCTGTCCGGCCAGGTCCTGCGTATTCTCCGCGAAGTCGAACCGCTGGCCCGCGGACTCGATTGCGCTATACTCGTCCGCACCAATGACGAGCTGGCCCGTTATGTCGGCATCTTGAAAAAAGCCGGTATCCCCGCGGCGGCCGAGGGCAAAGTGAATCCCTGCCTCGCCACCCCGGCCGGCACCGCCTTGCTTTCGCTCATCCGTTTCATCGCCTCGCCGGCGGATCTCGTTTCCCGCGGCCATGCCCTGGCCTCGCCGTGGCGGCATGTGATCGGACCCGATCTCGCCTCTTTCACCGCCGCCGCCCGCCTCGGTGCGGGCGCCGGGTTTGCTTCCGTGGTTCGCGGATGGATCCAAAATGCCGTCACCGCCGGAATCATCACGCCGCACGAACTCGACGCCTTTGCCGCCACAGTCAGCGCTTTCGATGCGACCCGCGGCGGGGCAGGGGACTGGGCCGGTCTCGTCCGTGCCATCGATCACCGCACCCTCGAGGAAAACGAAACACCGGGCGCGATCCGCGTCATGACCGTCCACCAAGCCAAGGGCCTCGGCGTCGATGTCGTCATCCTTCCCGAACTGGGCGGCAAGGCGATGAGTGAATTCCGCGACGATGCCCGCATTTCCCTCCATCGCGACGGGCAAGGCACCGTCCAGTGGGGACTCGCCCTGCCGCGCAAGGAATTCTGCGAAGCCGACCCCGTCCTCAAATCCGCCCGGGAAGAAATCCGCGCCCGGCAATCCTACGAATCCCTCTGCGTTCTCTACGTGGCCATGACCCGGGCCAAAAAAGCGCTCTACTGCGTCACTGCCGCCGGACGCAACGTGAAGCACGCCGGCAAATGGCTGGAAAACACTTTTCCCGGCGACGGCGACCACCGCCAAGTCGGCAATCCGAAGTGGTTCAACGAATACCCCAAGACCGGGCCGACGGTCTCCGATCTTCGTTCTTCCCTCACTCCTCACTCTCCACTTGCCACTCGTCACACCCCTTCGACTTCTCCTTCCCGCCGCAAACCCCGAAGCCTCGAATCCATCATCATCAACCGCGAAGCCCGGGAACTCGGCACCGAAGTGCATCGTCTCCTTGCCGCGATCGAATGGTTCGATGGTGCGCCGCCGCAAATTCCCGGTGACAATTCCGCCGCCCGAACCGTGAGCCACTTTCTCGCCATGCCGGATGCGATCAAAGTCTTTACCCGCCCCGCAGGCGAGTTTCTCCTCTGGCGCGAGCGCGCTTATGACGTGGAAATCGACGGCGAAATCCACAGCGGAACTTTCGACCGCGTGATCGTCACGCTGAAAGATGGTCGGCCGGTCGAAGCGGGGATTTACGATTTCAAAACCGAACACGCCGGCCCCGGTCTTGACGCGAAATACCACGGTCAACTGGAATCCTACCGCACCGCGGCGGCCAAACTTCTCGGCCTCGATCTTTCCCAAGTATCCGCCTCGGCCATTTCCGTTCCACCGTCGGCGCAAAAGCCGGCACTGCCTTGAAATGTAGCGTCGAAACCCCATGATCACCAACAAACCCAAGCGCGCCTTTTTCGAGGAAATCGATTTCCAGCCCACGCCTCTCGGTGATCTCGCGCTGCGGCGCCGGACCGTCGCTTCCTTGGAAGACACCGAAGTCTACGAGATCACGCTTGGCGGCGGATTCCTCATGTCGAGTTTGTTCACCGCGGTCGAAATCGCCCTCGCCGATCTCGCCCTGACCGGACGCGAAGGCCCGCTCGATGTCGTGGTCGGCGGACTCGGCCTCGGCTACACCGCGCAAGCCGCGCTCGAATATCCCGCCGTGCGCTCGCTCGCCGTGGTGGAATTTCTTGCCCCCGTCATCGCGTGGCACCGCCGCGGCCTGGTGCCGCTCGGACCGATTCTCACCGCCGACCCGCGATGCCGCTTCCTGCATGAGGATTTTTTCGCGCGGGCTGCGGATCCTCTCATCGGTTTTGATCCGGCCACGCCCGGCGCGAAATGGCATGCCGTGCTGCTCGATATCGACCATTCCCCGGGCAATCTCCTCGACGAAACCAATGCCGCTTTCTACCGCCCCGACGGACTCCGCCTCCTTGCCGGCCAAATCCACCCCGGCGGCATCTTCGCCATGTGGTCCGATGGTCCGCCCGACGAACGATTCCTCCAATCCCTGCGGGAAGTATTCCCCGCCGCCCGCGCCGAAACCGTCCGCTTTCCCAACCCCTTGCTCGGGGAAGAATCCTCCAGCACCGTCTATCTCGCCCCGCGGTAAAACCTGCCTCCCATTTGACACCAACCACTTCACGCCTAGCTTTTCCCCATGATCCAAACTCTCGAAGCGGAGATCGACGAGAAGGGAGCCGTCCGGTTGGCCCGGCCCGCGCACTTCGACCGCAAACACCGCGTGCTTGTCATGGTCATGCCCGACCAACCCTGCGGCGAAGGCGATGAGGCGGACGACACCTGGCACCAGCCCCATATCGACCAACCCTACCGCTACCTGCCGTCGCTCTCCTGAAGCACGGCGCTTCGCCGTGGTCGAAAAACGGATGCAAAGTCCGCACGCCGGCGGTATGGCTGCCTCTTCGATCGCGCTACCGAGTTCGCGTCGGGGATAACCGGAGCGAAGCGTGGATAAGTCGCTACTGCGATCAACTGATACAGGATCGTCTAACGTATCGATGACGGAAAAGTGACCGCGCTTGTCTTGCCGATCGGCCACCGTCGCAAGGTTTACGACGGCTCGAAGCGCGGAGCCGGAGGCGGAATCCGGTTTGCGGAGAAACGTAATACCAACTCCGAAAAGGTGGTGGACTTTACCTCTTAAGGTAGGGACACGCGGGCCGCTTGTCCCTACCCGTCGGTCGTCATTCGTGAGTCCAAGTCCTTTTGCGGATTGGTATCACTAGTCACTTAACCTCAATCAGAGGGAGGACGACGTTTTCAAAGTCCGTCAGCTTGACGACGCGGATGCCGCGCCTCGGCTTGGAGCTTGTCCGTTTCAGACGGTGTTGCCTCGCGGCTTAGCTGATCCTTCCGTCCTTCCGCGCGACATGCTTTCGATACATCTCGAGCTGGCAGTCGAATCCGCCCAGATCGACCGCTTGGCGGTATTCCAACTTGAGCGAGGGCGAGCTTGGTCCATCGCGCAGCGGATTGGTGAAAATGAGCAGGCCTCCCGGCTCGAGTGCGTTGGTTGCGGCGTGAAGGAGGTCGGCGATGAGTCCGCGCATGTCTTTCACCCGGATGCGTCGGCCGAGGGGAGGATTGGTCATGACCAGCGTGATGCTTTCCGGGGCGATGCCTGCCGCTTTTTCCGCGTCGCGGAAATCGCAGGGCGTGAACATCCCGGAAACATTCTCCAGGCCGGCTGCTTCGAAGTTGGCGCGGGCGATCGCGATCGCTGCCGGATCGAGATCGGTGCCCTGCACGGCCAGGACACCGCCGAGCATCGAGCGCTCGATCAGTTCCAGTCCCGAGCCGCAAAAAGGATCCCAAACCATCTGCCGGGGTTCCTCGCTGTCGGGGCTGGCTTGCGCCGCCAAACGCGCCATGCAGGCGGCCAAGGGCGGGTGCGAGGCCGCGGGTATGTCATCCTGACGATACCCGAGGCGCGGATCGGGGTAGAGACGAGGGCGCAGTTCGACGATGGCGTCCCTCTGTTTTCTTGGTCCGCTGCCGACCGGGATAACATCGACCGACCACGGAGCTTGGCGTGCATCGTTGAGAAGATCGGGCGCGAGGGCGTGGGCTTGCTCCACGACGTGGCGGATGGCCGCCCGCTGATGACCGCGCGCCGGGAAATCCAAGCGGTAACGGGGCGCTCCATCGGTCGCCGCCCGCATGATCTTCCGCGCCGTCGGGGAAGCGATGCAGCGAGCGAGGGCATCCTCCCATGCGGAACCAGAGCTGTTCCCGATCAGACCGATGCGGATGCCCACGGTGGCAAAGCAGCGCAACTCATAGAGCATCGCCAAGGAAAACGGCCTCAGCGGAGCCAGCGTCACACATCCCGGACGGACCTGTCGGAGACGGAAAATGCCCGGATCGAGTTGCTCTTCGGCCTCCTCGCCGGCGATCTTTTCCAAGCCGCGTCGGCAGCGGAGGTTGATCTGCATGCCGGGTTTGCCCGGGAGCAGGGCGTCGAGGGCCACCGTGCCGGGGTTTTCGCGCCGCGCGATGGCGGCTTGCACCTTTTGCTGCGTGAGTTCCGGGAGCGATTCCCCTTGCGCCATGAACGAGAGTGTCGCGCTTCCCCCGATCTTCTCGAGCGCACGACCCAGATGGCGCTTTTCCCTCTCGCCGCCGTTCTCCTTGAGCAGACTCAACATCTGCGCCTCCGCACCTTCATCCCCGCCCATCTTCGGCAGTGCCGCCATGGCGTAGCGCCGGATCTTTTCCTGCGGATCTTTGAGCAGCGCCGTGAGCCACGCGCGCACCGCCGCCTTTTCCTCGCTCGTCCCGAATCGTGAAAAAACTGTGCCAAGCGCCCGGATCAGGGCCACTCCCCGCATTCGTTCGCGCGGGGAGGCGGCATCGAATCGCGGCACCTCGGATTTCCAGAGCTGCCCCTTCGGCAGATCGCGCAGCCGCTTGTAGAGATCCTGATCCGATTTCATAAGACGAAGTATGCCCTTCCGGGGTGGATAAGAAATTGCTTTTGCGGGTGACGCGGTCGGAGGCAGACGAGAGATGGAGAGACTGGGAGGCGCAGAGATGAAAAGACCGGAGGTGGGAAAGTGCGGAGGTTGGAAAGTCGGCCGGAGACAGTGGCCAGGAGGCAGACAAGAAGGAGCCGAGCGGAGCGAGCCGTAACGAGGCGGTTCTTCAATCAACGGCCTTGGCCAAGGGCAGGCGTTTGGACACAAGCGGTCTGACCTTGTGCCAGAACGGGAAAAATCCCGCACGGGCGGCGGGAAAGAGACGCTGATCCCATGCGCGGCGGCATTCGGTGACTTCGACTCCGGCCTCGCGCAGCGCTTGGCGCACCGGCCTCCAAGCATCGGCGTCGGGGCCGATGAAGGGCGCCATCATCACGACATGACCGCTGCCTGCCTGTGTGGCCCAGGCTTCCACTCCGTCCCAACGCGGCAAACGCTCGACCGTTTGCCCGTAGTGCTGCAACCAGCGGGTGGCGGCGTCATCGAAAGCTCTGGAGCGCCAGGCTCGCTTGGCCCCGCCATCGGTTTCCCCGGGTTGGGCGACCAGAGCGATGGCTGTCGGACGCAAGTTGCCGAGCGGGGTCTTCTCGATCGATAGATCGTCGGCATGGCCGAGCAGGAGCACCGGACGATCAAGCGCGGGCGGCGTTTCCGCGTATTCGGGTATATCACCGCGTGAAAGATCGGCTGTTTCGACCGGAATCCGCGCGCGAACGCTGTCGTCGATCGCGTCGAGCGAAGCATGATCCGGCCAATACTTCGCCAGGTTGTCACGACGGGCGAGGTAGGCTTTGCCCGGCGTTTGCAGTCCGGCCACCCAACGCCAGCCCAGTGTGTTGCTGGCGGCATCGGCATCAAGGAGGTGGTCGAAAAAGAATCGTGCCCCGGTGGCCCAGGGCAGGCCTTGCTGGTGGCACCACCACGCGGCCCACCACATGCGGGCGTGGTTATGCAGGTAGCCGCCGGATTGCAGTTCGTCGGTGAAGACGCGCATGGCTGCATCCGCCGGCACTTCGTCCGCCGGGTTGGCCGCGAGGGCAACATAGTCCGTCCACACGCCGGGCCGTTGCTCCAACCATCCTTTCCAATAAGTGCGCCAGACGACCTCCTGCACGAATTTCTCGACCGCGGGAAACCGGTGCCCGGCCAGCACGGCGGTCAGAACTTCTTCCTCGGAGACCAAGCGGTGGCGCAAAGCGGCCGAGAGTCGCGAGACGTTGCCGTGTCCGGCCTGCACGAAATTTCGCGTGCGCCCGTAATCCGCCGCGCCGGTTTGGACAAACGCCTCGAGCCGCTGCAACGCGGCCTGCCGGCTCGAGGGGAAGGATTCCATCGCTTGCATAACGTCCGTCATGACCAAGTCAGCCGCATCGGTGTTCGGCCGGCCGGTCTATCCACGTTCGCCGGCGGCCGCGGCTTCGATGGCTTCGACCAACCCGGGCAGGGTCGGCTGCCGGTTCTCTCGATCACGACGCTTGGCCGGCACGGCTGATTTTTTCCGGCTGCCGTGACGGACAAAAACGGCCTGTGCTTCGGTCCGTGTCCCGCTCCGCCGACGGATCGAGGCGATGCGTTCGCGGGCTTCTTTCACGGCCGCGGCATGCTCGACGATCGGTGCGGGGTAATCGCGACCGATGCGGCAGCCGGAGCTGTCTTGCAGTTCGGCGGGCATTTGCTCGGGGCGGGAGAGCCACGAGACGGGAACGGCGTGCAGCTCCGGCACCCAGCGGCGGATGAATTCGCCGTCGGGATCCTGTTCGACCGCTTGTTTGGCGGGTGAATAAATGCGCACGGTGTTGATGCCGCTCGTGCCGCTTTGCATTTGGAACTGGCTGAAATGAATGCCCGGTTCGAAGTCGAGAAAGTGCGAGCCCAACCAGACCGCGGGCTCGCGCCAGTGCAACCACAGATGATACGCGGAGAAGCTGGCCAACATGGCGCGCATGCGGAAGTTGAGCCAACCGGTGGCTTTCACGCAGCGGATGCACGCATCGACCATCGGGTAGCCGGTGAGGCCTTCCGTCCACGCGGCAAAACGTCTGCGTCCTTCGCTGCTCGCGGTGAACTCCTCCCGCAATCCGTCATAAGCCCGCACGAAGTTGCCGAACTCGATACGGGGTTCGTCCTCGAGCTTTTGCATGAAGTGGCAATGCCAGCGCAGACGCGACCCGAAACTTTGCAGTGATCCGAACCAGCGGCGATCGACCGGTGCTCCCGCCGCCCCGGCCGCCCGCAAATCACTGCGCCGCGCCGCGAGCCGTCCGGCCACGGTGCGCAACGAGATGCAGCCAAAAGCGAGATAGGGACTCAGGCGCGAACACGCGGACCATCCGGTGAGCGGACTCGACATGGCCGCGCGGTAATTCACCCCGCGTCCGGATAAAAACGAGGCCAGCGTGCGGTCCGCTTCGGCCTGGCCGCCCTTTTGCGCCCCGGGCTTGTCGGAAGGCGGCACACCCAAATCAGCCAACGAGGGCCAAGGGTCGCTGCGCACGCCGCGCACCGCGCGCAGGGCCGGCCGCGGGACCGCGGGTTGGCGCATGAATTCCTCCCAGCGGCGCGACCAACCATTGCGCGAAGCGAGGCGACGCACGACGCCGTCCTGCCGGAATTCATGCCACGGAACACCTTGCCCGCGGCACCAATCCGCCACTTCGCGATCGCGCCGGTAAGTGCGATCGCTGCCGGTTTCCTCGTGGGACCAGAGTATGGCGAACGATGTCTCCCGCTTCAACGCGTGGAGCACATCGGCCACCGGGCCGCACCGGAGGATCAGTGTGCCGCCCATTTCCCGGAGCGAGCGCTGCAAGGAAACGAGCGATTCATGGAGAAAGACGAGATGCGCCGCGGTGAACTCCACGCTGCCGTGCAACCCCGGTTCGTAAACGTAGAGACCCAACACCGGTCCGCGCCGGGCCGCCTCGGCCAACGGACGGTGATCGTCCACGCGCAGATCGCGTTTGAACCACACCAGCTGCACCGGATCGTTCATCGCACCGGCGGCTTCGTGCGGCGGCACCGTTCGCTGCAGAAACGAACTTCATCCCAGACTTTCTCCCACTTCTTTCTCCATACGAACGGCCGTCCGCAAGCCGGGCAGATTTTCGAAGGGAGGTGCTGCTTTTTGACGCCGCGCATGACCCATGCTTTACGCACCCGCAGCCCGTGTCGATGCCTGGGCAACACGCGACGGTCCGGCAGACCATCCGCCCGTTTTGTCCGGCCGTGACGGGCGGGACGACCGTGCGCCCCGCGCCAACTGGCCCGCGGCTTGGTCGGCCGGAGGGCAAAAAGCCCCGTCTTCCGCGTGGCTGTCCTGCGCCCCCGGGCTTGTCCTGCGGGTCATCCGGCGGGATGGTCGGCGCATGCATCCTTGGCGGCCGGGCGAAGTCGAAGAGGTGTTCTGCCGGTCGGGCGGACCGGGCGGCCAGCATGTCAACAAGGTCTCGACTGCTGTGACACTCCGGCATGTGGCGACGGGAATCTCCGTGCGGGTGAGCAGCTCGCGCTCCCAAGCCCGCAACCGCGCCGAGGCGGCACGTTTGCTGGCAGCCAAACTGGAAGCGGCCACGGCCGCTGCGCGCCAGTCGCGCCTGGCCGAAGTGGCCAAAGATCGCCGGCGCCGCGCCAAGCGCTCGAGGGCGACCAAACGCCGTCTGGTCGAAGCGAAACGCCGGCGGGGCGAGACGAAACAGTTGAGAAAAAAGGTTTCGTGACGGGTGGCAGCCCGCCGGGTCATGCGGACTCCGTCCTGAGTGACGGGTGGCGTGTGGCCAGCGGCCAGTTCACGCGGCCTCCGTTGGTTGGGCAGCGAGCGGGGAGCGCGGAGTCCGGGACGGAATCGGGCATGGCCTGACCGCGCATGCGGGGGAGGGTGAGATGGCACCACCAGGTGCCGTTGTTGTTCCAGGTGTGGTGATCCGGCCCGTAATACCGGTCGTGCGGTTCGACGAGTTTGTCTTTCATAGTAAGCGGGTGGACTCCTTTCTCCATGAACACCAGTGGTTTTACCCCGATGACAGCAACAGCGCAGAAAACCGGGCGTCCGGACCTGTCCGGGTGTTCTTTTTTTGGCCGGGTCCACCGGGAATTCGCTATGACACGCAAAAGACTTTTCGTTCTTTGCCGCGCGGGCGAGCTTTCCGCCATGTCCGAAGAAAGTCCTTCCTACGGAGCGGTCACGCCGTTCGACGTTCTGGTCAACCATTTCGAATCGAATAACTTCCGGTTCCAAACCGATCCGGCGGGCAAATCACTGCAACTCTTCATCACCGGCGACTGCGCGGTCTACAACTGCCGTTTGCAACTCACGCACGACGACGATTTGCTCCAGGCCCGTGTGCACTGCCCGGTCTCGGCGCGTGACATCAAGATACGCCCCCTCGTCGCCGAAGTTCTCGCCCGGGCCAATCACGGGATGTCGATCGGCAACTTCGACATCGATATGGACTCGGGAGACATCAGTTATCACCTCGGACAAGTCATTCGCGACCGGGCCTTGGATGACGAGACCATCGGCGGCGTCTTCTCCGCCGCCCTCTCCACCGCCGACCGGTATTTTCCCGCCATCATGCGCGTCATGTTCGCCGGCCACACCCCGGCGGATGCCGTTTATTTGTCCGAACTCGATGTGCACGCCGCGAACATCGAGACCGGTGAAGACCCGCCCGCCCCGGCCCCGGCTCCGCCCAAACCCGTGGTGAAGAGACCCCGCGCACCCCGCAAGGACCCGCGTTCCACCATGACCAGCGATCTTCCCGGCCTTTTCGACGACAACGCAAACCGCGAGGGTGGGGGATCCCGCCGCGAATAGCTCACTCTCCAACCCTGGTGAGCCCCTCGGTTTTCCGGCTGAGCCGAGTCTGCGCGCCGAAGCGCAGCGAAGACGGGTCGCTTGACGCGATCAACTGATACCCCGGCCTCCGGCCGTTTATGACACACAAACCCCTTTGTTTCCTTCGTTGCCTTCTGTTCACTGTCTCTCATGCAACAAGCCTTCTCCCTTGTGCCGGTCTTTCTCTCGGCGTGCGCGTTGTGCGCGTGCGAAACCTTGACCCCGCCGCCCGAACCGGCCGTGCGCAAAGCGCAGCCCATCGCCAAGATCGACGTACGCAGCATCCCGACCGGATGCGTGGTCGAACTCAACGATGAATACCTCGGCGTCACACCCCTCGAGGTTGTGGTCGACACGACCGACAGCGGCAACTGGGCCAGTCAGGGTATCGGCAGCGTCTTCGTCATGAGATGCAGCATGCCCGACGGTGACGGCTGGGAGCAGAAAGTCTGGTATCCCGGCCACCCGGTCCCCAAACGCGTTCTCTTCCGGATTCCCGGCGCCACCCGCGGTCTGGCCATCAACTAATCCTATGAAAAATTTCCTCCTCATCTTCGCTCTGTCACTTTCGCCAGCGATGGCCCAGTTCGGTTGGAACGACGAACCAGCCACCGACTCCGTTCTGGACCAATTCAACACCTCGCCGCGGACACCAGCCATCGAGCCTACGTTGCCCTCGGCTTCGCCTCACGCTGTCTCGCTTCGCTCGGCTCCCACTTTTGACCCGCCACCCGTCACTCCGCCTGCGGCGGCTCCGGTCTTTCAGCCCTTTGTCGCTCCCGTGGTTGATGTGGATCCGCTGGTAGAGCAATGCGATCTCGAGCCCGAGGTAGCCCAAGTTTACCGCGCAGCCGTCCTCTCCGATTCCACTCGCGACCCGCAACCAGCCACCAGCTACGGCCGCGACGCGGCCTGTCCCCAGTATCTCGGGAGGCTTAGCGCGAATCCCTACGCCTCCGACTCCACGGCAAATCCCTACAGCTCTGCTGGTAGTCCTTACTCGGCCAAGAGCGTCAATAATCCATTCGGTCCTTACGGGAGTCCGTATTCATCCACGAGCGCCCGCAATCCTTACGCCACCGATGCTCCGAAGATCGTCGCCCAAGACGGGACGTATCTCGGGGAACTGAGCGACAATCCTTACGATCCCGACTCGGTCGCGAATCCCTACGGACGCTACGGCAGTCCGTATTCCTCGACCTCGATCAACAATCCGTATTCGACCTACGGGAGCCGGTTTTCCTCGCAGAGTCCGAATAATCCCTACGCCACGCAGGCTCCGTTGCTCTTCGGGGACTGAACTCGCTGAACACTGCCAACTGCGACCTGAACACTCCGGCCATCGGCCGGCTCGCCGAAGCTGTTGACTTGGGCCCATTTGCCTTCGGTCGCAAGTATGGCATTACCGGCCGATTGACGGGGCCATCCGGCGTGACCTTGCGGGTGAAAACCATATGGGCTATCGTCGCGTCGACGAGACAAACCCGGTTTGTCACGCTGATACCCAACGAATCGTGAAATTTCCTCTCTACAGCAGAGTTGCTCTGGCGGTTGATCTGCCGGGTGCCGGTTTGCGCCGCGGCGATGTGGCGATCACGGTGGAGTATTACGAAGGAGACGGGTCGGAAAATGGTTACGACCTCGAAGTCTTCAATGCTCTCGGCCATACGGTGGCCGTGGTCAATGTTCTCGAGTCCCAACTCGAAGCCCTGCGCGACGACGAATTGCTCACCGTCCGCCACCACGAACTCACCGCCGCTTAGTCCCGCGCTCTCCGTGCCCCCGTGAGAGTCTCTCTGTCTTTCGGCTGAAAACTGCCAGCCGAGTCTTCGAGCCGAAGCGCAGCGAAGACGGGTCGCTTGACGCGACCAACTGATACCGAAGCGAAGCGTAGGTAGGTCGCCGCAGCGACCTCGGGAGTGGTGACTTTTCAGTGTCCGCATCGAAAAACGGATGCAAAGTCTTTCGCTCAGCGTTATGTTCAGATCTGTGGAACGGATCACGATCAACCCCGAGCAATGCGGCGGACGCCCCTGTATCCGCGGCATGCGTATCCGCGTCAAAGACGTCCTCGACATGCTCGCCGGTGGAGCCACCGCCGATGAGATCCTTGCGGACTATCCGGACTTGGAAGCCGAAGATATCCGCGCCTGCCTCGCCTACGCCTCGCGCTACCTCGACCACTCGGTCCTCGTGGCCGCCTGATACATGCGCTTCCTGGTCGACGCGCAACTGCCGCCGGCCTTGGCCAAATGGATTGCCGATAAGGGTCACTCCGCTTCCGCCGTCCGCGATCAGGGGCTACGAAACTCCGATGACGGAAGCATCGTGAATTTCTCTACCGCCAGCGATTGGGTCGTTGTCACCAAAGACGAAGACATCGTCGAGCGTGCGCTTGGGCGCAAAGATGGCGCGCGTGTTGTTTGGCTTCGCATCGGCAACAGCACCAATAACGCACTTTTCGCATGGCTTGAACCGCTTTGGACGGAAGTCATTCGCCAGCTACAAGAGGGACAGCGCGTCATCGAAGTCCGCCGCGACTGATTTTTCCTCCCCTTCCTTCGCCCTCCGGCCTCCGTCTTTCGCCTGCCCGCTTTCCCACGTTCGCATTTTCAAACTTTTCCACCGCACGCACCGCGTGCTCTCACGTTGCCCTCGGCTTCGCCTCACGCTGTCTACGTCCGCCGCAGCGGACTCCGGCTCCCACCTTTTACCTTCATACCTTTCACCCGCCTGTCACGCCGTAGCAGCGCGAAGGTGGATCACTCGTTTGCCTATGGGCTGTCTCGCCAAGCCTCGGCGCTCGCCACACGCCACTTGTTACTAGTCACTCCCTGTGGATCGCTTATCCTTTGGCCAAATGAACATTCACGAACACGATTGCGTGGTCCTGACCGCTAATCTTCCGGCCGATGGCTTGGAAGCCGGCGATGTCGGCACCGTTGTGCACATCCATCACGGTGGCGAAGCTTACGAAGTCGAGTTCATGACGCTTGCGGGCGACACACTCGCCGTTGCCACGGTCTTGGGCGGTCAATGCCGCCCGGTCAGCAAGCGCGACGTCTCGCACGTCCGCGAGTTGGTCGCGGCCTAGCGGCGCTCTTTGCTCCGGAACTTTTATTTCCGCCAAGCCAAGGCGAGCTTGCGTCCTTCGCTGGCGCAGTCCAACAGGTAAAGGTTGATGAGGTTTTGGTAGGGAATGCCGGTCTCCGCGGACATGGCCTTGAAGTAGTCGATGATGTCGGACTGAAGCCGGATGGTGACAGCCTTTTTCAAGCGCTTGGCGTAGGGATTCTTGCGTGCGCGGCTGAAGTCGTAGGATTTTCTCATGATTTGTTCTCCTTGTATGGTTTC
>CAMDUL010000019.1 GCA_945878135.1 Chthoniobacter flavus | reverse complement strand
AGCACCGAAGCGGTGAGCTTGTTCGGGACACGCAATTCCAGCGGGAAAGACTTCCTGATGGCGATCTGGCGATAAAAAAGCCTGATCGCCTCGGTGGGAGTCAACCCCAAGGCCTCGAGCACCTTCTCGGTCGCGGTCTTGGTCGCTTGATCGATTCGTGCATGAACTACTGCGGATTGTGCCATGGCAGATGTGTATCACAGGCGCAACACACGTCATGCGGAGATACTCCGCTGTAAGCGTATAGTATACCACAGTTCGTTAATATTGGGTTTTACGACTGGTCGCCGCTGTCCGCCGCAGGGGGTCGGCCACCCTGCGGGCAGCTAGACGCTGGCTGTCTCGCGTTGCTCGGCTGCACCGCGCAGGAACTGCTCGGACACTCCGACGTCAGCACCACCATGATTTATTGACTCGGGCCGCGCCGCGGCCTCTTGCCCTGCGGGCCCCGCATGCGCGGGATCTGCCCCGAGCCCTCCGCGGGCTCCGGTGCTCCCACGTGCTCAACCGCCCCGGCCTGGCGGTGCGCAGTCCGTTGGATCGTTAGTCCTGTTTACCGGGCTTTTTACAACGCTCCGGGACAGTCGCGGAATCAGCGAGTCGAGGCACCGTAACTTGTGCCCTTGCCCGCTACATCCAAACAGACCTGTCCAAGCTGCGGTATTGCAGCGCCTCGAGCAGGTGGTCCTCGCCGATGTCCTCCGCCTCCGCCAAATCCGCGATCGTCCGGGCCACCTTAAGAATGCGGTCATGGGCCCGCGCGCTGAGGTGCAGATCCTCCATGGCATGCTTGAGCAACGCGTGGCAGCCGGCAGAAATCTGGCAGAACTCGCGCATCTGCTTGGGTTGCATGCGGGCATTCAACGCGGGCTTCAAAGCGTCGCCGAACCGCGCAGCCTGCCGCGCACGAACCTTCTCGATCCGCGCCCGGATCGTCGCGGAACTCTCTTCCGGCGCACTCGAGGTGAGTTCGTCATATTCCACCGGGGGCGCTTCGACATGGATATCGATGCGGTCCAGGAGCGGACCTGAAACACGCTGTCGGTAGCGCTCGATAGTGCCCTGCGGACAGCGGCACTCCCGCTTCGGGTGGCCAAAATAGCCGCACGGACAAGGGTTCATCGCCGCGACCAGCATGATGTCGGCGGGAAATGTCATCGTGCCTGCCGCCCGGGAAATGACGGCCCGCCGGTCCTCCAGCGGCTGCCGCAGCACTTCCAGCGTGCCGCGGCGGAATTCAGGCAGTTCATCGAGAAAAAGCACCCCGTGATGCGCCAGGCTGACTTCGCCCGGAGACGGATTGGTCGAGCCGCCGAGCAGGCCGACATCGGAAATGGTGTGATGCGGCGAACGGAATGGACGGACTGCCACGAAATTGTGCTTGCCGGCCAGCAATCCGCAGACGCTGTACATCTTGGTCGTTTCGATGGCCTCTTCGAGTGTCATCGGCGGCATGATGGTCGGGATGCGCTTGGCCAGCATGCTCTTGCCGGCGCCCGGCGATCCGAGAACCAGGAGATTGTGGCCGCCGGCCACCGCGACCTCGAAGGCTCTTTTCACTCCCGCCTGACCCTTGACGTCCGCGAAGTCGACGTCGAAATGACGGTTGCGGTGGAAGACGGTATCCAAGTCCGAGACGGTGGCGGGGATTTTGCGCTGTCCGTCGATAAACTCGAAGCATTCGCGCAAGTTTGCCACGCCGTGCACGGACAAGCCCTGCACGACCGAAGCCTCTTCGGCGTTTTCCGCCGGCACGATGAGCACGGGGCGCCCGCGGCGGCGTGCCTCGAGGGCGATGGGCAACACGCCTTTGATCGGGCGCACGGCCCCGGTCAAGGCCAGTTCTCCCGCGATGCAGCAATCACCGAGGCGCGGCATGTCCCGTCCGTGCACGATGGCCAGCATTCCGAGCGCAATGGGCAGGTCGAAGCTCGGTCCCTCTTTTTTGATGTCTGCCGGGGCGAGATTGATCGTGGTGCGTCCGCGCGGCCAGCGGTAGCCGCTGTTGGCCATGGCGGTGGTCACGCGGTCTTTGCTCTCCTTTACCGCGGCATCTGGCAGACCGACGATAACGACTTTCGGGTCACCGCTGCCCTCGTTGACCTCGATCTCCACCTCCATCGCGTCGGCCCCGTGCAAGGCGGCGGAATAGACTTTGGTCAGCATAGGAGGATGATAGGACGATGACTTTTAGGCACCCCGCGGCCCCGAGGCCAGATCTACTTCGTCGCACGGTCCGGGTTCCAGCCGGTAATTTGCTGCTGGAGCCGTGGCGGCGATTGTGTTCACTTAAGAAGGTCCCAGTGTCGCCCCGCCGATGATTTCCCAGCGCGAGAAGACTCTTTATTTTTCTTTCTGTGCCTTGCAGGCCGCTCTGGTCGTCCTGCTCTTTGCTGCGCTTTATCTGATCAATGAGTTTTTCCGCAGCGGGTGGTTGGCCGCGCCGGGCGCTTATCTGCAGATCCTCGCCGTCTTGCTGCTCGCACTGGGCGCCGAGGCGGCGACGCGTCCGCAAACTTACCGTCTGGCTGCAGGGCGGGCTCCCCGCGCAGAAGCGCTGGCCCTGGCCCGCCGGCAGTCGCTCTGGTTGCTCGGTGGCTTCGGGGTTTTCCTCGCTTTGACCCGCGACACAAGTATCTCGCGCTCCTTTCTGGTGGGCTTGCCGGTGCTGTCTTTTCCGCTGTTTCTGGCGACAAACCAGCACGGTCGCCGTTGGTTGCTGCACGCCTTCGGGGGGCGGGGCATGCACGTGAAATTGCGGACTCTCCTGGTCGGGACGCCCGAGTGGTGCGCGGACCTCCGGGAATACCTCGCGGGCTACCACGATTTTTGCGAGATGATCGAGCCGGTTGTCTGCACTGCGGGGACTCCCGCGGACCGGATCGTGGACGGTGTCGCCGCACTGCAACCGGATTTGCTTGTCTTCGCGGCGCGCGAGTTGCCCCGCGAGACCGTCTCACGCTTGCTGGCCTTGGGCGACCGGCGAGGTTTCCGCTGTTGGATTCCGCTCGAGTTGTCGCGCCAGCATGGACGGCGTTTCGAGCTGCAGGATATCGGCGGACTGAGTGTTCTCACGCCACCCACCCTGCCGTTGGCGCTCGCCACCAACCGCGCGGTCAAGCGCGCTTTCGATCTGGCGGTGAGCGCGATCATCATCCCCCCGATCGTCCTGCCCCTCATGGTCGTCGTCTGGGTGATCCAGCGCTTTTCCTCGCCCGGTCCCCTCTTCTACCGCCAGCAACGGGTCGGAGAGAACGGACGGCTTTTCGAGATCCTCAAGTTCCGGAGCATGCACGTGGACAACGACGACGAGGCCCGTCAAGCCCGGCGGGGCGACGCGCGCATTTACCGCGGAGGCGGGTGGTTGCGCCGTTTCAGTGTCGATGAGTTTCCACAGTTCATCAATGTACTCCGCGGCGACATGAGCGTGATCGGCCCGAGGCCCCACATGGCCGCGCACGAGCGGGAGTTCGAGAAATTCCACGAGCTCTACGGCAGCCGGCGCTACGTGAAGCCCGGACTGACCGGGTTGGCCCAAGTGGAGGGTTACCGGGGCGAAATCAAGGATGCCAAGGATGTGCGCGGCCGGGCCCGTTATGATCTCTTTTACGTGAGGCACTGGTGCCTCGGTCTCGACATCCGGCTCGCCATCCAGACCGCCGGAGTTTTGGTGCACCCGCCAGCCAAGGCTTACTGAGAACGCACGGCGCTCAGATCTGCCCGCGGAAATACTCGATCGTCTTTCCAATCCCTTCGTCCAGCGGCACGGTCGGCTCCCAATCGAGATATTTGCGGGCCAGGGTGATATCCGGCTGCCGCTGTCTCGGATCATCAGCCGGCAACTCCCTGTGCACGATCTTCGAACGGCCGCCGACCTTGCCGAGCACCAACTCGGCCAACTCCAGCATGGTGAACTCGCCCGGGTTGCCGATGTTGACCGGACCGACGGTGGCCGTCTGCTCCATCAACCGCAGGAAACCCTCGACGAGGTCGTCCACGTAGCAAAACGAGCGCGTCTGTGACCCGTCCCCGTAAACCGTGATGTCTTCCCCGCGCAGTGCCTGCACGATGAAGTTCGAGACCACACGTCCGTCGTCAGGGTTCATGCGCGGTCCGTAGGTGTTGAAGATCCGCACGACCCGGATGTCCACACCGTTCTCGCGGTGGTAATCGAAAAAGAGGGTTTCCGCGCAGCGCTTGCCTTCGTCATAGCAGGAGCGGCGGCCGATCGGATTGACATTGCCCCAGTAGCTCTCGGGTTGCGGATGCACCGCGGGGTCGCCGTAGACTTCGGAAGTCGAAGCCTGGAAGACGCGTGCATGCACGCGCTTGGCCAGACCCAGGCAGTTGATCGCTCCCATCACGGAGGTCTTGGTCGTCTTGATCGGATTGTATTGGTAATGCGGCGGCGAAGCCGGGCAGGCCAGGTTGTAGATGCGGTCGACCTCGAACTTGAAGGGATCAATCACGTCATGCCGGATCAACTCGAAACGCGGGTGACCGAGCAGGTGCTCGATGTTGCTTTTGCGCCCGGTGAACAAGTTGTCGAGGCAAAGGACATCGTGCCCCTGGTCCATCAGACGGTCACACAGGTGCGATCCGAGGAAGCCCGCTCCGCCCGTGACGAGAATTCTCATATCCGTATCGTCTCAGGCCGCGGCCGGCTTGCCGATGGCGAAGATCTGGAAGCCGATCTTCCGCATTTCGTCGCGCGGCAGGATGTTGCGTCCGTCGAAGACAAAGGCCGGCTTGTGCATGCCGCGGTGGATGGCGGGAAAATCAAGGGACTTGAATTCGTCCCATTCGGTCAGCACGGCCAGCCCGTGCGCCCCCTCCGCGGCTTCGACCGCGCTCCGCGCGATGACCAGGCGGTCATCCTCCCGGTCCGGACCGAGGACATCGCGGCGGATCTCTTCGGCCGGGACCTTCGGGTCGTAGACCACCACCGTGGCATTTTCCTCGAGCAACCCGCGCACCACCGAGATGGCGGCGGACTCGCGCGTGTCGTTGGTGTCTTTCTTGAACGCGAAGCCCAGCACGGCGATGCGCTTGCCGGAGACCGTGTTGAAGAGCGTGCGGACAATCTGGTTGGTGAACCGGTTCTTTTGCCAGTCGTTCATTTTCACCACGCCCTCCCAGTAAGCGGCCACTTCGGGCAGGCCGAAATGCTCGCAGAGGTAAACGAGGTTGAGGATGTCTTTCTGGAAACACGAACCGCCGAATCCGACGGAGGCCTTGAGGAATTTCGGGCCGATGCGCGAGTCCTGCCCGATGGCATGGGCCACCTCGTCGACGTCGGCCCCCGTCGCCTCGCAGAGGGCGGAGATCGAGTTGATCGAGGAAATACGCTGGGCCAGGAACGCGTTGGCCACGAGCTTGGAAAGCTCCGACGACCAAAGGTTGGAGGTGATGATGCGCTCGCGGGGGACCCAGCGGGCATAGACGTCGACCAGCTTTTGCATGGCCGCCTCGCCCGAAGCCGAGCGCTCCCCGCCGATCAGGATGCGGTCGGGTTGCTGCAGATCGGCGATAGCCGTGCCCTCGGCGAGGAACTCCGGGTTGGACAGGACCTGGAAATCGCCATGCGTGGAGTTGGCGCGGAGGATGGTGAGGATGGCTTCCGCCGTCTTCACCGGGATCGTGCTCTTCTCCACGATGATCTTCGGCCCCTCGGCCACGCGGGCGATCATCCGGGCCGCGCTCTCGATGAAGCGCAAATCGGCCGCACGCCCCGCCCCCACGCCGTAGGTCTTGGTCGGCGTGCCGACGCAGACGAAGATGATCTCCCCGCTGCGGATGGCGCCCTCGACATCGGTCTTGAAATGAAGGTTGCGGCCGCGGGCGGCGCGCACCACATCGTCGAGGCCGGGTTCGTAGACCGGCAGAGTGTCGGAGTTCCACGCCGCGATACGGGCCTCGTTGGGGTCGACGACGGTGACCTCGATGTCGGGGCACTTGGCCGCGATCATCGCCATGGTTGGACCGCCGACATAACCGGCGCCGAGACAGGTGATCTTCATAGGTGAAAGCGTGGATTAATAAGCCGCGGTGGCAGTGGCGGCGAGCATTTTGCAGGCCTAGGCCGAGGGATCGACGGGAACAGCCTTCTGGTCATAGACAGCTTTCTCGCCATAGACACCTTTCGAGCCATAGGTGCCGTAGGTGCGGTAGGCGTAGGCGTAGTAGCTGCCGCTGCCTTGCCGGATGCTGTTGATGACCACTCCCGCAGCGGGCGTCCCGGCGTCGGCGATGAGGCGCGCGGCCTGCATGGAGGCTTTGGCCGGCGAGTGGCCGGCACGCACGATGAGACAGCAGGTGTCGGCCCACTTGGCCAGCAAGAGCGGATCACGCACGGCGAGCACGGGCGACGAATCGATGACCACGCGGTCGTATTGATCCCGCAGTGCTCGTATAAGCTCTCCGCAGGACGGCTGGGAGAGCAACTCCGAGGGGTTCGGAGCGATGCCACCGGCCGGCAGGACGGAAAGATTCTCGATCTTGGTCGGGACGACGGCCTTGGCGAAGGGCACCGTGCCGAGGAGCACTTCCGACAGGCCCGGCTTGATGTTTTCCCCGAAAATCAGCCGGCCAATCGATGGTTTGCGCAGGTCGGCATCGATCAACAGGGTGCGGAAACCTTGCTGCGCGAGGGAGGCGGCGAAGTTCGAGCTGTTGAAAGTTTTCCCCTCGCCCGGAATGGCGCTGGTGATGAGAAACACGCGGTTTTTGTCACGACCGGAAATCATGGCAAGCGTGGCGCGCATGGTGCGGAAAGCCTCGGCCACGAGACTGCGGCGGTCGCCCACCACCGGGAGATTGACGCCGGCCCCGCCGGTCGGAGGCAACTTTTTGACAAAGGGAATCGCAGCCACCACTCCGAGGCCGACGCGCTGCTCGACCTGGTCGATGGTGCGCAGCGAAGGGTCGAGGTAATTGAGCCCCAAAGCCGCGGCCACTCCGGTCGCAAGGCCGCCGAGCACGCCGAGGAGGATGAATTTGAGGGTCTGGCTGGGCACGGGCCCCGCCCCCATGGCGCGCTCCTGGATGCTGATCGACTGGTCGGTCAGCCCGCTGGTCACGTCCACTTCCTTGAGCCGCCCGAGCACCGAGTCATAAAGGGCGCGGTCCGCCTCCAGATTGCGCGAGAGTTTGTTGTATTCGACCGACTTGCCGGTGATCTCAAGCAGCCGCTTTTCGAGGTCGGCGCGCTTGGCCCGCGATTGGACGAGCTGCGCCTCGATCTGGGCCCGGCGTGTTTCCAGTTGACCGACCACCGTGAGGGCCGAACGGGAAAGATCGCCGCGCAGAACCTCCAGTCTGGTCTTCGTGCCGGTGTGCGCGGGGTGCCCGTCACGGTAGCGACGCGACATTTCCTCGAGCTCGCGCTCCAAAGCCACGATCTGCGCGTTGAGCTGGGCAATCCGCGGGTCGTTGGCCACGCTGGGCAAACGGAGGAGCAGCTGGGTATCGCCCCCGGAGCCGGATACGGCCGAAAGATCGTTGTCCAGTTGGCGCAGAAAGGCCTCGGTCTGCTGGATCTCCATAGTCGACTGGTCGATACCCGTCTGCGCCTCGGTGAGCATCGTCTCGAGCGAAGCCGCGCGCTCGCGCTCGCGGAAGCTTTGCACTCCCTCCTCGGCCACGCGCATTTTTTCGGCCAACCGCGCCGCCTCTTCGACAAGGAATTGCGAAGCGGCCTTGGTCGCCTCGGTCGACTGCTCGAAAAGCATGCGCAGGTATTCGTCCGCGTAGCCATTGGCCAACCTGGTCGAAAGCTGCGGATCGGCTGTTTTGGCCACCACGTCGATGAGACGGGTCATCTCGCGGTAGGACGCCTTGACCAGATCCGGCAGAAAACCGGCAGCCTTGGCTGCATCCATGGTCGTTTGCCCGTCCGGTTCCTCGTCGACCGCCTTGAGGAAGGCCGGATCGGCCCCCAATTCGAGGCGGCGCGCCACCCGCTCGGCCATAGGGAAACTATTCAGCGTTTCGACGATGGTATTGATCATGTCGATCGAGCGGATTTCCTCGTCGCGCACGGACTGGACCCGCTCGCTGAGCACCTGCTCGCGTTGCTGCTCGATGAAAAGCACGGAACGCGCGCCGTAGAGTGTTTTTTCGCGGCTGATGAGAAAAACGCTCAGGATGGCGCCGAGGAGCAGGGCCAGAGAGACAAGCCACCAGCGCTCGAGAATAACATGGAGGTAATGCCGCCAATCGAAAGGTTCGGCGTTGTCCGGTGAAGGATCAAACGGGTCGGGTGCTGAAGGTTCGCCTCTCATGGTATTAGAACCAGCTCTCGCTCACGGTGATGACGTCGCCGGGTTGCACCTCGAGGGGCGCTTCTTTGCCGTCGGCCATGCGTTTGGCGTTGGCCTTGATCGCCGCGACCTCCTCGCCCTGCCGGCGCTGGACGGTGACCCGTCCGCGATTGGCGATGCGGGTGAACCCGCCGGCCAGGCCGATGGCCTCGAGGAGGTCGATGCGCTCGCCGCCCTGCAACTCGTAGCTGCCCGGCCGTGCCACCTGGCCCATGATGGTGAACTTGCGCTGGGCATATTTGATAACATTGAGAAAAATCTGCGGATCGACGAGATACTTCGTGTCATAGAGCCCGCGCAGCAATTCCCGGGCCTCGCGGATACTCAATCCCGCCAACTGGACCTCGCGGATGAGGGGCAACTGGACGGTGCCGTCGCGCGCGATGGTGGCTTGGGTGGCCAGGTCGGGCTCGCGGAAAATGTTGAGCTGCACCACGTCGCCGACCACCAGGATGTAGTCGCTTTCGCCGGAGGAGAGGGCTCCACCGGATTCGCGCACAACCGTCGGCGCGGCGGGCGCCGGCGCGACCGGGGGCGCGGCGGGCATCGGCACAGGGGTGGCCGCCGCGGCAGGAGCAGCGGCGGGAACGGGCGCAGGGGCGACCGGTGGTTCTTGGGCAATGACGGAGGCGGTGGTCGAAAGGACAACGATTCCGTAAAACCAGTAAAAGTGTCGGAGCATTTTACAAATCCTTATCAATTACCCGTGCACTTCAGAAAAGCAAGTTCAATCCCACCGAAGCGGTGGTCTCGGGGAAGTCCTCCGTTGTCGTCGCGCTCCCGCGATTGCCCGTCGACGACATCACCGTGGCCTGCCAGTAAGCCCAGCTGTTGAGCGTCCACCGGAGCCGGGCCGAGACGAAGGCGTAGTCATAAGGATCCGAGTTGCCTTGGTCCGAAGAGAGCGAGACGTTTTCCGTTTGCTGCCAGCCCCCGGACAAACCCGCGGACAGACGGGTAAAAATCGTCTGGTCGATGCCGGCAACGAAACCGCGATTGACCTGGAACTGGTCGCTCGTGGTGATCGAGAAGTTCTGATTCTGGTAAATGGAGAGCGTGAACCCGGTGGTCGGCCGCGGACGCCACGTCATGCTGAATCCGTAGCTCGGGACGATGTCCTCGCCCTCGAGGGCGACGAAGGCCCGCATCGAGGTTTTTTCGGACGGCGTGAACGTGGCCGACGCGCGGTAAACCGGATGAAAGCCGGTGTATTGCGTGTTCTCGTCCGGCACGTTCTCGTCGGCCGTGTAGCCCACGCCCAGACCACCGTCGACCAGCAGCTTGGCGGTGAGAGAGTGCGAAGCCGTGCCCATCACTTGCAGAAACTGGCGGGCCACCTCCACCTGCGTTTCGCGCACCGCCACCAAGGTCACCGGTTGCCCGGTCGGGTCGCCCGGAACCGGCGGGGCCTGCCCGACAACCACGAGTTCCTGCTGCTTCACCGTCTGCGTGACGCGCCCCGCCTCGCCCGAAAGCCCGAAAGTCGTCTTGCCCGTGGCCAGCCACTCGAGGAAAGCCCCGCCCCGCAGCTGGGCGATGTCGCTGCCGTCCAGATCGCTGTCCTCGTAGGTCGTGAGCAGGTTGTTGTAGGACGCGTAGGCGCCCGCGTTGACGTAATCATTGACCAAATAACCGTAGGAGGCATTGACGTTGGAGTTCAACTGCGTGCTATTGCCCCCGGCCTGTATGTTCTGGCCGTCTCCGTAGGACGCCGCCCCGCCGATCTCCGCGGTGTGCCGCAATCCGGTGTGGCCCACTTTGAGGGCAGCTGTCGCATCGAACGGATTGCGATCCATCCCCGTGCCATTGGCCTGGTAATCGGGGTTGAGATAATAAACGTAGCCTGCGCCAGCTCGCGCCGAGATGGACCACGGACCGCGGAGACGGCCGTATTCCAGGCCGAGCGAAGGGGCGATGTAAAAACTCGAGTCGTCGGAGGAATCGGTCACCTGCCCCGAGTAGTTGCGGTTCGAGTAGTCCCACCCGACACCGAGGCCGGGCCGGACGCGCAGCGAGCCAACGTAGAGGCCTTCGCGAATCATCGTGGCAATGTCCTGGACCGGCTCGATGCCTTCGCTCGTCGGGACGATGCCGAGCATTGGCGCCCGGTCTGCCTGCGGACCGACCCACCGGGACCGGAACACCGCGTCGGTGACGGTTGCCGCCGGTGCGTTGACGCTGCGCTGCGCCGTCGATGTTTCGGCCAGAGCCGCGGCGAGCAGCAAGCAGAGACAGAGCTGGCGGACGGCGGGCTTCATGGGCAGCCGTCCTTATTGCCCTTTTTTGCGCGTGGTGGCCAGCCGCGATGCTGCCTTCCAGGCCATCTCCCAATCGCCGGACCCGGCGTACCAAATGACAGCCAACTGCAGATTGTCCGGATCGGGCTGGCCCGCCTCCGCGGCCTCCCGGACCAACCGGCGCACCGCCACGCTGTTCCCCTGCGCCTGCAAGTCGGCCAACTGCCGGGCCAAGTCACCCGGGGGCAAGCCGCCCTGCAGGGAAAACCCCTCCGCCCCCGCCACCATGGCGACCGCCCGGGGCTTGTCGCCCGCCTTGGCATAATAGTTGGCCAGTTGCCGCCAATAAGGCCCCGGCGAAGGCACGCTTCGCGCCTCCATGAACGCCGCGGCCGCCGGTGCCGAGGGCAGCGTGATCAAGCGCTCCAGAACTGCCATGCGGGCGTCCGCCGGCAGCCGATCCAGAAGTCCGTCGACGCCCGGTCCGAGTCCGGCGAAATACTCCTCGACCAGCGACGCATCGGCCCGCCGGAGCCAGTGTGCCAGCATGACCGGATCAGCCGCCACGCGTTCTCGCAGCGCGTTCTGCATTGCCGGTCGGCCCTGCATCGCTTGCAAAGCTTGATCCAACTGACTCGCCGCGGAACCTCCTCCGGTCCGGCGGTCGATCAGCCCCGCCCGGCGCACCGCCTCCGCCCTTGCCTCGACGACCTGGTCGTCGCTAATTCCCTCCCACAGCAGCGCCTGCTCCGCCGCGACCGACGGCAGCACCGGTTCGACGAAACGCCCTGCGGCCGTGTCGGCCTGCATCTCCCGGTCCGTTCCCTCGAACATGCGGAGAAAACCGGTCCGCCAGTAGTAGGCTTGGTGGTTCAAGGGAAAGTCACGGATCGCCTCCCGGGCGACGAACTCCCCATCGTCATACTTCCGCGCCTCCAGCAGACTCTTCAACTCAGCAGCGTAGCCCGGCCACCGGTAAGCCAAGGGCGGACGCTCGGTCGCGCCGGCTCGGCCGAGCCACACGGCGGTCGCCAGGAGAAGCAAGCCGAACAAAAGTTGCCCGGATCGCCAGAGCTTGGGCCAGCGCAGCGGGCCGGCGCCGGGAGGCACCGAGGCCAGGGCCACGACAAGCAAGAACCATCCCAAGGCCGGACGGTGCCAAGGAACATCGACCACTCCGTGCGCAAGAACTGCCCCGATGGCACTTGCTACTGTCCAGCGCAAGAGTCCGCTGCTCTCGCGGCGCGCATGCCAGCAGCGTGCCAAATACCAACCGGCCAGCACGAGCAAGGCGAGCAGGGCGGGCAGGCCCGACTCGGCGGCGACCATCAGCCAATCGCTCTCCGGATGCAGCACCCGCGCCGCGGTGAGGGAAGCGTCCCGGTAATGGGGGAAGACAAACTCGAAATGGCCGAGCCCTTGGCCGGTGAGCGGCGCATCGTTGATCATTTTCCACGTATCGAGGAAGACCGGCTGACGGAAATCAACAGGGCGGGAATCTCCTTCGCCGGAGTCCAGGGCAGCCCGCCAGAGCGCACCCAGACGGTCCCGCACCGTGCTCCCGCCGGTCAACAGCAACACGGCGAGAAACACGGTGAGAATCACCGCGGCGACGAGGGCCGTGCGGCGTTTCACCGCCTGACCCGCAGCCCCCGCGGCCCAGAGGACAAAGCCGAGAGCCAGAAAGACGACGCCCGCGCGCGAGGTGCTGAAGAAGAGGAGTGCGGCCAGAGAAGGTGCGCCCCACAGGGCGGCGAGGGCCGCACCCGCGCGGTGATGATGCACCGCCTCCCACTGCATCAGGCCGAAAGAAACAATCGAGCCGACCACGAGCAAAGACGCCGTGTGGTTCCTATTGGGCAGAAGACCGAAGTTGGCGCCGCCGGAAAACGGAAAGGTCCACGCGGTTTGGGTCTGCACGATGGAAACAATGGCATAAGCCGCCACGATGCCCGCGACAGCATGAAGAAAAGCCCGCAGGGAGCGCGCATCGAGCGGTGAAGCAAGCAGGAACCATCCGACAACGATGGTTCCGGCGAGGGCACACCACCAAAAGAGAAGGTGCCCGGGCATGGCGGCGAACGAGGCGGCCAAGCGCACCGACTCCGGCGTGGCCTCACGCCAACCGGGCAGACCGTGGCCGGTGGGAACTAGGGCCGACGCCGCAGCAGCGGCGAGGAGCAAGGACAGCAGGACCGGCAAAGAACCAGGCGAGGCCCATGGCCGCCCAAGCAACATGCCGAGACCCGCCCCGGCCGCCGCGGCTACCAACGCGGGGACATCATGCAGCCCAGATAAGAATAAAGCGACCGAGGCGCCCGCAAGACAGGCAAGCGCGCTGGATAGGGCTTGATTGGAGACAAATGCCATGGCGGAGGAACCCGCCTCAAGCCCTACCGTAAGGGAGGCAGGATAGAACCATGCCCCAAGCCAGCTACGAAGAGTAGACTTCGTGCAGGCTTACGCGCGGCGACGACGGACCGCGAAGAGCAGCAGACCGGCGGCTGCGGCGAGCAGGGCATAGGTGGACGGCTCAGGAACAACCTGGAAGTCATTCACCGCGATGTAGTTGGAACCCGGATCCAAGTTGCTGCCGGAAGTCAACGCCCAGTCGAGCGAGATAGTCCCGAAATCATCCGAACTCGTGCCAGTGGCAAGGCTACCGACCGCAATATTGCTGTAGTTCGTAATGACCGCCCGCGTAGCCGGATCGAGGCGCGTAAGCGAGAGGCTGTAGGTGGAGTCGGTAATGTCGACCTGTGTAGTAAAGAGGGAACCGTAACCGAGATCAATCACGGTCCCGGTAGGCGAACCCGCGGCGACGGTTTGCAGTGTGTAAGCATTGGAAAGAATGTTGATGCCAGGAGTGAATTGCAACTTCAGGAGACTGGCAGTGTTGGCCGAATTGCGGAGGTCAAAAGAGAAAGTGTCGGCGTTGGTGAAGACGGTTGTGCGCGAGGCAAAGATGGACCATTCCGCCAAAAAACTGACGACTGCGTAGTTGGTGTACGAGTCGAAAGACTTCCAAACCTGCACATTGTTCGTGCCTGGAAGAATACCGGACGAGGCACTGACGCCGCCCTGAACGAGGCTGTTGTTGGCAAGGGGAAGCGGGGTGTAATCGTCCACCCGGGCAATAAGGTCCGTCTCACCGAGATCTGCCCCGGCGTTGTAGGGATCATTACCCTGCCAACGAAGGTTGGCGGGTTGGCTGTTGGCTATAATTCCCATGCCGCGCACGTAACCGACATTGGTGTTGAAGTTCTCGGTGGAGAAATTTGTCTGGGCGGATGCAAGATGCGGAAGCAATGCAAACAAACCTATGAAAGTAAGAAAGCCAATGTTTCGAGTTGTGTTGTGTGTTTTCATTGGTGGGAGGTTTGGAATGCTGAAAATATGCCGGTGTTTGAGTGCGAAGTAAAGATTGAGTTAGTTAGCGGGGACTCGTTGTTTGCTGAGAGTCAGGCGGCGGCGGGGGGGGTGTGACTGTGCCCGGACGAGGAGGACGCTGAGCGTAAGAGGAACTCACGAGCACGAAGGCGATTGCGCCGATCAGGAGAAGAGTTGCTTTCATGGATACAGGCAGATTACCTACTCTCAGCAGTTGGGCAAGAACTTTTTTCCAGTTTTTTCCATTTTTTTTCGACCCTCGAACCAGGGCTTGGGAGGCGCCAAGAAGGCCATCCGGGCCCGTCCATTCCTCCCTCCTTGAGCCGGGACCTTTTTCTTTTCATCCATTTATTTTACGGTCACTCCCAGCCTCATGCCAACAACAACCTCCCCAACCCGCGCCTGGACCGCTTCCCTTTGGTGGTGGCTCGCAGCCTTGGCAATGGGCTGGCTTCTGGTCATCCGCGCCCATTGGTGGGAGTGGTCGCTCAACCCGCAATACAGCTACGGGACACTCGTGCCACTGCTCTGTCTTCTGCTGCTGGGCCGTCGCTGGGCCGACCGTCCGAACCCCGCCCCACCCGGCCAGTCCGGCCGCCGGTGGGCTGTGACGGCGGTCCTGGGGGCCGCAACGGTGCTCGCTGCGTGTCTGCCCGTCGCCGCTTCGAACGCCGACTGGCGCCTTCTGCCGGCGGTCGCCGCCGTCTGCGGCGTGGCTATGACACTTTCCGCGGTCTATCTCCTCGGCGGCGCCCCGTGGCTGAGGCACTTTGCCTTTCCCGTGCTCTTTTTCCTTGTCGCCGTGCCGTGGCCGCGTCCGCAGGAGACCGCCATCATGGGCTGGCTCATGTTGCGCAACACGGGGTTCTGCGTCGAAGCCTTGCACTGGCTGGGCTACGCCGCCGAACAGCGCGGCAACTTGATCGCCATCCCGGGCAGCGTGCTGGGCGTGGAGGAGGCCTGCAGCGGCATCCGGTCACTGCAGAGCAACATCATGGTCGCGCTCGCCGTCGGGGAGTTTTTCCGTCTCACCGTCCCCCGGCGCATCCTCCTGTTTCTTCTCGGACTGGCCGCTGCTCTTGGTGGCAACGCCATCCGCTCCCTCACCCTTTCCGTGGCCGCCTGCCGGTCGGGCTCCGACGCGGTCGACCAGATCCACGATGGCACCGGCCTCGGCGTCATGATGGCCAGCTCGGCACTCGTCCTCCTTGCCGGCAAGCTTCTTTCCCGGACCACAATCGCCAAGGCCGTTAACCCCCCGCCCCAAGCCGCCGCAGCCGACGCGAATCTTCTCACGCGGGGAATTCCGCCGACCATGGCCGTTCCTGTCGCCGCCATCGTCCTTTGGTCGGCCGCCTGGATCGGCGGTGAGGCCTGGTTCCGCTGGCACGAAAGCAAGGCCCCGCCCGTGCCGCTGCTCTGGGCTCTCGCCCCGCCGGGACCCGAGGACCAAGCGCGCGAAGTGCCGATCGCGGAGCGCACGCTCGACATTCTCCTCTTTCCCGACAAAGCGTATTCCGAGCAGTGGCGCGATGAGAACGGCTGGCAATGGCAAGCCTTCTACTTCCGCTGGGCGCCCGGTCCGACCTCGGTGCAATCGGCGTTCGTGGTGCACGACCCGCGCACCTGTCTCGGTGCCGCCGGTTTCGAATTGGAGCGCAAACTCCCGTCATGGACCGCCGAGGCCGCCGGCTTTCCCATCACCTTCCAACGCTACCTTTTCCGCGACCGGGGGCTCCCCATCCACGTGTTCCACGCTGTTATAGAGGAGGACGGACAACCCGTCACGGTCGACAACGAGTCGAGCTTCAACCGCCAAGTCCGCTGGAAAAACCTCCGCGAAGGCCGGCGAAACCGCGGCCTGCGCGTGCTGGAATTCGCGGTGCGGGGACCCCGGGACCCCGCCGCGGCGGAACAGGCCGCCGCCGCCTGGCTCGGTCGCCGCGTCGTGGCGGAAACGGTTGGCGGCCCGTGAGGCGCGTGTTTGCACTCTGGCCCGGCCGTAGTAATCTCGTCCCGTGAGCAACGAAGAGAAAACGCACTCCGAACTTCCGAGCTACGGGCTCGACGAGGTTGACGAACCCGCCGGGTGGCGGCGCTGGTTGAGCGGTCGGCGGCGCACCCTCGTCTTGGTGCTCGCCGGCCTCGCCATCATCGCGGCCTTCGGGGCCAAGCCGGCCTACCGCGAACTCAAGGCGCGTCGTGCGCTCTCGCTCGCCGAGGGTGCCGGCACGGCGCTCGACCGCGGCGAAGGCGCCGAGGCATCCGAACTTCTGCGCCAGGCGGCTTTGATGGCTTTCGACGACGAGCGGGTATCCGATCTTGTCACCTACCACGCCGCCCGGGCCGGAGATCTGGCCAGCGTTGCCGAGATCGGGAAGAAGCTCGACGCCGGGCAGGCCTCCGCCGGGGAAATTCTCGTTTTCGGCGAACGCTCTCTCGCGGCCGCACGTCCGAGGGACGCGCGGCGGGCCCTTGACGCCCTACCCTCCGAAAACTTGCCCGCTGCGGAAATGGTGCGGCGTGCGGTGCTCGAAGCCGGCCTTTTGTCGGCCCAAGGACAAGCGGCAGCGGCGGAAGCCGTCCTGCGCCAGGCATTGCCGGCGGCTCCCGACCCGGGGGCAGACCGTCTCCGCGTGACTCTGGCCAATCTTTTGCTGTCCGATGCCGACGGCAAGCGGGCCGGCGAAGCGCGTGAACTGCTGGAAATCGCGGCCGAGGGCGACGACGAGGCAGCCATCGACGCGCGGCGGGTCCTGGCCGTCAGCAGTGCGGGAATCTCTCCGGGCGCGCAAACGGAACTCTCCGCGGCGATCGAACGCCTGCGCGCCCATCCGCGGGCCTCGACTGCCGATGAGTTGCTTATTGCCCGCCTCGTGGTCTCATCCGACCCCGCGCGGAGCAGCGAAGCGGCCAAGGATCTCGTTTTCCGTTTGCAACAAAAGCAGGCTCCGATTGACGAGCGTGTCACCGCGGCCCGCTGGCTGATCGCACTGCCGGCGCACGAAGCCGTGCTGGAACTCATGCCCGCCGGCGAAGACCCCGGACATGCCGGTGCCCTCATGGTGCGTCTCGATGCGCTCAGCGGTCTGGGTCGTTGGGACGAGTGCCGCGAAGCCATCGAGACCCATCGTGGCGGAGCCCTGCCCGAATCGCTTTACCACCTCTTCATCGCACGGATCGCCGCGGCAACGGGTGACGCCGAGGGTGCGGAGGAGGCCAAGCGCGAACTGCGGCGCGCCGTGCAATTCGACGAATTGCCCCACGTTCTCTTTGTCGCCCGCTACGCCGAGGCCGTCGGTTGGAAACGGGAGGCCTTTGCTTCCTGGCGCATTCTTGCGTCCGACAGCGGGGCGAAAACCGAGGCCCTGCGCGGACAAATCCGCAACCTGCCGCCGACCGCCACGGCCGCGGACGGACTCGCCGTGACCCGCGAGTTGCTCGCCGCGGTGCCCGACGATGCATCGGGCCGGCTCAGCGCGGCCTATTTTGCCCTGCTGACCGGAAGCGACCTGGACGGGGCCTCGGCAACGGTCGAGGAGTTTCTCACCGCCGATCCCGGATCGACGGACATCCGGCGCGTGGCCGCTCTGGCGCGTCTGCGCGGAGGCCAACCCGACGACGGTCTCGCCCTTCTTCCCGAAGACGGCGGGGAGTCGCGATGGTTGGCCCTGCGCGCTGCGCTTCTCCGGGCCGCCGGGCAGGACGCCGAGGCGACCCAACTCGCTGCAGGCGTCGACCCCGAAGGTCTCCTGCCCGAGGAACGCGCCTTCCTCCGGCCGTAGCGCGAACTTCCTTCCCCCTCCTCCCCCATGGCGGCCGGAGGCATGATTCCGCCATGGTTTCTTCCGCTGAAGCCGGATCCACGCGACGCGGCGTCAGATCGTGGAAAACTGGCTGCCGCGCTACACCGGCGCCGAACTGGATGAGCTCGGCGATCACATCCTCCTGACCAATTTCACCAATTACGTCAAACTCTTCGCCCAATGGCACGGCGCCAAGCTTCGCGGCAAAGACAAGCCGATGCCCAACGCCACCTCCGGCCGCATGAGCATCATCAACTTCGGCATGGGCAGCGCCACCGCAGCCACCGTGATGGACCTCCTTGGCGCCATCAAGCCCAAGGCCGTCCTCTTCCTCGGCAAATGCGGCGGACTGAAACACCGCGCTGAAATCGGTGATTTCATCCTTCCCATCGCCGCCATCCGCTGGGACGGCACGAGCAACGACTGCTTCCCGCCCGAGGTCACCGCCCTCCCCGCCTTCGCCCTGCAAAAAGCCATCTCCACGACCATCCGCGAGGCCGAGAGCGACGCGGAAGTCGACGCCGCGCTCGTCACCGACCATCTCCGCATCGGCATCAACTCGCCCAAGCAACTGATCAACGACGGGCTCACGCTGATGCACCTCGAATCCTGACCTGCCGCGCCGCCCCACCGCGCTTTCACCACCACCCGCCAGCCCGCAGAATTTCCTCCGTCGCCCGGCGCGCGTCTTTGCTCCTCAGGCCCGGTCCCAACACCAGGCAGGCGTAGGCCAGTTTCCGGCCACCGCCATCGACGAACCCGACCAGCCAGCCCATGTCGAAGTCCGCGTCCGACGACGGACCACCCGTTTCGCCGCGCAACCCGCTGCCGGTTTTGCCATGGAGTATGCCGCGTTCCGTCGCGCCGAGCTTCATGACCTCCGCCAATCGGGCCACCGACTCCGACCGCACCGGCAACTGCCCGTTGAGCATCCGGCAAATCATCCGCACCTGTTCCCGCGGAGTGATCAGGATCGTCCCCAGCCCGGCGCGCGGCAGCCAAAAGGCGTCCGGCCGCCCGCACTGGTCCTTGTTCCCGTAATCCAGCTTTTCCAGCCAAGTCTGCATCCGCTCCGGACCGATCTTTCGCGCCAGTTCCTGGAACGCCGGCACGCACGACACCGCAAACGCCGACCGCCACGTCTGGTCCTCGTTCCATCCCGGAAAAGCCCGCTCCTCCCCGTCCCATTCCCACAATATTTCGTCCGCTTCCCCCACCACTCCCTCCTCCAAGCCGATCAACGAATTCCAGATTTTGAACGTCGAGCAAGGTCCGAAAGCAATGTCCGCCGTCTCCGCGGACCCGAAAACCCTTTCCGTGCCGTCCGCGCAATCGCGCAGGACGAAGACCCCGTCAGCCCCGCCGAAGGCCGCGCGCACCGTTTCGGCGGTCACCTCCGCTTGAGCTCGGCCGGTCGTCAGGAGCACCACGCCGGCCGTCACCCGCACCGCTGCACGCCACCGGAGACAAAACCTCTTCACGCCACGACATCCTCCCCGTTCGCGGGCGCCCGGTCAACCGCCCGTCTCACCGCGTCTCCGGCGCTTGCAAACCGACCAGACCCCCCGCGTAACCGGTCATCTCGAGATACCCGCGGCCGCGCACCGACTTGCCTTGCCGCGTGCCGGCCGCCCGCACCGCACCTTCCCAATAGGCGATGGGCCGCAACACCAACTCCTGCCCGTCCAGCGCGGCGGCCACCTCCAGTTCGAGGCCGAGCTTGGGAATGCGCAGCTTCCATTCCACAGGATAGTCACCGCCGGTCTCTCTACTTTGCCAGATGCGCCCCGGGACCAGTTCGAAGTCTTCGTTTTTCACCGCAACGACCTTTCCTTCCGCATCGATCCAAGTGCCGTGGGAAAAAGGGTCGCGCCCGCCATCCTTGAGCCGGATCTGGAAGAGCATCAATTCGGTGTTGTCTTCGAATTGCAAACTCAGCCAGTCCCAGCCCGTCTGGTTCTCCGTCAGTTGGTTCGTCGCCCATTCCTGGTCGAACCACGACCATCCTTTCACCGCCCTCTCGCGACCGCCCGAGGTGATCACGCCTTCCGCCGCCAGCCGCGTGAACGAATAGTAATGCGACGCGCGGCCGTCGCCCGCCGATTTCTGACTCACCCCGTTCTCGCCGTGGAACACCGGATCCTTCGCGGCGGTGAGATCGAGCGCCAAAGCGAGATCTTGGTCCCGCGCCTCGAGCCGGAAGCGTCCGGGGCCGGTCAGACGCAATGTCCAATCATCGATCCAGGCAATGCGATCGCCGTCGGAAAATCCGGCTTCGCCGAACGAACCGCGCGACACTTTTTGGGCAAAACGAAATTCGCCGGAAGAAACATCGGTCAGTGCGAAATGCGCCAGCTTGATGTCGTCGACCGCGAAACGCGTCCCCGCTGCCTCGCCGCGCCGCACACCCTGACGGAAAAACGTAAGCTGGAAACCGAACTCGCGCCCGTCCTCCGCGGCGAGGTTGCCGGTGAAATACCACCACTCGGTTTTGAAATCCGGATGCGCGTGATGGTCGCGGGGAAATTCGTATTCCCATCCCGGCAGGGACAGCGCCCAGTCCGGTGCCTCCGCCGGCACGGAAGCGGACCACAGCGCGAGCACGCCGATGCTAATAAAGCATCGCTTCACGCGGCGCTTCGACCTCCTCGATCTTTTCCAATTCCAGACTCGGCTCCGGCACGCCGGCGTTGTCATCGAACCGCGCGATGCCCGTGATCCGCACCCACCCCATGCGCGGCACGGCCACCGGTTCGCCCGTCACCTTGATGCCCAGCGGACGCGCGTCCGCCGCGCAGCAGACCATGAACATGCGCACCAGATCGAACCCGCCCCCGGCGCCGCCGCGCGGCGGCACGTATTGACCGACGATCGAGACCCGTTGGTTTTCGAATTCCTCGCGCAAGCCCGGTTCTTGTGCGGCAAAGAGCAAGTCGAGCGTTTCCACCTGGATCGAACCATCCGGACCACGGGTGAAGTATTCCACCCCCTCGTCCTGACTCCGGTCCCACGTGGCGTCGACATCGTCGATCTTTTCGTCCCATGCCGGCGCGTCGTCCCAGTTGCCCCCGGGCATCCCGGCCGAAGGCAGCTGCGAGATGTCGGTGACGATCCCCCGGTTCATGACCATGGCCTCGCCGAATTGGCTCGGGGAAATGAAGGCCGCAGCGCTTAGCGGGAGAAGAAGAACAAGAAAAGCCAAGGCGGCGCCGGCGGACAAACGGCTCCGCGGCCCGTCGTCGTGGTCGTGATGGCCCCCGCAGTCATGACACCCCGCATCGCTTTCGCGCGAGGCCCACCACCACAAGACGGCCAGGATCAGCAATCCCGTCCCCGCGACCAAGGCATAAAGGTGGAACTGGGGATGCAGATACGAGGCAATGCGGCCGCTCGCCCAAAAATGGAACAATGTCCCGCCCCAGAGGAGCAGCGTGAGCAGCGTGAAAATCCTCTTCATCAGCCGCGGAAGTTCGGAATGGGCAGGAACGCGCAGAGCACGAAAACCATGATAGCGAGGCCCGCCACGAGCGAAACAATGAAGCGCTTCCGGAAGACCAGCCCGTAAATGAAGATCAGCTTCAAGTCCACCACGGGACCGAAGACCATGAAGGCGAGCTTCGAGGCGGACGGGAAAGCGGTGAAAGTCGCTGCGACAAAGGCATCCGACGTGCTGCAAAGCGAAAGCAACGAAGCCAGCGCCATCATGCTGCCCACGGCCAAGGCACGGTCCTCGGCCAGCGGCATGATCAACTGCTGGTTCACGCTGGTGTTGAAGAGCGTGGCCACCGCGGCACCGAGCACGAAGAAAACCGTGACATCGAGAAAGTCCCCGGTCGCCGCGCGCACCGCCGCCGCCGCTTTTTCCCGGCCGCCGCGGTGGTCATGATGCTCGTCCTGACCGTCCGCCGCCCCCGGGACGGCCAGATCCGGACGCAGGACAAAGCTGCCGCGCAGGAAATAGACCACGCCGGCCATGATCACGGCCACCGCGAAGGACAGACCGATGCGGCAGAGCATCATCTCCAGCGGCCCCTGGCCACGGAAGGCGGCAAAAGTGCTGACCGCCACGATGGGGTTCACCACCGGTGCGGCGAGCATGTAAGCCATGGCATTGGAAAGCGGCAGACCTTTCCGGAGGAGACGGCGGATGACCACTACAATGCCGCACTCGCACATCGGCAGAACGGCACCGAGCACCCCGCCCATCAGGATGCCGGCCGCCGCATTGCCCGGCAAAATCCGGGCCAGCACGCGCGGCGGAAGGAAGACATCGATCAGCCCGCTCAAGACCACGCCGGCCAGAATGAACGGCACACCCTCGAGAACGACGCTGAGGAAGGCATAAGCGAAGTCCGGCAAACTGAACCAGAACCAGTGATCCATCGGGCCTTGCAGTTGTAATGAGATTGGCCACAAAGGCAAACGGCCAGTGGAGGGAGATCGCCCGTGAAATCCCCCCGCTTCTTCTGGGAGGCATCACCAAGGCCTTGCCGGACCGGCCGGACCCGCCTATGGTTTCCGGATGGCCGCCGCCGCGGTCGCCCTGACCATCATGCATATCCCTCTCGTCTCGCGCATTCCCTGGGAACGCGTCAACTGGACCACCAGTATTTTCCTGGCCGTCATCAACACTTTGGCCATCACCGCCGTGCCCCTCTACCTCTGGCACTACGGTCTCGATTGGTTCCAATTCGGCCTCTTCCTGTTCTTTTACATCGCCACCGGCCTGAGCATCACCCTCGGCTACCACCGGCTTTTCTCCCACCTCTCCTTCAAGGCGAAAAAGCCGGTCAAAATGGCCACGCTCCTTTTCGGCGCCTGCGCTTTCGAGAATTCGGCCCTCGACTGGTGCTCGGACCACCGCAAGCACCACAAGCACGTCGATCATGACGATGATCCTTACGACATCTCGAAGGGCTTCATGTGGGCCCATATCGGCTGGCTGCTCTTCAAGCTCGGCCCCGAAATGCCGATGGACAATGTCAATGACCTCAAGCGCGATCCGCTCGTCATGTGGCAGCACAAATGGTGCATCCCCCTGGCCTTCATCCTCGGCTTCGGTGTCCCCGCCCTGCTCGGCTTCCTTTGGAACGGGGCAGCAGGCGCGCTCGGAGGTTTCCTCCTCGCCGGTGTCTTCCGCGTTTTCGCGGTCCAGCACAGCACGTTTTTCATCAACTCGCTTTGCCACACGGTCGGCAGCCAACCCTATTCCGCCCGCTGCAGCGCGCGTGACAGCGCCGTCATGGCCCTCTTCACCTTCGGCGAGGGTTACCACAACTACCACCACGAGTTCCAACACGACTACCGCAACGGCGTGAAGCGCACGAACTTCGACCCGACCAAGTGGACGATCTGGACGCTGGAAAAATGCGGACTGGTCAGCGACCTGCGCCGCGTGCCCGACGAAAAAATCCTGCTTGCCGAGATGAACGAAGCCCGGCGCCGCGCCGCCCTCAAGACCGGGCACGACGAGAGCATCGCCGCCGTTTTCGGGCAGCAAATGCACGACATGTTCCATCAACTGAGCGAACGCCTCGCCGCCAACTATGCCGCGCTGGAAAAAGCCACCACGGAGAAAGTCGAGATCTCGCGCCACATGATCGAAAACTGGCGCCGCGAAACCCGCGAATTCACCGCCCTCCTTAGCGACCTTGAGCGCCGTTTGCCTGCGGCGGCCTGAACCGGCCCCGCTTCCTCAGATCTCCACCGGCACGCCGGGCACCGGAACAATCACCTCGGTTTGCGGGCACACTCTCGGGACCTCGCGCGCGAACCACGCCACGGCCGGAGGATCGCCGTGCACAAGGAGGAGTTTCTTCGGCCGGGCGCGTTTGACATAGTCCAGCAACCCGTCGCGCGTCGCGTGTGCGCTCAGCGTGAATTCATCAAGCTTGCACCGCCGGCGCAGCGGACGCCGACGCGGATCGAGCGAGACCTCGTCGCCTTCCCGGGCCGCGCGCAGCCTCCCCGCGGGTGACTTGGGGTCCGAATAGCCGACGAACATGCAATGCGCCTCGGGGTTCTCGAGGATTTTCGGGGCGAGCACGTTGGACAACGTGTTTTCCGTCATCATCCCGCTGGAAATGGCGTAAACCGTGCGCGGGAGGACGGGCAACTGGGCGATATCGCGCCCGCCGACCACCTCCATCGGCAGGCACTCGGCGAGCTTCAGATCCCCGTGCCGCCGCGGGGCCTTGCCGCGCAGCCGGTCCGTCACCGCAGTGACCTTGGCGCTGAGACCCCCGACATAAAGCCCGAACCCGCCGCGCAAAGCGCCGCTCTTCCTCGCCTCGTAGAGCAGGGCCAGCAACTCCTGTGTCTTTCCGAGGGCAAAGACCGGAATGAGCACTGGGCCGCCCGCCTCGAGCGCACCTTGCAGGGTGGACAAGAAACGTTGTTCCTCGGTCTTGCGCGTCATGCCGTCCGGCACCGGACTGTCACCGCGTGTCGTTTCCATGACGAGGACGTCGATGTCGTCCGCGGGAAAATTCGCGCCGCGCATCAGCGTCTGGTCCTCGAAATTGACGTCCCCCGTGTAAAACACGCGCTTGCCCTCGGCCCGCAGCAAAAGTCCAGTGGAGCCAAGGATGTGGCCGGCATCGAAAAACTCCCCGGTGACATCCTCTCCGAGCCCGAACCGCTCGGACAACCGCGCTATTTGCCACCGATCCATGCCCGTTTCGATCTCGCGGTGCGAAAAAAGCGGAAGGTCCGGGGCGGCCAGTTCGTCACGCTGGCGCATCATCACGCTGACCGAATTGTGCAGCATGACCTCCGACAATCCGGCCGTGGCCTCGGTCATGAAGACGGGCGCGCCGGGCGACTCACGCATGGCCAGCGGCAGGCACCCGACGTGGTCCTGGTGCGCGTGCGTCAGCACCATGGCATCGAACCCCCGTCCGCCGAGCAGCGAGAAATCCGGGGTCGCCAGCTTTCCTGTCTCCCGCGGGTGCATGCCGGCATCGAGGAGGACGCGGGACTTGGCCGATTCCAACAGGTAGCAATTGGCCCCGATTTCCTCGGCGCGGGTGAGGTTGGTGAATTTCATGGCGCTACTTTCCGAGCCAGCCGGCCGAATGACCGGCCCGACCGAGCAACAAAGCGACCGCCAGCGTCAACGATGCCGGCAGGAACGGCAAGACCACTCTGGTGCTGCCAAAGACGCCCAAAGCGACGAGCGTGAAAAGCATCAAGGTGAAGAGTCCGGCCAGAACCGCCGCCCCGTTGGCCCGCCGCGCCGGCCCGAAGGCCAGACCGGCGGCGGCCAGCGCCGTGAGCAGCGGATACCACCAACCCGGCAGGAGAAACAGACGGTTCGCCCGCGCCGCTTCCCATGCTTGTGTCCATTGCTCGGCCGGTGTGACCGGCACCATCCCCTCGACGGCCACGCGCGTGACATCGGACGTGGCCGGTGCCAGCACCATGAGATGACCGCGCACCGGCGATGCGCCGCCCTCGCGTTCGAACTCTTCCGCGGCCACCAGCACCTCGTTCATGGTCATCACGCGGGCGCCACCGGCCGGAAAAAAGCGTGCGGCACCGCGCGCGTCGAGGATCAAACGGGCGTCCGGGCCGTCCAAAGAAGGCGGCTGCGCGGTCAACTCGGACCACCTCCAGCCGTTCGCCACAGCCCAGGCCAAGGCGAGAAAGGAGGGAACCGCGCGGTCGCCGTTGCGACCGGCCACCATGATTTCCCGCGGCCCGGCCGATCCGGTCGGCGGCACGAGAAAGCCGCGCGCGAAACGTCCCGGCCGGCCCGCCAAACCCGGCGCCTCGTCCCATCCGCGTCCAGGCTCGCCACGCAGCGGCGTCCAACCGCTCCCCGGGGGAGCGGACAAGGCAAAGCCCCCAAAAACCGGCAAACCGCCTGCCGCCTCCACCATCCGCGTCGGATCGCCGGTCAATCCCACGATCCCCGCCCCGGCCGCCCCGAGCCGCGAAGCCGCCCGCGCGAAGAGGGCCCCGTCGAGCATGGCCATGCGCCCGCTGCCCGCCAACTCGGACGCCTCTTCGTCATACAGCACGAGTGTGAGGGGCGGAAGATCGCGTTTCCCGCCCGCGTTGGCCGACAACCATGAGACGAAAGCACGCTCCACCGGATCGAACGTGCCGCGGCCGGCTTCCCGCTGGAGGAAGTAGGCCAGCGCCACGAGCAAAGCGGTCACAGTCAGAACCGCACCGCGCTTCATACCGCCGCCTCCCGGCTTATTTTGTCATAGCAGGCAACCAGCGCTTCGAGGTGGCGGGCCGGCGTGAATTTTTCGCGCGAGACCTCGCGGGCGCGGCGGCCCATGGAGCGGAGGCGAGCCGGGTCGGCCAGCAGGCTTTGCACGGCTTCACGGAACCCCCGACGCTCGCCGAACGGCACAAGCACGCCGGTCTCGCCATCAGCCAGCCACTCCCGGATTCCCTCGGTATCGAACGCGACCACCGGTTTTCCGTAAGCCATCGCGCCAAGACCTTCCAGCCCCAAAGGCTCGTTCCAGCGAACCGGCATGACGACCAAATCGGCCTCGCGGTAAAGGAGTGACCATTGCTCCGGGGTGGGCTCCCCGACCACCCGTACCCTGCTGCCCAATGCGCGGCGGCGCACGTGCGCCTCGAGCATTTCCCTCTCCCCGCCGCCGCCGGCGAAGACAAGTTGCACGTCCCGCGGCAGGTCGCGGATCATCCGCACCGCCATCCAGACGCCCTTTTGCCCGAGAAGGCCGCCGACATGGAGAATGGTGCGCAGGGAAGACATGCCGGCCTGCTGCGTGGGCGGAGGCACCGGCGCATAGGGAGGGAGCGTGGTGATTTTTTCCGCCGGAAAACCGTTGGCCACCAGCTGACGCCGCACCGTGGCGCTCATCACCTGGAGTCCGTGGAGGGAACGCAAGGCGGACAAACTCCGGTTGACCGCGCGGTAACGGACATAATTCAGCGCCGGATTCCACGAGCCGCAACCGCGCAGGAAGTGAGAGGCGCAGCAGGATCTGCCGTGGGCCCGGTGGCAGGGCGCGGCCGGATGCTCCAAGGTCAGGCGGCGTCCCGAGCAGTAGAAGTCGTGGTTGTGCACGCAACGCACCGTCGGTTTGCGCGCCGCCAGCCAACCGTCGAGCAGGGTGTTCCCGACGCCGTGCAACTGGATCACGTCCGGCGCGAAATCCTCGAGGATCGCTTCCAGTCGCAGCGCGTTGCGGTCGCGCGGCAACAAGCGCCGGTCGAGGTCGTCGTAAAGGTAGCCCGTGCCCTCCAACTGCCCCGCCCCGCGCGCGTGGACCAGCGCGACATCGTGGCCCGCGGACCGCAGGCGGCGGATGATGTCGACCACCAGGCGATTCATGCCGCCGCCCGTGGGAAGCGCCGAGCGGTTGAAAAAAAGAATGCGCATAAGGGCCTAACCGTGCGATCCGAGCAACGTCCGCGCGTGGGCCCGCGCGGAATCCGTATCCTGCCCGCCGAGCATGCGGGCCAGTTCCATCTCGCGCTCCGCCCCGGCCAGTTCGCCGACCGCCGTTTGCGTGCGCTGCCCGTCGAATTCCTTGGTCACCGCGAATTGCCGGTGGGCCGCCGCGGCCACCTGCGGCAAGTGGGTGATGCAAAGAACCTGGTGCGCGCGGGACAAGGCGCGCATTTTCTGTCCGACCTTGACCGCCACCTCCCCGCCCACATTCGCGTCGATCTCGTCGAAGACCAGCAGGGGCACGCCGTCCTGGCCGGCCAGCACGGATTTGAGCGCGAGCATGACACGTGAAATTTCGCCGCTCGAGGCAATGGCCCGCAACTCCTTGGCCGGCTCTCCGGGGTTCGGCCCGAATTCGAACTCCGCCAGTTCCGCGCCGAGCACCCGCGACTCGTCCAACGTTTCCAACCGGACCGCGAATTCCGCGCGGAGAAAACCCAACTCGCGCAATTCCTTGGTCACCGCCTTGGCCAACGCGGGCGCCGCCTTGGCCCGCACGGCGGAAAGGGATTTGCCCAGCTTGGCCAGCTGGGCCGCCGCGGCAGCCTGCTCCTTCTCCAAGACACCGATTTTCTCCCCGCGCGTTTCGATGTCCTCGAGGTCGCGTGCCGCTTCTTCGCCGCGCACCATCACCTCACCGATCGTCCCCCCGTATTTGCGTTTGAGGGATTGCAGAAGATCAGCGCGCGCCTCCAATTCCTGCAAGGTGCCCGGATCCGCGTTGATACCCTCCAGATAGTGACGTGCCTCGCTTTCCAGATCCGCCACGCGACCCGCCACTTCTTCCAAGGTTTCGAGCATGCCGCGCGCAGCGTCATCGAGCCGCGCCAGTTCCCGGACCGCCCGCACGGCTTCCGCCAGGGTGCTGCGGACCCCGCCCTCGCCTTCGGCACCGAGGGCCGATTGCATCTGCGCGCCCAGCTCGATGATCCGCCGGCTGTTTCCGGCGGCGCGCAGGCGGGACATCACTTCCTCCTCCTCGCCCGCCCGCAGCTTCGCCTCGCCGATCTCCTTGGCCGCGTGGGCCAGAAGATCGCGGCGGAGAGCGGCCTCCTGCTCGAGTCCGCGCAACCGCGCGATCTCCGCGGCCAGGCGTGTCTGCTCGCGGTGCGCCGCGGCGAAGTCCGCGGCCGTCACCCCGGCGCCGGCGTAAGCATCGAGCACGCGCGTCTGGGCCTCGCGCGAAAAAAGCGACTGGTGGTCATGCGGCCCGTGCAGATCGACGAGACGGTCGCCGAGTGCTTTCAGCGCGGAGAGCGTGCAGGCCGACCCGTTGAGGAACTGGCGCCCCGCACCGGCCGCCGACAGCGTGCGTTTCAAGAGCAACTCGCCGTCGGCGCAGGGCTCCGCCCCTTGCTCCCCGAGCCACGCGTCGAGTTCGCGCGCCTCGCCGACATCGAACACCGCCTCGACCGTGCAGGACTCCGCGCCCGCGCGGATGAGCGATTTGTCGGCCCGTTCGCCGAGGAGCAACTGCAACGCGCCGATGAGCAGCGACTTGCCCGCACCCGTCTCGCCGGTGACGGCCACCAGCCCCGCGCCCGGATGCCAGGTCAGGTCCTCGACCAGGGCGAGGTTGCGGATTCTCAAGGATGCCAGCGTTGCGAGCACGGGGTGCATTATGCAAACGTGGCGGATTCAAGTCATGGCCGAACTTGCAATCACCTTCCTCGGCACCGGAACGTCCCAAGGGGTGCCGTTCGTGGCCTGCGACTGCCCGGTCTGCCGGTCGGACGACCCGCGGGACAAACGCCTCCGGTCCTCCATCCTGGTCGAGGCGGAGGATGTGACCATCCTCGTCGACACGACCCCCGACCTCCGCACCCAGGCCCTGCGGCAGAATCTGCGGCGGCTCGATGCCGTGATTTTCACCCATTCCCATACCGACCATGTGGCCGGGTTCGACGACCTGCGGCGGTTTTGCGAACTGGCCGACCGGCCCATGCCGGTTTACGCCTCGCCTCACACCATGGCCGACCTGCGGCGGGCTTTCTACTATGCGTTCGACGGACAGCACGCCTATCGCAACTACGTCCGTCCCGAACCCCATGAAGTCACCGCCCCTTTCCGGCTCGGCAGCGTGGAAATCATCCCCGCCGAAGTGCCGCACGGCAAAATGCTCGTTTACGGTTACATTTTCGCGCGCCACGGACGCAAACTCGCGGCCTATTTCAGCGACTGCCACCACGTCCCGCCGGACGTCATCGCGCAAATCCTCGGCATCCCCGTCCTCATCATCGACGCCCTGCGCCACGAACCGCATCCCAGCCACCTCTCCCTGCAGGAGGCCCTCGACGTGGCCGCCGCCGCATCGGCGCAACGCGCTTACCTCACCCACATCGGGCATGACCTCGGTCATGAGGAGACCGGTAAACTTCTCCCGCCCCACATCCGACTCGCTCATGATGGCTTGCGCCTCGAAATTTAGCGTCGTCCTGCTCGCGCTCCTTCCCGCCGTTTCGGTGGTTGCGCAAGACGCCGTCCGACCGGGGCGCGAAGCGGCCGCCACCATCGTGGTCTACAACGCGCGCGATCCGGAATCACGGGCCCTGGCCGGATACTACGCGGAGCGGCGCGGAATTCCCGACGGGCAAGTCATCGGCTTGAAATGCATGGAGACGGAGGAAATCACCCGCGAGGAATACCGCACGAGCATTGAGGAGCCGCTGCGCGCCCGCTTCGAGCGCGAGGGTTGGTGGAAAGTGGCCGCGGGCCCGGGTGGGGCCCGCACCGTAACCGACCAGCGCATCCGCTTCGTCGCGCTGATCCGGGGAATCCCGCTGAAAATCCGCACGACGATCCAACCGCCTGAGCCCGGAGCGTCACCGCCGCCGCGCCCGAACGGCGGCGACCCGATCAACGGGCATGACGAAGCGGCGGTCGATTCGGAATTGGCTGCGCTCGGCGCCTTCGAGAACGGACTCTTCGGCATCGTGTACAATCCTTTCTTCCGGCGCTTCGCCCCGGTCGTCGGCTCGGATGTCACCGGCGGGCTGCTGCTCGTCGCCCGCCTGGACGCCCCCACCGCGGGTGAGGTGCGACGCATGATCGACGAGTCGCTGCTGGCCGAACGGACCGGACTTTACGGATGGGCCTACATCGACCGCCGGAGCATTCCGGAGCGAGGCTACCGCGAGGGCGACGATTGGCTGCAACGCGCGGCGGCCGAATGTTGGAACCACGGCATTCCCGTCATTCTCGACAACAACCCGGCAATCTTTCCGGACGGATTCGCCGTGACGGATGCGGCGCTTTACTACGGCTGGTATACGGCCACAGCGGGCGGAGCCATGGCCGCACCGCGCTTCACGCCCGGTGCCGTGGCCGTGCATATCCATTCTTTCAGCGCCGCGAGCCTGCGCAACCCCGCGGCGCACTGGGCCGCGCCGCTCCTCGTGCGCGGCGCCGCCGCGACCATGGGCAACGTCTACGAACCCTACCTCGATCTCACCCCGCACCTCGATGTTTTCAACGACCGCCTGCTCGGCGGCTTCACCTTTGCCGAGAGCGCTTACATGTCGCTCAAAGTCCTCTCGTGGATGAGCACCGTCGTGGGCGATCCGCTTTACCGGCCGTTCGGCTCCGCGGCGGGAGGCGACTGGCGGTCCGAACCCGATGCCGCCGCGGCCCCGTGGCTTGAACTGCAAAAACAGCTGCGGCAGGGCTCCCGCACCGGCCCGACCCAGATCCTCTACCTCTCGCGCTGGACCCGCGAAAATCCGACCGCCCTCAACTACGAGGCCCTCGGCATGCTGCAAAGCTTCCACGGCGAGCCGCGCGAGGCGCTCCAATCATTCGAGGCCGCCGGTCCGCTCCACCCCCGCCCCGCCGAGGCGTTCCGCACTGTCATCGAGCGCATCCGCGTCCTGCAGTCCATCGGGGACAAGGCCGCGGCGCTCAAACTGGTCGACCGGACGCTGCAACGCACCCAACCGCCCGACCGCGCGAAGTTGCTCCAGGATCTCCGCAACGAAATCTCTCCCCCGCCTCCGCCACCCTCGCCGGGCCCGTCGCCGAAAAAGCCGTGACCTCTCTCCGCCGCGCTTACGAAGAAGTCCTGCGCGGCACGAATGGTCGCGTGGCCGAGGCTCCGCCGGCCCGCGGATCCGAACTGGCCTGGCAGGCGCGGTGGTTTTCCGGCGCCTGCGGACGCGAATTCACCGCCGCCCCGGGCCGGCGCATTGTCGTCGCCGATTTCGGTCGCTGGAACCGCGAGGCCGGACCGGACTTCATCGGGGCCGCGGTCCGGATCGACGGGCGCGAACACCGCGGGTCCATCGAGGTGGACCTTGACGCGTCCGGCTGGGAGCAACACCGCCACGCCACCAACCCGGCCTACGAAGATGTTGTCCTCCACGTTGTGGTCCACCGCGCGGCCAAGCGCCACTTCTCCCGCACTGCATCGCATCGCGACGTTCCGCAGATCTGCCTGGCCGATCACCCCGGCGTCGCCCCGGAATGGGACGGCTCTGCCACCGCGCGACCCGGTCGCTGCCTCGCGCCGCTGCGGGAACTTTCCGCCCCGCATATCGAGGACCTGCTGGCCGTTGCCGCGCGGCGCCGGTTGGAAGGCAAGGCCGCGTCTTTGCAGGCGATGATCGCGGCGCGCGGACCGGACGCCGCGCTCTACGAGGCGCTCGCCGTCGCCCTCGGATACAAGAACAACAAGCTGCCGTTCCAATTGCTCGCCCAGCGCGTGCCCGTGGCAGTCGCCGCCACCGCCCGCGGGGAGCCGCTCCTTTTCGGAATGGCCGGATTTCTCGAGAAACCCGAACCGCCGCCCGGCGCCGCCCGCGCCGAAGCCGCCACTCTCTGGTCGGCCTGGTGGAAACTCCGCGCGGGCCACGCCCACGGGATTCTTCCGCGCGCGGCATGGGCCATGACCGGACTCCGCCCCGCCAACCACCCGCTGCGCCGCCTCGCCGCCCTCGCCGCCGCGGCCAAGCGGTGGAAATCTGTCCGCGCCGCGCTCGAATCCGGCGACCTCGCGCCGTTGGAAAAAGTTCTCGGCACACTTCATCACCCGTTCTGGTCCTTCCACGCCACGTGGAAAAGTCCGCGCCGCGGCACACCGCTCGCGCTAATCGGTGCTGACCGCATCCGCGACATCCACGCGAACATCGCCCTGCCGCTGGCTCTCGCGCGCGGCGTGGAACCCGCTTGGCGCGACTTGCCGTCCGGGCCGCCCAACACCTCCCTGCGCGTGGTCGCCGCCCGGTTGTTCGGCGGGCCTTTCCCCCGCACCTTGCCCAAACGCTTGTTCGTGCACCAAGGGCTGCTCCAGATCCATGCCGACTTCTGCCTCCGCGATCATGGCGAATGCTCGCAATGCCGGTTTCCCTCGCTCGTCTCCGGCCTGACCGCTTGACCGCGCGAGCCGGCAAAATATCCTCAAGCCCATGAGCCAACCCGTTCCGCCGACCGACCTGACCAAACGCCCGCCCCGCAGCACCCGCACCCGCCTCGGCGGCTACGTCCTCCTGCCGCGCATCATCGACAAATGCCGCGCGGTCCTCGCCGGGACCAATGGCGAATTCAATTATGCCTGTCCGCTCGACATGGAATTCTTCGAATTCACGTCCATCGATCCGGCGGACTTGAAGAAACAGATCGAGGCCGGCCTCGGCGATACCGCGCTGCTCGAGTGGGTCCGTGAAAACGCCGGGACCAAACGCAGTCCCCACGAGATCGATCTGTGGTCGCGTTACCAGGAAGACCGGGCGCCGTCGGGCGTCGAGACGCGCGAGTATTTCAACCAGACCCACAAGGACACCGCCCCGGGCCGCGACGATATTGCCACGTGGTTCGACTGGCTCGACCTCGACGACTACGCGTCCTACGGCGGCAAAGTCTGACCATGCCGCTCCGCCTCGGCGTCAATATCGACCACGCGGCCACCCTGCGGCAGGCGCGTTACGCGCGCGATCCGGAGAGCGCCCTGATCGAACCCGATCCGGTCGCGGCCGCGCTGGTCGCGGAAAAAGCCGGTGCCGACGGCATCACCGCGCACCTGCGCGAAGACCGGCGCCATATCCAGGATCGCGACATCTTCCGGCTGAAGGAAGCCATCGGGACCAAGCTCAATCTCGAGATGGGCAACAGTGCGGACATCCTCGCCATCGCGTTGAAGGTCAGGCCCCACGACGCCTGCCTCGTGCCGGAAAACCGTCACGAGGTGACCACCGAGGGGGGCCTCGACTGCCTCGCCCACCGCGCAGCTTTGGTTCCGACCATCCGCCAATTGCAGGAACATGGTATTGTCGTCAGCCTCTTCATCGACCCCGAACCGGACCAGATCCGCGCGGCTGCCGACCTCGGGGCCGAATACATCGAACTGCACACCGGTGCCTTTGCCAACGCCGTGGGGGACGCCCGCCCGCACGAACTCCAGCGCCTCATCGACGGGGCCGCCCTGGCCGGTTCCAGCGGCCTGCGGATCAATGCCGGCCACGGGTTGAACTATGACAATGTGCGTGAACTCGACGCGGTCCCGCACCTCGAGGAATTGAACATCGGGCACGCCATCATGGCCCGTGCGCTCTTCACCGGATTGCCCGCCGCCGTTGCCGCCATGAAGATCCTTTGCGGGGCCTACCCGGACGGCTCACGCGGACGCTGAAATCAGCGGGTCGCCTTCAAACGCACGAAAGCCGACCCACCCGCGCGCGGCACGCTTGCGCGGTAGACGGTGTAATCGGGATGCGTGTCATCGGCGACTTCCGGCACAAGTGCCGTCCACTCGGCATCCGAGCCGAGACTCGGCGATGCCTCGGCGGTGACCGACAAATCGTTCTGGTTGCGCGCCACGCGATAGGTCACGGCAAAGGCCTCTCCGTCGGGTCCGCTTGCGACCGTCAAGCCACCCGCCTCAGCCACCCGCGGATTCATGAAAAAGGCCCGCTCCAAGAGATTGCTCACCCCGTCGTCGTCCGGGTCGGCCGCATCGGCGCCGTCCCCGGTTCCGTCGGCCGGGAGTCCGAATTGCCCGAGCCACGCTTCGGACGGACTCGCGGAGGCCGAGAGCACCGCGTAAAGGGTTCCATTACTGAAGCTCAGGCTGCTGTCCGGAAAATTCGTTGCGGCCAACGACAGCGAAAGGTTTTCCACGCCGGAGACGGCGCCATCGACAGCAAGCAGCGGATAAGTTCCCGCCACCGCACCGCCGGCCGGTGTGACCGCGATGGTCACGACCCCGTTCGCGAGGAAGTTGCCCGCGCGAAGCGGCGCGGCACCCCCGGGGGACGCTCCGGTGACAAAGGCCAAAGTGGACCCGTCGCGGGCTTCGACGCTTCCGCCCCATCGCCCCGTGCCGGTCAGCACGGTCTCGTTGGTCAAGACCAGAGCTCGCGAGGTGTTGGTCAGCATGGCGTGATCCAATTGCAGCGTGCCGCGGTTCAAGGCGAGACCACCGGTGAAAGCGAACACATTGCTCGACAGCACAAGCGTTCCGCCGCCGGATTTGGCGAGCACACTGGTGTGGGCGGTGGTGGTCAAAGGACCGCTGAACTGCATGGCGTTCCCCGCGGGCACGTGCACATCCGCCGAATCGGCAAGGTGCACGTTGTTGGTCAGCACAGCGACGGTGCCGGTGGACCCTGTCTCGAGCCGCAGGGCACCGAGCACGCCGAGGTTTTCGTTGTCGGGCACCCCGCTGCGTCCGCTGCCGGCGAGGTTGAGCGGACCTTTGAAAAGATAATTGCGCGGATTCCCGGCCGAACTGAGGCGCAACTGCCCGCCCGGTTGCACGCTATAGTTGGTCACGCCATTGGCCGTGATGGCCGGCTCGGAAAACGTGAGCACGCCCTGCTCGATGATGATGTCCCCCGAGAAAGTCTTGCCCGCCCCGGTGATGCCCGCCATGCCGGGGCCGCGCTTGACCATCGCGCCCGGACCGGACACCAATCCCTGCAAGCGGAGCGCACCGTATTCGGCATTGGTCGAGCCGATGCTCTGCACGTCGAGCACCGTTTCGTTCGACAAGATCAGACCGCCCGGCACTTCGATGTTGGCATGACCGCCACCCGTGCCGGTGACGGCGACAGTCGAGACACCGTTGGCCGAACGCAACGTGAGCGGTTGTCCGGCTGTGCCGTTGATCCGGCTGCGGAAGGCGGAACTGCCCAGCTCGAAAGTGACAGAAGCCACCGTGGTCGGCGCGTTGTTGGTCACATCACGGTTGGACGCGGTGTTGGGCGGAATGATAGCGGAGGCCATTGCGCTGTTCGGAATGCTGTCGGCATCCCAGTTGGAGGCGAGGTGCCAGACGCCGCTTCCCGCCGGCAGGAACGTGGCCGCCTCGCGCACGGTCAACTCCGCCGCGCTGCCCGTAGAAAGATCGCCGGAGGTGGCGGACAACCCGTAGCTTCCCGCCGGAAGATCCGCCGCGGCGAATGTCGCCAGTCCTTCGACCGCCGCCGCACTGTAAGTGCCGACCACGCCGCCCGGACCGGTCACGGTCAGGGTCACGGTGCCGGTGAAGTTCGCGTCCGTGTCGCCGAGTGAGTTCACCGCACGCACCGACAACGGCGCGTTCCCGAAGCCAACCGTCCAGACCGGCGGCTCGATGGACAGCGCCACGGCCGGCTCGGGCTCGAAAGCCGCCACAAAGCCGGTGTCGGCGGAAAGCGTCGGCGTGATCGTGGTGCTGGTGCTGTAAACCTCGTAGCCCGCACCTTCTTCCGCGCCGGGCTGGGAAATTTGCAGGCTGGTGACAAAGAAATCAGCTCCTCCCCCGTTACCGGCCGAATAATTGAAGGCTTGGAAGCGATTGATCGCGCCCGTGCCGTTCGACGGCAAAGGTCCCGACAATTCATAAGCGGAGCCCCCGACGGGTATAAGCCGCGCCGTGTAGGTGGTTGCGGACGTCATGGTGAACTCCACGTCGAGCGGGCCACTCGTCACCGGGACATCGCTGGTCAGCCCGTTCACCTCGTAGCGGTCGGACGACCAAATCCGTCGGACGCGGAAAAAGTTGACGCCATTGCTATCGAGGAGCGCGATGCCGACATCGCCGGGCGAGGCAACGGTGCCGTGCCGGAGCCGTACAGTGAAAGTTTGCCCCACCGCCAGCGGTGCCGCCAGCGGACGCGTGGCCGCGGCCAAGTGCCCGTCGTTGGCATAGAAACCCCAGCCTCCCCGGCCGTTGTCCAGAAACCAGCCCGCATTGCCCCGGTTTGTCGTGCTGGCCTGGAGCGACCAAGCCCCGAACCCGGTGCCGCCATTGCTACCGGAAGACCATGTTGCGGAGGCCGCCGCGCTGTCCGAGGCGATGACGGCACCGCTGGATTCGCCGACTTCCCTGAGCCAGTGCGCCAACCGGTAGCCCGGGGCCGGCACGGCGGTGAGCGTGACGGGCACGCTCCGGAAATAGGTTCCGGTCCACGGATACGGCTCCGGCGAAACGCCCGGCGTTGAAGGTTCGAGCGCGAGAGAGTTGACCTTCACCGATCCCTGCCCGGCTTGCGCGACATCAACCGTGAGAGCCGCTGTGCCCGAGAGTCCGAAACGACCCGCCAAATGCCCCCGCAGGGCGGCCGGGCGCAGGGCAAGATAATTGCCGATGCGGGCCAATTCATCGGCCCAGTTGCCCGGCTGGTTCCAACGGGCGACGTGCTCGGCCATCCCCGGCGCGTAAAGAGCGCGGAATTCCTCCAGCTTCGCCGTCGCATGCTCCGCGGAGAGCGTGGTGTTGAGCAGGTCGGCGAAGCGGTTGATAAATTCGTTCCGGAAACGGGAGTTCTCCAAAGCCTTGCGCAAGAGCAAGGTGCCGTTCTCGCTGTTGCCGATAAAGTTCCCGCCACCCGGCTGCGAAGCGTAAGCCAGCGTGTTGTGTTCCGGACCCTGCTCGTAACCGGGCACGTAAAAGAAATCGAGACCGAGGGCGAAATCGGTGTCGAAAAGGATCCACCGCCAGCGCCCGTCATGACGCGGATGCGCGCCGGGCGAGCGGTCCGGGGTCACGGCGCGCCAGAGGCGGACATTGTTCCCCGGCCAGTCGGTGTTGCCGGACCAAATTTCGTGGGCTTGGTAGTCGATGAAGTTGGCGATGTCGATCCGGCCGGCCAGCGTGTCGTATCCCGACGCGCCACCGAATTCGTTGCCCGCCGCATCGCGCAGGATGTCTTCGAAATCCTGCAGCAGGCCCGCCGCATCGTTCCCCCGGTCGTGCACCGGCCAACTGCCGTTCCCGGCCGGAATCTCCAACTGCGCGAACTCCGTTTCGCCGAGCCCGTAACGGTGGAAGTAATAGCCCTCGTCGATCCGGTCGCGCAGATTGTGCAAACCCCAATACTCGCCGTCGATGAAGACCGCAGCCGGACGCGCCGACATGTGGTCCAAACCGGAAGGCGCGGCGATCTCGCTGACCAGCGCATCGCGGAAAATCGACTGCCCCCAATCATTGCCGCCCGCCCGCAGGAGGAACGTGTCGAAAAACGAGGTGTCCTTCTGCGGGAAAATCCGGTGGTTGAAGGTGGAAGGCCCGTCGGGATTCCGGGCATAGATGCGCAGGGCTTTGCGCGGACGGTTGACCGTCGTGTTGCCGTGCAAACGGATGCCGATGTCCCCGGAGAAGGCCAGCGTGCCGTCGGTCTCGAAGAACTCGATATGGCCCGGACGCTCCCACGCGCTGCCCTCGTTGCTGAAATTCGGCGGCACGTAAATGCCCCGGGCCGCGTCGAAAAGATTGTCCGGATCGGTCGCGATGGAAACAACGGGATAAGGGTATCGCGCCGCGCCGTCGGGGTGCACGAGGTAAGACTGCGTGACAATCCGGCCGGGTGTTACGCCTGATTTGAAAAGGCGCGCCCGGAGGACATTGAGGCGCGCCACCTCGCCCTGAGGCGGCTGCCAACCCTCGTAAAAAGGCGGTCCAACCTGCTGGAAATTGGTCGGAATCCACGAATACCGCGTGGTCTGGTTCGCCGCGGCGGTCAACGTCAGCGGCCCTTCGTAAGCGGGCGAAGATTCCGTCGGATCAGACCCGTCGAGCGTGTAGCGCAAAGTGGCGCCGCTCACACCTGCCGGGATGGACAGTTGCACCGTGACCTCGGAACGGAAAACTCCGCCGCTCTGCGAGAAGGCCGGCCCGGGCAAGGTCTCCGCCGGGAACCCCGGCGTGGTATTGGCCGCCCCCGGCGTGGGAGCCGCGTAGAAATAGAGCGTGCCGGAAAGACCGGCCACGCCCCGGCCGAGCGAGCGGCCGACGCCACCCGACGTCCCGATGGACAAGGCGGGAAACTCATCGACCACGGTCGTGCCGTCGGGCGCGGTCAGCACGATCGGCTCACCGCCCGAACTGATGGCGAAGCTGACCGATCGCAACTGACCCGCCGGATACGGGCCGGTCGACGGAAATTCGGCAGATTGGCCGCACCAAACCAGCAGATAGCCGCCCGGCGCGATACTCACCGCGGGAAACACAAACTTCCCGCGGTCGTTCAGGCTGTCGGAAAGACGGTAACCCGCGAGGTCGATCGCGCCATCGGTGGGATTGTGGATTTCGACCCAGTCAATGAGCTGACCGTATTGATCCGGCAGCGATGTGTTGGTCGACTGGACCTCGTTGATGACCGGCGCAGCCGACAAATACGAGGTCAGCAGGATCGCGGCAGCGGGCAAATACAGACGCATGGGGCGGAGGAGGCGGGGGATCATCCGCCGGAACGCACTTGCGGGCCAGCGACCTCCGATAATATGGACAGAGATTCGAGACTGTCAAACGGCGCAGCCCGCGGAAGATCCTCGCCTCGCCAAACGGCCCGGGATCATGCTCCGCGGATGACCGGCACACTGCGACTCATCCTGTCCCTGGCCGCCGGTTCGGTCGCATGCACGGGGGCGACTGCCTCGCCGGACGTCTACCTCACTTGGCAGCGCGATCCGACGACGACGATGACGGTCTGTTGGCAGGACGCCGCGCCGGGTCCGGGGGCCGTGGAGTGGCGACCGGCGGGCGCGGACCAATGGAGCAAGGCCGCCGCGTCGGCGCCGCGACTGCTGCCCGGCACGGATCGCATCGCCGCCCACGCGGAACTGACCGGACTGCAACCGGACACCGACTACGAATTCCGCTGCGGCGAAGAGGATGCAATCCGCCGCTTCCGCACCTTGCCGGCGACGCTCGACCGGCCCCTCACCTTTGTCGAGGGCGGCGATCCGCAGGACGGTCCGGCCATGGAACAAATGCTGCGTCTCGCCGCCTCGCGGGATCCCGCCTTCGTGGTCATCGGGGGCGACCTTACTTTCGACGACGGGCTTTCCGAACACGCCGGACGCGTGGAGCGCTTTTTCCGTGCTCTCGGGCGCGACCTGGTCGCGTCCGACGGCAGACAGATTCCGGTCGTTGTCTGCGTCGGCAACCATGACGTGAACCGCGACCGCCAGTGGATCATCGACAACGAGGCGTTGCCGCGCGATGCCGAGTCGCGCCGCGCCGTGGCCCCGTATTTTGTCGCTTCGTGGCCCTTCCCCGGCGAGCGCGGCTACGGCGTGCTGGACGCCGGGGATTACCTCAGCCTCGTGGTGCTCGACACCAATCACCTCAACGCGGTCGACGGACCGCAGCTCGACTGGTTGCGCGCAACCTTGGCCGCCCGCAAACACATTCCGCACCTCTTTCCCGTCTACCACGTGCCCGCCTATCCCGGGGTGCGCGACCTGCGCGACGAAATGAGCACGCTCATCCGCGGAGCGTGGACACCGCTTTTCGAGCAGGCCGGTGTGCGCCTGGCCTTCGAGCACCACGAGCACGCCTTCAAGGCCACGCATCCCCTGCGCGGCGGGAAACAATCCGCCGACGGCACCGTCTATCTCGGCGGCGGGGCCATGGGCGTCGAATTGCGCGACCCCCGGGATCCGGCCCGCGAACCCCACTTGGCCAAGACGGCGAAATCCCACCACCTGCACGAGGTGGTGCTCGAATCGCAACGCCGCACGGTGCGCACTATCGACCTCGACGGCAGGGACATCCACCGCTTGCAACAGACCGTCAGGGACTCCCCGGACGATCCATGACTCCGCCCGCGCGGTGTTCCGCGTTGACATCCACCGGTTCGCCGGCCCGCAGAAAATTCGCCGCCAACGCCTCGTAAAGCGCCACCGGACACACCCGCCGCGAGGCCTCGTAAGCGACGATCGACGCCAACCCCAGCGGCACCGTGAAGGCAATCGCGCCGGTCATTTCGATAAGAATGATGAACGCCGTCATCGGGCTCTGCACCACGCCGGAAAAATAAGCCACCACCCACAGCAAAATGATTCCCTGCACCGTGGCACCGGTCACGGCAAGCCATGGCGCGGTCAGGTGACCCAAGCCCGCCCCGACCGAGAACGACGGGTCGAACAATCCACCGGGAATCCCCGTGAGCAGGACCAGCATCGTCGCCCCCGCGCGCTGTAACGCATACCAAGGCCCGATATTTTCCCGCACCGCCTCCAGACGCATTACTTCCTCCGCCGGCAGCGTGGACAGATACTGCGGACTGTCCTGCAAAATCAGCGCCCTCGCCTGATCGTAGCCGGTTCCGAGCGTCGCACCGTTTGAGATCCACGCCAGGACGGCACACGCGATACCAAAGACCAGCGCAACCAAGACAAACCGCCGCCGGATCAACCGCGAGACATGCGGCACGACGAGTAGCAGCACTCTGGCAAAGAGCCCGCCAAGCAAGCCGCCGACAACGCCGATCACCACCACCGCAATCCACGGCCCCGGCGTCATGAACTCCAGTGGGATCAACCGGTCGTAATCGATCCGCCCGTAGAAAAAGTAGTTCCCGAGAAACACCATGCAGACCAAGCACGCGACCATGACCGTGCGCACAATGGTGCCGAGGTTCTCCTTGTCGAAGCGCCGTCCGATTTCCTCAAAAGCGAAGACAATGCCGGCAATCGGCGCATTGAAAGCCGCCGCGATACCCGCAGCTCCCCCGGCCATGATCAGTCCCCGTTCCATCAAATAACGCGGAAACGCCGTCCATTTGCTCACCAAGTGCATGAAGCACGCCCCGAGTTGCACCGACGGTCCCTCGCGTCCGATGGAAAGAAACGAGAACATGCCCAGCCCGAGCAACAGCGCCTTGCCGATGGCCACACGCATGGACAGCAACCGGTCCCGCAACTCGCCCGGGCCCGCCTGCAGGACGGCGATGGTCTGCGGGATGCCCGTGCCATCCGTCCAAGGGAACACATGGTCGCGCAGCCAAAGAATCAAGGCGAACCCCAGCGGCATGATCAGAAACACCGCCCACGGCGCCGCCTCCCAGACCACCCGCGCCAGCTTTGTCGATTGCAGATCAAAAACCGCAAAGAACAACGCCCCCAGCCCCGCGAAAACCGCCCCGATCAACGCCGCGCCGAGCGCGCGCCAACTGCTTTGCGTAGGTTCTAAATTCATCGGGAAGGCAGCGGTATAACAACTGGGACTTTAGCCGTCGATAATCCGGCAACCTTGCACCCGCATATTGTCATCTTGTAGCGGCGGACTATGTCCGCCGGAACCCATTCGTGTATAAAGCAACCGACGGTCACAGACCGCCGCTACATCCTCGGATTGAGCGCAAAATCCACCCCGGGTAGGGACGAGCGACCCGCTCGTCCGCAACCTGATGGCAGTAAAATAAATTAGAAGCGGCAGGGCCGCCGCTTCGACTTTTCAGACTACTCCGCCTTTGCCGCCAACGGCTCGGCCTTCGACGTGATATCCTCCGGCGCGAAGTCATTCTGCAGCGCGATGACCCGTGCGCCGGGTTGGTCGAAGTCGATGGCCTTGAGATCGACCATCTGAATGGTCAGTCCGTTGTAGGTGCGGACGTAAGTTTTCAAGTTCGTCCGGTCATGGGCCACCGCCCATTCCGTGGTGTCCGTATTCACAAACTTCGGCTGCCCGGAAGAAGTGAGGAATCCTTTGGTGTTCGCGGTCTGGTCGGCCGTGTTGCTCTGGATGGCACCGTTGAAGATGTCGAACGTGTTGAGCACGTGGAATCCGAGATTGACCGTCTCGTTCGCCGTGGCTCCCGGCGTGGCCCAATGAGAGAAAAGCGCAGCGCGGATGAAGCGCGACGGCGGGGAGAGGTCGCCGGGTAACCCGATGGCGCCGGAGCCTTGGCCGTAGTTGACCGAGGTGAACGCTCCGAGGGTGCGCTCGGGCACATTGACCGGCGAGAGATCGACATAGTTGCCGACATTGATTGTCTGCCAATCGTAGGGTGGCGAGTTGGTCAGTGTGCCGAGCGGTGCATCGTAGACGTTGAGCTTGCCGTCGACATATTCGACGACCACCACCTTGCCGCTGGCATCACCGATCCACCAATGGACCGGCAGCACCTCCTTGAACGGAACAAATTCCTGCTGCGCGACATAGACGTTGTTTTTCAGGGCGGCTACGGCTTCATCGACCGTGGCACAATTGGCCAGCAAGTAGTTCGGCACCTCCCAGCTACCGAGTGATTGGTCGGCCGGCGCCGCGGCGGGATCCTGATACTGCGCGTAGCCCGGCAGATAGAGCATGCCGATGGCCAAGCCTTTTTCGTTCTGACCGTCGGCCACCGCCGTCGGCAGGACGTCGACATTCAACCCGACAAACCCGTATTTCACCGCCCACTTTTTCCCCGGCTTCCCGCCCGGCGCAGTGCCCGTGTATTCCGTGCCGCGCGGGACGATGAGCATTTTGGAGTTAAAGGGATAACCGAACTCCATGGAGCGGAAATAAATCTGCGCCCCGTCGTTGGATTTCAGTTGGAAGGCCGTGCAGGCTAGCGCGGGTGTCGGAAGATTGAGAGCAACCGCGGCAGCCAGCACTACGAGGGACTTCGGGAGTTTTTGCATAGGCGTCAAAAGTCGCGGCTGCGCCCGCGCGCGACAAGAAAATAACCCCGGCAACAAGGTAAATCCTGATGTGACATCAGGTGGCCGCGATCGCACCTTTACGGCGGAGACATTCCTCTCCAAACCCGCTAAAAGTCGATGCACTCCCCTGCGAATAGCCCTCAGCTCCTATGAACCCCAAAAGTATCCTGATCTCTGCCGCCCTTGCTCTTTATCCATGGGCGGCTTCGGCCGAAATCTCCACCGTCTATTTCAACGGCGATATTCTTACTATGGAGGGCGACAGCCCGCGCTATGTCGAAGCGGTTGTTGCCAAAGGAGACATCATCGCTTTTGCCGGCGACCTCGAGGAGGCGCGCAGCGCGGCCGGAGAGAAAGCGGAGATGCATGACTTGAAGGGCCGCACACTGCTGCCTGGCTTCATCGACACATGGGGCCACTTTGCTTTGGTCGCCCAAGACACGCTCGGCGTGAATGTGAGCTACTTCGCCAAGGATCCGCCCAAGACCAAAGCACAACTCCTCGAAAAACTTCGCAGCGAAGGCAAACCGTTCAATGGCTGGCTGGTCGGCACCGGATACGCCGAGGCGATGCTCAGCGACGGCGCGCTGACGCTGGCCGACTTGGATGAAGCTTTCCCCGATCAGCCTGTGCTCATCGAAAACATTTCCACGCTGACCGGTATGGCCAATTCCGCCGGACTGAAAAAGCTCGGCATCACCAAAGCAACCAAGGCGGTCGGCGGATTCATTCCGGTCGATCCCAAGACCGGTGAACTCACCGGGGAATTGATCGGCGATCCGTATCTGAACGCCGTGGCGGAAGCCGTCGGCAAATACCCGCAAGAGACCGTGTTCGAAACCTACCGCAAGGCGCAGGAGATCTGGTTGTCCAACGGCCTGACCACCGCGCAGAGCTACGAGGCCACCGTCGATGACATCGACAACCTGCGTGCGGCGGTCGAACAAGGCGTGCTGTCCCTCGACATCATCGCGCTGCCCACGTTCGACACGGTGGATCAGCTGCTCAAAGCGGATCCCGAGTATGCATTCGGCGTGTATTCGCGCGGCAACGGCGGCTTCAAGGTGGCCGGCATCATGGTGCCGACGGATGGCGCGCCGCAGCTGCGCCTGGCCTACATGACAGAACCCTATGCGGACACCACGGGCTTCGCGAAAGATTGGCGCGGGTTCGCCTATAATCTGCAGAGCACAATCGATCACTACGCCAAGCTGGCCTACGAAAAAAACATCCAATACTTCGGCTACAGCAACGGAGACGCCGGCATCGACATGACGCTCTCCGCGCTGGCCAAGGCGATCAAAGAAACGGGCGTGACCGAGGATCGCCGCCCCGTGATCTCCCACTCGCTCTTCGTGCGCGAGGACCAGCTCGTGCAATACAAGGACATGAAGATTATGGCCATCATGCTCATGAACCACACATGGCTGTATGGTGACGTTTACATGAAGATCATGGGACCGGAGAGAGCGGAGAACCTGAGTCCCCTGCAATCAGCGGCCACGAAAGGCGTCATGACTGCCATTCACAACGACACTCCATCCTCCGGCCCCAGCGCGATGTTCACCATCTGGAGCGCGGTGAACCGCAAAACCCTGAGCGGCAAAACGCTCGGACCGGAGCAACGCGTCGATCCCTACTTGGCGCTCCAAGGATTCACGAGCAACGCCGCCTACCAATACAAAGAGGAGAAGAGCAAAGGAAAGATCGCCGCCGGCATGCTGGCCGACCTGGTCGAACTCGACCGCAATCCACTCAAGGTGAAGCCCGAAGAAATCAAAGACATCCAAGTCCTGCGCACGATCAAGCGGGGCAAAACGGTCTACGCCAAGCCGTCGTAAGCGGCTGCCGCGAAACTTGGAGCTTACCCCCTCAAACAAAACACCCGCACGTTGCCGTGCGGGTGTCGTGAAAAGTTCGGAGCAGTTTTACTTCCGACGCCGCCGCAGCACGTGCGTGCCGAGACCCGCCGCCGCCAGCGCGAGCAGCGCGTAGGTCGAGGGCTCGGGGACGACCTCGGCCACAAAGCCCTGCTCCAGACCTTGATAGGTGCCCTGACCAGTCAAGTATCTGCCATCGTCGGTGATGCCCGAGGCAAAAATGCCCGACCAATCGGTGAGATCGACCCCGCCGGCGAGAAGGTAACTCTCCACAGAGGTCATCCCTGCCAACTCCGTCCAGATGAAGCCGGTGAGTCCGTCGCCGCCGAAGCTCCCGCCGAGGATGTATTGCGCGTTGCTGCTAACGAAACCAGCAAAGGTGGACGTATCGTCCTCATTCAATCGCCCCAGATCGGTCATGCCGGTCTCGAACGTCCAGCGGAAGGCGCGGGAGGAGGACGTCGCCTCATTCCTGCTCCAGCCGACGACGACTGTGCCGTCAGCGGACACAGACTCAGCTTGGGAGGTGTTATCGCCGGCTAGCGTTCCGAGCGGCGTCTGCGACGGGGCCCCGCTCAAGTCCCACAGCGAGGCAATTTCACCACTGTGCCCGACCGCAATCGTGCCGTTGCTATTCGCGTCATAAGCAAAGGAATTTCCCGGCCCGAAAATGTTGATGCCCCCTGCCACGGACCAACTCGCCGCCCGACCCCCAAGGCCTGGGCCGCTGGGGAAAGCCTCGCCTACGATGGTAGTGCCATCACTGCTGATTCCCAGCGCGTTAGCCAGCGGGGTCGGCTGGAATCCGCCGAGGCTGGTCCAGAGAAAGGTCTGACTACCAGAGTCGTCAATACGACCACTGCCAGTGGCAGCAGTGCCATCGCCGTTCAAGGCGTTAAAGCCACCGTTGCCGCTTAGGCCAGGCACCAGTGCGGCCGAGTTGCCTGTCCAAAGAATAGGACTAAAAGCCCCCCCCGCATCAATGCCCGCGGTGCCGGCCACCACGGAACCATTGTCGCTGATAGCCCTACCAGAGCTAAATGTCCCTGTCCCGAATTGGCCGAAGCCTTGAATCGAGGCCGATTGCGCGGAAGCGCTGAACGGAGAAGCCAGAAGGAAAGCCAAAGATGGGGCAAGGACCGTGGTGAGAATTTTCATGAAGGCATGTTTCTTACCTCCCCCAAGCAGTTTCGCAACCCCGAAAATGGCAACGGTCGACTTCCCTCGACACATCGTCAGACAATATGGGAAAAAATGAACAGAATCCGACAAGACCAAAATGAATTAGCCTTTAAACCTTCGGCTTTCGTTACCTTCTTTGCTGCCGTTGGCGTTTCATCACAATCATCAACCATAGTCGTATAAAAGTCGCCTGCTCCTCATCAGACTCTGACACTGACCCGCAGCGCTTTCGGCATACTGCATAGTCTGCCCGGCGAGATGCCCAAGTCGGGCTTTGTCGAAGAGTTGCCGACCAGGGAAAAGAAACGCCGCGAGCGAGAAGCTTTTCACCGGACCGCGGTCGCGTCCTGCACCCCGGACGTGCGGTTAGCGACGTTGAGGCTCAACGAGGCAACTCCGATCCCCGCGGAATGAATCTTCCTCTGTATTCCTCCACGGCGCACATCTCGTGCCCCAATTTCGTCGGCTTGCAACGGCTGCATTGCCCACGCTATTGGTTTGTCCGCTCAGCGAAAATATTTCGCTCACCCCGCTTCGCGTGAAGATCCGTTGGGGCGGCAGCGATTATGTGGCCGCCTGCGATTTGCTCCGTCCGATCAACACTGCCGCGCTCAAGCGCATCGGCGAGCTGGATAGTTCAGCATCGGCAGAAATCTTGCGCACGTTCCAGCTTCTGGTCGCGGATGACAATTAAACGAACACTTCATCCAATCGGACCGTTCTTGATTGGGATCGCCGACCGGACCCATAACGGCCTGCCACATGTCAAAGCTTTATGAATATCTCGGTCTGGATGTGTTTTTCTAAAGCAACGAACACCAACCGGTGCATGGGAATCCGGGCAAATTGTTCAGCACGCGGACCGGATTGTCATGAACCACGGGCCTGCCGCCGGAGGCCGCGGGCCTGCTTGCGCCGACGAGCGAACGCCGCCGCGGCGAGTAGTGCCGCCGCAACCCACGTGCCGGGCTCGGGAATGGGGGTGCTGGACGTGAAAACAAGGTTCAGATCGTTGCCGGACTGCAGCACCGAGAAATAGCCGTCACTGAGCGCGTTGGCAAAGCCGCCCGCGCCATTGGTTGGCCCGATGTTGACGAGGAACTGGTCCGCACCGGTGTAGCCGTTGATGCCGCCGAGAGCCCGGACGATGGTCCACGTGTAATTCCGCGAGGGATCGAAGTTGCTCGCGTTGCCATTCACGTCTGGATCGACTCCCGATAACGACCACAGGTTGATCTTGAATTCGTTGCTGTCCGTCAGGGCCGACAAATCGAGCGCACCCGACACACTGATCAGATCCCAGGACAATCCCGCTGTGCCACTCGCGTCCACGATCTGCCAGTTGTAGTTGCCTCCGCCCAGCCAGTCGATGTCACCGGTAATGTTCAGCGTGCCGGGCGAGTTGCCGGGGCTCAGCGTGCCGCCGGCCAGAATGATCGTGTCCCCCACCCGCCCCGCGCCGGACAAAGTCCCGCCGTCTTGCACCGACGTGAGCGCGCTGGCGGAAATGTCCCCGTCCACGACCAGATGACCCGCCGCCACGGTGGTCGGGCCGGTGTAAGCGTTTGTTCCGGAGAGCACCAGCCTGCTGGTCATGCTGTCCTGCGTGACACCCGTCACGTTGGTGCCGATGACTCCGGAGATTGTCGCCGTCCCACTGCCGGTGCCGCTGTTGGTGATCGCCCCGGCATGATCGACCGGACCGGAGAGCACAATGCCGCCCGACGATGCCGCCCGCAGGGTCAGATTGCCGTTGCCGGTCACCTGCCCCTCGGCCGTCAAGCCCGTCGCGGCCGCATTGCTCCACGACTGCGAAGCACCGACGATGAGCCCGACCGACGAACCAAATGTCGTTGTGCCGGTCACGGTGGCCTTGTTGGCAATACCCTCGCCGCCCACCGTGATGCTTGCGCTGTTGGTCCCGTCGAAGGTGAAAGCTCCGCCTTGGACCACCAGACCCTCCGCCCCGCGCGCACCGTCGACCACGACCGGGCTGGACAGATTGGTGCCAGCACCGAAGACCACCTGCGTGTTCGTCGTGGTCGCCGCAGTCGTCGAACCCTCCCCGCCCGCCGCGGTGTTGAACACCGCGGTCGTGCCGTCCCACGCGTCATTGGTCCCGGACGGGTTCCAGTAGAGCGTATCCACCGCGGTGCCGGCCCACGCGAGGCCGTAGGTTTGCCCATTGGTCCCGGTTCCCCAGGTGCCGGTGTTGTCGAAGGTGTTGCCCGCGTAGCTGACGCGCAGGCCGTAGGTTCCGGTCGAAGGCAAGGCGAAGGACAAATGCTCGACCGTATTGTAGAGACTGACCGACTCGGCCACCTTGCTCTCGAAGCTAAAATCGCTGCCCAGCGACCAGAGCGAAAGGCTCAGATTCGCCTGAGCTAGATCGTCAAGCGTCGACAAGGACACGGCCCGCATCCACGAGAGCGAGGTGGTGAAGGTCGACCCGCCGAGCAGGACTTCGCTCGAAACGTAGTCATTGTCGAATCCGAGCTGCGCCGCGCCGAAGTCCCAGCCAGTGCCGAGCACCGACCCCTGTGCCCCGACCAACTGTCCGTCCACTCCGGTCTGACCGTTGACCTGCAGATCGAAAGTCCGGTCGAGATTCATCCGCCCCGCCCCGACCGCCCAGTCGAGCGATTGCGTGGTGGTGATCACGCCATTGGTGACCGCTTGGCCGTTGGACCAGCCGGCGGTTTTATCCGCCCCCGTGAGGAGCAAGGACTTCACCACCATGCTTTCCGTCGCCTCCGCGTTGGCCGAGAGCTGCGGCAGGGTCCTCGCCGCACTGTAAAGCAGCGCCGCCCCACCCGCCACGATGGGCGCGGCGAAGCTGGTGCCGGCGATACTTGCCGAGTAGGCACCCGCGTTGGTGCCGAGATTCGACGAACCGGCCAGGTTCGTGTTGTTGCCGCCGGTCTGCCCTCCGTAAAAGGCGGAAGTCAAAGACTCGCCCGGTGCGGCGATGTCGACGGCGGCACGGACATTGCTCACGGTCACCAAGTTGGTTCCGGAAACCAAGTAGCCAAAATCCTGCGGTCCACGGCTGCTGAACGAAGCCACGGTATTGAAATTGTTGGCCGAGCCGAGAGCGCCAACTGTCAGAGTGTTGTAACCCGAGCCCGGGGCCCCCACCGTGTTGGCCCCCGGCCCGCTGTTGCCTGCACTCACCACGTGGAGTGTCCCGGAGTTCTGGAACGACATAGCGTCGGTGAAGGCGGTGAAAAGACTCGTGCCGGCGGGATCGGGATAGCCGTAACTCGAGTTGATGACATCCGCGACGGCAAACGAACTCCCGTAGGCCGCGGCGTAGGAATTTCCAGAAATGCCGAAGCTCAGCGCATAGGCGTTGCCCGACCAGCTCGTCGCCACCGCCGCGCTGCGCAGATCGGTGCCCGGGGCCAGACCGGTTTGCTCGATCGACGGATCGAGCGGGGTGGCCCGTCCCCCGATGAACATGGCCGCCCAAGTGGCATGGCGGTCATAAAGAGGCTCGACCGCCCCTCCACCGAACGTGTCCGCCGAGTTGTAGAATGTGGTCACGTGTTGCAGCGTCTCGTGGCCGTTCCAGATATGACCTGCCTCGAGATTCACCGAGACGGTGTTCTGACCGGTGATCGCGGTGCTGTTTGTGTAATAGCGATCCGCGCCAAGAAAGGCGTTTAGGTCAAAGGTCCCCCCGCCGACCGAAGTTGTCGCCTGCCCCTCGACCTCGACAGCAAGCGAGTCCTCAGGCCAAAAGGCGCAGATGACCGCGATAACAGCGGCGACTACGCGAAAAAGTGCTGAAACAGGGCGCGCCATGGGGGTCGTGAGCAACTGCGAAAATTGCAAAGTTTTGCGCCTCACGCAAGGTTGCGGGGAAGCAAGGTGCATGCCTCCGACCCCCTCCGCCGCCTCGTTCGCTTTGTCGCGCTAACTCCTTCGCTCCCGTTCATGCCGCCCCGCGCGGCGCGGTTGCTCGCTGCGTCCGTCACCAACTGCGAGGCAGTTTCCGCTGCCTCGAGCGCCCGTGCGCTCCGGTGATCTGTGCAAAGACCTTCCGGCTACTTCACCTCGACCAGCGTCGACGGCGCGAAGCTGTCGCGGTCCTGCGGGCCCATTTCGACGGTGACCATCTTGTCGCCGGCGGCTTGCAGGGCTTGGGCGAGATCGACGACGCGCACATTCGGGTTTCCGTAGGTTTTGAAGTGGTAGTGCTTCTTGGCCAGGTCGCTGACCACCGTCCACGAGGTGTAGTCGGGGAATTTCTCCGATGTGCCGGCCGGGGGCATGGCGACGCCGGGCGGGATGTCGAAGTTGTTGAGGAAATGGAACATCGTGCCCACGGCCTCGGCGCTGGTGGCCTGCGGTAGGGCATTCTGCAGGTAGAACGCCATGCGCACGAAGCGCGAGGGCGGGGTGAAGTCGCCGGGCAGACCGCGCGAACCGCCACCCATGCCGAAAGGCGATAGTTCGAGGTCGCCGATTTTCTGGTTCGCGGGATAGGCCGCGGACATGTTCAGGTAGTTGTTGAGGTTGGTCAGCATCCAGGGGAATTCCGG
>CAMDUL010000018.1 GCA_945878135.1 Chthoniobacter flavus | reverse complement strand
TGGAGCCCCGCCGCCACCGCGACCGGCTACAAGATCTTCCGCGACGGCACGCAGGTCGCCACGACCAGCGACACTTTTTATGTCAGCACCGGCCTGACGCCGAAGACGGCCTACGCTTTCACCGTCAAGGCGGTCAACGCCCTCGGCGATTCCCCGGATACCGCGCCGCTCACCGTCACCACGCTGTCCAATCCGCTCTTGGCCGCCGATCTGCTCATCCTGAATCCGGTCGGCAGCGCCGAGACCGCGAACGCGTCTTACCGTTTCGAAGGCCGTGCGGGATCGGGCTTCACCTCCGGTCTGACTTGGACCAACTCGGGGGGCGGTTCGGGAACGATTGCCTTCCCCGGCGGCAATGTGTCCAACGGTTGGGATTGGACGGCCGACATCCCGTTGGCCGTCGGATCCAACACCGCCATCTTCTCCGGCCTGATCCCGACCGCCGGCACCCAGACCTTCGCCGACTCGCCGATGAATTACACCACGTTCGCGGCGGGGCAGGGGCAGGGCGCGGGCTTCGGTGTCTGGTCTTTCAGCCACTCCGCGGCCAACGCCGGCAGCTTCCTCGCCGAGGATCCTGCCAATATGAACGTCGGCACGACCAAGGGCTTCGGCTTGTGGGCCAACAACGGCGGGCGTGCGGCGATCACCCGTCCTTTCAACACGCCGATGAAATCCGGCGACTCGTTCAACGTGAAGTTCGACAACAACTGGATCCAAAACAGCGGCCAGGTCGGCGTGGAATTGCGCGATGCCGACGGAGTGGCGCGCTTCCGCTTCTTCTTCGTCGGCGGCGAGAGCGCCTACCGCGTCCTCGATGGCGCCGGCAACCGCGCCACCCAGATCGCCTACACGGACGCGGGGCTCGACCTCACCCTGACCCTCGCTGACGGCAATGCCTACACCTTCACCACCGGCTCCGGGGAATTCTCCGGCAACCTCGTGGCTGGCGGACCCGTCGCGCGGGTCGAATTCTTCAACAGCAATGCCGGCAACGACACCGAGCGGAACGTCTACGTGGGCGCCATGTCGCACACCGTGGCGACCATCGGCGATCAGACCGTCGAAGCCGAGGCCAGCGTGACGCGCACGGTCGGGGGCGGAGGCCCGGCGGATTTCGACGAGTGGCGCGGCGAGGAACCCGCCACCGGCGATTTGTTGCTCGATTACGCCATTGGTGGCGCGGGCGCGCCGGGTGAGGCGGGCGAACCGGTGCAGGTCTCGCGCGACGGGAAGCACCTCCTCATGACCGCGATCGTCCGGACCGGCGACAGTGCCGTGGTTGTGGAGGCCGAGGCCACCGGCGACTTGGACGGGGTCTGGTCGCCGGAAGGCGTCGAGATGGTCGATGCCGATGACCAAACCGGCCTGCCCGCCGGGTGTGTCCGCAAGGTGGTCCGCGTGCCCGTGGACGGCGACCGCAAATTTGTCCGCTTCCGCGTGATCCAGACCCCCTGACCCCGCCGATTTCGCTTGCGCTTTGGCCGGTTCGGGCCAATTTCGCAACTGACAGTCGACAAGTTCAGGTCAGAAAGCGCCCCCCGGGTTGAGTTAACGTTCGTGGGAGTTTGCGCAGGCACCGGACGGCTTGGAGCCTGGCAGATAAACACAACGAAAACACAAAAGTATGGGTAACAAACTCTATGTGGGGAATCTCCCCTTCAGCACCACCGAAGACTCGCTGCGCGACGCCTTCGGCCAATGTGGCACCGTGACCGACGTCATGATTGCCGTCGACCGTCAGACCGGCCGCTCACGCGGTTTCGGTTTCATCACTTTCTCGACCGATGAGGAGGCCAACGCGGCCATCGGCAAATTCCACGGCCAGGACATGGACGGCCGGACCATCCAGGTCAACGAAGCGCGCCCGCGCGAAGATCGCCCGCAGGGCGGCGGTGGCGGCTATCGTGGCGGCGGTGGTGGCGGCGGTGGCTATCGCGGCGGCGGCGGAGGCCGTGGCGGCGGTGGTGGCGGCGGCTATCGTGGCGGTGGCGGCGGTGGCGGTGGATACCGCGACCGTGGTGATCGCGGCGGTTATTGACCGGCCTCTCAAAGCATAATTCAAAGAAGGGCGTCCCGCGGGGCGCCCTTCTCCTTTCCGCCCGACGGCGGGGCCGGAGCCGGTCACAAGGATGCGCGGATGGCTCCGGCGATCCGGTCGGCGTGGTTTTCCAGCAGGGAGGCCTCGCGGCCTTCGAGGAGGACGCGCAATTTCGGCTCGGTGCCGCTGTAACGGACAAGGACCCGGCCGCGCGGGCCGAGGGCCTGCTCGGCGTCGGTGATGGCCGCTTGGACCTCCGGCACGGTTTCGAGCGGAGGTTTGGACTTCACGGCCAAGGCGCGCTGGGCCTGCGGGTATTTTTGCAGCACCTCGCGCAACTCGCTCAAAGGTCTGCCGCCTTCGATCATGAGGCGCAGGATTTGCAGGGCGGAAACCAATCCGTCGCCCGTCGTGCCATGAAGCAGGAAGATCATGTGCCCGCTCTGCTCGCCGCCGAGAACATAACCGCCCGCGCGCATGGCTTCGAGCACGTAGCGGTCGCCGACCGCGGTGCGCACCACTCGGCCGCCCGCTTGTTCCATCGCCTCGTCGAGTCCGAGATTGCTCATCACCGTGGCCACCACCGTGTTTCCGGGTAATTCGCCGCGATGCAGCAGGTCGAGGCCGGCCATGGCGAGCAGTTCGTCGCCGTCGAGCGGATCGCCGTTTTCATCGCAGAGCAAGAGCCGGTCGGCATCGCCATCGTGGGAGAGTCCGACCTGCGCGCCGGTTTCCTTGACGAGGCGGCTGATTTCGCCGGCAACCGTGCTGCCGCAACCTTCGTTGATATTGTTCCCGTCGGGCGTCGCGTGGAAAACATGAACCTCGGCCCCGAGAGTGCGGAGCACTTGCGGGGTGGTCTCGCAGGCGGCACCGTTGGCGCAGTCGACAGCGATCCGGAGTCCGCGCAGGGAGAAATCCGAAGGAAGGGACTTCAGCGCGTGGGCCGCATAGCGGGACACGGCGTCGTCCACCTTGGTGCTCCTGCCGGGCGGCCGGTCAACGGCCGGCAGATCCATTTGCCGCTCGATGGCCGCCTCGGTCTCGTCGGGCAGCTTGAACGCGTCACCGGAAAAAAACTTGATGCCGTTGTCGTACGCGGGATTGTGCGAGGCGGAAATGACAGCTCCGGCCTCCAATCCGTTTGCCAGGACATAGGCCGCCACTCCCGGGGTGGGGAGCACGCCGAGAAAGTGCACGTCGCCTCCGGCCGAGATGATTCCGCGGGCCAGGGCCTCCTCGAGCATCGGCCCCGAGGCGCGCGTGTCGCGCCCGATGGCGACCACCGGGCGGCTTATTCCGAGCACTTCGACCAGAGCGCGCCCGAGTCTGGCGGCGAACTCCGCGGTGATGGGCGGTTCGCCGGCACGGCCGCGGATGCCGTCCGTCCCGAAATATCGCCGGCTCATTTTTTGGCCCGCTCGGAGGCTGCGCCGCGTCCGCGCGCGTCGTCGCCGGGGTTCACGTTGTGCTGTATGACATACCACACGACCGAAGCCAGCACGAGGCAGGTCAGTTTAATTTTCCAATTGTGCAGGAGAATCTGTTTCATACTTCTCGAGGAGGAGGAGCTGGTTGAGGCGGCGGCGGAAGCGGTCGACGCTGAGGTTGCGCTCGAGGATGCCGCGGTGACAGAGCGAGACGTGGCCGGTTTCCTCCGAGACGAGGATGGCGATGGCGTCGGATTCCTCCGTGATGCCGATGCCGGCGCGGTGGCGGAGGCCGAGGCTGCGGTCGAGGTCCTCGCGCGCGGTCAGCGGGAAAATGCAGGCCGCGGCGGCGGCCCGGTCGTTCTGCACGATGACGCCGCCGTCGTGCAGCACGGTCTTGGGATGGAAGATGGTGAGGAGGAGTTCCTTCGAGAACACCGCGTCGAGATCGACGCCGGTGGACGCGAACTGGCGGATGCTGATGTCGCGCTCGAGCGCGATGAGCGCGCCGAACTGGCGGCGGGCCAAATCGAAGACGGTATCGACAAGGAGGTCGATCGATTCCTTTTTCTGCAGCGGGGAACGGAAGAAATGCTGGCTGCCCAGTTCGGTCAGGGCGCGGCGCAGTTCGGGTTGGAAAATGACGACCAGGGCAACGGCGAGGAAGACGGAGAAGCTGCGCAGCAGCCAGCCGATGACATGGAGGTCGAGCAGTTGCGAGGCCAGGGTGAGACTGATGAAGAGCAGGGCGAGGCCGACGAGGATTTTCGCGCCCGGCGTGCCGCGGAAGTAGAGGTAGCCGTAGTAAAGCAACACGGCCAGCAGCAGGATCTCGACCGCGCCGGTCCAGTTGGTGCTGACAAATTCGACAACCACCTCCATAGGAGCCGATGCTGCACGCTTTCCTCTCCCCGGGCGAGCGCGGAGTCGGCGCCCGGCACGGGTTTTTGCCACTGGATTTGGCCGCGGCGCGGGCGTAGTTTGCCCCAGATGCCGCAACAACCTGTCGTCCCCGTGCAACTCAAGGCCGTTGTCCCGACGGCCAACGGCGCGGCGCTGTTTCTCGGCACCGAGGAGAAAACGTTCGTCATTTATGTCGATGCGACCGTCGGCCACGCGATCAATATGTTTCTCGCCGGAACGGAGAAGGAACGTCCCCTGACCCACGACCTCATGGCCCATGTGCTGGCCGCTTTCGGGGCCAAGGTCGAACGCGCGATCATCAACGACGTGAAGAACAGCACGTTCTACGCGCGTCTCATCGTCTCGGCGGAAAACGAACTGCACCAAAAGAAAATCATCGAACTGGACGCCCGTCCGAGCGACTGCATCGCCATGGCCATCCAGCAGAAGGCGCCCATCCTGGTCAGCCGCATGGTGCTGGACGAAGTGGATGACGCCTCCGACGCGCTGAGCCAACTCGAGTCGACCAAAGAGCAGGGCGGCGAAGCGCCGTCCGGGGAAGAGGGCGAAGACGAATAATTCCGCGCGCCGCCCGCCCGCCGCGCTCCACCGCCCATGTTCGTCGACCAGATCCGCATCCAAGCCAAAGCCGGCGACGGCGGCAACGGATGTTCCAGCTTCCGCCGCGAGAAGTTCGTGCCGAAGGGCGGACCGGACGGCGGCGATGGCGGCGATGGCGGCAGTATCATCCTGCGTGCCGACTCGCAGGTGGATACGCTGGTCACCCTCTACTACGAGCCGATCGTCCGGGGCAAAGGCGGCGAGAACGGCATGGGGAAGCAGAAATACGGGAAGTCCGCACCGGACAAAATCGTGCCCGTCCCGGTCGGCACGCTCGTTTACCGTCTGCCCGATGTCGCCCCGCATGATCCGCTGGATTTTGCCGACCAGGACGAGGCCCCGCCGCGGCGGCGGAAGATCGATCCCAAGGAACTCGAACTGCTCGCCGACCTCGAGACGGCCGGCGCGGAGTTCCTCCTCGCCCAGGGTGGTCGCGGCGGGAAGGGGAACATCCATTTCAAAAGTTCGCGCAACCGCGCGCCGCGCCAATTCACCGAAGGCACACCGGGCGAAGAGGGTTGGTTTTTTCTCGAACTGCGGATGATCGCGGATGCCGGACTCGTTGGTTACCCCAACGCCGGCAAGTCGACCTTGCTCGGCGTGCTTTCCGCCGCGCATCCCAAGGTGGCGGCTTATCCCTTCACCACGTTGCATCCGATGGTCGGGGTGATGGATTTCCCGGGGTTCCGCCGCGCCACGGTGGCCGACATTCCCGGACTGATCGAAGGCGCGCACCGCGATGTCGGTCTCGGTCATGATTTTTTGCGCCACATCGTCCGTTGCCGCACGCTTCTTTTGGTGGTCGATGCCGCGGGGAGCGAAGGACGCGATCCGGTGGAAGACGCCAAAAAAATCCGCGAGGAATTGCGGCTCTACGATCCGCTGCTCGCGCGGCGACCCTGGGCCTTGATCGCCAACAAAACGGACTTGCCCGGCGCGGCGGAGAATCTCCCGCGGCTCGCCCAGGAATTCCCCGGCGTCCCCCTCATCGCCATCTCGGCGCAGAAGAAGGCCAATCTGGACGAGTTGCGCAAATTCCTCGATGGCGAGGTGGGTCATCCGGGCTGAGTCCGGTGGAGCGCCGGGCGCTCCGGGGTGGTCCGCTTAGGAATTGCCCAAGGCGCCCTCTGGAGGCAGGATGCCCGGTCACACGGTATGCGCGAAATAGGCATAGGACTGGCCGGCTTCGGCACGGTGGGCGCCGGGGTTTTCCTCAATGTGGAAAAAAACCGGGCGCTGCTCCGTGAGCGGACGGGTTGCGACTTTGTCGTGCGCCAAGTCGCGGTGCGCGACCTGGCCAAAAAGCGGGCCGCAGCCTTGCCGTCCGGCTGTGCCACCGACCAGTGGCGCGCCTTGCTCGACAACCCGGCCATCGCAGTGATCGTCGAATTGATGGGCGGGATCGACGAACCGCTTGAATTGGTCCGCGAGGCGATCAAGCGCGGCAAAATTGTCGTGACCGGCAACAAAGCCCTCCTCGCCGAGCATGGCGCGGAAATTTTTCGCTTGGCCGCGGAGAAAAAAGTCCCCGTCTTTTACGAGGCCGCGGTGGCCGGCGGGATTCCGATCATCAAGGCGGTGCGCGAGGCTTTCGTCGCGAACCATTTCCAGCGCATCCGCGGGATCATCAACGGCACGAGCAATTACATCCTCACGCGTATGGCCGAGAGCGGCATGGACTTCGCCTCCGCCCTGGCCGAGGCGCAGGCCGCCGGTTATGCCGAGTCTGACCCCACGCTCGACGTCAATGGTTGGGATGCCGGCCACAAGGCGATCATTCTCGCCTCGCTCGCCTACGGATTCTGGGTCCCGGGCCGCGATGTTCTTGTCGAGGGCATCGAAAAAATTTCGCCCGAAGACATCCGCTTCGCCGCGCAACTCGGCTACACGATCAAACTCCTCGCCTTCATCGACGCGGGAGCCGATGGCGCGGTCGAAGTCAGTGTGCAGCCTTCGCTCGTGCCCAATGGCAACATTCTCGCTTCGGTGCGCGGGGTCTTCAACGCCATCGCCTTGCGCGGCGACGTGGTGGGTGATGCGCTTTTTTACGGACGCGGGGCCGGACAGGATCCGACGGCCAGTTCGGTCATCGGCGATCTGGCCGATGCCGCCTTGGCCCTCGAGTCGCCGCGGGCTTCCTGCGGATTCATCCCGCATACCCTCTACGGCAAGCTGCGTCCGGCCGCCGACGTGGTCAGTCCTTTCTATCTCCGCCTCGGCGTCGACGACCGACCCGGTGTCCTTGCGCGCATTGCCGGATTGCTCGGCGAGGCGGGCATCGGCATTTCCTCGGTCATCCAACCCGAGACGGAAGACGGCAAAAAAGCCGCACTCGTTCTCATGATCCACGATGCGCCGCGCGGCCGCATGCTCTCCGCGCTGGAACGCATCCGCGCGCTCGATTGCGTGCACGACGAACCCGCGCTTTACCGGGTGGAGGCGGCGGCGTGAATAATTTCCACGACCGCGGCGTGATCAGCCGCTACCGGGAGTATTTGCCGGTCACCGCGGAGAGTCCGGTCGTTTCGCTCAACGAGGGCTCCACCCCGCTGATTTACTCGCCGAAGCTGAGCAAGCTGGTCGGACGCGGGGCCCAGGTCTATGTCAAATACGAGGGACTGAATCCCACGGGATCCTTCAAGGACCGCGGTATGACCATGGCCATCTCGAAAGCGGTCGAGCGCGGGGCCAAGGCGGTTATCTGTGCCTCGACCGGAAACACCTCCGCCGCGGCGGCGGCCTACGCCGCGCGGGCCAATCTTTCGTGCGCCGTGCTCCTCCCCGCCGGAAAAATCGCCGCGGGCAAACTGCTCCAGGCCTTTATTTACGGTGCGAAAGTGGTGGCCATCCGCGGCAATTTCGACGACGCCCTGCGCTTGGTGCGCGAACTCGGCGCCGACGGACGTTTCGAGATCGTCAATTCGATCAATCCTTTCCGGATCGAAGGACAAAAAACCGCATCCTTTGAAATCATCGAGGAACTCGGCGACGCGCCCGACATCCACATCCTGCCGGTCGGCAATGCCGGCAATATCACGGCTTACTGGCAGGGCTACCGCGAATTCCGCGATTTGGGCAAGGCCACCAAGTTGCCGCGCATGACCGGATTTCAGGCGTCCGGTTCGGCCCCCATTTTCTTCGGTCATCCGGTCGACAAACCCGAGACCATCGCCACGGCTATCCGCATCGGCAACCCGGCCAGCTGGCAGGGTGCGAGCGATGCGGTCAAAGACTCCGGTGGTTGCATCGACATTGTCACCGACCCGCAAATTCTCGAGGCCCAGCGCTGGTTGGCCGCGGAGGAGGGGATTTTCGTCGAACCGGCCAGCGCCGCTTCGGTCGCGGGATTGATGAAATGTTTCTCCCATGACCGTTGCGCCACGTGTCCTTTCCATAAATTCCCGGATGGCGCGAAAATTGTCCTCACCGTGACCGGCCACGGACTGAAAGATCCCGAGGCGCCGATGGTGCACGGATTCAAAGCGCTCGAGGCAGATGCCACCATGAAAGCGGTCGCGCAGGTTTTGGGGGTCGGTTGATATGGCGCTGATCGTCCAAAAATACGGCGGCACATCGGTCGGGGACCCCGGGCGGATCAAGAACGTGGCCCGCCGCGTTCTCGAAACCCAGCAAGCCGGCAACAAAGTCGTTGTGGTTGTTTCGGCCATGTCCGGCGTGACCGATTCACTGATCAAACTTTCCCGCGAGGTCTGCCGGGCGCCGAGCGAGCGCGAGATGGACGTGCTCCTCTCCACCGGCGAGCAGACGACCATCGCGCTTCTGGCCATGGCCTTGCAGGGCCTCGGGGCCAAGGCCGTGTCTTTGACCGGCGCCCAAGCCGGGATTGTCACCGACGGGGTTCATACCAAGGCAAAAATTTTCAACATCACCCCGAAGCAAATCCATACGCATCTCGACGGCGGAGCGATCGTCATCGTGGCCGGTTTCCAGGGTCAGACTTCGGCGGGCGATATCACCACGCTGGGCCGCGGGGGATCCGATCTCACCGCCATCGCCCTGGCTGCCGCGCTCAAGGCGGACAAATGCGAGATCTGCACCGATGTGGATGGCGTTTACACCTGCGACCCGCGCATCGTGCCCGACGCGACCAAGATCGGCACGATCAGCTACGAGGAGATGCTCGAAATGGCGTCATCCGGATCGAAGGTCATGCAATCGCGCTCGGTCGAATTCGCCAACAAATTCGACGTCCTTTTCGAAGTGCGCAGCAGTTTCAACCAGAACCAAGGAACCATCGTGAAAGCAGAAGAACCCGGCATGGAGAACGTCGTCATCCGCGGCGTGAGCATCGAACGCAACCAGGCGAAAGTCACCATCGACGGCGTGCCCGACAAGACCGGCACCGCGGCGAAAATCTTCAACGCGCTGGCCGCCGCCAATGTGGTGGTCGACGTCATCGTGCAGACCGCACCGCACGAGGGGAAAACGGATATTTCCTTCACCACGAACAAAGACGAGCTGCAAAAAGCCGGACCCGTGCTCAAAGCGGTGGCCTCCGAGATCGGCGCCCGCGGTGTGACCCAGACCGCCGGCGTGGCCAAGCTGAGCGTTGTCGGCATCGGCATGCGCACGCACTCCGGCGTGGCGGCCAAGCTTTTCGACCTGCTGGCCGAGGGCGGCTACAGCATCCAGATGATCTCCACCTCCGAGATCAAGATTGCCGTGATCCTCGACGAAGACAGCATCGCCGACGCGGCCAAGGCTGTGCATGCCGGATTCGGACTGGGCGGGAAAAAGTAGTCGTTCCCAGCCGCACCCCGGGACTTCGCCATCCGCCACCGGAGTCAGGGGCATGGGAAGGCCGGCTCTCGCTTTGCGCGCGGCACCGGACAATTTGCGGGGCTTTCACCGGCGCAAAGACGGGCCGGTTCGCCTTTGCCGCCGCGGGAAGGAAGGCGGTTGACCGTTCCATCGATCGTGCTACCGTATGACGATATGGAGACCGTGACCATTTCGCCCAAATTCCAAGTCGTCATCCCGCGAAAAGTCCGCGAGTCCATGGGTCTGCGTTCCGGTGAAAAAGCGAAAGTGTTTTCCTTCCGCAACCGCATCGAGATCGTTCCTTCCCGTGATATCCGGGTCCTGCGCGGTTACCTGAAGGGCATCGACACGTCATTTGTCCGCGAAGGCGATCGGGTATGAATCTGGTCGATTCCTCCGCCTGGCTGGCCTACTTCGCCGGGGAGCCGAACGCGCGGGTTTTTGCCGCGGCCATCGAGGATGATGAAGCTTTGCTCGTTCCCTCGGTCTGCCTTCACGAGGTTTTCAAAGTCGTGCTGCGCGAGCGCGGAGAGGACGCCGCGTTTGCCGCGGTGGCAGCCATGGAGAGGGGCGAGGTAATTGACTTGGACAGCGAACTGGCCATGGAGGCGGCGGCCGTGGGACTCGAGGAGAATCTGGCCTTCGCGGACTCGGTCATCTATGCCGCGGCCAAGTTGCGGGATGCCACGCTGTGGACGCAGGACGTGCATTTTCGCGGCAAGTCTGGTGTGCGTTTCAAAGCAAAAACGAAGTAGGCTCTCCTACTGTGGTCGCGAGGATCTGACGATGATCCAGACGGTGCGATCGGTCGTTTCCGGAACTTGTAGCGGCGGTCTGTGACCGCCGCTACAAAGACGGACATATCGTCGGTTGATCCTACTCCGATCGCAGCGCCGTGGCGGGCTCGATGCGCGCGGCGCGGGTGGCGGGGAGGAGGCCGGCGAGGGCGGCGGCGGCGATGATCCAGACCGGGGTCCAGGCCATGAGATCCCACGGGTAGCGGAGTTGCACGGTCCAGCCGAAGAAGGCGAGGTTGACCACCCAGGTGAGGACCATGGCGAGACAGGCGCCGGCGGCGAGGCCGATGACACTGGCGAGAAGACCGATCAGGGCGGACTCGGCGATGAAGGCGCGGCGGACTTGCCCCGGTGATCCGCCGATGGCCCGCATGATGCCGATCTCGCGTTCGCGCTCGGTCACGAGAGTCGTGAGGGTGAGCGACACGCCGAGGACGGCGACGATCACCGAGATGGTGCGCAGGACGTAGGTGACGGCAAAGGTCTGGTCGAAGATTTCGAAGATGCGCTGGCGCAAGGAGGCGTTCGAGTAGATGGCGTATTCAGTGTCGCGTCCGAATTTTTCCCGCACTTCCGCGCCGAGGACGTCCGCTTGCGACGGGTCGTGCAGATGGACGCCGCTGGTATGGGCGCCGGGAGCGGGCCAGTGCGCGGTGTAGTTCCCGCGGTCGATGAGGATAACCCCCTGATCGCGCGTGTAGTCGAGATAAACACCGGCCACGCGGAAGACTTGCGGACCGGACGGGGAGGTCAGCGTGATGGTGTCGCCGCCGGTGACTTGGTGACGTCGGGAAAAACTTTCGCTGACCGCAACATAACCCGGGGTGCGCAGGAGTTGCCCTTTGGCCTCGCTCTCGCCGCCGGTGAATTCCAATTCGCCGCGCATGCGTCCGCGGATAACACCGAGGAAAACCTGCTCGTTGCCGAAGGGCACGCGCTTTTCGTGGAAGGTGTCGACGGATTCGACCAGCGGATGGTTTTCCAGCCAAGCGATCACCTCGTCGGGGATCGTGGTCTGGAAGCCGGTCACTTCGTTCGCGGCGAGGGTGACGAAGAGGTCGGCTTGGATGGTGCGGTTGATCCAGGTGTCCACGCTGGCGCGGAAGGAGTAAATCATGACGGAGACGCCGACGGTCATGGCGATGGCGGCCATGAGCGCGGCGGTGGTAAGGGAGTTGCGGTGCATGGCGCGGACCAGATTGCGCGCGGCGAGCCGCCACGCGGTGCCGTGCGGGAGCAGATCGACCAGCGGCGAGACGAGCCGTCCGGCCGTGGCGGTGACGGCGGGGACGAGGAAAGCGAAGCCGATGATGACGAGGAAGGCCGCGGCGAACCCGAGCAGGGCTGGGCCGGTGTGCAGGGCGAACCATGAGGCGGCGAAAGCAAGGGCGAGCGCGATGATTCCATAGAGAAGCCAGCGGCGGGGCACGGTGGCGTAGTGTTCCATCGCGGTGCCGAGGTGGAGGGCGCGGGTCACTTGGACCTTGGTCGCTTCGCCCGAAGGAATCCATGCGGCGGCGAGGACGGAGACAAGTCCGGCCAGCGCGGCGGCGGCGATTTGCCATGGGGCGACGGCGAGTTTTTCGATGCTGACCAGCACGTAGAGCGAGCTGACCGTTTCGCCCACCGCACCGACCAGAATCGCGGCCAAGGGAAAGGCGGCCACGATGCCGAGGATGATGCCCGGGATGCCGAAAACGAGGGCTTCGCCGAGGAAGAGGGCACGGATTTCGCGGCGCGAGGTGCCGACGGCGCGGAGGATGCCGACCTCGCGGCGTGCGCGCAGGACCGAAGCGGAGACCGTATTGTAGATGAGAAACATGCCGACAAGCAGAGACACGAGGCTGAGGGCGGTGAGGTTGAGTTGGAAACTGGAGAGCATTTTTCCGATCTGCTCGCTGCGTTGTTGCGGGGCGGCCACCACGACGTCGGCGGGCACGATGGCGCGCGCCGCGGCGGCGACGGCCGCGGGATCGGCATCGTCGGCGAGAAGGATTTGCACCGAGTCGAGCCGTCCGGCCGTTCCGAGAAGCTCCTGGGCCCAGCCGATATCCATCGACGCCGAACGGATGTCGGCGAGGGCTGCGGGGTCGTCGGGTTGCAGGACGAAGCGGACGCGGAGGGCTGCGGGGCGGCCGTTGGCGTTGACGCGTAAAACATCACCCTGCTTGAGCCCGAGTTTTTGCGCGTATTCCCGGGTCAGGGCGATGGCGTCGCGTTCGCCCAACCATGCCTCGACATCGACCGGCGCGCCGTCCGGCCAGACCATGCGGAAGGTTTCGAAGGGCGGGTTGGTGAAAGGGTCGACGCCGAGGATACGGAGGTATTCGCCGGGATGGTCGGGAAGGGTGAGCATGCCCTGCACGACAGGGGTGGCGGCGGAGACACCGGGGAGCTTGGCCAGCGCGGGGAAGAGTGTCTCGTCGAGTGGTCCGCGGACTTCGAGGTTGGCCTTGCCGGCAAGGAGTTCGACCCCGGCGCGGAACGAACGGTTTGCGCTGTGGTTGGCGATCATGATGGCCAGGAAGACGCAGACTCCGAGGGCCACGCTGGCGATGTTGAGCGCGGCGAGGAGTTTGTGGCGCCGGGCGTGGCGCAGGACCTGGCGGATGAGCAGTCGCGGCCAGTGGCGCGTCATGTCACGGGTGCTGCTGCGTCGGTGGTCGCGGCTTCGTGCAGGGCGCGCTGCAATTCGCGCACGTGGCGATCATCGGAAATCTTGGATCCATCCGCGGCCCGGCTGAGATAAAAGGTGTCCATGGCGACTTCTTTCTCCGTGGTGATACGCGCCAGTTCGAGATTCAGATCCTGCCGGTCGAGCACCGCGAAAAGATCGTAGAGAAGTCCCATGCGGTCGGGGGTTTCGAGATCGACGATGGTGAAGGACGGGTGACTGCGGTTGTCCACCGTGATGCGGGTGGGAATATCCGCTTCCTGTGACATGCGGTAACCGCTGCGGGCGCGCGCTTTGGCCAAGTGGGGGCCGAAATCGAAATCCGGATCCTGCAGCGCCTCGTCGAGGAGGCGCTCGAAAAGCCGGTGGTCCTTTTCGTTGGCTACCGGAAGATGCTTGGCGTCGCAGACCCGGAAGATGTCGAGGACGAGGTTGTCGGTGCGTGTGTGGATGTCGGCGCTGAGAATATTGACCCGCGCGGCGAGGAAGGCGCCGCAGATCCGGACGATCAGCCCGGGATGATCCCAGCCGCAGAGCAGGACTTCGCTGTGTCCCTGCTCGGGATGGTGCATCCATTTGACCACAGGGCACACGCCGCCCGCGGCCTCTCTGGTTTGGGTCTCGAAAAATTTGCGGAACATGCGCACGTGGCCGGCGATTTCCGACGCGGTGAAGGTGCGGAAGTAGCGCTCCGGCATGTGCGTGAAATGGGCGGCGGCTTCGTCACCGTAATCGGCGGCGAGTTTGCGCAGGACATCGTTTTTCAGCTCCTCGAAGTCGATGCGCCGTTTCTCGAAGTAGGCCGCGCCTTCCCGGAGGTAGGATTTGGCCGAGCGGTAGAGTTGCCAGACAAGGCCCTCCTTCCAGTCCGACCAACTCGTGTCACTCGTGCCTTGTCCATCGGCCAGCGTGATGAGCATGAGGGCGTCGAGGTCCTCGACGGATTGGACCATGTCCGCGAAATGCGAAATGGTCGCGGCGTCTTCGAGGTTGCGGGACTGGGCGGTTTTGGAGAGGAGCCCGTGGTTGTCGACCAGCATGATGAGGGCGCGGCGTTGCTCGGCCGAAAGTTGCAGGCGCTTGGCCACCCGGGTGGCCATCATGGCGCTGGCTTCCTCGTGGTGGCGGCGGTGTTCCGCCTTGCCAGTGTCGTGCATGAGGAGGGCAAGGTAAAGGGTGGCCGGGTCGTCGTTTTCCTGGAAAAGATCACGGTATCCGGTGAATTTCGGGTCCTCGCTGGTGATGAGGTTGTCCAACTTGTCGACGCAAACCAGCGTGTGCTCGTCCGCCGTGTAGCGGTGGAAAAATTCGTGCTGCACAAGGCAGGTGAGGCGTCCGAATTCCGGGAGGTAACGCCCGAGAAAATCCGTCTCGTGCATCATGCGCAGGATGCGTCCGACACGGCCCTTGCGCGAGAGGATGGCGAGGAAGACCTCGCGGACGGCGCGGGAATATTGGAACGTGCGGTCGACCAGTTTGAGCCGGCGCCGGATGAGATCGCAGAGTTCGGGCGATAGATCGAGTCCGCGCACCTGCGCGTGTTGGAAGAGGCGCATGAGACGCGGCGGGTCCTGGGTGAGGACCGTGGGTGAATCGGCGTAAAGCAGGCCGTTCTTGGCGTGGAAACCGTCGAATCGTTCCGTCCGCTCCGCCGCCGGCGCGAAGAGTCCGAGCAGTCCGCGCGGACGCGCCGGCTTGAGTTCCGGCACCATGCGGTGCACGGCGGTCGAGGTGATGCGGTGGATATCCCGCGTGTGCTGGTAGTAGTCGCGCATGAAGGCCTCGACGCGGGCCAGCATGTGCTTTTGCGGGTATTCCAGCCGCGTGGCCACCTGCCCCTGCAGGTAAAGGGTGAGCGAATCGATCGGGCGCTTGTTGATGAAATGCATCTCGGTGCGCACGCGGAGGAGAAAGTCATAAGCTTTCTCGAGCAACCGCCGCTCGCTCTCGGTGAGCACTTTCTTCTCGACCAGCTTGGCCGTGGTCATGGCGCGCGAGTGGAAATAGCCGTTCCAGAGCAGGTTCTGGTAATCGCGGAGTCCGCCGGCTCCGTGTTTCACGTTCGGTTCCTGCATGGAGACGATGCAGCCGTATTGGTCATGGAGTTCCTTCTGATTGACCAGACGCCATGCGATGTAGGCGCTTTCCTGGCCTTTGACGCATTTGCGTTCGAAGTCTTCGCGGAATTTCGTGACCAGGTCCCGGTCCCCGGCCAACCAGCGCGATTCCAGCATGGACGTCTTGGTCTGGAGGTCGCCGTTGGCCTGGGTGATGGCTTCGCGCAGGGAGCGGACGGAATGGCCGACTTTGAAGCCGGTGTCCCAGAGCAGACGGATGATTTCCTGCACCGCGGCGGTTTCTTTGGCGTTTGGTTTGCTGCGCGCGTGGAGGAACATGATGTCCACGTCGCTGAACGGGTTCATTTCGCGGCGTCCGTAGCCGCCGAAAGCGACCACGGCGAGTCCCTCGGGTTTCGGTTTGCCGAATTGCTCCGTGCAGACCTGCGCGAAAATGTGCCGGAAGAGAATATCGACGAGATCGCTGCGTTGCCGGACCACTTCGCGTCCGCCCGCGCCGCTCGAGATGCGCAGGCGCAGGCGGTGTTCCTCCAGACGCCGGAAACGGCGGTAAGCTTCGAGGGATCCGGTCGCAGTTTTGCCCCGCGTGCCGCGCTCGAGGTCTTCGGATGCGCGTGCGAGAACTTTTTCGAGGTCGTAACTCATGGCCGCGGGAGACGCTGTTTTTAGCGTCCGCCGTCGGCGCGGAGAATGACAATTTCCACCCGGCGGTTGAGTTGCTGTTCCTCGACGGTGCCGGTGGCGGCAGCCAGCGGGCGGGTGCTGCCGAGTCCGCGGGTGTCAATGCGGGCGGGGTCGATGGACATCGTTTCGGCCAGCCAGCGTTTGACCGAATCGGCACGGGACAGGCTCAACTGCGCGTTGTAATCGGCGCCGCCGAAAGAATCGGTGTGCCCTTCGATGCGGAAGCGGGCCTCCGGATTGCGGCGGATCAGCTCGCCGAGTTTTTCCAGGCTGGTGATGGCTTCGGGGCGGAGGAAGGATTCGTCGTAGCCGAAAAGGACGTCGGAGGGCATGAAGATGGGACCGGCGGCTGCGGTGAGTCCGCCGGTCTGCGCGAGAAGATCGTCCAGATCGCTGTAGCCGGCGGGCACGGCGTCCGTCCCCTCGGCGCCGGCGCGTCCGGCCGCGGCGGCGAGTTCGATCGCGGGTTGGGCGGCGGAGGAAGCCGTATCCGCGAGGAGCGCTTCACGCATCGAGGCGAGGTCCTCCTCGAGTGCGGCCGCGGCCGCGGATTCGAGGCGCGCGGCGGCATCGCTGGCGGCGAGGCCGATTTCGGGGGCGGGTTCCCGGTCGACGCCGAGTTGTCCGGGTGTGGCGGGCGCGGCCCGGACCTCGGATTTTTCGCTCGAGATGTCCTCGGCGGGGAGGTCGACGGGGGCGGGGGTGATTTTGCGCTGGGTTTCCCCGGGGGACACCGGATTTTCTTCATCGAGCAGGCGCGAGTCAATCTCCACGCGGTCGACCTTGAACGCACGGGGGACCATTTTCTCGTAATAGGAATCGCTGAAAGTTTTCACCGCATAGGTGCGGGCCCACCAGGCGAAGGCGAGGTGCGCCGCGATGGAGAGGACCAGGGCGAGAATGGTCCAGAGGGCCCACGGCTCGCGGCGCGGCGCGGCGTCTTCGAGGTTTTCGAGGACCGAGGATTTGTCCACGGGGCAAGATTACGGCGGCGCAGCGGGGATGCAAACAGGTATGGGTGGGGCCCGTGGGCCAGCGGGGCCTACCGCAGGACAAGCGGCGAGATGCCGCGTGCGGGCTGGAATGCTCCCGGCGCGTCGTGGACTCCGCGCCCTACCGGGGGGGGCGGCTATTCCGGCTTTTCCGCCGCAGCCAAGGCCGGGGGTTCGGTGCCGCCTTTGGTTTTGAAGGCGAGTTTGTCGCCGTCTTTGACCACGTGGAGTTCCTGACCGGGTTGGTAGCTGCCGCGGAGGATTTCTTCGGCCACCGGATCTTCGAGATAACGTTCCACCGCGCGACGCATCGGACGCGCACCGTATTGCGGGTCATAGCCTTTCGCGATGAGAAATTCTTTGGCCTCGGGCTCCAAGACAACAGTGATGTCTTTGGCTTTGAGGCGGTCGACGACTTTCTTCACTTCCAGGTCGACGATGTGCTCGAGGTCGCTCTTCTGCAGGCTGTGGAAGACGATGATGTCGTCGAGGCGGTTGAGGAACTCGGGTTTGAAGACGCGCTTGGTCTCTTCCATCACCTTGTCGCGCATGCCCTCGTGGCTCTCGTCGAGTTTGGCCGCGCCGAAGCCGAGGCTGGTCTGCTTCTTGAGCAGTTCGGCGCCGACGTTGGACGTCATGATGATGATCGTGTTGCGGAAGTCGATCTTGCGGCCGAGGGAATCGGTCAGTTTGCCTTCCTCGAGGATCTGCAGGAGCAGGTGCATGACGTCGGGGTGGGCTTTTTCCACCTCGTCGAAAAGAACGACGGAATACGGGCGGCGGCGGACGGCCTCGCTGAGTTGTCCGCCTTCCTCGTGACCGACATAGCCCGGAGGCGAGCCGATGAGGCGCGAGGCGGTGAACTTCTCCATGTATTCCGACATGTCGATCTGGATGAGCGAGTCGGCATCGCCGAACATGAATTCGGCCAGGGTGCGGGCAAGGAAGGTTTTTCCGACGCCGGTCGGACCGAGGAAAATGAACGAGCCGATCGGGCGGCGCGGATCTTTCAGGTCGGCGCGGGAGCGGCGGAGGGCTTTGCTGATGGCGATGACGGCTTCGTCCTGGCCGATGACCGATTTTTTCAGCTCGCCCTCCATGGCGAGGAGCTTGCGCGTCTCATTCTGGTCCATGCGGGCCAGCGGGATGCCCGTCCATTTGGAAATGACGTGGAGGATTTCGTCCTCGCCGACCACCACTTCCTTCTCGTCGCGCTGGGTGCGCCACTCGGACATGATTTTTTCCAGCTTCTCGCGGGCTTGCTTCTCGCTGTCGCGCAGGCCGGCGGCTTTCTCGAAATCCTGCGCCTTGATGGCGGCTTCTTTTTGTCCGCGGATTTCCTCGATTTCCGCCTCGAGGGTTTTCACGTCGGGCGGACGGGTCATGTTCTGGATGCGGGCGCGGGCCCCGGCTTCGTCCATGACGTCGATGGCTTTGTCCGGCAGGAAGCGTCCGGTCAGGTAGCGGTCGGAAAGTTTGGCCGCGGACTCGAGGGCTTCATCGGTCAGTTTCGCTTTGTGGTGCGCCTCGTATTTCGAGCGGATGCCTTTGAGGATGAGGATGGTGTCCTCCACGCTGGGGGCTTCGACCTTGACCGTCTGGAAGCGGCGCTCGAGAGCGGCGTCCTTCTCGATGTATTTGCGGTATTCGTTCAGCGTGGTCGCGCCGACGCACTGCAGTTCGCCGCGGGAGAGGGCGGGTTTGATGATGTTCGAGGCGTCCATGGCGCCCTCGGCCGAACCGGCACCGACGATGGTGTGGAGCTCGTCGATGAAGAGGATGATGTTCTTGCTCTTGCGGATTTCGTCCATGACCGCCTTGATGCGCTCCTCGAACTGTCCGCGGTATTTGGTGCCGGCGACCATGAGGGCGAGGTCGAGGGTGATGACGCGTTTGTCGCGGAGGAGTTCGGGCACGTTGCCGGCCACGATTTCCTGGGCGAGGCCCTCGGCGATCGCGGTCTTGCCCACGCCGGCTTCGCCGATGAGGACGGGATTGTTTTTCGTGCGGCGGCAGAGGATCTGGATGACGCGCTCGATCTCGCTGGAGCGGCCGATGATCGGGTCCATATTGCCCTTTTTGGCGATCTCGTTGAGGTCGCGTCCGAAAGCGCGCAAGGCGGGTGTTTTGACCTGCTTGCCGCCGGTGCTGCCGCCCCCGCCGCCGACTTCGGCCGTTTCCATGTCGTCGTCTTCCGGCGTGAAATTCGGGTTCAGCTCGCGGAGGATTTCGTTGCGGGTGCGTTCGATATCAACGTCGAGATTTTTCAGCACCTTGGCCGCCACGCCGTCGCCTTCGCGGAGGAGTCCGAGCAGGACGTGTTCCGTGCCGACGTAAGAATGGCCGAGCGCCTTGGCTTCCTTGCCGGCGAGGGCGAGGACCTTCTTGACGCGCGGGGTGTAGGGAATGTTGCCGACCATTTTGGTCTCGGGTCCGGAGCCGACTTGTTTTTCGACTTCCATGCGGACGGTCTCGAGGTCGAGGCCCATCTTGGCGAGGACATTGATGGCCACGCCCTGACCGAGTTTGATCAGGCCGAGGAGAAGGTGCTCGGTGCCCACATAGTTGTGGTTGAAGCGGTCCGCCTCCTTGCGGGCGAGCGCGAGGACTTGCTGGGCGCGTGGCGTGAAATTGTTCATTTGTCCTTCTTTTTGCCGTTACCGTTGCCGGCCGGGACGACCTTGGCGATATCGGGTTCGGGAATCTTCTTCACCTTCGCACGGACCAGATCGGCGCGCAAGGTGTCGCGTTCCTCCGGGCTGAGCTTCTCCTTTTTTTCGGCCAGCTGGAGGTGGGCCGGCTGGGTGGTCATGAACAGTTCGTCCACCGCCAGCTGGGTGGATTCGGGGAAAAGCCCGAGATCGGCCCCCAATTTCATGACCGAGAGGAGGTTGAGGGCTTCTTTGGAGGCGATGGCCCGGGCGTTGCCCAGAATGCCGTAAGCGCGGCCGATCTGGTCGAGGAGCATGTTGGCGCGCCGCTCGAGGAGCGTCTGGCGGGCGTTCTGTTCGTGTTCGATGATTTGTTCGATGACTTTGACCAAGCGCTCGATGATTTCCTCCTCCGTTTCGCCGAGGGTGGTTTGGTTGGAGACTTGGAAAAGATTGCCGAGGGCCTCGGTGCCTTCGCCGTAGAGGCCGCGGACGGCGAGGCCGATTTTGCCGACCGAATTGACGATCTGGTTGATCTGCTCTGCGAGGACGAGCCCTGGCAAGTGAACCATGGCCGAGGCGCGCAGGCCGGTGCCGACATTGGTCGGGCATGCGGTGAGGTAGCCTAGATCGGCGTGGAAGGCGTAGGGCAGGCGGTCTTCGAGGAAGAGGTCGGCTTCGTTGTTGATCTTGTAGGCTTCGCGGAGTTGCAGCCCGGGGAGAAGGGACTGCATGCGCAGGTGGTCCTCCTCGTTGATCATGATGCTGAGTTGCTGGTCGTGGCTGATGACCACGGCGCTGCCGGCGCTCTTCGACGCGTGTTCGCGGCTGACAAGGTGGCGCTCGACGAGGATTTGTTTTTGCAGCGCGGTCAGGTCCTGCAGGGGCGCGTTGTAGCCGTTATCCATCGCGGGGATGGCCGCCACCTGGTCCTGGATTTCTCCGAGGATCTTCAGACGCTCCGCTTTCTTGGCCCAGCCGGGGAAGGGGCGGTCTTTGAGGTTGCGGGCGAAACGGATACGGCTGCTCACCACGATTTTGTCGTGCGGTCCGTCGCCGCGGAGCCACTGGCCCGCGTGGGTCACGAGGTCGTCGAAGGTCATGCCTGCAATTCGTGTTCGAGCTTCTGGATTTCGTCGCGGAGGCGGGCGGCGTCCTCGTATTTCTCGTTTTTGACCGCCTTCTTCAGGTCGGTTTCGAGGGACTTGACCCGGTCGGCCATGGCGAACCGCCGGGAAAGCTTGGCCGGCATCTTGCCGGTGTGCTTGAGACCCTTGTGCATGCCTTTGAGCAGATTGGCCAGACCGTCGGCAAAGGTGTCATAGCACGCGCTGCAGCCGAGGCGCCCGGTTTTTTTGAAATCGATCTGGGTGAACCCGCAAACGGGGCATTTCTGCGCCGGTTGTCCGCCGTGCTCGATCTGCTGGGTGGCGCCGAGGCCGAGCAGGAGGTCGGCCATGGCGAAGCCGGTCGGGTCGCTGACGCCCTTTTCCTTGGCGCAGTCCTCGCAGAGGTTCACCTTCTGCATTTTCCCCTCGACGATTTGCGTCAGGTAAACCGTGGCATCGTTTTTCTGGCAGACGTCGCAGAGCATGGTCTTGCCTAACCGATCGGCGTGCCGGTCGTCCGCGTCAACTCGCGGAACATTTCCGTGAGGCGCAGGGTGACGGGACCGGGCTTGCCGTCATGGATGGGCCGCGAGTCGAGTTCGACCGCGGGGATGATTTCGGCGGCGGTGCCGGTGAGGAAGCATTCGTCGGCCGTATAAATATCGTAGCGCGTCAGGTTTTCCTCGCGGATCTCCACGCCGAGAGCCCGGGCCAGTTCGAAGACAACGGCGCGGGTCACACCGGCCAGGGCACCGGCGGCGATCGGCGGGGTGGTGATGCGTCCGTCGCGGATGACGAAGACATTGTCGCCCGTGCATTCGGCCACGTAGCCCTGCTCGTTGAGCATGAGACCTTCGCCGGCGCCGGCCTGCTCGGCCTCGATTTTGGCCATGATGTTGTTGAGGTAATTGAGCGATTTGACCATCGGGCTGAGCGCGCCGTGGGCGATGCGGCGGGTGGCGCAGGTGACGAGTTTGAGGCCGTTTTGATACATCTCGTCCGGGTAGAGGGTGATGGTCGACGCGATGACGAACACGGTCGGGCGCGGGCAGCTCTTGGGCGAAAGCCCCAGGGAACCTTCGCCGCGGGTGACGACGAGGCGGACGTAGCCGTCGGTCAGGCCGTTGGCGCGGATGGTGTCGAGGACGGCGAGAGACATCTCGTCCGGCGCCATCGGGATGGCCAGCGCGATGGCCCGGGCCGAGCGGTAGAGGCGGTCGATGTGGTCGTCGAGGCGGAAGACGCGGCCGGCGTAGAACCGGATACCTTCGAAAACGCCGTCGCCATAAAGGAGGCCGTGGTCGAAGACCGAGACGGCGGCTTGTTCTTTCGGGACGAGTTGGCCGTTGAAGTAGATTTTCATGAAATGGGAGTCCGGAGATTACGCTCGGGACAGCTCCATCAGATTGAACTGGCTGGCGAGGGAAGACAAGAAGGTCCGGAGGGTCGGCCGGCGTGGCGGGTGGGGTTCGGAGTCGGTATACCGGGAGATGGCGAGACAGCCGCCTGCAGCACGGCGATGCGGGTGCGTGATGGTTCCCGGAATTTGCTTGTTATCCGGGGGCTGCGTGAGAGTGATAATCAACGGACCGCAAATGGCGCAAACGCTTCGTCTCACCGAAACCTGGTTCAACCGCGGCCTGTGGCTATTGGCGTTGGTCTTTGCCGCGTTCCTTATCGGTCTCGGGGGCACCATCGTCGGTGATCTTCCCCAAGTCGACGGGCGGATCGATCCGGAGAAGTTCATCGATCAGGCGGCCATCGCTCCGCTGCGCAGCGCGCAAAATGAAGCACGGATCGCCCAGGAGGCCGCGCAAACCAAGTTCGAGCAGGCGGACTTGCAGAACGACAGCGCGGTTTATGCCTACAACAACGCACAAGAGACTTTCCGGAACTGGGTCGCGACGCGGACAGCCACGCAGCAGCCGGGTCAGGATGCGGAACTGGTCGCCCGCACCGCGGAGCTCGACGAACTCAAAGCCAAGCAAGCCCTGACCCAAGCCGCCGTCGAAGCCCAGCGCAAGGCACTCCTCGATGCGGGCCAGGCGTTGCAGCGCGCCGGGGAGCAGATGGAGCCGTTGCTGGCTGAGGGCCAGGAGCGCTACCAAGCAGCGCTGAGCGCCTCGGAGTTGCGCGTTTTTGCCTACCGCCTCGCGCTGACCTTGCCCCTGCTCGCGCTCGCCGCGTGGCTCTTCAAACACAAACGCCGGAGCCAGTTGTGGCCTTTCGTCTGGGGCTTTGTCCTGTTCGCGTTGTTCGCCTTCTTCGTCGAGCTGGTGCCCTACCTTCCGAGCTACGGTGGTTACGTCCGCTACACCGTCGGCATCCTGCTCACGGTCATCGTCGGTCGGTGGCTGATCAAAGCCGCCAACCGCTACCTCGCCCAGCAGAAACTCGCCGAGACGCAGCCGGATCCGGTCCGTCGCCAGATCCTCACCTATGACACCGCGCTCATCCGCATGTCCAAGTCTGCCTGCCCGGGCTGCGAACGTCCCGTGGATTTCAAGAACATGGAAATGGATTTTTGTCCGCACTGCGGCATCGGCCTCTTCGACCGCTGCCCGAAGTGCTCCACCCGCAAGAATGCCTTTGCGCCTTTCTGCCACTCTTGCGGGACGCCGGTCACCGAAGCGAATCCGCCGGTTGCCGCCGAACCTCCGCCCCTACCGACTCTCTGAGCGGCCGATCGTCGCACGTGAGTGCTGCGATCCCGGGCGACGACGATCACGGCCCGGGGCCAGGATGCCGGGTTCACGCCACTTCTCACGCGCGGCCCTCCGTGATCCAACGCTCGATGCGGCCGAGGACGTCATCGGTGTCGACGTCGTGCCAGAGAAGGTGGTGGCTGTCGGGATAGAAGACGTATTCCTTTTCCCGGGCGGCGATGCAGTCGAAAAAGGCACGGCTTTGCTCGGGGCGGATGAAGACATCGCGTCCGGCGGAGAGCATGAGCGTGGGCACGTCGATACGCGCGGCACACTGCTGCGCTTCGCCCATGAGGTGGTGGAAATTGGCGAGAAATTCCAAACTGAAACCGCCGACGCGGTGGGGGATGGTTTTGAGATAGTGCATGTAAGCGTCGTCGGAGGTCAGACGCGGGAGGCAGGTCTTGCCGTGGACGAAACGCAGCGGGGAGAGTTTGGCCCGCGGGGCGACTTTGGACGCGCCGCGCAAAAGAGCGACCATCCAACCGGGGACCGGGGCGCGGGTTTCGGTGACCGGGACGCTGAGAACGAGGCGTTGCGGACGCAGCGCGCCGTGGGCCACGGCGTCGACCGAAACGAGCGACCCCATACTTTCGCCGACGAGATGGAGCGGACGGCCATCGAGGTGTCCGTCGGCAAAGGCGGCGAGATCGGCCCGCCATTCGTGCGGGTCGAGAAAATGTCCGCGCCGGCGGTGGTCGGGGTCATTGCCTTGCCCGCGCAGATTGATGGCCCACACGGCGAGACCTTGCGCGGCGAGTTGTCGTCCGAGCGGACCGAAGTCCGCCGCCGCGCCGCTCAGTCCGTGGATGCAAAGGACCTGTGCTTTGGGTTCTTCCAGCGGTTCCCAAACGAGACCGGGGAAGGCATCGCCGTCGTGTCCGTTCCACTGGAAGGTTCGCGCTCCGCGGGTCACGTGCTCGTAGGTTGGGACGGAGGCCATGAGACGGCGATTTTCCCCCGCGGGGGAGTCGGGAGCAAGTGGCGATCGCGCTTGCCGGTGCCGTGTGGTCCGCGCAACTTCGCGGGATGGATCCGGTGAATTTGGTGGAATACGAGGAGCTGGCGCGGGGGAAATTGGCGCGCGAGGCTTACGATTATTATGCGGGCGGGGCCAATGATGAGATCACCTTGCGGGCCAACCGCGAGGCTTACGGGAGGTTGCCGCTCTATCATCGTGTGCTGCGCGATGTGGCGGCGCGGGATACTTCGGTCGAGTTGCTCGGGGAGCGGATTTCTTTTCCGGTGATGGTGGCGCCGACGGCGTTTCACCGGATGGCATGTGACGAGGGTGAGTGCGCCACGGCGCGGGCGGCGGGGCGGGCGGGGACGATCATGGTGATGAGCACGCTGGCCACGACCGTGATTGAAGAGGTGACCGCCGCGGCAACCGGTCCCACGTGGTTCCAGCTCTACATTTACAAGGATCGCGGGGCGACGCTGGATCTGGTGCGGCGGGCCGAGGCGGCGGGATGCCGGGCGCTCGTGCTGACTGTCGACACGGCGGTGTGGGGACGGCGCGAGGCGGATGTGCGCAATAATTTCACGCTGCCGGACGGTTTGACCGTGGCGAACCTCGCGGCGCACGCGAAGCAGAACTTTCCCCACGGTTTGGCCGGTTCCGGTTTGGCGGCGTATGCGGCGGCGATGCTTGATGCGTCGTTGACGTGGAAGGATCTCGAATGGTTGCGCGGACAGACAAAGTTGCCGGTTGTGCTCAAAGGTGTCGTGCATCCCGACGATGCGCGGGCCGCGGTGGAACACGGGGCGGCGGGGGTGATCGTTTCCAACCACGGTGGACGCCAGTTGGACTCGTCACCGGCGACGACCGAGGCGTTGCCGGGAGTGGTGGAGGCCGTCGCGGGTCAGGTGCCGGTGCTGGTCGATGGTGGAGTGCGGCGTGGGACGGATGTGGTGAAAGCGCTGGCGCTGGGTGCGCGTGCGGTGCTGGTCGGGCGGCCGATTTTGTGGGGGTTGGCGGCGGATGGGGAGGACGGGGCGTATCGCGTGTTGGAGTTGCTCAAGGCGGAGTTCGATCTGGCCATGGCGTTGTGCGGGGCGCGAACGGTGGGGGAGATTGACCGCTCGCTGGTGATGTAGCGGCGGCTTTCTCGCCGCCGGTCATGGTTTCGCTTCGTCGCCGGGGACGGCAACGCTACGTTGGCAAGAATGCGTGCGGTGGTGCAGCGTGTTTTGCGGGCTTCGGTGACGATCGAGGGCCGTGTCGCTGGGTCGATCGATAGAGGGTTGCTCGTGCTGGTCGGGGTGGCGGGGGATGATACGCACGAGGACATCGCGTGGTTGGCGGGGAAGATTGTCGGGCAGAAGCTTTTCGCCGACGAGAGCGGGCGGATGAATTTGTCCGTCATGGAAAGTGGCGGCGGAATTCTGATCGTGAGTCAGTTCACTTTGCTGGCCAGCACGCGCAAGGGAACGAAACCCTCGTGGCATCGCGCGGCAGGGCCGGAGGTGGCGCTGCCGCTTTACGGGCGTTTTCTCGCTGCGGTGGAAGAGGCGCTGGGTCGTCCGGTGGCCACGGGGCAATTCGGGGCCATGATGGAGGTGGCTCTGGTTAATGATGGTCCTGTCACACTCGTGCTCGATTCGCGGTTGCGCGAGTGATGCAGTCGGTGATTGCGGTCGCGCCTCAGCTTGATTAGCCTGCAAGGTCCGCCTCGGGGCGGATTTTTCATGAACAACGCACTCTCTTATTTGCTGGTCTCGCCGGAGGCTCTCCGGCGCGGATGGACGGGATGGATTCTCTCGGGCGCGACCGCGCGCACGGGCGGGCTGGAACTGGTCTGGGCCGGGCTGGTCGAGGCGTCCGGCGGACGTTCGGGATTGCTCGTTTTCCGCGGGGAAGATGCGGTGGCCAAGCTCTCGGCGGCGGTCGGTTCCGCGAGTGAGGCGGGTTCGTTGGCCGGGATGCTGGGTGACGGCATGGTCTCGGCGCCGAAAGCCGGGAGCGATGTTTTGGCGGATCTGGCCAAGCTAGCGGCCACACCGGTCGACGCGCTGTCCCAGCCGGTCGCCGCGGGGGCGCAGCGCTCGTTGGTTCTGATCAAGCCGGACAATTTCCAGTTCCCCGGCACGCGTCCGGGTGCGGTGCTCGATGTTTTCGCGCGCACCGGGCTGCCGCTCGTGGCCATGAAGGTGCACCACATGTCGGTGGCGGAGGGCATGGAGTTCTACGGTCCGGTGCTCGATGCGCTCTCGGAAAAATTCGGTCCGGAAAAGGGGCGCGATCATTGGGAGAACATCGTCGAATTCATGGCCGGGGAGCGTCCATCGGCGGTGCCAGAGCAGGACCACGCCAAGCCGGGCACGCAAAAGATCCTCGCCTTGGTCTTCGAGGGACCCGAGGCCATCGGCAAAATCCGCACGGTCCTGGGTCCGACCGACCCGGCCAAGGCGCCTCCCGGCACGATCCGCAAGGAATTCGGCACCAGTATCATGGTCAATGCCGGCCATGCCTCCGATGCGCCGGAAAACGCCGCGCGCGAGATCGGGATCGTCAAGGTGGCCGACAATTCTCTGAAAGGATTCGTTGAATCGGTCCGTGCCTCCGCTTAACGTATCCGTTCATCAATTTCACCGACCTTATTTTATGGATCTCTCTTCCCACGCCGTTCAACTGACCCCGTCCCTCACCCTCGCCATCGACAGCAAAGCCAAGGCCATGCGGGCCGAGGGCATCGACGTCTGCGGATTCGGCGCGGGCGAGCCCGATTTCGACACGCCGGAGCACATCAAAGAGGCGGCGATCAAGGCCCTGCAGGAAGGTTTCACCAAATACACGCCGAGTGCCGGATTGCCCGAGTTGCGCACGGCGATCAGCGAGAAATACGCCAAGGACAACAACATCGACTACAAGCCGGGCCAGGTCGTGGTGAGCAACGGTGCCAAGCAGTCCTGTTTCAACGCGATCCTCGCCTGCTGCGAACCCGGCGACGAAGTGATCATCCCCGCTCCCTATTGGCTGAGCTATCCCGACATGGTGCGTCTCGTCGGGGCCACGCCGGTCATCGTGCCGACCAAGGCCTCCAACGCCTACAAAATGACCGCCGAGGAATTCGAAAACGCGATGACCCCGCGCACCAAGATGGTCATCATCAACAGCCCCGGCAACCCGACCGGCTCGGTCTACACCCGCGAGGAACTCGAGGCGCTGGTCGAGGTCGCCCTGACCGAAGACATCTTCATTCTTTCCGACGAAATCTACGAGAAACTCATCTATGACGATGCCTCGCACGTCAGCGTCGCCTCGCTCTCGAAGGAAGCCTACGACCTGACCATCACGATCAACGGTTTCAGCAAGGCCTACGCCATGACCGGTTGGCGTCTCGGTTACCTCGGCGCGCCCGAAGAAATCGCCAAAGTGATCGACTCGTTGCAGAGCCACAGCACCTCGGGCCCGAATTCCTTCGCGCAGAAAGGCGCCATCGCCGCGCTCAAAGGTTCGCAGCAGTGCGTGACCGACATGCGCGACGAATTCAACATCCGTCGCGAATACATGTATGAGCGCCTGGCCGCCATTCCGAACGTGTCGGCCGTCAAGCCGCTCGGCGCGTTCTACATGCTGGCCGACATCTCGAAGTTCGGGCTCAGCTCGACCAACTTCGCCGACCGTCTGCTCAGCAAAGCGGAGGTCGCCGTCGTCCCGGGCATCGCCTTCGGCGACGACAAGACGGTGCGCCTCAGCTACGCGACCGATCTCGAGACGATCAAGACCGGTCTGGATCGCATCGAGCAGTTTTGCCGCACGATCTGAAGTCCGCGCAAAGTTTACTTGCAACGGGCGACCTCCGGGTCGCCCGTTTTGTTTGTCGGGCATGTTGCCGTAAAATTTCCCGTGGGAATTGCGCGGCTTACCGGGCATCGGCCGGCTCTTCGTCCCGCTCGACGAGAGTGGACAGATCGAGGCCGGCTTTGCGGGCCATGCGTTCGAGGCGGATAAAAATTTGCGCGGTGATGAATGCATCGCCCGAGGCGGTGTGGCGGTCGTGCGGCTCGACGTCGAAGAGCGCCCCGAGATTGTCGAGGTCGAAGCCGCGGATTTCGCGTCCTTCGAACGCCCCGCGCTCCTCCAGGGCGAGGGCGATGCGCATGGTGTCGAGCGCGGGATTCGGCAGATCCCGGCCGAGTCGCCGCGCGGCGTGGGCCACGATCTTCCGGTCGAAGCCGACATGGTGGCCGACGAGCACCGCGTCACCCGCGTAGTCGAGGAACTTGTTCACCGCTTGCTCCTCGGTTTCCCCGGTGGCCGCTTCGGCTTGGGTGATGCCGTGGACGAGCACGGCGGAAGTCATGCGCCAGTCGGAGAGGATGGCGTCGAATTCATCATCGAGACAAATTTCCCCGCCGCGAACGGCGACCGCACCGATGGTCAGGATGCCGTCCTTCGCCGGATCGAGTCCGGTCGTCTCGCAGTCGAAGACCACGTAGCGCGGGTCAGCCTTTGAATCCATAATGGTTCGCGGTGAAAGTAATGAGCGCGCCGATGTCGCGGAAGGCCGATTTGAGTTGCACCTGCTCCGTGCGGCTGAGCGCGGCGGGACGGAGTTCGCGACCGTCGTCCCCGTCACGCAGTCCCTGCCCCGCGCGGAAATACTGGGCGACACGGAAAGCGCGCGCGCCTTGCGCGCAGACCTCCGCGGCCTGCGGAAAGCGCTGCGCCGCCGCGGTCAGACGTTCGAGCGTTCCTGTCGTGCGCAGGTCGCCGCCGTCGAGATGGAAGACCCGCGCCACATCGCTTACCGGTCCGAGCGCATAGTCCTGCAGGTCGATCGTCTCGCGGGCCAGTCCGTCCGCTTCCACCGCGTATCCCTCGTAGATGGTGACCGGCGGCAGGTTGCCGAGCGCGTCATTGGCCAGCAGGCGGATGAAGTTGGGGCGCGCGGCCATTTCGTCGCGCAGCGCGCTGAAAACTGCTTCGAGCATGGCCGGATCACCCGCCACAACGGCGAGATCGAAAAAAGCCATCTGCCTCCAGATTTCCCCGCCCATCGGGTCGCGGACCAGAGAACGGAAATACTCGCTCCACTCGCCGACCGTGCGGCAACGTGCGCCGGCTTCTTCCGGATCGGCGGCGGGTGCCGCGGGAAATCCCGCGGAGGCGAGCACTTCGTCGATGCGGGCGAGCAAGTCTTGCGTCCAAGCGCGTGTTTTTTCGTCGTCTGACGTCAGGCTTACTGCGGCCATGTTCGTCGCGGTGAGGAGTTCTCCGCGTCCGGCTTGGCCGGTCAGCGCCAAAACAAACGCTCCGGGCGACGGCCCCGCTTTTTCGCGCGCCCAAAATTCCGCGCGGCGGAACATGGCGCGCCGGGCCTCGGCCGCGAGACGCATGCACCACGGGACATCGTCCGCTGACTGCAAATCGCCCGCGAGCAGAAGATCCAGCTCCCCGCCCATGGCGCGCAACCATGATGGCGAGCCGGCCCGGCGGATTTCCCGCACCAGGGCCAGAGGATCGCGCCCCTGCGCCAGCGAGACCGACTTTTCCGAAATCATCCCCAGCGCCCGGCTCTGCGGTGTGCCGTCTTCGGTCACGCAAAGATGCCGGATACCATGGCGGACCATCTCAAGCAGCGCGTCCTGTGGCGTAACTTGCGGCGTCACGGTAATGACCGGACGACGCATGATGTCACCGACCGCAGCCTCGATCGGCACGCGGCCCGTGGCGATCTCGTTGCGCAGGTCGGTTTCGGTCACCACGCCCGCCGCTTCTCCGTCGGCCCCGACGACGAGAAAAACCGGACTGTCCGCCGCGGACATCGCCTCCGCCGCCTCGCGCACGGATAGTGCAGCCGCTCCGGCCACAAAGCCCTTTTTGAGCCGCGCGAGATGTTCCTCCGCTCCGACGCGCCAGCCGGACAGACCGTGGCGGTGTGCGGGGCTTGTCTCCACCTCTTCGGTGGCGAAATAAACTTTGAGAAAACGGCTGACCCGCGGCGACTCCGCGCAGAGCCGGGTGAAGACGGAAACGTCGAGGGCGTAGAGGATCGAGTCTTCGTCGACCAACGCTGAATCGGTATGCGACTCCTCGCCGAGCACGGTCCCCGCACCGACGAAATCGCCCGGTCCGCGCAGGTCGGAGAGCTTCTGCTCCTCGCCGCGCACCAGTCGAACCGATCCCTTGTTGATGACATGAAAATACCGTCCGTGCGTCGTGCCCTGGTCAAAAAGAATTTCCCCCTTCTCGCAGAACTGCACCCGCCCCGATCGCGCCAGTTCGAGTAGTGCCGCGTCCCCAAGATAACTGAACGGCGGGAATCCTTTGAGGAAGTCCGCGACGCGGAGGATGATGGCGGACGTTTTCAAAGCGTCCGCCATCATTCACGCGCATCCGGCAAAACAAAGAAGAAAGCCCCTTTGGCGCGGGCGTTCCGGCGATCGCAGGGTGGCCTGCGCGCAACAGCACGGCGTTGTCCCGGTCCAAGGACCGGGCTGACACAGGGCATAATGTGACACAATGTGCACATATGACGACGATCACGATCCGCGAGCTGCACATGAAGACGGGGCAGTGGGTCCGTGCCGCGGCGAGGGGGAAACGCGGTCTGCTCGTTCTCGACCGCGGGCGACCGGCCGCGCGCCTTTTGCCGGCGGAGGAAGAGGCAGGAGTTGAGTTCTCGCAACGGAAGCTGGTGCGCGGATTCGACCGCCTGCCGGAATTGTCCGTCGATTCAGCGCGCCTGCTCGAGGAGGACAGGCGCTGACTTATTACGGCACAGCGTATCTGGCCAAGTGCTACTTGCGCGAACCGGGCCGCGAACTTGTCCGGGAGCACGCGCGTGAAGCCCGGCGCATCGCCTGCTGCGAAATCGGGAAAGTGGAACTCTCCGCTGTTTTTCACCGCCATTTGCGGGAGAAACGGCTCAACGCACGCCAATACGGGGTGGTGGTGAGGCAGTTTGAAGCCGACCTTGATCAGGGCTTGTGGCTTTGGCTGCCGTGGGGATCGGCGATGCAGACTGCAGCGCAGAAGCGCTACAAAGGTTTGCCGGCGAAGTTTTTCCTGCGCGCGGCCGACGCTTTGCATCTGGCCTGTGCGGAGGCAAACGGGTTCTCCGAAATTTTCACCAACGATCGTCACATACTCGCAGCCGCGGCCGCGTTCGGTTTGCAGGGGCGGAACCTTTTGTCCGACTAAGATCAGACGTTGAAGCGGAACTCGATGACGTCGCCGTCCTGGACGGTGTATTCTTTGCCTTCGATGCGGAGTTTGCCTGCTTCGCGGGCTTTTCCTTGGGAACCGAGGGTGACGAGGTCGTGGAACGCGATGGTTTCGGCGGCGATGAAGCCGCGCTCAAAGTCGCTGTGGATGACCCCGGCCGCGGCGGGGGCTTTGTCGCCGGCGCGGATGGTCCAGGCGCGGGTTTCCTTCGGTCCGGTGGTGAGATAAGTGCGGAGTCCGAGCAGCGTGTAGACTTTTTTGATCAGCTCGCCGACGCCGCTTTCCTCCAACCCGAGGCTTTGCAGGTAGTCTTTGCATTCCTCCGGCGAGAGATCGACCAGTTCGCTTTCGATCTGCGCGCTGATCACGGTGGCCTCGGTGCCGAGGTGTTCGGCGGCGTATTTTCTCACCGCGGCGACATGTTTGCCGGACGGCGAGTCGGGCGCGAGATTGGCCAGGTCGCCTTCCTGCACATTGCAGGCGAAGATGACCGGCTTGGCGCTGAGGAGGAAAAATCCTTTGAGCAGGGCGCGTTCTTCGGTGGAGAGATCCAAGGTGCTGGCGGGACTTCCGGCGTTGAGGTGCGGGAGGACTTTTTCCAGCAAGGCGAGTTCGGCCTTGGCCTGGGCGTCGCCGCCGCGGGCGTTTTTGGCCAGCTTGTCTTTGCGTTTTTCGAGCGATGACATGTCGGCGAGGATCAACTCGGTATTGATCACCTCGATGTCGCGCACCGGATCCATCGAGCCAGCCACGTGGTGGATGTCCTCGTTCTCGAAGCAGCGCACGACCTGCACGATGGCATCGACTTCGCGGATATGGCTGAGGAATTGGTTGCCGAGGCCTTCGCCCTGGCTGGCGCCTTTGACCAAGCCCGCGATGTCGACGAACTCGATGGCGGTCGGGATGGTTTTTTCCGATTTGGAAAGTTCGGCCAGGGCGTCGAGACGCTTGTCCGGCACGCTGACGATGCCGACATTCGGCTCGATCGTGCAGAAAGGAAAATTGGCCGCCTGCGCCTTGCGGGTGCGGGTGATGGCGTTGAAGAGAGTGGACTTTCCGACGTTGGGCAGTCCGACGATTCCGGCTTTGAGCATAGGACGGGCGAAGCTACCGGTCAGGCCCCTGCGATGAAAGAAGATTGCGGAGGAGTGGCAGCAGTCTGCGACCGCCGGCGCAATGCCAGGGGCGGGGAATTGGATTGAGGTGCGTGGCGACGCGAAGGAAAATCGGACTATGGCCAAACTCGACGCGATCATCTCCTACGCAAACCGCTATCTGAAGGTTGAGGAGGGAGAGGACGCTCCCGGCGCGCACAATGGCCTGCAGGTGGGGAACAGCGGAAGGGTGACGCGCATCCTTGCCGCGGTCGACTCCGGTCTGCCGGTGATCACCAAAGCGGCGGCGGCCGGGTCGGGTTCCCTGCTTGTCGTGCACCACGGACTTTTTTGGGGAGGAGTGCAACCGGTCACCGGGAGTTTCGGTGCGAAGCTCGACCTGATGCGTGCGGCCGACATGGCGCTTTACTCGGTGCATCTGCCGCTCGATGCGCATGCGACCGTCGGGAACAATGTCCTGCTGGCCAAAGCCCTTGGCTTGCGCCGGCTGACCCCGCTTCTCGGCTTCGCCCGGTCGGGCTCGTTTCCCGGGACGCGCGAGGAACTGGCGCGGAGGGTGATGAAGACGACCGGCCGCGTCCCGGCAGTCTGCGCGGCGGGCCCGTCGCGTCCGCGCCGCGTCGGGGTGATCACCGGCGGGGCGGGCGATTTTCTGGAAAAAGTGGCGGCTGAGGGCATCGACACGTTCGTCACCGGGGAGGGTCTGCAGTGGACTTGGCTGCGTGCGGAGGAACTCGGGATCAACGTGATCTACGGGGGTCATTATGCCACCGAGACGTTCGGAGTGCGGGCGCTGGCGGCGCATCTGGCGAAGAAGTTCCGCGTGCCGTGGCAGTTTGTCGACCACCCGGTGCCGCTGTGATCCCGCGGGAATTTTTCACGCAGTCGCCGGTCGAGTGCGCGCGGGCGCTGGTGGGATGCGAGCTGGTCTGGGGTGCCTGCAGCGGGATGGTGGTCGAGTGCGAGGCTTACGCGGCGACGGGTGACCCGGCGTGTCATACTTTCACCCGTCCGTCGGCCCGGGACTTCGTGGCCCGGCACCGCGCCGGCACGGCTTACGTGTATCTGAATTACGGCATGCATTGGATGCTCAATGTGCTGACCAAAGGGGTGGAGGACGGGTTTGTCTTGATCCGGGCCATCGAACCGCGGCGCGGGTTGCGTGCCATGCAGAAGCGGCGCGGAGAGAAAACCGGCCGCGCGCTTGCCGGCGGGCCGGGGAGGTTGACCTCCGCTCTCGGGGTGACGGGCGTGCATCACGGATCGGATCTGTGTTCGTCCGCCCGTCGTTGCTTTCTGGCCGGCGCGGCCGTGGATGTGCTGGCCGACGGCCGCATCGGCATTTCGCGGGCGGCGGAATTGCCGTGGCGATTCTCGCTGGCGGGAAATTCCTTCGTGAGCGTCCGTCCGCGGCTTGCCGCTTGATGCCGCCGACGGGCAGGCCGACTATGTGATTGCATGACGGAATTTTCATCATCTCCCTTGGATCTGTCGCGCTGGCGACCGGCTTTGGCCGAGGCGTGCCGCGCGGCGGGCGGGAAATCCAGACCGGTCATGGTCTGCCTGGCCGGGGCACCGGGGGCGGGCAAGACAACGCTGGGTCGGGAGATCCGCAAGAAAGGCCTGCCGGGCTATGCGTCGCGCGCGGTGGCTCTGATCGACGACGGGGTGATGTCCGTCCCTTTTCTCTGTCTCTTCACACGGAGGTTCGAAGCCAAGGGCGCGTTCCGCGACAACCTGGCACCGTTTTCGCGGTGGACGTCGGGGAAGTCGGTCGTGGTTTATGTCGCCATCCGTCCGTGGGAGCGCCTCGACTCGTGCGATGTGCTGCTGCGCGTGCATTGTTCGGACGAGGCGCGCGCCCGACGCCAATCGCTCCGCGGGAAGAAATCGCGCCAGAGCAGCGTGGAGCCGCCGGAGGGCTGGGCTGCATCCGCGCGGATCCTGGATCTCGCGACCGGATAAGAAAAAACCAAGCCGCGGTTGCCCGCGGCTTGGCAGAAAAGGGACTGATCCCCCCCTTTGTGTGAGGCCAGCTTACTTGCTGTAGCTGACGGGAGCGGGAGCCGGCTGCGGCTTGCTCGCGCAGGCGCTGAGGCCCAAAGAAGCGGCCGCGAAGGCCACGATGGCGATAAGTTTGACGATATTCATTCCAGATTCACCTCCTTCCGTTAAAAACTGAAACTTCATGCTGCCATGTCCTCCGCGGCGGACAACGAAAATCGGCACGGAATTTCAGATCCGGGCGGTCCGGCGCGCGCGCGGGGGAACGATCCGGACCGGCGTGCCGGGCTTCACCATGTCGTGCAGCGTGATCATGTCCGCGTTGCGCAACCGGATGCAACCGTGGCTGGCGGGCGTGCCGATGAGATGCTCCTGGTTGGTGCCGTGGATGTAGATGTAGCGCCGCAGCGTGTTGGCGTTCCGCTTTTGCAACCCCTCGAGGGTGAGGATACGCGTTAGGACCAGATCCTCGTCGCCTCCCGCCGCGGCCCGGCGTCCGGTGTCCCGGCGCGCGCGAAAAATGGTCCAAGCCGGGGCATCCCCGCCGATTTTCCGCGCGATGCGGAAGAGTCCGGTCGGCGTCCGGTAGCTTCCTTCCGCGCAGCCAAGCCCGAACTTCGACGTGGAGACCGGGAATTCGGCCGCTGTCCGTTGTCCCTCGAGCAGCCGGAGCGATTGTGAGGCGACGTCCACAACAACCGATTGCGCGGGCCGTACGGCGTGCGCTTTCTTGTTCGCCATGGGTCGCCGGGATGGTAGTTTCGATTTTTTTCCGATGGGCAGGAATTACCATGTGGCGATCGCGGGTGCAACCGGCGCGGTGGGCATCGAGATGATGCGCGTGCTGGAACGGCGGAATTTTCCTGTCGGACGGCTCACTTTGCTGGCCTCGGCCAAATCAGCCGGGAAGAAGCTCGATTTCCGCGGCGAGCCGGTCGAGGTGCGGGAACTTACCGCGGCATCCTTCGGCGGCGTCGACTTCGCGCTGTTCAGCGCGGGCGGGTCCATTTCCAAAGAGTTCGCGCCGGCCGCGGTCAAAGCGGGGGCGGTGGTGGTCGACAACTCGTCGGCTTACCGCATGGACCCTGATGTCCCGCTTGTCGTGCCCGAGATCAATCCGGACGCGGCGCGGGCGCACAAGGGCATTTTGGCCAACCCGAATTGCACCACGGCGATCACGCTGATGGGATTGTGGCCGCTGCACCAGGCTTTCGGTGTGAAGCGCCTGTGGGCCTCGAGCTACCAGGCTGTTTCCGGCTCGGGAGCCAAGGCGATCGAGGAACTGAAAGCCCAGGTCGAAGCGCTGGCCCGCGGGGATGAGCCGCCGCGCGCGGTTTATCCCTGGCAGATCGCGTTCAACGTCATCCCGCAGGTCGATGCTTTCCTCGAGACCGGTTACACGAAGGAGGAAATGAAGATGGAAAACGAGGGCCGCAAGATCATGGGTCTGCCGGATTTCCGGGCCTCGGTCACCTGCGTGCGCGTGCCGGTCTACCGCGCCCACAGCGTGGCGGTGAGCGCCGAGTTCGAGCGTCCGGTCTCGGTGGCCGCGGCGCGTGCCGTGTTGGAAAAAGCGCCCGGCCTGCGGGTCGTCGACGAGACTTCGTGTCATGCCTACCCGGTGCCGTTGCACGTGGCGGGGAAGGACGATTGTGAAATCGGCCGTCTGCGCCTCGATTGCGCCCTTGATAACGGTCTCAGCTTCTGGATTTGCGGTGACCAGTTGCTCAAGGGAGCGGCTTTGAACGCGGTGCAGATCGCGGAGTTGCTGCGATAGCTTTGCGGGGTCAGACCCGCCGGCGCAGCACGTGCACCGTGATCTCCGGCGGGCAGTTGAAGCGGGCGGGGACGCCGCAGGAACCGGTGCCGCGCGAAGTGTAGCCGTGCAAGCCATGGTGGGTCCACGCGCCGGCGAATTGGGCGGGCGGACAGCGTCCGTTGCGGACAAGGGCGAATCCGCCGGGGAGGCAGATCTGGCCGCCGTGGGTGTGTCCGCAGAGCATGAAGTTGAAGCCGTAATGGCGCGCTTCGTCGTAAACCTCGGGCGTGTGGGTGAGCAGGATGCTGCAGGCGCCCTGGGGAATGCCCCGGCGCGCGGCTTCGAAATCGTGGGTGCGGTAGAAATGCGGGTCGTCGGTGCCGGCGATCCAGAGCTTTTGTCCGTCGCGCTCGATCGCGGTGTTCTCGTTGAGGAGAACGCGGAACCCGGCCTCTTCGAGGTGCGGGACAATTTCGATGATGTCGTGGTTGCCAAGGATGGCGAGTGCTCCGGGTCCGAGTGCCGCGGCAATGCGACGGATGTCGCCGAGGCAATCGTGGAAGTAGCCGGCGGCATGGTCGGCGAAGTCTCCGGTGATGACAGCGAGGTCGTGCGGGGTGCGTCCGATCAGATCGATGAGACGGCCGGTGAAACCTTCGACGCAGTCGAGGTGGAGATCGGTGATGTGGAGGAGTCTGAAACCGTCGAAGGCGGCGGGGAGATTGGCCAGCGGTTGCTCGCGGGTCACGGTGCGGATGTCGAGGCAGTTGGCGCGTCCGCGGGCGGCGAAACCGGAGATGGCGAGGATTTTTGCGATGATGCGGTCGACCGGAATGACGCGTTCGACGGCGAGCGGACCTTCGCCCTGGTGGACGAGGCGGGCGCGGAGATTGGCTTGTGCGTGAAGGCGACAGCGGAGCAGCGATGGTCCGAGGCGGTCGGCCACGGAGTGGAAGTCGTGGGCCTGCGCCGCCATGGACGGACTATTTCGCGTAGACTTTGCCAGCGTCAAAGGCGAGTTGCTCTGCCACCGGGAGCGGCGTTCCATTCATGTCATAGCCCTGGAAGAAGCAGCTTTCGTACCCGGTATGGCAGGCACCGGTGGTTTGCCTCACTTCGAAGAGCAGGCAGTCCTTGTCGCAGTCGGCATACCAGCGGACGACGTCTTGGGTGTGTCCGCTCGATTCGCCTTTGAACCAGAGTTTGTTCCGCGAGCGGCTCCAGTAATGCATTTTTCCCGTGGAGAGCGTCTTTCGCAAAGACTCGAGGTTCATCCACGCCATCATGAGCACGCGACCGCGCGGAGGCTGTGTATCGGCGGCTTCCTGCACAATGACGGGGATGAGGCCGTCGGCGTTGAATTTGAACTCGGTCATGAAACGGACAATGTCGCGGGAGTGAATGGGGGCGGGCAAGCGGTATTTGGTAGGGCGCGGCGTCCTCGACGCGCCGGGAACATTCTCGTTGATGCAGGCGGCGGGTCCGGAGGCCCCGCCCTGCCTTGATTCAGACCTCCCGCATGAGCCGGACGTGGGGGGCGGAATGGCTGACCGGGTGGCCGTCGATTTCCACGAGGAGGTCGCCGCGGGTGTCGATGCCGAGGAACGGGCCGCGGATGGTGTCGTTGTCGACCTGCAATTCGACCGTGCGGGTTCCGCCCCAATGGCGGTTGATGTCGTCGGTCAGCACGGCGAAACCTTCCTCGGCCACGCGTCCGTGCAGGACACGCAGGGCGACAAGAATTTCCTCGTAGACGTCTTCGATCGGCGGCGCGACGGGCAACTCCGCGGCAAGCGATGTGGCAATGGCGGCCAACCCGGGATCGGCGGCGGGATTGTTGGTCACGTTGAGTCCGAGGCCGACAACAACACGATCCGGGGCGAATTTTTCCATGAGGATGCCGCAGATTTTTTTCGGTCCGATGAGGACATCGTTCGGCCAGCGGAGGCGGACCTGGGTGAGGCCGTGGCCGCGCAGTGTGGAGACCACGGCAAGCCCGGCGGCGAGGGGAAAAGCGGGCCATCCGCGATCGGGCGGATCGAGGGGCAAGACGACGGAAATCCAGAGCCCGCCTTCGTCGGATGACCAGCGGCGTCCATGGCGTCCGCGTGCGCCGGTCTGCCTTTTCGCGCGGATGGCATGCCACGGCGGAAGGTCGCGCGCGTGGTCGTTGGTCGAGCCGAGGACCTCGGCTTCATGAAGTGTCCAACCGCGCCACGCGCGGGTGCGGATCGCGGGCGTCATCTATTTCCCCAGCGTGGCGATGTAGTAGCCGGCGATCACTGCGGTGCCGATGACGCCGGCGACGTTCGGGCCCATGGCGTGCATGAGCAGGAAATTGGCGGGGTCGGCTTTCTGTCCCTCGACCTGCGAGACGCGGGCGGCCATGGGGACGGCGCTGACGCCGGCCGAGCCGATGAGCGGGTTGATGAGGTTCTCCCGGCTGAAGAGATTCATGATTTTGGCGGCAAGGACGCCGCCGGCGGTGCCGAGTCCGAAGGCGACGATGCCGAGGCCGATGATGAGGAGGGTCTGGGGCCGGAGGAAGGTCTCGCCGGCCATGGTGATGCCCACACTGGTGCCGAGGAAGATGGTGACGACGTTGATGATTTCGTTTTGCGAGGCTTTGACCAGTCGTTCGGTCACGCCGCATTCGCGCAGGAAGTTGCCGAGCATGAGCATGCCGATGAGCGGAGAGGCGCCGGGGACAAGGAGGATGGTGGTGATGGTGACGAGCAGGGCGAAGACGAGTTTCTCGGTGCGGGAGACCGCACGCAGCGAGCGCATGCGGATTTTGCGTTCTTTCTCGGTGGTGAGGGCGCGCATGATGGGCGGCTGGATGAGCGGCACGAGCGCCATGTAGGTGTAGGCGGCCACGGCCACGGCGCCGAGGATCTCGGGGGCGAGCTTGGTGGCGAGGAAAATGGCGGTGGGTCCGTCCGCCCCGCCGATGATGCCGACGGCCGCGGATTGCTGCGGGGTGAAGCCGACAAGGTTGGCGCCGAGGAAGGTGGCGAGGACGCCGATTTGCGCGGCGGCGCCGAGCATGAGCGTGCGCGGGTTGGCGATGAGCGGGCCGAAATCGGTGAGGGCCCCGACGCCGAGGAAGATGAGCGGCGGGAAGATCTCGAGCTTGATGCCCTGCGAGATGAAATCGAAAAGTCCCCCCGTGACGTGGTCGATGCGGAAACCGCCGGTGTCGAGCGCGGTGCCGTGTACGCTGAGGATGCCGGTCTCTCGGAAACCGTCGGCCAGCACGCGCGTGGTGATGAGCCCCTCCGTCGGGAGGTTGGCCAGCAGCGCGCCGAAGGCAATGGGCACAAGCAGGAGAGGTTCGAATTTCCGGTGGATCCCAAGGTAAAAAAGCAGGCCGCACACGCCCCACATGACGACCATTTGCCAGGTGACGGCGGAGAACGCGGTCAGCTGGAAGAAAGCCCCGAAGTCACGGATGATGTCGAGGAGCATGGCGGGTCAGCGGAGCTTGCGGGAGGCGTAGATGGCGCGGCGCCCTTCGGCGCCCCAGGACATGTTGTCGCGCGGATCGACAGCCTGCACGCCGCGGATGGTGAAGGTCTTGTCGCCGAGCGCGGTGGACACCGCGGCGGCAATGGCGGCGAAGTCCGGACCCGGAATGTCCCCGGAGGGAGCGGGGGGGACAACCGGGACGGCGGGCGCGGGCGCTTTCTGCAGCGCGATGAAGATTTTCCCGATCAGGGCAACAAGGATGGCCAGGCTGCCGAGGGTGGTCAGGACAACAAGGAGCCCCGTGAGCTGGAACTGCAGGTTGTCGGCGAAGACCGGGTTGTCCGGCAACGAAACGGCGAGCAACGCGGGCGCGAAGATCATGCTCAGGACATCTTGACGAGCACCTGGCCCTCTTCCACCGCATCGCCGGCAGTCACAAGAATTTCTTTCACCGTGCCGGCGGCGGGGGCAAACACATAGGTGTTCATTTTCATGGCCTCAAGGGTCAGAAGTTGAGCGTTAGCTTCGACCTTTTGCCCGGGTCGGACTTCGATGGAGACCACCTTGCCGGCCAGCGGGCTGGGCACGCTGCCGGGTCCGCCGGTGCCCGCGGAGGATCGGGCGGAGACCGGCGGGGCGGAGACGTGGGCGGATTCGACGTGCGCGGGGTGGGCGCCGGGATTGGGCGGCGCCGGGGGCGCGCCCTCGTCGAGGATTTCGACGAGAACATCGTAGGCTTTGCCGTCGACGGTGACGCGGAGCTTTTTCATAAATCACATCGGGATGTTGCCGTGTTTCTTGGGCGGACGGGTTTCGCGTTTGGAGAGCGTGTTGCGCAGGGCCATGGCCACGGCGGCGCGGGTGTGCGCGGGGCGTATGACGTCGGTGATCTGCGCGTTGGCCGCGGCCTGGTAGGGCGAGGCGAATTCCTCGCGGTATTTTTTGACCAGCGCGGCCTCCTCTTTCGCCGGGTCGGCGGCATCCTTGATCTCGCGGCGGAAGACGATTTTCACCGCGCCCTCCGCACCCATCACGGCGATCTCGGCCGTGGGCCAGGCGAAGACCATGTCGGCCCCGAGGTCGCGGCTGCACATCGCGAGGTAGGCACCGCCATAAGCTTTGCGCATGATGACGGTGATCTTCGGCACGGTGGCCGCGGCGTAGGCGAAGAGCATTTTCGCGCCGTGGCGGATGATGCCTCCGCGTTCCTGCGCGACTCCGGGCATGAAGCCGGGGACGTCGACCAGCGTGACGATGGGGATACTGTAGAGGTTGCAGAAGCGGATGAAGCGCGCGGCTTTGTCCGAGCTGTCGATGTCGAGCGTGCCGGACCGGACCATGGGCTGGTTGGCCACGATGCCGGTGACGATGCCCTGGATGCGGGCGAATCCCACGACGATGCTCTTGGCCCATTCCATGTGGACCTCGAGGAAATCGGCGTCGTCGACAAGGGCTTCGATGACGTGGTGGACGTCGAAGGGTTTTTTCGGGTCGGCGGGAATGATGTCCTCGAAGGCCGGGACGTCCGAGAGGTCGAGTTCGGGGGTCGGCCGGTGCGGCGGGTCGACGAGATTGTTGGCCGGGAGGAAGGAGAGGAGTTTGCCCACGATCTCGATGGCGTGCCCGTCGTCGTTGGCCACGAAATGGACGTTGCCGCTGACCGTGGCGTGGGCCGCGGCGCTGCCGATCTCGTCCATGGTGGTGACTTGTCCGGTGGCCGCTTTGATCACTTCCGGTCCGCAAATGAACATGCTGGCCCCGGTCTTTGTCATAATGAGAAAGTCCATCAGTGCCGGCGAGTAGGCCGCGCCGCCGGCGCAGGGTCCGGCGATGACAGCGATCTGCGGGACGACGCCGGAGAGGAGAACGTTGCGGAAGAAGACCTGCCCGTAACCGGCAAGCGAGAGCACACCTTCCTGGATGCGGGCCCCGCCGGAGTCGTTGAAGGCGATGATGGGCACGCCGGCGCGCTGGGCGTAGTCCATGAGGTCGCAAATTTTCTGCGCGTGGACGCGTCCGAGCGAGCCGCCGGCGACGAGAAAGTCCTGGCTGAAGGCGGCGACGGGGCGGCCCTCCAACAGCCCCACGCCGGTGATGACGCCATCGGCGGGGAGTTTTTTTTCTCCCATCCCGAAGTTGGTGCACTGGTGTTCGGCGAACATGCCGAATTCCTGGAAGGAGCCGGGTTGGAAGAGGGAGTCGACGCGTTCCCGGGCGGTGAGGAGCCTTTTGTCGTGGCGCTCCTCGACTTTGGCGGGGGCGCCGCTGACGAGGGCGTTGGCACGGCGTTCGTCGAGGTCGTGGAGGAGTTTTTCGTCGATGGGCATGCGGGTCTTTATAGCTGCGGCCCGAGCGGTGCGCAGAATTCGGTCAGCACGCCTTGGGTGGATTTCGGGTGGAGAAAGGCGACCAGTTTGCCGGCCGCGCCTTCGAAAGCTTTCTCGTGGATGAGCTGGCAGCCGGCGCCCTTGGCCCGCGCGAGTTGGCCTTCGATGTCGTCGGTGGCGAAAGCCACGTGATGCACGCCGCCGTGGGGGTTCTTGTCCAGGAATTTGGCGATGGGGCTGTCGGGGGAGGTCGGCTCAAGGAGCTCGAGGTGGGCTTCCCCGACGTGGAAAAAGGCGGTGCGGACCTTCTGGCTCGGCACTTCCTCGATGGGCCCGCACTTCAGGCCGAGGGCCTGTTCGTAGTAAGGAATGGAGTCCTCCAGCGAGCGCACCGCAATGCCGAGGTGGTCAATGCGCTGCAGCATGAAGATGTTGTCCCCCAGAAGCGGCACGGGGGCAAGGATAAGTTGTGCTAATAGTTTGCATGTTTTTTCCGGGGGGCGGGTGTTTCGGTGTGGGGTATCAATCGAGAAAAGTGTCCGCGTGGTCGTAGGGCGGGGAGCAGAGGCAGAGGAAGCGGAGTTTTGTTTTGGCCGTGATCTGGTGGCGGGCGCCGGGCGGAATAAGGATGGCGTCACCGGGGCCGACCTCGCGGGTTTCGCCGTCGATTTCCATCCGTGCATCGCCCTCGAGGAGGAAGTAAAATTCCTCGCAGATTTTGTGGTGGTGGCGCTCGGTGGACTGGCCCGGTGCCATGGTGGCCTCGGCCAGGCTTTGCTTTTCGACGGGCGCGTTGGTGCGGTCGAGGATGCTGCGGATGGTGGACCCGTCTTTGGTCGTGAAGGGGCTTTGATTTCCGATTTGCTGCACTATCATGGATCGAGGATATGCGATTTTTCGAGGGATGCACCGCTTTGATTACGGGCGCTTCGGCCGGGCTGGGGGCGGAGTTTGCGCGTCAGTTGGCGCCGGTCGCGGGGACGCTCGTGTTGGTGGCGCGGCGGGCCGGGAATCTCGATGCTCTGAAGGCGGATTTGGAGGCGCGTCATCCTTCGGTGCGGATCCACGTTTACGTCATGGATGTCACGCGCGAGAACCAGAACCGCGATTTTGCGGATTGGCTGGAGCGGGAGAAGATCCGGGTCAACTTTCTGGTCAATAACGCGGGGATGGGCGACCGGGGGCCGTTCGCCACGGGGGACTGGGCGAAGATCCATGCGATGCTCGAGCTGAATGTGGTGGCCCTGACGCGGTTGACGCACCATTTGCTCCCGATGCTGAGGGCGGGCGGACGCGGGGCGATCCTCAATGTGAGCTCGATCGCCGGGCTGATCCCGCTGCCCCACATGTCGGTCTATGCGGCGACAAAAGCTTACGTGAACAGCTTCAGCGACGGGCTGCGCATGGAACTGCGCGATACGGGGGTCACGGTGACGGCGGTGTTGCCGGGACCGGCGGAGACGGAGTTCGGTCGGGTGGCCTCGCGCGGGACGGGGGAGCCGGAGTGGAGTTCGCCCGGGGAGTTGACCGTGCCGGTGGAAGACGTGGTGCATGCGGCGCTGACCGCAGTGGCGGCGGACAAGGCGCGCGTCATTCCCGGATGGAAAGTGGCGCTGCTCATGGGTGTGGCCGTGGCCCTGCCGCTGGGGATTCTGCGGGCGATTTTGCAGAGGAAAGCCGGCTGAAGCGGGTCGGGAGTGATCTGAAATGCCGCCGCGCGCGTAAACGAATTGACGTGAAATCGACCAAGTTGTCCCGAGTCCCGCTCGATCCGGCCGCGCTGGCGCGGTTCAAGAAAACGTTCGAGCTGATCAACACGCACCTTTACAGCGTGGAGGAACGCATCCGCGCGCAGACGCGGGCGTTCGATCCGGCCATGGAGGGGTATGTGGACTATGTCTGCAATTCCTCGGGCAAGCGGCTGCGTCCGGCCCTGGCCCTGCTGGCCGGCGGGTCCACGGGCAAGATCACCTCGAGCCACGTCGATCTGGCGGTGATCCTCGAATTGATCCACATCGCGACATTGGTGCACGACGACATCATGGACGGCGCCGATCTGCGCCGGGAGCAACCGACGGTCAATGCCAAGTGGGGCAATGCGATCAGCGTGCTCTTGGGCGACGCTTTGCTGGCACACGCGATGCGCCTGGCCACGAATTTTTCCGAAACCGAGGTGGTGCGGCGCATTGCCGATGCGGCGGCCGAGGTTTGCACGGGGGAAATCATCCAGACGCAGCGGCGTTTCGATCTCAAGCTGTCGGTGGCGGATTATTATAAAATCGTCGAGATGAAGACGGGGGCATTGTTCGCGGCGGCGGCGGAGCTGGGGGCGTTTCTGAGCGAGACAACGCCGGAGCGGATCGGGGCGCTCAAGCAATTCGGGTCGAAGCTCGGGACGGCTTACCAAGTTTATGACGATTGTCTGGATTTGGTCGGCGACGAGGAAGAAATCGGCAAAACCCTCGGGAGTGATCTGCGCAAGGGGAAGTTGACCCTGCCGTTGATCTTCCTGATGCAGTCGGCGCGGCGCAGTGGTGATCACGACAAAGTGAGCGCGTTGCTGCTGGGGGGCGAAGAGGTGGAGGCGGAGCAGATTGTGACTATGCTGGCCGAGCGCGGGGCGCTGCAGCAGACGGCGGCCGCAGCAGCCCAGTTGGTCGATGAGGCGCTGGAGGGATTGGACGCTTTGGATGACAACCGGTTCACATCCGGCTTGCGCGGGGTGGCGGAGTATTTGCAGGCGTTGATCAAGCGGGTGGCGGGGTAAGGGGGGTCCGGCGGTCGCAGACCGCCGCTACAACCGGAGCAGGCTGGCGCGTGCCCTGTGGCGATGCTTATGCTCTGACCCGTGTCGACGCCCAAGATCAAGGATTGGCCGGAGGAGGAGCGGCCGCGTGAGAAGTTGATGCATCGCGGGGCGGAGGCGTTGAGCGATGGGGAACTGCTGGCGATCTTTTTGAGAACCGGAACGCCGGGGCGTACGGCGATTGATGTCGGGGATGAGATGATCAAGGCCGCGGGCGGTTCGTTGGCGCGGATGGCGCCGATGACCGTGAAAGAACTTCGCAAACTGGCCAAGGGTGTGGGTTTGGCCAAGGCGTGCGAAATGGCTGCGGCGTTCGAAGTGGGCAAGCGGTTGGCGCGGCAGACGGCGCAGAGTGAACCGCTGGGGACGCCGGAGAAAATTTATGCGTTCATGGGGCCGTTGCTGCAGAACCTGCCGCGGGAATCGTTGCGCGTCGTGCTGCTCGATACGCGCCATCGCTTGCTCCACGCGGAGGAAGTTTCCCTTGGGACGATCAACGAAAGTCTGGCCCACCCGCGGGAAATCCTGCGCCCGGCCATCAGCCATGGCGCTTATGCTTTCGTGCTCGTGCACAACCATCCCTCGGGTGATCCGACACCAAGCGAAGCTGATCGGTCACTAACCAGGCGTATTCGAGAGGCGGCCGATTTGATGCAGATTCATCTGCTCGACCATGTCATTATCGGCCGAGAGCGGCCCGGTGCGCCGCCTTACTTCAGCTTTAAGGAACACGGACTTATATGAAGATCCATCCCACCGCGATCATTGCGGACGGCGCAAAATTGGCGCCCGATGTCGAGATCGGGCCGTTTTCGATCATTGGGGCCGATGTGGAGATCGGGCGGGGATGTGCCATCGGTGCTCACGTGATTTTGGAACACCGCGTCGTGCTGGGCGAGGGAACGAAAGTCGGGCACGGGACGATCCTGGGGGCGAACCCGCAGGATCTGGGATTCGATTCGAAGCGGACCGACACCGGGGTGCGGGTCGGGAAAAACAACACCATCCGCGAACACGTCACGATCAACCGGGCCACGCGGGAAAACGGGGACACTGTGGTGGGGGATGACAATTTTCTGATGACCGGGTGTCATCTGGGACACGATTGCCGCCTTGGTAATCGTGTTATCGTGGCAAACAACGTGCTCCTCGCTGGTCATGTTTCGGTTGCCGATGGCGCGTTTCTCGGTGGCGGTTCTGTCTTCCACCAGTTCGTTATGGTTGGGTCCTTGGCCATGGTGCAGGGGGATTCCGGTTTCAGTAAAAACATCCCTCCTTACGTGGTTGTTTCGAGGTTGAATCAAGTGGTCGGCCTCAACTCGATCGGATTGCGCCGGGCCGGGTTGTCGGCGGAAGCGCGGATGCAACTCAAGCGGGCCTTCCGTTTGCTCTATTTGTCCGACCTGAACGTGAGCCAAGCGTTGGAAGCCGCCTCACAGGAAGGCTGGGGGCCGGAGGCCACTTTGTTTTTCGACTTCGTGCGCGCGGCGAAGAAGAAGGGGATTTGTGCTTATGCCGGCAAAGAGGTTGGGGCGGATGAGTGAGCGGGCGGCGTTGCTACATTGCGAGACGCGAGGCGGCGACGGCTGAAAAGGTTTCGTAAATATTTGAGCGGTGCTCGCAGAAAAGCACGTCAATCTCCGGAGGGCCTGAGCGCTTGGTTCCGCGATAGGCATAGATAACTCGGTAGGAACGGACCTTGATGCGGTAGTAGCCGTGCAAATCATCCTCAAGCGCCTTGATGTCCCCCTTTTCTTCTTCAAGCAAACGGATGGCGCGGCGCAGGCGTTTGCGTGAGTCGGGGGCCAGGCGCTTGATGTATTCCCCTACCTGATGCGCAACGTTGACCTTCATTCTTTTTCGTCGAGGACGGAAAGGGGGTAGAACTTCGTCTTGCCTGCCTCGTAGTCGCGGATGGCTTTCATGGCCTCGGGGTTGGCGAGGATTTCCATGGTCTCGAGGATGGCTTCGAAACGTTCGGGGGAGAGGAGGTAGCCGACGACTTTGTCGCGGCGGGTGATGATGACCGGTTGCTCGGCGGCTTCGCGGACCACGGCGGGGAATTTGGCTTGGGCTTCGGTGATGGAATACGTAGTTGCCATAGGAAACTACGTAGCATGGTTGGGGAGGGATGGCAATGGGGGGAGAAAGTGGCATCGGCATCTTGCCGATGGGTTCGGGTCGGTCATGTGCAGAGATGGGCCCATGACACGGAGAGGGGTGCGACGGTCATAGACCGCCGCTACAAGCGTCGAAAGGAACGGGCGCTTAGGCTTCGACGTTTTCGGCGGCTTCCTCTTGGCTTTCGCTCACGACTGGGGCCATGGCTTGGAGGTGCTCGCCTTCGCCGAGACCGATAAGGCGCACGCCTTGGGCGTTGCGGCCGGTCATGCGGATCTCGCTCACCCGGGTGCGGACGCTTTGTCCGCCGCTGGTGATGAGCATGATTTCGTCGTTCTCCCTGACGCTTAGGGCGCTGACCACCTCGCCGGTCTTGTCGGTGACCTTCATGGTGATGATGCCTTTGCCGCCGCGTTTCTGCAGACGGTATTCGTCGAATTCGGTGCGCTTGCCCACGCCGTTGGCGCCGGCCACCAGCAGGGTGGCGTCGGGCACGACCAGGGCGGCGCCGATGACGAAATCCTTTTTGTCCGGCCGGATACCCCACACGCCGGTGGCGGTGCGGCCCATGTCGCGGATGTCTTCCTCGCTGAAACGGATGCTCATTCCGTCCTTGGTGATGAGGACAATTTCGTTGTGTCCGTCGGTCATCAACGCTGCGATGAGTTCGTCACCATCTTCGATATTGATGGCGATGATGCCCCCCTTGCGGATGTTGCGGTAGGAGGAGAGGTTGCTCTTCTTGATCACGCCCGTCTTGGTGGCGAAGAGGATGTGTAGGTTTTCGTCCCACGTCTCGTCCTTGCCGGCGCCGGTTTTCGACTGGATGCGCATGACAGCGGCGATTTCTTCGCCGGGTTTGAATTCGAGAAGATTGGCGATGGAGCGGCCTTTGGCCGCGCGGCCCATTTCCGGGATGTTGTAGGCTTTCTCCACGTAGCAGCGGCCCTTTTTGGTGAAAAAGACGAGGTAGTCGTGGGTGCTGGCGGTGAAGAGGTGTTCGACGAAGTCGTCTTCCTCGTTTTCCGCGTTGGCTTCGCGGGTTTGCATCCCGATGACACCTTTGCCGCCGCGCTTCTGGGCGCGGTAGTTGCTGACCGCAGTGCGCTTGATGAAGCCGCGGTGGGTCACCGTGATGATGCAGCCCTCGTTGGTGATGAGATCTTCGATGTTGATCTCGCCTTCGTCGGGGACGATGTCGGTGAGGCGCGGACCGGCGTATTTCGTTTTGATCTCGCGCAGCTCGGTCTTGATGATGTCGAGGACGCGTTCCTCGCGGGCGAGGATGTCCATGAGGTCCTCGATGGTGGAGAGGAGTTCCCGGTATTCCCCGAGGACCTTGTCGCTTTCCAGGCCGGTCAGTTGGTAGAGGCGGAGTTCGAGGATGTCGTCGACCTGCTGTTCGCTGAGGAGGTATTCGCCGTCGGTCAGGCGCGCTTCGCTGCGGATTTTGACCCCGAATTTCTCGACCTGCTTGCGGGTGAATTCGAAGGCGAGGAGTTTGACTTTGGCTTCTTCGCGGTTTTTCGATCCGCGGATGATGCGGATGAATTCGTCGAGGTTGGCCAGGGCGATGAGGAAGGCCTCGAGTTTTTCCGCGCGGACTTCGGCTTCGCCGAGAAGGTGGGAGGTGCGGCGAAGGACAACTTCGCGGCGGTGCTCGATGTAGCAGAAGATGGCTTCCTTGAGCGAAAGGAGCTTCGGCTTCCCGTGGTCGATGGCCAGCATCGTGATGGGAAAAGAGGACTCGAGCGCGGTGTGCTTGTAGAGGTTGTTGATGACAACCTTCGGGTTGGCGTCGCGTTTGAGTTCGACCACGACGCGCGTTTTTTCGTCCGACTCATCGCGGATCGCGCTGATGTCCGTGATCGTTTTTTGGTTAACCAGATCGGCGATGCGCTCGACGAGGGTGGCGCGGTTGACGTTGTAGGGGATCTCGGTGATGACGATCTGCTCGCGGTTGCCTTTGAGTTCCTCGACGCCGGCTTTGCCGCGGACTTTGACCGAGCCGCGGCCGGTTTCGAGGTATTGGCGGATGCCGCCGACGCCGCAAAGTTGGCAGCCCGTCGGGAAGTCGGGGCCTTTGACGTATTTCATCAGGCCGTCGAGCGTGATGTCGGGTTTGTCGATCTGAGCGCAGATCGCGTCGATGACTTCGCCGAGATTGTGCGGCGGCATGTTGGTCGCCATGCCGACGGCGATGCCGGTGCCGCCGTTGACGAGAAGATTGGGGAAAGCGGCGGGGAAAACGACGGGTTCGGTCAGGCGCTCGTCATAGTTCGGGACGAAATCGACGGTGGATTTGTCCATGTCGGCCATGAGGGCCGTGCCGAGGTGGGTGAGGCGCGCCTCAGTGTAACGCATGGCGGCCGGCGGATCGCCTTCGACCGAACCGAAGTTGCCTTGTCCGTCGACGAGCGTTTCGCGCATGGCCCAGCTTTGCGCCATGTGGACGAGGGTCGGGTAGATGACCGCTTCGCCGTGCGGGTGGTAGTTGCCGCTGGTGTCACCGCAAATTTTCGCGCACTTGATTTGTTGGCGTCCAGGAAAAAGCCGCAGATCGTGCATCGCGTAGAGGATGCGGCGCTGGGCGGGCTTGAGGCCGTCGCGCGCATCGGGCAAAGCGCGGGAAATGATGACGGACATGGAGTAGTCGAGGAAGGAGCGTGACATCTCCTCCGCGACATCGATCGGTTCGACTTTTTCGTTTTGTGTATACACGTGGAAATGGGGTGATTGGCGGGGCGTTCCGGGCACGGCCGGAACGCATTAGTATTCTGGCCGCTCTGGTGGGTCCAGACCAGCGCAAACATCGGCCGGAAATGCCGTTTTTGAAGCTTACTCCTGCGGCTTGGCGGGGACTTGGCGAATGGCCCGAATCTCGCCTTCCGGCGCGGTGAGGACGAGTTCATCGCCGTCTATGGCCCACGTGGCGGCGGCGCCGAGCAGGGCGAGGAATTTGTGCTCCTGCTGCATGATGTCCGGCTCGCAAGCGCGACGGGTGCTGCGCAGCGGGCCAACCTCGATTTTGTCGCCTTCGATTTTGCAGGATCCGCCAAAGCGGTTGCATGAGCCGTCGCCTGCGATGTTGCCCTCGTTGTCGAATTCGAAGGTGATGGGATGATCGGCGAGCGTGGCTTGTCCGGCGAAGGTCTTCACTTGCCACGCGCTGCCCGGGAGGGTGGCGGTCTGTTTGTTGGTTTCCATGGCCAGGGAAGTGGTGATGGTGAGGAGGAGGGTGAGGAGGAGTTTCATAGAGGAGTCGTCGGTTGGCAGTCGTCAGTCTTCAGCAAGAAAAAGAATTAGGCCAGCGCCTGCTGGGTGGTTTTGAAGTGAAGTTTGGCGGTGGATCGAAGGGCGTCGGGGCCGTGTTGTTTGACCAGAGTGCGGGCGGCTTCGAGGACGGCGCCCGAGGCGCCTTTGGGGAATTTGGCGGCCCATTTTTTTTCGGCGTCAGCCAGCCAGTCGATGAATTTTTCCCGGGCGAGAATGGAAGCGGCGGCCACGGCGTAGTCGCTCTCCGCTTTGGTCTGCTGGCGCAGTTCGATTTTGCGGCCCTTTTCCATCAGTGCGCGTTGCAGCACGATCGGGTTGGCGAACTGGTCGCTCAAGGCGGATGGACAATCGGGCTTTCGCTCGCACAGGTTTTCAATGACCCGCGCGTGGCCCCAGGCGAGGAGGCGGTTGAGATTGCCGATCTTCTCGTAGAGCGGATTGTATTTCTCCGGCGAGACGACGATCACCTCGCTGACCAGACCCGGCGTGGCGCGAATAACATCAGCAAATTTGCGGATTTGGGCGTCGGATCCGATTGATTTGCTGTCGCGGATGCCGGCTTCGAGCAAGTGGCGGGCGATGGGTTCGTTCGTGTAGGCGCCGGCAATGACGAGCGGGCCGAAAAAGTCGCCTTTGCCGCTTTCGTCGATGCCGAAATGCGGGGCGAAACGTTCGGGATGGTGCAATTCCTCGTAACCGAGCCGCGCTTCGCCGAGGACTTCGGGCTCGAGGGTGAATTGGATGAAACTTTCCGTGTCCTTGCCTTGGACCACGGCCTTCGGGCCCTTCTCGTAGACCGCGATGGTCAGTCCGGGCTTTTGCGCGAAATAAAGCGTGTAGGGCCGCTGCTCAAACTTGAATCCTTGGTCCGTCAGGATGCCGCGAAGCTTGTCTGCCTGTTCGGCGGTCAAGGAGACGGTGTGGGAGCGAATCGGCGGCATCGGGTGATCCGAAGGGTGTAATCGTTGGTTCTCCTATCGTCGAGAAGGTTGGGCTTCGTCTGTGCGGCCGGCTTTGGTCTGATGTCCCCGTGAACGGCAAAGAGTTCCGCCAACCCCTGTGCGCCTGGTTCCGGCGGCACGGACGCGACCTGCCGTGGCGGCAGACGCGGGATCCTTACGCGATTTTGGTCAGCGAAATGATGCTCCAGCAGACGACGGTTGCAGCGGTCGTGCCCTACTTCGAGCGATGGATGAAGCGCTTTCCCTCGGTGCATGAACTTGCCGCGGCGGATGAATCCGAAGTTTTGGCCCTCTGGCAGGGGCTCGGCTATTACCGCCGCGCGCGGAATCTGCATGCTGCGGCGAAAAAAATCTCCGTGGGATTGGCCGGGAAGTTTCCGCGGGACTACGATGGCCTGCGCGATTTGCCCGGGGTTGGGGACTATACGGCCCAAGCGGTGCGGGCCTTTGCGTTCGACGAGTCGGTGCCGGTGCTCGATGCCAATGTGATCCGCGTGGTGGCTCGGTTGTTCGATATCCGCACACCGGTTGATACGGCGAAGGGATTGGCCAAGGTCCGCGGAAAACTCGCAGAACTTCTACCGTCCAAAGGCGGACATGAGTTTGTTTCCGCCCTGATGGAACTCGGCGCGCTGGTTTGCCGCGCAGGCCGTCCGGATTGTCTGCTCTGCCCGGTGAAAAGTTTCTGCGAGGCGAAACATCCCGAAAAATTGCCGGTCAAAGCGCCTAAGGCGGCGATCAAGGAACGATCCGAACACGCGGCGTGGGTCTCGGATGGGAAGGCGGTGCTTCTGCAGCAATCGACCGCGCGTCGCTGGGGCGGGCTATGGCGTTTGCCGCCGCTGGATGACGAACCGCCGGGCGGACCGGCGGTGGAACTGACCTACAGCATCGTCCGCGAGAGGGTGAGATTGCGCGTTCACCGCATGCGGAAAGGTGGCTTGTCGGCGTCCGCGGAACCGCGCAAAGCGTTTTCTCTTAGGGAACTGGAGCAGATAGCCGTTCCCTCCCCGCACCGCCGAGCCATTGCCAAGATGATCCAAGAGGTTTCTGACCGCCGATGACACTGATGACGCCGATTTAGAATACAAAGGAAAGATGCCTTCTCTGATCATCCGTGATATTCGTGTAATCCGTGGTTAAAGTTTTTTCATGAGCGCCGCCATCACCGCCCAACCCGACGCCAAGGGCCACTTTGGTCCGTATGGCGGCGTGTTCGTGCCCGAGACGTTGATGACCGCTCTCGAGGAGCTAACTCAGGCCTACGAGTCGGCGCGCAAAGATCCCGAATTCCGCCGCGAATTGAATCAGCTTCTGGCTGAATTTGTCGGGCGTCCGACGCCGCTTTATCTGGCCGAACGCCTCACCGCGCAGCTCGGTGGAGCGAAAATTTATCTCAAGCGCGAGGACTTGGTCCATACCGGCGCGCACAAGATCAACAACGCGATGGGGCAGATTATTCTCGCGCGCCGCATGGGCAAAAAGCGCGTCATCGCCGAGACCGGCGCGGGTCAGCATGGCGTAGCCACCGCGACAGCCGCGGCGCGCTTCGGCATGGAATGCGTAGTCTACATGGGCGAGGTGGACATGAAGCGTCAGGCGCTCAATGTCACCCGCATGAAATTCCTCGGGGCGAAAGTCGTGCCGGTTACGGCCGGACAAGCCACGCTGAAGGAAGCGGTCAACGAAGCGATGCGCGACTGGGTGACCAATGTGCGTTCGACACACTACATCCTCGGCACGGCTTACGGCGCGCATCCCTATCCCATGATGGTGCGCAATTTCCACCGCGTGATCGGTGAGGAGTCGCGCCGCCAGATTCTCGAACGCGAGGAGCGCCTGCCCGATTTGCTCGTGGCCTGCGTGGGCGGCGGCAGCAACGCGATCGGCCTTTTCTATCCGTTTCTTGAGGACAAAACCGTCCGCATGGTCGGCGTCGAAGCCGGTGGCGAGGGGATCAAACCCGGACGCCATGCCGCGCGCTTTCAAGGCGGCAAACTCGGCGTATTGCAGGGATGCAAAACATTCCTGCTGGCCAATGACGATGGACAGATCGAATTGACCCATTCCGTTTCCGCCGGTCTCGACTACGCGGCGGTCGGCCCCGAGCACAGCTTCCTGCGCGACGCGGGGCGCGTGGAATACGATTTCGCCACGGACGACGAAGCGCTTGAGGCCTTCAAGACGCTCTCCAAAGTCGAAGGCATTATTCCGGCTCTAGAAAGCGCCCATGGCGTGGCCCATGCGATCAAAGTCGCCCCGAAAATGTCCAAGGATCAGATCATCCTCGTGAATCTCTCCGGCCGCGGGGACAAAGACGTCCAGCAGGCGGCAGAGTTTGTTTTCGGCGGAACGGGAATTTAGCCACGGATAGGGGAAGATAAACGGCCATGATTCGGACAAGCCCCGCTGACACGGGACTTGTCAAAATGTATTCGGATACTGTTTTTCGCCGGTGTCAGCCGGCGAAAAACATCCTCTGACATCTTCTTTTATCTGTGGCTAAAACGTCTTCGCTCTCCTCCGTCGAACGCGATCCCGTTCTTTTTGGTGCGGATGCGAGCGAGGGCATCGTCGCGGTCGAGTTTGTCGCGCCTGACCGCGTCCATATTTACCGGCGGGAGGGGAACAAGACGGTCTCCGAGGAAGTGGTGCACAAGCCTTTCGCTTGGGCCACGGAGCCGCTTCCGGGTGAGTCACGCGAGTTGGACGGAAAGAACGCTTATCGGTTCACCGTTACCTTCGACGGTGCGGGGGAGTTTTCCAAAGCCAAGACGCAATTCAAAAGGGAGCTCTTCGCGCTGAATGACCTTGCGCATCAATATTTGCTGCAGAGCGGGCGAACGCTGTTCAAAGGGATGGCCTTCGAAGACCTGCGGCGGATGCAGGTTGATATTGAAACGTTCATCGGCGTGGACGGCGCCATGTCCGATGCGAGCAGAGACCCGCTGCTCGCCATCGCGCTGAGCGACAGCTCG
>CAMDUL010000017.1 GCA_945878135.1 Chthoniobacter flavus | reverse complement strand
CCCAAAAAGAATCGCGCCGGGACGGCGCGATCCACCTGTCACTCAGGCCTCACACTCAAGTTTCACCCCTCTTTTTCCAACCTCTCCGCCAACCACTGCTTGATCATGCTCTGATAATTCAAATACCGCGACCGCGCCACGCGTTTGATCCGCGCCAGCATTCGCGGGTCGAAGCGCAAAGTCACCGTGGCCGACTCGCGCGCATCGCTTTTCGGAATCGACGCGTTCATCAGCTTCGGATCCAACCCGTGCCCCAGCCAGAATGACGCCTCCGCCGCCTCGTCCTCGAAAGACGGCACCTCGGACCACGCGTGCAGTGTACGCAATTCTTTTTCGTGGTTATTCGGCATTTTTCCTTTCGAAGAATTTTTCTTCGTCCTTGGTCATGGCCCGTGCCGCGATGACGCGCAGGGTTTTTCCATCGGTCCAAAACACGCTGAAAATCCCCCGCCCCTCAGCCGACCGTCCGAGATTGAAATACCGCGCCTCGCCGCTTTCGTAATCCGGGAGCAGCCGCAGGCTGAACGGGTCTTCGAAGGATTCCTCGATGGCCCGCGGCGTCAACGCCTTGAGGTCGAAAGGTGCCTCGAGCCAATCGAATTCCATAAGAGCGCGCTTATTTCGGCGCTTGGATCAGCTCGATCTCGTAGCCCTCCGGTGCATCGATGAAGGCGAAGACCGTTCCGGTCGAGGATGTGGTCGGACCATCGGAAAGCGGATAACCCTTGGCCGCCGCATCCTTGGCAAATTGCTCCAAGTCCTCGACCTCGAAGGCGAGATGGGTCAGATCGGGACCGACCACCACCGGTCCGCTCGCCGGATACGAACAAATCTCGATCAGTTCCTCGCTGCCCGGTGTTTCCAAAAAGACCAACTCGGATCCGCGCGGCGATTTATGCCGACGGATTTCCCTCAGACCGAGCACGTCCTTGTAAAAACTGACCGTCTTCTCAAGGTCATTCACGCGGTAACGGGTATGGAGCAGCTTGGTAACCATGGATGTGTCTTATCACACCGTGACCGTCGCTGTCTCCCCGTTTCGCGGGATCCCCTTGGCGCACAATTCCCACGAATGCACCTGGTCGAGGATCACCTCGGCCATCCCCGGATCCGTCCCCACCGCGCGCGAATAATAAAGCCGCCGCCCCTCGAGCAGATAGGGATTCCTCCGCTCCCGCTCCTCCGCCCCGCCGCCACCCGGAATCCCCAGCAACTCCGGAATGTCCTCGTCACTGTGCAAACCGTCCGCGATGAAAAACGGGACCGCGATCACGTCTTGGCACGCCGTGATCTCACGCCAGTCTTCGATCTTCGGCGGCGTCTCCATGAACGCCCCGCGCACCTCGGCAAAAATGCCGCGCGCCCGGATCGCCGCCACCTGTGCCTCGACCGCCTCCGAACTCCGCGTGTCGAGCGGCGTCCCGTGCCCGAGCACGAGTAGCGCCGCCTTTGCATAATCGACCCCCGGTGCCACCCTGCGCGCACAATGCAAAAGCACCTCGGTCATGCGCGGATGACCACCCACCGGCAAACACAGCCGCAAGACCTGCCCGTTCTCCCGCCGCGTCACCGGACCGGTCAGCGCGAGCTCCTTTGGGATGACATTGCGCACAAAATATCCCTCCACCGTGAAATTCGGCACGATGAAAACTTCCGGCTTGGTTAAAGAATCCAACGCCTCGCGCAATCCCGGCTCTTCTTTCCAAAACCCGCAAGCCACCTCTCCGAAAAGCCCCGACTCCCGCAACCTCTCGGCCAACTCCCTCGTCGGACGGCTCGACGTGGCATTGACGCTCGACCCGTGCGCCAGCACGAGCAACGCCGCCTCGGGTTTCGGAGCAAAAGGAGCCTTCATTTCATGAGAGTAGAAGCGGCGTCCCCGCCGCTTAACCATCAAAAAAGCGGCGGGGACGCCGCTTCTACTTTATTACCCCTCGGCACCCGTATAAACACTCCCGCTTCACCCATGAGCCTTGCCATCATCTATCTCCTCGCCGGGCTCGTGCTCCTCTACTTCGGCGCCGAGGGCCTCGTCCGCGGCAGCTCTTCCCTCGCCCTGCGCCTCGGACTCTCCCCGCTGGTCGTCGGACTCACCGTCGTCGCCTTCGGCACGAGTTCGCCCGAATTGATGGTCAGCCTCCGCGCCGCTCTCGCCGGGCAGAGCGATATCAGCGTCGGCAACGTGGTCGGGTCCAACATTTGCAACATCGGGCTCATCCTCGGCCTGTGCGCGTTGATCACGCCGATCACCACCAACTCGCAAATCGTGCGCATCGATATCCCCATCATGATCGGCATCACCGCGCTGTCGCTCGTCTTGATGGCCGACGGAAACATCGGGCGGACGGAGGGGATCATTTTCTGCCTGATCCTCGTGGCCTACATCGCCTTCAGCATCGCCCTCGCGCGCCGCCAACCCGCGGACGCCCTCGGCACCGAATTCGGCGAGGAAGTGAAAATTTCCAAGCGCGGGCTGGCTGTCGACATCATCATGGTCATCGGCGGACTCGCTCTCCTGGTCTTCGGCGCGCGCTTCCTCGTCGACGGGGCCGTCATCATCGCCCGCAACTACGGTTGGAGCGAGGCGCTCATCGGCCTCACCATCGTGGCGATCGGCACAAGTCTTCCGGAATTGGCCACCTCGCTGCTTGCGGCGGTGAAAAAGGAATCCGACATCGCCGTCGGAAACATCGTCGGGTCGAACATTTTCAATCTTGTCGGAATCCTCGGCATCACCGCCATCGTTCATCCGCTGCAGGCCACCGGGATCGACGCGGTCGACCTCGCTGTCATGGCCGGCTTCTCCCTCCTTCTCTGGCCCATGGCCTACTACCAGCAACGCATCACGCGTCCCGCGGGCGCTTGTCTGCTGCTGGGTTACGCGGGCTTCCTCTTCTGGCTGCTGCGCGCGACCTGATCGGCTTCGGGGGCCGGCCGGAGCGCGATGTGGTCGCGTCCCTCGTCCATGACCGAGTGCTCCCACAAAGACGTGCGTTGCGCGTAGGCCGCGCGTCCGAGCAGGCTCGCCGCCACCGGTGCAGTCAGGAAGATGAACCCGATCGTGACCAGGGCCTTTGTCACAACCATCGTCTCCTGGAAAAACAGAGCGGAAGCCAACAGCAGCAGGGCCACCCCGAGCGACGCGCTTTTCGTCGCCGCATGCATGCGGCAGAAAATGTCCGGCATACGCACCAAACCGAGGCCGGTGAGAAACATGAGGAACGCGCCCGCCAGGAGAAGCCCGCCGAGAAACCAGCTCATTTGAAAACCCCCCTTTCGATCGTCGTGGCCAAGGCGATCGTGCCGAGGAAAACGACCAGCGCGATGGCCAGCGCGATGTCGAGCAGCAGGGCCGTGCCGGTGATGATGGAAATCAAGACCAAGGCCCCGATGATCATGGTGGCCAGCGCATCCATGGCCACCACGCGGTCGGCCAGGGTCGGGCCGGCCACCACGCGGATGAAAGCCAGGACCATGCCGACGGAGAGAATCCCGCCGGCGAGCCAGGCAGCGCTGATCAGGATGGGAGAAGCTTCCATGGAATCTAACGCAGCAAGGCGAGCACGCGGGGTTCGAAATTTTCCTGGATATCGCGGCGCAGTGCCTCCGGATCGCGGATATACATGGCGTGGACGTAAAGCGTCTTGCGGTCGGGCGAAATGTCGAGACTCAACGTGCCTGGTGTCATGGTGATGAGATTGGCCAACACGGTGATCTCAAGGTCGGTCTCCGCTTTGATCGGGATACCGATCACTCCGGGCTTCATGTGGTGCGTCGGGGTCAGCACATCGTAGGCGATGATGGCGTTCGACTTGAGCAATTCCCACAAGTAATAGCCGACGAAACCGATAAGCCGCGGCAGTTTTCCGAAATAGCCGTCATGGCCGCGCTGGCCCCGCGTCACCAGCCAGAGGAGCAGGTAGCTGACCACGAACCCGGAAACCAGGTTGGCCAGCGTGATGCCGCCGAGCAGGCCGCACCAGACGAACGTGAGGACAAGATTGATCGCGGGATACATCTCAGGTTGTCCCCCCCAAGACCGCATTGATGTAAATCTCCGGATGCAGCAACTGCTCGGCCGAGCGCACCGCGAAATCGAAGAAGAATTGCGGGAACAGTCCGATGGTCAGGGTCAGCCCGGCCAAGGCCGCCACCGGGGCGAGAAGCAACCACCGCTCGCCGCGGGGCACATTGCTGCGGTGCGGCGCATGGCCCTCCGGCGCCGGCTTCCAGAACACTTCGGCCCAGATTTTGGTCATGGAAAAAAGGGTGAGCAATCCGACCGCCAAGGCCACCGCGGAAAGGAACGGCGCCCACGCGCCGAAGATGGTCTCGTCGACCAAGCCCGCTTTGACGATGGCAAACTTGGCGAAAAATCCGGAGAGCGGGGGAATTCCGCCGAGCGACATGGCCGGAATGAAAAATAAAAGCGCAACCAGCGGTGCCGCCGCGTAGAAACCGCCGAGTTTTTTCAGGTCGAAGGATCCGCCGTAGCGCTGCGTGATGCCGCTGACCAGAAACAGGTTCGCTTTCACCACGATGTGGTGGAAGAGATAAAACACCGTCCCCGCGATGGCCAGCGGCGTGAAGAGCGCCAACCCCAGCACCATGTAGCCGATCTGGCTGACGATGTGGAAGGAGAGCAGGCGCCGGAAATCGAATTGCACCATGGCCCCCAGCACGCCGGTCACCATGGTGAATCCGGCCAGACCGAGGAGGAGCCCGTGGGTCAGCAGGATGTCGTTGGTGAAAATCAGGGTGAACACGCGCATCAGTGCATAGACGCCCACCTTGGTCAGCAACCCGGCGAACACCGCCGACACCGCGACCGGCGGCGTGTGGTAGGACGCCGGTAGCCAGAAAAACAGCGGGAAAATCGCCGCCTTCAATCCAAAAGCGACAAGGAAAAGCATGGCCGTCATGGTCAGCAATTCCGGCCGCATCTCCCTCGCCGTCACCGCGAGATCCGCCATGTTCAGCGTGCCCGTCTGACCGTAAAGGATACCGCAGGCCGCGAGGAAGAAGCTGGAGGAAATCAGATTCAGCACCACGTATTTCACCGCACCCTCCATCTGCGGCTTCTCCCCGCCGAGGCACATGAGGACAAACGAACTGATCAGCATGACCTCGAACCAGACGAACATGTTGAAAATGTCACCGGTGAGGAACGCGCCGCAGACCCCGAACATCATGAAATGCAAAAACGCGTAGTAACCATACCGCACGCGCCGCGCATCGACATCAGCCAGCGAATAGACTGCCACGGCCAGGCCGATGATGGCCGAGACCAGCACCATGATGGCCGCGAGCAGGTCCACCACCAGCACGATGCCGAAGGGCGCGGGCCAATTGCCGAAACGCACCACTTCGATGTGGCCGCCCCCAACCTCGGCCATCAGACGGAACGACACCCCGAGCAGGACAACCATCCCCGCGACGCCGAAGAAGCGTTGCAGCGGCAAAGACCGCAGAAAGAGCAGGCACAACACCGCCGTGACCAGCGGGGTGAGAAGGGCGAGCGTCACCGCATTCATGTCGCGTCCGTTCCTTTCAAATCATCCACATCGTCCGTGCCCGTGGCCTGATCCGCCCGGTGGACCATGGCGAGGGTGAAGGCCAGCACGCCGAAACTGATGACGATCGCGGTGAGAATGAGCGCCTGCGGCAAAGGATCCGCACTCGCCGCGCCCAACACTTTCCCGCCTTCGGCGATGAACGGCACCGCCCCCTCGCGCAATCCGCCGGCGGTGAAAATGAGCAGATTGACCGCCTGGCTGAGCAGCGCGACGCCGAGCACAACGCGCACCACGCCGCGGCGGAGCAACAAGTAGAAGGACGCCGCGTAAAGGACGCCTATGGTGATGGCCAGGAGAAATTCCATCTCAGTCCTCCTCCTCCGAATCCTCGCCGAGGCTGAAAACAATCAGCGTCGTCACGCCGAGCACGGCAAAATAAACCCCCACATCGAAAAACAAGGGCGTGCCCAGCTTGCCCACCACCGGGAACAGCGTCGTGTCCCACAAGCCGGTAAGAAAAGGATAACCCGCCACATTGCCGGCCAGACCGGCAACAAGAGCCACGACCAAACCGAAGCCCATGATGACGCGCGGGGGAACGACGAGCAGCCGCCGCGCCGCGGGAAAACCGCTGGCGAACGAAGCAAGAACGAAGGCACTGGCCGCGACCAGGCCGCCGGAAAATCCGCCGCCCGGCAAGTTGTGCCCGCGCAGCAAGAGGAACACCGAGAAGACGAGGAGCAAGCCGGTGAGCAAGCGGCTGACCGTGGCGAGAATGATGCTGTTCACCGGTCCTCCTTTCCGCCGCGGCCCGGACGCAGCCGCAGCATGGCGAACACCCCGAGTGCCGCGATGGCCAGCACCGTGATCTCGCCCAAGGTGTCCAGCGCGCGGAAATCGACGAGGATCACGTTGACCACATTGCGCCCGTTGGCCAGCGCCAGGCTGTTCTCGCCCATGAAGCGCGAGACCGCGTTGTCCGCCGCGCGCGACGACTGCTCGACCAGCACGACCATGGCCATCACCGTGCCGAACACCGCGGCAAGGATCGCGTCGCGTATCTTGACGGATTTCTTGGAATAATTTCCGAAGACCGGCAACCGGTAGAAGGCCAGCACGAAGAGAACAAGGGTGAGCGTCTCGACCAGCACCTGCGTCATGGCCAGATCCGGCGCGCTGAACATGAAATAAAGCATGGCAATGCCCACGCCGACCACACCCAGCGCGAGGATCGCGGTGAAACGCGAACTGGTCAGACAGGCGAAGATCGCCCCGGCCATGATGAGCAGGCAAACGGTCACCGTCAGCACATGCGGACGCACCATCGTGTCCCAATCGGGCGACGGCACCACGCCGGGCAGCATCCAGCCGACCAGCACCACGGTGAACATGACCACGGTCAGGATGTAATTGCGCAAGTAGCCGTTTTGCAGGACGGACGTCTGCCAGCGGGCGAAGGCGAGCAGACCGGAAAGAAGATTGTCATAGCCGTGCTCCGGACCCAACCGCGCCAAACCGCCGAAAATCCCCCGCGCCGCGCGGATCCGCGGCAACAGCGCGTAGAGCCCCAGTCCGAGGAGCACCGTTACCGCGCTCAACCCGAGCGCCGTGGTCCAGCCATGCCAAAGTTTCAAGTCCGCCACAAATCCCCCGTCGCCCAGCACGGCCGCCGCCGCCGGACCGACCAGACCGGCTCCAGCATAGGACGGAAACAACCCCGTCTTGATCCCGGCCACGCCGAGCAGCACCGGACCCAGCCACATGGTCCACGGGGCCTCGTGCGCATGCTTCGGTGTGGGGAGCAGCTTGCCCCAGAAAGGTTTGATTCCCGCGGTGATGGCCGCCGCCACCATGACCACGCTGGCGCCGACCCCGAGGACTTCCCAGAGCACGCCGGCACCCTGCGCATCGAGCAGCGCTTTGTAAAAATACTCCTTGCTGACAAATCCCAGCAGCAGCGGCACGCCCGCCATGGAAAGTCCGCCGACCAAAGCCGCCGCCGCGGTGAACGGCATGGCACGGCGCAACCCGCCGAGCAAATCCGGATCACGCACTCCCGTCTCATGATCGATCGTGCCTGATGTCATAAAGAGCGCCGCCTTGTAGATGGCGTGGGCCAGGAGGTAGGCCATGGCCGCCTTCACCGCCAGCTCGGTCCCGATCCCGAGCAACATGGTCAGTGTGCCCAGCACCCCGACCGTGGTGTAAGCGAGTATCTTCTTCAGGTCGTTCTGCCCGAGCGCCATGACAACGCCGGTGATCATGGTCACCGCCCCGACCGGCGCGACGATCGGGAACCACAAGGGACTGGCCGACAACAACGGAAAGAGGCGCGCCAGCAAGAATACGCCCGCCTTGACCATGGTGGCCGAATGCAAATACGCACTGACCGGCGCCGGCGCGGTCATCGCGTTGGGCAGCCAGAAATGGAACGGGAACTGCGCGGACTTGGTGAAAGCCCCGAGCAAAATCAAGATGAGCACCGTGGTAAAACCCGGCTGCGCGACCAACGCCGCCGCGTCCATGGCCAGCAATTCCGAAATGAGGAACGTCCCCGCCATCCGCCCGAGCAGGATCACCCCGGCGAGCAGGCACAGCCCGCCCGCCCCCGTGACGAGCAAGGCCTGCAAAGCCGCCGCCCGCGACTTCGCTTCATTGTGGTAGTAGCCGATGAGCAGATAGGACGAGATGCTGGTCAGCTCCCAAAAAACAAAAAGCAGCACGAGGTGATCCGCGCTGACCACCCCCAGCATCGAGCCCATGAACCCGAAGAGATAAAGATAGAAACGCCCGAGGTCCTTCTTCCCCGCCAGATACCCCGCCGCATACCAGGTGACAAACACCCCGATCACGCTGATGAGCAGGAGGAAAAGAAGGCTCAGTCCGTCGATGCGGAAATCCAAAGAGATGCCCAGCGACGGCACCCAGGCGTGACGATAAACAAAAGGCTGCCCCGCCATGATCCGCGGAACCATCTCCGCATAGACCCACGCCCCCGCCAGCGGCACGAGGCTGAGCACCAGTCCGCAACGATCCCCGAGCACACGGTGCAACGCCGGCGCAAGGAACGCCGCGACAAAGACCGACGCCAGAATGATGATGGGCAAGTTCTCCATGGATTGGTCCGAACCGGAACCCGCGAATTGGGCGGGAACCGCCGCGGCAAGTCAAGGACCACCGGACCACTGCATTGGATGTAGCGGCCCCGTCCCCGGTGCCGGTCGTTCCCCCACATGTTGTAGCGGCGCGCGTCTGTGACCGCCGCACCCTTGCCCGAATTTGACTTGCCCCCGCCCCGCGCCCGCCTCAAACGAACGCCTTCCGCATGCTCCTCCTCGCCAGCGCCACGAACGCTCCCAGTCCGTGGATGATCATCCCGTTCGTCGTCATGCTCCTGGCCATCGCCTTGATGCCCTTCCTCCATGCGCCGTGGTGGGAAAAACATTACGCCAAGCTGGCTGTCGGGCTCGGACTCTTCACCGCCGGTTACTACGTCATCTTCCTCCGCGATGGCGCGCACATGCTCGAGGTCGCGCACGAATACATCAGCTTCATCGCGCTGATCGGCTCCCTCTACATCGTGGCCGGCGGCATCCACATCCGCGTGCGCGGCGAATCCACCCCGCTGCGCAACACGCTCTTCCTGGCGACGGGCGCGCTGCTGGCCAACTTCATCGGCACCACCGGCGCCTCCATGCTCATGATCCGCCCGTGGATCCGCATGAACAAATACCGCGTCACCGCGTTCCACGTCGTCTTCTTCATTTTCATCGTGAGCAACGCCGGCGGCGCGCTCACCCCGATCGGCGACCCGCCGCTTTTTCTCGGCTTCCTGCGCGGCGTGCCGTTTTTCTGGTCGGTCGCGCACCTCTGGCCCGCATGGGCCTTTCTCCTCGGAGGCTTGCTCGCGGTTTTTTACCTCCTCGACCGCATCAACTTCGCCCGCGCGCCGGAAGTCGTCCGGGAACTCGAAACCGGCTACGAAAAGTTCGCGGTTGACGGCCAGCGCAACTTTTTCTTCATCGCCATGATTCTCGCCGCCGTCTTTTTCCCCTCGCCGTGGCGCGAACTCCTCATGGCCGGCGCCGCCGCCGGTTCGTGGGCCCTCACACCCCGACCGGTGCACGACTCGAACCATTTCAGCTTTCACCCCATCAAAGAGGTCGCGTGGCTTTTCTTCGGCATCTTCGGCACCATGGTGCCCGCGCTTGACTACCTGCAGATCCATGCGGACCAACTCGGCATCTCGACGCCCGTCGAATTCTATGCCGTGACCGGGCTTCTCTCCTCCTGCCTCGACAACGCCCCGACCTATCTCACTCTGCTCGCCGCCGCTCTCGGACAGCAGGCCCTCAGCCTCAAAAGCGAAGCCGACGTCGCCCTCTTCGCCGCGGAGCACGCCGCCACCCTCGCCGCCATCTCGCTCGGCGCCGTCTTCTTCGGCGCCGCGACCTACATCGGCAACGGACCCAATTTCATGGTCAAATCCATCTGCGAACACGCCAAAGTCCGCACCCCTTCGTTCTTCGACTACATCATCCGTTACACCTTCCTCATCCTCGCGCCCCTGCTGGCCTTGGTCGCCTGGCTCTTCCTCGCCTGACCCGCTCGACTTGGCGACACGAACCCCGGCACGATGCAGACGCCGCCGCTGTCGCGTCGCGAGCCTGTCCGCCTGGGTGCGAATCCCCGGCGACGGGCGTCCTCCCCCCCCATTGACAGCGCCCTCCTCCACAGTATCTTTGCAACAGATGAAAGCAGTCGCCCTTTTAGCACTGCTCGCCTCCTTGGCCGCCGCCCCGCTGGCCCACGCCACCGTGCAGCCTGTTCCCGCGGCCCAAACCTGCGCTTCGGCCTGCTGCCAAACCGACCCGGACTGCTGCGCCACGGCTTGCCCTTGTCCGCCCCTCTCCTGTCAGACACCGGCCACAGCCTCTGTGATCATCCCTGCCGCCGGACAAACTCTCGTCATCTTCGCCCCCGGCAGCTCACCCGGTGTGCGCCTCACCGACGACACCTGCTCCGTGCGGACCTCGCGTCCGCCTGTTCCCCCGCCGCGAGCCTGAGGGCTCACCCGGCATCGGCTTCCGTCCTTGTTGGCGGAAGGAAAATTGGAACGAAACTTCAACGGAGATTCAAAAAATGAAAAAATTCATCTTCGCACTTCTGGCGGTCGTCGCCTTGGCCTTCACGGCCACGGCCAAGCCCGCCTGCACCTGCACCGACTGCGGCGGCAAATGCTGCCCCTGCGACTGCAGTGCCGGCTGCTGCTAAACTGACCGCCTCGTCAGAATCACACGCGCCCCGGGAAACCGGGGCGCGTCGTTTTTACAGCCGATTCACTTCCGTCAACTCGGCGAAGACATGGCCGACGAAGACTTTGACTTCGATGCGGAGCGGGATGCGCAGGTCGTCATCGCTGACCCAGATTGTGCCTTGCTGGAATTTTTTGTGGGGGCTCAGGGAGTAGTCTTTCTCAATGCGGTCGATTTCGAGGGCGAGGCGGATGGCCTTTCGATCTTCGCCGCGCGAGCGGAGTTTCTCCCGCCCCTCCACCTTGAGTCGCGCGAGATACATCCAGTCGCCGGGAAAAACGGCGAGCGAAATCCGGTCGCCTTGGTCCAAGGGCTGGCTGCGGGCCAGGAGCAATGCACCCGCCATGTCGCGCAGGCCCGGCACATAGAAATTTTTCCACTTCGGCGGCTTGGCGCCTTTTTTGTCCGACTCGCGCCAGGCACGCACGCCGCCCGGACGAAAATCAGCCTTCTCCTCGACACGATAAGACCGGTAGCGCTCGGTCAGGGTGAATTGCCGCGAAAGGAAATCCGGACCCGCGACCTCGGTGCGGTAGTCGGCATCAAGTTTGTAAAGCGTGCGCGCCATGCCTTTGGTCCCGCCGCTCACCGTGCCGGTGAAATTCCCCTCCGCCCCGCGCCACAGCTTCACCTCCGCCTCCGCCGCCTCGATCCCGCTCCAGCCGAAAACATAACGCGCGGTCAGATCGGGCGGCGCGGGAAAAGGACCCGCACCCGGCCGGACCACTTCCTCCCGCCACCCGGCTTGCGACATGAATGGCAGAAACGCGGCGGCGCCCAGCAAAAGAGCCAACCTCATGCTCAGGGCGCCTCGGCCAAGGCGCCGGGGAAGACGGGTTCGAGCTTGTCGCTCTTGACCCATCCGTCCACGCCGACCGGCAACCGCACGAGGGACCAGTCGTCGCGGGAGGCGATGATGCGGACCACTTGCGTCTTGGCCAGGTCGGCCAGCTTCTGCGAGTTGGCGCTCGGCGCGCTGAGGGCTTCGGTGGTGTCGATCACCATGGCCGTGCGGGCCAGGGCGATGCGCGAGTCACCGGCCCAAGAAACGGCGACCGCCGTGGCGCCGAGCAAGGCGAGGAGGACGCCGAGGAAAGCGAGGCCGCGGCGGCGCACGGCGGAGAAAAGGGCGAAGACAACCAGAAGCAAGCCGGCCCAGAAAAACAGGCTGCCAATGAGCACGAGGAGATCGAAGGGAATGTAGCGGCCGATGATTTCCGCGAAACCGAGCCCCGGGGCGGGCACGCCGAGTTCACCGAGCACGTGCTCGAGACTGCTGCGCGCGGCGGTATTCGAGGGATCGAGGGCCAAGGCGCGGCGGTAATTGATGGCGGCCGGCACGACACGACCCGCGCGGTAATCGGCATGTCCGAGGTTGAGGAAAACGGCGGGATCGAGCGATCCCTCGTTCACGAGTTGCTGGTAAGCACGACGCGCCGCCTCGTAGTCGCCCTCGGCGTAGGCGGTCAAACCCGCCTCGAAAGAATCCGCGGTGCCGCCGGGTTCGGACGGGAACACGGACGGAACCGACGCGAAGAGAAGAAGAGTGAGAAAAATTTTAACCATGATTCGAGGCGAATTTGTCCAGCACCGCAGCCAGACGCCGCCGCTCGGCGGGATCGAGCGCATCGGCGGCACTTCCTCCGTATTTGAGTTCGTCGCGGCGGGCGAGCAGAGATTGCAGGTCGCGGCGTTCGGCTCCATCCGGCACGCGGCGGGCCAGCGCTTCGCCGGTATCCACAAGCGCGACGGGCTTGCCGTCGAGCAGAGCGAGCCGCGCCTGCACGAATTGCGCGGCGGCGGTGTAGAAATCGGCGGGGGCGGACGCCTTGTGGTAGGCCGATTTCGCCTCGCGCAGGACGGCTTCAGTTTCCGCGGTGAGCGCTCTCTTGCGCGCGCGGCGCCGCTGCCAGAGGAGAAAAGGTATCGAGAGAATCAATGCGGCGAGGACCAAGAGGTTGGCCCAGTGGAAGGAAGGCTGGAGCAGGCGCGGGACAAAACTTTGGCTGCCGCCGGCCAAGGCCGGTGCCGGCGCTGCTATGTCCTCGGGCATCGCAGGGGCCGCGGAAGATCCGCCGTCCGCCCCCGCCTGCGCGGCGGCCGAGGGTTCGTCGGCGCCCGCCCCTCCTCCCGCGGCCGTCACAGCCTGCGGCCCCGCCTTGAGGGTGAAATATTTTTTCTTCTGCGGATCGAAGTAAGAAAACTCCGCCCCCGGCGTGGCCGTCTGGTCGCGCCGCGCGACCATGCTGATCTCGAAAGTCTTGGTGCCGCCGTAGCCGATGGCATCGGCGGCCGTGAAGGTGTCCTTCGGCGAGTAAACCCGCCAACCGTCCTCACCGGTCAGCACCGGAGCGGAGATGGCCTGGAAATTTCCGCGACCCTCGACGGTGAGATTGAGGGTGACCGGTTCGCCGGACGCCGCTTGGTCGGGCGTGGCCGAGGCATCGAGGCTGAATTGACCGATGGCTCCGCTGAAGTTGGCCGGACGCCCTTCGCGCGGCAGGGCCTGGACCTGCAAGGTCCGCGGTTCGGTGCGGGCCTGGATGGTTTCGGCCCGCCCGATGCCGGGCATGGGGAAGTTGCGGAAGAACTGGTCGAAAAAAGGATCCATGCCGGGCATCGAACCCTGCGAGACCATGCGTCCTTCCATCACCGCGGCGGGGATTTCGATCTCGCCGGGTTTGACCGGAGTGATCGCGCTGCGGAAGGTGACCACATTGTAAGTGATGTCGCCGACGATCTGCTCGGTCTGCTCAGGCTCGGTCAGTGGCGCGGCGGTGAAGCCGTCACCCCCGAAGCTCGGAGGCTGCAGGTTGTCGAACGCGATGTCGGCGCGGTAGTGGAAGCGGAATTCGACCGGCACGACTTCGCCCGCGAAGGCGGATTTGCTGCCGATGATGATCTCGCCGAAATAAGGCGCCGGTTCCCCGTCGGGCGTGAGCGGCGGCGTGCGGCCCTGCGCAGGTTGCTGCGGGGTTTGGGCCGGCGGACGCACCCGTTGCTGTTGCTGAGACGGTGGAAGTTGCTGCGGCTGGCCGGGCGAGAAGGGCGGCGGGATGACCTGGCGCACCGGCGGCGGCTGCGCGGGCGGCATCGCCCCGCCCGGTCCGGTCACGGCCAACTGCGCGGCTTGCGTGCGGATCTGTCGTCCGCCGGCGCTGACCGCGAAACCCGGGATGGTGAAGCGTCCGGGCTGGTTCGGGATGACGGTGTAGCGGAATTCGTAGACCGTGGCCGCGTCGCGCTGCGTGCCTTGTCCGCCGAAGACAAAAGACTGGCGGCTTTGCGAACTGACGCCGTTGAAACGGATGTCGAGCCCGGGCACCGCGATGCGGGGCCGCGGCATGTCGCGCGGTTGCTCCGTGTTGACAAACCGGTAGATGAGCATGACCGGCTCGCCGACGCGCGCGGTGTTCGAACTCAGCATCGTCGTGACTTCCGCCACGGCGGAGAACGCGCCGAGAGCGAAGAGCACGGCGGCCCAGATCGTGAGGCGGCGCGAGAAGTTGATCATTCCGGACATCCTACCAATCCCTTGAGACATCCTGAAAGGCCCGACGTTCGAGAAGATCGACCTTTTCCTCCTCGCCCTGCAAGGCGCGCAGGAGGGAGCGGGCCTGTCCCTCGCTCATGCTGCCGTCTTCGTTGGGTGCGTCGGAGTAGCCCATCGCTTCCTCGCCCTTCTCATCCTGCTGGCCTGCGGTGCCGCGCAATTCGCCTTCCTTCTTCGGACCGGACGGCGTCGGGGCCGGCGCGGGCGCATCACCCGGTTTTCCGGCGCCCTGCTTTTGCTCGCGATCGCCGGGACCGGAAGGTGATCCCTGCTCGCTTTTCTCTTCGCCGCTTTCGCCGCGATCCTGCGGTTGTTGGCCTTGTCCGCTCTGCTGCTGTTCATCTTTCTCGCCCTGCTCTCCGTCCTGTTTCTTCTCGTCCTGACCGCCCGGTTGATCCTGCTTCTGCTCCCCGCCTTGGCCGTCCTGCTTTTGTTCGTCCGGCTTTTCCCCTGCGCCTTTTTGCTGCTGATCTTCCGGTTGCCCGCCACCTTTTTGGTCCTGTTTTTGTTCGCCCTGTCCTCCCTGCTGCTTTTCGTCTTTCTCGCCCTGCTGTCCGTCCTGCTGTTCTTTGTCCTGGCCGCCCCCTTGCTGGTCCTGCTTCTGCTCCCCGCCTTGGCCGTCCTGCTTTTGCTCGTCTTTCGACTGCCCCTGCTGATCCTTCTGGTCCTTGCCTCCGTCTCCTGAAGGCTCTTTCTGCTCTTGTCCGCCCTGCTGGTCTTTTTTCTCCTGATCCTTGCCGCCACCACCCTGCTGCTGCGGCTGGTCCTTGTCACCCTGCTGTTGGTCTTGTTTCTGGTCCTGCTCGCCCCCCTGCTGCTGTTGATCTTTCTGCTGCTGGTCCTGTTTTTGCTGATCCTTTTTCTGGTCCTGTTTTTTGTCCTGCTTCTGCTCTTTCTCCAACTCCTCGAGAAGTTGCTCGACCCGTTCCTTGTTCTCCCAGGCCTCGGAGTAGTCGGGCCTCGTCTTGAGCGCGGCTTCGTATTGCGCGATGGCGTCTTTCCAGTCGGACACCTTTTTTTCCTTGTCCTCCTGGCCCTCGCCCTGACGGAAGAGCGTGTTGCCGAGGTTGAATTCCGCGGCCGAGCGCAAGGCGGGATCTTCGGCCAGCATGGCTTTGGAAAAATACTGCGAGGCCTTGCCGTAGTCTTTCAGGCGGTAGGCCGCGGCCCCGGCGTTGAGTTGCAGATTCGGAGCCTCCGGTTCCATCTTGAGACGGTTTTCGAATTCCTGCCGGGCCTGCTCGTAATTGCCCTGTTCATAAGCGGCAATCCCCGAGGCTTGTGACGGCGCCGCGGCCGCCAGCCACAGCGCGGCGGCCGCACCGAACGGCACGCGCCGGCGTTCACCGACCAGCGCTTGCAGCACGAGCAGCGCGATGGCAGCACCGAGGGGCAACTGGTAACGCTCGATGGGACGGCGCGAGCTCTCCGTGTCGATCTCCGACTCCGCCATCTTGCCGATTCCTTCCGCGGCGAGCAACCGCGCCGCCTGCTCGTCGAGCGGCGTGTAGAACCCGCCGGTGGCTTCCGCGATTTCTTTCATGCGCGCGGCATCGAGCTTCGATTGCACCACCTTGCCCGACGGGTCGCGCACGAATTCGCCCGGAGCAAGGGGGATTTCCGATCCCTCGGCGGAACCGACACCGACGGTGAAAATACGGACACCATCGGCCGCCGCGTCGCGCGCGGCGGCCAGACCATCGGCATCGAGTTCCTCGCCGTCCGAAATGATGATGATGGCACGGGAAAATCCCTCGGCCTTGGTGAAAGCTTCCCCGCTCGCGCGGATGGCCGCGGCGAGGTTGGTGCCCCCCTTGGGTATGAGGTCGGTGTCGAGTTCGTCGAGGGCGGACAGCACCGCGCCGTGGTCGAGGGTCAGCGGCGCCTGGAGGAAGGCGGAGCCCGCAAAGGCGACCAGACCGATGCGATCGCCCCCCAGCTCCGAGACCAGGTCCTCGGCCAGCAGCTTGGCCCGCTGCAGCCGGGTCGGCGCCACATCGGTGGCCATCATGGAACGCGAGACGTCCATGGCAATGACCACGTCGCGCCCGCGGTGGGGAACCTCGAGAGTGTCATAGCCAAGCCGCGGCTCGGCCAAGGCCACCACGAGCAGGGCGAGGGCGGCGACGACGCAGGCGCCCCGGAAAATCCGGCGGAAAGGACTGGTGTTCCCCGCCAGGATGGCGCGCAACTTCGGCGCGACGATCCGCCCGATGAGGGCCCGGCGCCGTCGCTCGGCCCACCAGAAGAGGGCGGCGACCGGCACAAGGAGCCAGAGGAAGTTCAGCACCCAGGGCTGTCCGAAACTCAGGGCAGACGTCTCCATATTGTTTGACCAAGCACGGTTTCGGCCGCGAGCAAGACGGCTCCGGCCAGCACGAACCACGGGAAAAGGTCTTTGTATTGCTCCACTTTCTGGATCTCGACCTCGGATTTTTCCAATTCGTCGATCTCGCTGAAAATCCCCTGCAGCGACTGCGTGTCCGTGGCGCGGAAATAGGATCCGCCGGTGGTGGCCGCGATCTGCTTGAGGATTTCCTCGTCGAATTCCACCGGGATCTGGCGGTAGACGGTCCGTCCGAAGGCGTCACCCACCGGATACGGCGCATTTCCGCGGCTGCCCGATCCGATGGTGTAGACCTTGATGCCCAGGGCCTGCGCGGCTTCGGCCGCGGTGGCCGGGCTGACCCGGCCCATGTTGTTGTCGCCGTCGGTCAGCAGGACGACGAGTTTGGATTTGGACTCCTTGTCTTTCAGGCGGTTCGAGGCCGCGGCCAACGCGGAACCGATCGCCGTGCCGTCTTCGACCAGGCCGATGCGGGTGCGCTCGAGATTCTGGCGCAACCAATCGTGGTCGAGGGTGAGCGGACTGACCAGATACGGCCGGCCGGCGAAGGCGACGATGCCGATGCGGTCGTTGGGACGTTCGCGGATGAACGTTTCGGTCACCTGCTTGACCGCTTCGAGCCGGTTGGCCCGTTGTCCGCCGATGGTGAAATCCTCGGCCAGCATGGAACGCGAGACGTCGATGACCAGCATGATATCCACCCCGCTGGCCTGCGTGCGCGTGATCGTCTTGCCCTCCTGCGGACGGGCCAGCGCGACGATGAGACTGATGAGCGCGAGGTAAAGCAGGCCGGTGAGAAAATCCCCGGCGCGCGAGCGGCGGCGTCCGCCGATTTTGGCCACGGTCTTGGTGGTGGAAAAAAGCACACCCGGCGTGCCGCCGAACTTGCCCTTGAGCCACGCGAGGAACGGCACGAGCAAGAGCAGCCAGAGAAACTGCGGCTGCGCGAAAGACAACCCGGAAAAGTCAGGCAGCGACGGCATGCTTTTGCCCCTCCTTGACCAGTTCCTCGGCCAATCCGGTCAGTTCGTTGTTGTCGGCCGCGGTGGCGTCCGCGCGGGCGAATTTGATGGCGTCCGCCTTGTCGAGAAACCGGGTCAGCCCGCCCAACCGCGCCTCGTCGAACACCCCGCTGCCGCGCGCGGTCTGCAGAAACTCGTAGGACGTCTGGGTGGTGGCCGGCAGGTGGTGCTCGGTGCCGAGGAAGCCGCGCAGGATGTCGCACACCTCGATGCTGAATTCGTAAGGAGCGGCTTGGTCGGCACGACCCCGCGCCGCGGCCAGGGCGGACAGGGCTTTTTCGCGTGCGGTCAGCGGACGCCGGTTGACCCGGCGCCGCCAGGCGACGAAAGCCCAAACGGCCAGCGCGAGAAGGAGCAGGGCGAGCAGGCCGAAAGCGATCATGACCGGCAACGGATAAGGCAGATACCACACGGGCCCCGCGATCTCGTGGGGCAGCAGGTCGGTGTTGGGGTCGGCGGGAGGCATGTCAGGCGCTCAATTGACGCTGCTCGCGCCGGTCGAAAAAGGCGCGCAGCACGTGCAGGTAATCTTCATTGGTGCGCAGCGGGATCATATCGACGCCCAGTTTGCGGAATTCCTGGTCGATCGATTTCTTGCGCTTGTCCTCGAGCGCGAGGTAGGCACCGCGCAGGGCACGGCTCGAGGTGTTGATGTCGATCTGCTCGCCCGTCTCGGGATCCTCCAGGGTGACGATGCCGACATCGGGCAGGTCTTCCTCGCCGGGATCGACCACCGGAATGGCCACGAGGTCATGCCGCCGCGCGGCCACGGCGAGCGGACGCGAATAGCCCTCGTCCATGAAGTCGGAGATGAGAAAAACCACGGCGCGGCGCGTCACCACCTTGTTGAGGTATTCGAGCGCGGCGGTGAGGTTTGTGCCGCGGTGCCGCGGTTTGAAGTAGAGCATCTCACGGATGAGCCGCAGGGTATGGAGCCGGCCTTTTTTCGGATGGATGAAAAGCTCGACCTCGTCGGTGAAGAGGAGGAGACCGACCTTGTCGTTGTTCTGGATGGCGCTGAAGGCGAGGATCGAGGCGACCTCGGCGGCCAGTTCGCGTTTGCTCGAGGTGACGCTGCCGAAATTTCCGGACGCGCTGACATCGACCACCAGCATGACGGTCAGCTCGCGCTCCTCGGTGAATTTTTTGACGAACGGCGCGTTCATCCGGGCCGTCACGTTCCAGTCGATCGAACGAATTTCGTCGCCCGGGGTGTATTCCCGCACCTCCTCGAAATTCATCCCCCGCCCCTTGAACACGCTGTGGTAGGAGCCGGCGAACATCGAGTCGACCAGCCGCCGCGTGCGCAATTCGAGGCGCCGGATTTTTTTGAGGATCTCGCGGGTGTCCTGCATAAGAGGAAAGTTTTCAGTCTTCAGTTTTCAGTTTGGAGAAAGTGCCCCGCCCCGTCATGGCCGACCGGACACTGAACCGCTGAAAACTGAACACTTTGTCTACGGCACCGGCAGGCCGGCGAAGATCTGCTCGATGATATGCTCGCTGGTCATTTCCTCGGCTTCGGCCTCGTAGCTCACGGCGATGCGGTGGCGGAGCACGTCGGGGCCGACGGTTTTAACGTCCTGCGGTGTGACATAGCCGCGTCCGTTGAGGAAGGCATGGGCTTTGGCGGCGAGCGTGAGGTAGATCGTGGCGCGCGGCGAGGCACCGTAACGGATCATGCCATCGAGCTTGAGCCCGTAGCTTTCCGGTTGGCGGCTGGCCCAGACGAGGTCGACGACGTAGTCTTTGACACGATCGTCGACGTAGATTTCGTTGACCAGTCCGCGCGAGGCGACGATGTCCTCTGCATTGACCAGCGCGTTGACCTCGAGTTTCGGCGCGGAAGTCGACATGGCGTCGAGAATGGACCGCTCTTCGGTCCGGGTCGGGTAACCGACGTGGACCTTGAACATGAAACGGTCGAGTTGCGCCTCGGGGAGCTGGTAGGTGCCTTCCTGTTCGAGCGGGTTCTGCGTGGCCAGCACGAGGAAGGGGTCGGGCAGTTTGTAGGTCTTGTCGCCGATGGTGACCTGGCGTTCCTGCATGGCTTCGAGCAGGGCACTCTGCACTTTGGCCGGGGCGCGGTTGATTTCGTCGGCGAGGATAAGGTTGGAAAAAATGGGCCCGAGCTTCGTGCTGAATTCACCGTCGCGCGGATTGTAGATGAGCGTGCCGACCAGGTCGGCCGGCAGCAGGTCGGGCGTGAACTGCAGCCGCGCGAACCCCGTGTGCAAACACGAGGCCAAGGTGCGCACGGTCAGCGTCTTGGCCAACCCGGGCACGCCCTCGAGCAGGACGTGGCCGTTGGTCAGCAGGCCCATGATGAGGCGCTCGACCAATCCCTTTTGGCCGACGACCACCTTGCCCACTTCGGAAAAAAGCGGCTGCACCCATTGGCTGCTTTGCCGCACACGTTCGTTCAATGCTTGCGTTGTCTGACTCATAAAAATTTCGGGCCGGGGGCGAAAAGCGCCGCTTTCACATGAGACAGCACGACGCGCCGGATGTTCGATTTCCGCCGCACCCTCATGGCGACGGGATCACGTAATAGTCGTCACCGACCTCGGACTCCTCGTAAACCGTCCGGTCGACCCACACGTTGAAAACCTTGGCGCCGTCGGGCGTCTCGACCTGCAGCTTGTATTCCCCCTCCACCCGCGTGCTGTGCAGACCGCCCTGACCCACCGTGATCTCCTGCGCCGGTTCCGGCGTGAATTCCTTGGCGATGATTTTTCCGGTGAATGCTCCCGTGCTTTTCATCGTCCGGTTGAGCGACATGGTGGCCAGCACGATGGCCGCCAGCACGACCACGGCCACGAGGATTCCCAACCAGAGGATTTTCGTGCGGTCCGGGTCGCGGTAAACTTTCGGTTCTTTCACCGGCTTCATTAAGCCTCCGCCGGGCGCCGGCTGCACGCCGAAAGAGAGACGGACGAAAACCTTCCGCCAGCGCGCCCGGCCCGCTAATTTTCCCCTGCCTTTCCATGGATTACGCCCTGTATCTGCTCGTGCTCGCCCTGCTCGCGGTTCTCGGGCGCCTGCCACTCGGACTCGTTTTCCGTCTCGGCTGGCTTTTGGGACTGGCCGCCTGGGTTCTGCTCCCCCGCTACCGCCGCTTGGCGCGGCGCAATGTGGAGATCGCCTTCGGGCGGACCATGCCGCCCGACGAAATCCGCCGCACGGTGCGCCGGCATTTCGGCCAGCTCGGGGCCAACATCCTCAGCGCCCCCCGCCTCGCCCGCATGGCCGAGAAGGACGTGCAGACCCGCGTGGAAATGCACGGCCTCGATCTCCTCCGGGAAACTTTGGCCCGCGGACGAGGTGTGGTCATGGCCATCAACCACATCGGCAACTGGGAGCTTTACGCCCAGCTCATCGGCCACATCCGCGAATACCCTGTCGGCGTTGTTTTCCAGCCGCAGCGCAACAAATACATCAACCGCCTGATCGACCGGGACCGCCGACGTCTCGGCATGGAAACCTTCAGCCGCCGTGACGGCTACGTCGGGGCGGCCGAAATGATCCGCCGCGGCGGCGTGCTGGCCATCCTCATCGATCAGCACGCGGGGGACGCGGGCATCTGGACGCCGCTCTTCGGCAAACTCGCCTCGACCTCGCCGCTGGCCGCCACGCTGGCCAGCCGCACCGATGCACCGGTCATTTCCGTTTCGATCAACACCATCGGCACGGCGCGCTGGCGCTGTGTCATCGAACCTCCCCTCGCCCCCGCCGGCCGGTCCGTCGCCGAGCTCACCCGGTTGCTCAACGTCACGCTCGAAAAGCAAATCGCCGCCGGTCCGCCCGACTGGTTCTGGGTGCACAACCGTTGGAAAACCCCCATGCCCCGTTTCCTCGGCGGGCGACGGCTCAAGCGCGGTTACCATCTTCCTCCGGAAATTCCGGTCTCGGCACTCGATCCCTTCCGCCTTGTCATAAGGTCGAGCAACTGGCTCGGCGACGCGGTCATGAGCATCCCCGCGGTCGAAGCCTGCAAAGAAGGCCGCCCCGACCTGCAACTCGCCATCCTTTGTCCGGCCAAACTCGCCCCGCTCTGGCGCCGCGTCGCCGCGGTCGACGAGGTTATTCCCATCGAGCCCGGGGAAACCCCCCGCGCCCTCGCGCGGAGGCTGGGCCGGACTTTCGACGCGGCCATCCTTTTTCCCAACTCCCTGCGTTCCGCCCTCGAAGCACGCGCCCTCGGTGTTCCGCGTGTCGTCGGCTATCCGGGACATTGGCGTTCCTGGTTGCTCGACCAGCAACCCTCGTTCGCAGCCGAATCCGGCGGACACCACGCCAACCGCTTCATGCGCCTCGTTTTCCATTGCGGCGCACCGGAGAGCGAAGGTCTTCCATCCTTCGCCCGCGCCCCGCGGCGCAGGCCCGCGGGCGACCGGCCGAAAATCGGCGTCTGCCCGGGCGCGGAATACGGTCCGGCCAAACGCTGGCCGGCCGAACGCTTCGCCGCCGCCATGCGTATGTTCCAAGAAAGCACCCCGGCCGACTGGGTTCTTTTCGGGGTGGCGGGCGACGCCCCCGCGGGCGAGGTCATCGTCCGGGAGTGCCCCTTCGCCGTGACCAACCGCATCGGGCAGACCAACCTCGACGCATTGATGGACGAACTGGCCGGCTGCGACGCGCTGTTGACCAATGACACCGGCACCATGCACCTGGCGGCCTTCCTCGGCGTGCCGACCGTGGCGGTGTTCGGTTCGACCGAGCCGGACCTGACCGCCCCGCTCGGGGACTTCCACGCCATTCTGCGTCACAAGGTCGAATGCAGCCCGTGTTTCCGGCGCGAATGCCCGATCGACTTCCGCTGTATGACACGCATCGAACCGGCTGAAGCGGCCGGAGCCCTGCGCGCGGTGTTGGACGCGGCATGATAGCCGCCAACTTCGCCGGGGCGCTCAGCGCTTGAGAATCGCGTAGGTTTTCTTGCCGTCGCGCTCCAAATGAAGGACGGCAGGTTCGCCTTCCGGCCATTCGGCCAGCGCCTTGTCGAAAGCCGCCTCGTTCTGCACGGCGACGGGACCGACGGCGGTTATGACATCACGCCGACGCACCCCGGCCGTCTCCGCCTCGCTGCCGTCTTCCACATTGGTCACGATCACCCCGCCCGACTCGATGCTCAGGGCGCGGGCCACTTCGTCCGAGAGGTCCTCGACATCCAAACCGAGCGGCAGACTGCCTTGCGTCGGACTGCCTTCGGAAGGCACACGGTTTCCGCGCATCCCCCGTGCCGCCACGAGGGGATTCTGCGGCAACTCTTCGGTGATGACATTGACCGTCGTGAAATTGCTTCCGCCCGCGCCGCGGCGCCAGACTTTGAGATTCACGGTTTGGCCGACCTTTTTGCGCAGGATGGCTTGCTGCAATTCCCGCGCACTGGCCACGGGTTCCCCGTCGACTTCGACCACGACGTCGGCCGGTTGCAATTCGCTGCGGGCGGCCGGCGCGCCGGGCTCGATCGTGCGCACCACCACACCCTGTTCGCGGCCCAGCATGCGCTGCAGATCCGGCTCCTCCGACAATGTTTCGATGCGGATCCCCAACCACGGACGGACCACACGGCCGTTGGCGATGAGTTCATCGCTCACCATGCGGGCCAGACGCGAGGGAATGGCGAAGCTCAAGCCGCGGCTGAGCCCGTTGATCAGCGTGTTCACGCCGATGACGCGCCCGTCGAGATCGCAAAGCGGACCGCCGCTGTTGCCCGGATTGATGGCGGCGTCGGTCTGGAGGTAATCCTCGTAAACCGTGCTGGTCAGGTTGCTCCGCCCCTTCGCGCTGATCACCCCGGCGGTCAGCGTGAAATCCAGCTCGAACGGCGCGCCGATGCCGCAGACGAATTCGCCGACGCGGATCGCGTCGCTGTCGCCCCACTCGACGGGCGGGAGTCCCGCCGCCTCCGCCTTGAGCACGGCCAGATCGGTTTTGTCGTCGACGCCCACCACCTTGAGCGGAAGACGCGTGCCATCCTGCCGCCGCGCGACCACGCCCTTGTCCGGATCCGCGCCCTCGACGACATGGGCATTGGTCAGGATGTATCCGTCCGCGCGAATGACAAAACCCGAGCCCTCGCTTTCCTCGGCCCGCGGCCCGCGCGGCGCATCCTCGTCGCGGAAGAGGAATTGCCAGGCAAAGGCATCGGCTGCCTGGCCCGCATCGTCCCTCGATACCTCGAGCACCACGACGCTCGGGGCGACCTTTTCGTAGACGCCGGCGAAAGCGTCGCCCAAGGCGCGGAGGGAACCGGCTTCGCGCGCGGTGGCCGACGGGGACGTCAGGAGGAGGCAGCCCAAGAGCGTGATGAAGGAGTTTTTCACGACCTCCACCCTAACACAGCCTCCCTGTCCGGCAACGGGCACCTCGCCTTTCTCTTGTTTTCAGGCGGCGGGGGCGGGAAACTGGCCGGCTGCCATGGATCTGGAAGATCCCCAATTTTTCATCAACCGCGAACTGAGCTGGCTCGAATTCAACCAGCGCGTCCTCGAACAGGCGAAAGATCCCGCCGTCCCGCTCCTCGAGCGTCTCAAATTCCTCGCCATCGTCTCCTCCAACCTCGACGAGTTTTTCGAGGTGCGCGTGGCCGGACTCAAGCAGGTCGTGCAAGCCGGTTCGCAGGCCACCGGACCCGACGGCCTGACTGCCGCGCAACAGCTCGCCGCCATCGCCAAGCGCGTGCGGGAACTGGTCGCCGGGCAATACGCCTGCTGGCGCGAGGAAATCCAACCGCAGCTGGCGGACAAAGGTGTCCGCTTCCACCGCTACCCCGACGTCGATCCGGCCGTGCGCGCCCATTTCGACGACTACTTCGAGCGCGAGGTTTTTCCCGTGCTCACCCCGCTGGCCATCGACCCGGCTCACCCTTTCCCCCAACTCCTCAACAAGAGCCTCAATCTCATCGTCGAACTGGAAGGCGAAAATCTCGGCACCGACCTTGCCGTGGTGCAGATCCCGCGCATCCTCCCGCGCCTTCTCCCCTTCCCGGGCAAGCGGGACGGGCAGGACTTCATCTTTCTCGGCAACCTCGTGCAGGCGCACGTGGGACGCCTCTTCCACGGCGTGAAAGTGCGCGGGGCCCACATGTTCCGCATCACGCGCAACAGCAATCTCTACGTCGACGAGGAAGAAGCCCGCAACCTCCTGCGCGCCATCGAGGACGAACTGCGCAAGCTCAACCGCGGCAACGCCGTCCGCCTCGAGGTGCAGGACGCGCCCGAGGCCCTGACCGACCGGCTCTGCGATATTTTCAGTCTGGATAAAGAGGACGTCTACCGCGTCGATTGGCCGCTCAACCTGGTGCGGCTCATGCCCGTCGCCACGGAACTCGACCGGCCCGACCTCAAATACAAACGCTTCACCCCGGTCACGGTGGTCGGCCTCGGCGAGGAGCACGACATTTTCTTCCACATCCGCAAGGGCGACATCCTGCTGCACCACCCTTATGACAGTTTCCAGACCGTGCTCGACTTCATCGGCCAGGCCGCCGAGGACCCGCAGGTGCTGGCCATCAAGCAGACCCTTTACCGCACCAGCTCCGACTCGCCGCTCATCCCCCTGCTCGTGCAAGCCTCGCGCCAAGGCAAACAGGTCGTGGTGGCCATCGAACTCAAAGCCCGCTTCGACGAGGCGGCCAACATCAAATGGGCCCGCCAATTGCGGGAGGCCGGCGTCGATGTGGTCTACGGGATGGCCGGACTGAAAACCCACGCCAAGATGGCCATGGTCGTGCGCAAGGAATACGACGGCATCCGCCGCTACGTTCACCTCGGCACGGGCAACTACCATCCGTCCACCGCGCGCCTCTACACCGACCTGAGCTATTTTACCGCGCGGCCGGATATCACCGAGGACGTGGCCAACATTTTCAACACCGTCACCGGCGTCTCCCAATTGCCGCCGCCGCACAAACTCCTTGTCGCACCCTGGCACCTGCACAAGGAAATCCTCGGCCTCATCGACCGCGAAATCGAAAACGCCCGCGCCGGCCGGCCCGCCGGCATTTACGCCAAGCTCAACGCCCTCGTGCAGGAGGACATCATCGCGGCCCTCTACCGCGCCTCGCGCGCCGGGGTCAAAGTCGAACTTCTCGTCCGCGGCATCTGCGCCCTGCGCCCCGGTCTGCCCGGGGTGAGCGAGAACATCACGGTGCGCAGCATCGTCGGACGCTTCCTCGAACACAGCCGCATCTACCGTTTCGAAAACGCCGGCGACCCGCGCTATTTCATCGGCAGCGCCGATTGGATGGAGCGCAACTTTTTCCACCGCGTCGAAGCCGTCTTCCCCGTCGACACCCCGGGCACGAAGGCCCACGTCCAGGAAATCATCGACACCTTCCGCAAAGACAACGTCAAGACGCGCATCCTCCAGCCCGACGGCACGTATCTCCCCGCCCCGCGCGAAGGCGAGGCTTGGGATGCCCAGGAGGAATTCCTGGCCGAAGCAGCCCGGCGCCGCAAACGCCACGCGGCGGAGCAGTCGTAATTGTAACTGTGCAGCAGGAATTTGTCCGCGAACGGAACAATCAGGAGACTTCCGCGAAGGAACCGGGCTCAATGTTCAGTGAAGCCTTCGCGGCGGCGGTTCGGAAGAGTAGAAGCGGCGTCCCCGCCGCTTGTCGTCCGGGGTTAAGCGGCGGGGACGCCGCTTCTACTTTTTGACAATCCACCCCGTCCGCCGGATATTGCCCCCATGCCCGCCCTGCTTCTTGCTCTTCTGCTCGCCACCGCCGCGCTTGCGGCGGAATCCGGAACTTCCACCGTGAGCGTTGTCTTGGTGGGCAAAGACGGACAGGATCTCCCCGCACAAACCATGGAAAAAGTGACCAAGACCGACGCCGAATGGCGCGCGCAGCTGGGCGACGGGGAAGTCTATGAAGTGACCCGCGGCAAAGGCACCGAGCGTCCCTTCTGCGGTGCGTTCCACGACCACAAGCAGGACGGCATCTACTATTGCGTGTGCTGCGACCTGCCCCTCTTCCGCTCGGACGCCAAGTTCGATTCCGGCACCGGATGGCCCAGCTTCTTCCAACCCGTCGCGCCGGAAAACGTCGTCACCGAGGTCGACCGCAGCCACGGCATGACGCGGGAAGAAATTCTTTGCGCCCGCTGCGATTCCCATCTCGGGCACGTCTTTCCCGACGGTCCGGCACCCACCGGGCGGCGCTACTGCGTCAACTCCGTCTCCCTCAAATTCGTGCCGGATAAATGATATCTCACGCTTGCGGCGGTCTATGACCTCCGGAACATTTCTTCTCTAAAGCACCGACGGTCATAGACCGCCGCTACAACACAAACATGAAAATTTATGCCGCGATCGCTCTTCTCCTTGTCTCATCCCTCCACGCCGCATCCGAACCCATGAAAACCGAAAAAGCCACCCTCGGCGGCGGATGCTTCTGGTGCGTCGAAGCCGCTTACGAGCGCCTGCCCGGCGTTCTTTCCGTCACCTCCGGCTACGCCGGCGGACAAACCGAGAATCCGACCTACGAGCAGATCGGCACCGGCAAAACCGGCCATGCCGAAGTCGTGCAAATCGAATACGACCCCGGGAAAATTTCCTACCAAAAGATCATCGATCTGTTCTGGGACGCGCACGACCCGACCACACTCAACCGCCAAGGGGCCGACGTGGGCACGCAATACCGTTCGATCATCCTGACCGCGAACGACGAGGAGAAAACAATCGCGGAAGCGTCCAAATCCCGCGCGCAGGCCGGATTCTCCTCACCGATCGTCACCGAGATCGTCCCGCTGGAGAAATTCTACCCCGCCGAGGACTACCATCAGGATTTCTACCGCGAGAATCCGATGCATCCTTACAATCTCGCGGTCACGCGGCCGAAGGTGAAAAAGTTCCAAGCCGCGGTCGAACGATCCGGCGCGGGTCAGCAGTAGCTCCACGGGCATCCTGCCCTCGACCATGCGACGTCATCGGCAGGATGCCGATGGCCACCATGCCCCTCACGGCACCATCCGCCGTCCGACCCCGCCGGCCATCGGCAAAGGACCGGTGTTCCAGCTGTCCGGCAACAAGAACGGGACCGGACCGGGCTCCATGTAATACGGATCGCGCCAGTATGGACTGTTGAGGAACGCCTGCGTGGTCGGATTGTCGAAGCCGTCGGTGTTCGGTTTGGTCGGCGGATTGCGCAGGAAAGCGGTCAAAGCCGGGCCGGCCCCCGCCGCGGCCAGACGGTTGATCTGCGCCGGGGTGAAGACATAAGGCGCGCGTGTGGCCTTGAGATAATCCACGATTTTGTCCCCCGGCACACCCTCGGTGACCAGTTCGTAAATGTCGTCGTAAGTCAGCACGCGGCCGTGGCTGATCCGCGCGTAAGTTCCCGGGTCGATGCCCTTCTGCTGCAGCACCGCGAGGTAAGGCGCGGCGACTTTGGTTCCGGAGGAGGCGCAACCGGCGAGCAGCGCGGCGGCGAGGAGGACGGGGATGGATTTCATGGAGTGCAGATCGGGGAAATATTCAGGAGAGTTTCCGCGCAATCAAGCCTTCGAGCTTGATGATGTCCTCGGTGAACTTGCGGATGCCTTCGGCCAGCTTTTCCGTGCCCATGGCGTCCTCGTTGAGCATCCAGCGGAAAGTTTTTTCATCCATGGGGATTTTCTGCACCCCGGATGCTTTGGCTTCCCCGGCCGAAAGCTGGCGCGTCACCGGGCCGTCGGACGCCTGCAACTCGCCGAGCAACTCCGGACTGATGGTCAGCAAATCGCAGCCGGCCAACTCCAGAATCTGCGAGGTGTTGCGGAAGCTCGCGCCCATGACCTGCGTCTCGTAGCCGAATTTTTTGAAGTAGTTGTAGATCGTCCGCACCGACTGCACGCCGGGATCGTCCGCACCGGTGTATTCCTTTCCGGTCTTCGCCTTGTACCAGTCGTAGATGCGTCCGACGAACGGGGAGATGAGGCGGACCCGGGCCTCCGCGCAGGCGATGGCCTGCGGCAGGGAGAAAAGCAGGGTGAGGTTGCAATTGATGCCATCCTTGTGCAGCTCCTCGGCCGCGCGGATACCTTCCCAAGTGGAGGCAATTTTGATCAGCACGCGTTCCTTCGCCACACCGCGGCGCGCGTACAGACCGATCAGCTTGCGCGCTTTCTCGACGGTGGCCGGGGTGTCGAAGGACAGCCGCGCATCCACCTCGGTCGAGACGCGCCCGGGCACGATTTGCAGGATTTTCTCGCCGAAAATGGTCAGCAGGTCGTCGATGATGTCGCAGATCAGTTCCCCGCGCGGCATGTCCGCACCCCGGCGCTCCGCCACCGCTTGATCGAGCAGCGGCGCGTAGTCGGCTTGCGTGACCGCCTTGTAGATGAGTGAAGGGTTGGTCGTGGCGTCCTGCGGGGAAAATTGGCGGATGCTTTCGAAATCTCCCGTGTCGGCGACGACCGTGGTGAATTGCTTGAGTTGCTCGAGTCGGTTCATGGCGCTGGGAACAGAGCCTAGGACCTTCGTCGCAGGATGGCAAACGCCGCGACCCGCCCTTGCCGCGGGGTGCGTTTTTGTTTAGGCCTCGGACCAACCCACCCCGACCATGCACAAACCGCCCCTCTCTTTCTGGCAGATCTGGAACATGTCTTTCGGATTCCTCGGGATCCAATTCGGCTGGGGCCTGCAAATGGCCAACATGTCGGCCATCTACACGTTCCTCGGAGCCAAGCCCGAGCAGCTTTCCCTCCTCTGGATCGCCGCTCCGCTCACGGGACTCATCGTCCAACCCATCATCGGCTACCTCAGCGACCGCACGTGGAATCGTCTCGGACGCCGCCGCCCGTATTTCCTGGTCGGCGCGCTCATCGCCTCGGCCGCCTTGATCGTCATGCCCAACTCGTCCGTCCTCTGGATGGCCGTCGGCCTGCTCTGGATCCTCGATGCCTCGATCAATGTCACCATGGAGCCGTTCCGCGCCTTCGTGGCCGACAAGCTTCCCGAGGAGCAACGCAAGCAGGGCTTCGCCATGCAAAGTGTGTTCATCGGACTCGGCGCCGTCATCGCCTCGGCCCTGCCGTGGATCCTGAGCAACAACTTCGGCATGTCGATGGAAGCCGCCGAGGGACACATCCCCGCCGCGATCAAACTCGCTTTCTATATCGGCGCCGGTGCGTTCCTCCTCGCCGTTCTTGTAACCATCCTGACCACCCCGGAATACCCGCCGGAGGACATGGAGGCGTTCCTCCGCGAGAAAGAAGAAACCAGGGGATTCTGGCGCGGGGTGCGCGAAATTTTCGCCGGGATCGGCGCAATGCCCGCCGTGATGAAACAGCTGGCCGCCGTCCAGTTCTTCACCTGGCTCGGACTCTTCGCCATGTGGATTTATTTCTCGGTCAGCGTCGGCGTCCATTTCTACGGCGGTTTGGCCGACGGCACCGACGCGCAACGCAAACTCTTCAGCGAAGGCGTGGCCTGGGCCGGTCTTTGCTTCGCCGCTTACAACGGCGTCTGTTTCGTCTTCTCCTTTGTCATCATGGCTCTGGCCCGACGCTACAGCGCCAAAGCCATCCATATCCTCTGCCTGCTCTGCGGCGCCGCCGGACTCGGGTCCGTCATGCTCTTCACCGATCCGAAGCTCCTGCTCCTTTCCATGACCGGCGTGGGCATCGCCTGGGCGTCGATTCTGTCCATGCCTTATGCCATGCTCTCCGGCGCCGTTGATCCGAAGAAAATGGGGCTCTTCATGGGCATCTTCAATTTCTTCATCGTCATCCCTCAGGTTGTCGCCTCGCTCGGCCTCGGACTTTTCGTCAAACAGTTCCTCGGCAACGATCCCGTTGGCGCCGTTGCCTTCGGCGGCCTTTGTTTCCTTCTCGCCGCGCTGCTCACTTTCCGCGTGCAGGCGGACGAAGACGCCGCAACGGCAAAACCGGTCTCGCTATAGCAGCGCTCTACAAGCGCCGGTGCATCCCCCGCAGCCGCCAAAGATCCCGCACGCTGCGCCAGCCGTCGCGGATCGGACGGAACTTGGTGTGCTTGTCGTTGATCCACTCGACGGGCAGCTCGTCGACACGCAGTCCGAGTTTTTCGGCGAGGAGCAGGATCTCCGCGTCGAAAGCGAAACCGTCGATCCGTGCCCGCGAGAAAATCCGCTGCGCCGCCTCGCGGCGGAAAGCTTTGAATCCGCATTGCGTGTCCTTGCTGGCACTCAAGCCGAGCGCGCGCACCGCGTGGTTGAAGATCCGCCCGGCCCGCTCGCGCAGCGGATGCTGGCGGCGTGTTATGACACTGCGGGGATGACGCCGGTTTCCAATGACCGCGGCGGTCTCCGGATGCGCATCGAGATGCGCGACGAAAGGGGCCACGTGCCCGAGCGGCACGCTCAGGTCGGCGTCCATGAAAAAGACAATCTCACCCCCCGCCCGCCGCATGCCGGTCCGCACGGAGAAACCTTTGCCCCGGTGGTCCGGGTTTTCGATGATGGTGACCAGCGGGTCGCCCGCGGCGGCCTCGCGCGCCGCTTCCACCGTGCGGTCGCCGGAGGGTTCGACGACCAACAAGATTTCGCCGAGCCGGGGAAAGCCGGCGGCGAGGCGCCGCAGTCCGGCGACGGCACGGCCGATCCGCTGCTCCTCGGCGTAGGCCGGGACCACAATTGAGACGTCACGGACCGCTATTTCTGGCATAGAATCGGGGGTTCATGCGATTGCCGGAATACATCCGCCGCTGGCCTTGGGACCTCATCGCGATCATGGCGCTGGCCGCGCTTTTGCGCCTCGTTCTGCTCGACCTGCGGGCCCCGCATTTCGACGAGGGGGTCAACGGATGGTTCGCCGACCAGATGCGCGAGACGGGGACGTTCCGCTACACGCCGGAAAATTTTCACGGACCCTGGCATTTTTACACCGTCTTTCTCTCGCAGGAATTGCTCGGACGCAACCTTTGGGCCCTGCGGTTGCCCGCCGTGCTGGCCAGTGTCCTCGCCGTGCCGGTCATTTTTCTTTTCGGGCGCTGGTTCGGACGCACCGCCGTGCGTTGGGCCGCGCTGGCCTTCGCGGTTTCTCCGGCCGGGCTTTTTTACGGACGTTACTCGATCCACGAATCGTGGTTCGTCCTCTTCGCCATGCTCTTCACCTGGGGCGCTATCGCCCTGTGGCGGGAGCGGGACCGGGCCGGCCTGTGGGCCGCGGTACTCGGGCTCACCGGCATGATCCTCAACAAGGAAACGTATATCATCCATGGCGGCTCTCTCGCCCTGGCCGCCGGCGTCTTCGCGCTCTGGGGGAAAATCTCGCCGGTGCGGCCGCCGGCGGAACGGGCCGGAGAGCGAGGGTGGAGCAAGCAGGACGCTTGGACGGCCGGCGCGGTGGCCGCATTTCTCCTCGTCTTTTTTTACTCGGGAAATTTCCTCAATCCACCGGGCCTCCTCGGACCTTTCCACGCGCTGGGCGAATGGACCAAGACCGGCGCGGCCGGCAACGGGCACGAGAAGGAGACCCACGATCTGCTGCCCTTCGTCAATTACTACTGGCTCGCCCTGCTCGCCCGCTACGAGTGGCCGGCACTCATCGGTCTCGTCTGGTCGGTGCGCTACGCGTGGCCCGGTCCGGCTGTGCCCCGCCTGCTGGCCATCCTCGGCGGCGGCGTGCTCCTCGCTTATTCGCTCGTGCCCTACAAAACCCCGTGGTGCATCGCGGCCATCATGTGGCCATGGTTTCTTTTTTTCGGCGCGGCGGTGACAGCGGCGGGGCGGCGCTGGACGAACATTGTCGCGGCCCTCGCGCTGACTGTTTCCCTCGCGCAGGCCATCCGCTTGAATTTTTTCCGCTTCGAGACCGACCACGAGCCTTACGTCTACGTGCAGACCTTCCGTTCGGCCGCCACCTTCACCGATCCGCTGCTCGCCCTGGCCGACGCAGACCCGCGCCGCTATCAAACCAAGGGGGCCATCTACCTCGAAAGCTACTATCCCTTGCCGTGGATCCTGGGGGCTTTTCCCAATATCGGTTACCATCGCGGCGCGGGTCCCGGGCCACTGCCCGAGGTGGAATTCCACGTCATCGAGGGGGAGAAAGCGGACGCGTTGAGGATGAGGCTCGGCGAGGGCTACGAGGAAATGCGCTTCCGATTGCGCTCCGGCGTCGATGACTGCGTGGTGTTCCTCACCACCGACTTGGCCGAGGCCATGCGCGCCTGGCCGGCCGGGCGCCGGGCGCGGAGGGGGGAACCATGACCGGTTGGCGGATCCTCTGCGGCAGTCTCGTTCTCACCGCGGTGGCCACCGTCAGCGCGGCCGGATTGGCCACCTTGGGCGGGCGCCTTGATCCGCGCGGGGCATGGATCGCCCTCGCGCTGGGCGCCTTGGCCGGAGCCGTGACGGCGCAACGGGCATACGCCCCGCGGCAAAAAATCACCCAGGCCGACACCCTCCTCTTCACCGTCTTCGCCCTCGCATCTTTCCGGGCTTTTGTCTGGGTCATCTATGAACAAGGCAACGAGCTCAAAGTCCTCTCGCCGCACAATCTCGGCGACACCGCCCTGCACCTGAACCTCATTGTCCGCTGGGCCAATGGCGGCGCGTTCTGGCCGGACAATCCTTTCCTCGCCGGCGCGGCTTTCGCTTATCACCCGGGCATGGACTTGTGGAATGCGGTCCTGCGCACGGCCGGCCTGCCGGTTTACGAGGGACTGCGGTGGACCGGATTGCTTGGTGCCGCGGCCGCGGCGGCCGCGCTCTGGCGGTGGGGACGCGGTTTCGCCCTGGCCGCTTTTCTCTTCGCCGGCGGCCTCGGCGCCTGGGCTCTGGTGCAAAACGGGACGATGGACATCATGCAAAGCGAGACGCAGTGGAAGAATCTCTTCCTCACCATGCTGGTGACCCAGCGGGGGATCCTCTTCTCCCTGCCGGCAGGCCTCGTGCTCATGACAGTGTGGCGCACGCAGTTGTCCGGGACGGACGGACCGCGCTTGCCGCTCATGGCTCAGGTTGCCCTCTACGCCGCCATGCCCTTTTTCAACGCGCCGGCCTTCCTTTTCCTGAGCGTCCTCCTCGCCGCCTGCTTCGCGACCGCCTGGTCTCGCGGCCTGCAGCGGCCGTTCCTCGTGGTCGGGTTGATCAGTGTCATACCCGCGACATGGTTGGCCCGCATGGTCACGGCGGGATTCACCGCAGGATCCGCCTTCCGCTTCGATCCGGGCTGGATGCAGGAGGACGGCGGACTGTGGTTCTGGCTTTGGAACTTCGGCATTTTTCTGCCGCTGGTCGCGGTGCTGGGGATCGTCTTGTTCCGCCGCGGCGGCGCCGACCGCACCGGGCGCGTTTTCTACGGGGTGGCGGCGGGCACTTTGCTCTTCTCTTTCGCCTTCCTGCTCGCGCCGTGGCCCTGGGACAACACCAAGCTCATGATCTGGGGCTACCTTGCCCTGGCCCCGTTGCTCTGGGGCAAACTCCTCGCGCCGCGCCCGGTCTGGTTGCAAGCAGCCGCCTGCCTTTTGCTTTTCACCTCGGGTGCGCTGGCGCTGATCACCGGGCTCGATGCCCGGCACGGCTACAAATTGGCCGACCGGACCGAACTGGCCGGTCTGCAGGTCATGCTTCGCAGCATGCCGGTCAACGCGCGCCTTGCTTGCGCGCCGCAATTCGACCATCCGGCCATGCTCCTCGGACAACCCGTGGTCATGGGTCACGACGGGCATCTCTTCGGCCAGGGACTCGATTACGGACCGGTCCAACGCGAACTCGACACTCTGATGAACGGTGCGCCCGCATGGCGCGATGCCGCCCGACGCCTTCAGGTGCAGTATCTTTTGTGGGGCGAACGCGAAAAAAAGCGCTGGCCGCAATCGCCACAACCATGGAAGGAGTGCGCCACCCTCGTCGCCACCTCCGGCGGAACCAATCTCTACCTCCTCACCCCGTGCTTGATCGGGGAATAAAAAGAGAGTTTCCAGTTTACAGTTTTCAGCGGTCAGAGCGTGGCGACAACCTGGCACGTCCCCGCGTTACCGAACGAAGCCCCTCGGACTGAAAACTGAATCACGGACCACCGCCAACTCCGCGCCTGAGGCGCGGCTAAAACCGCCACAACTTGCCCTGCCGCGCATCGGCGAAAACCTGCGGGCTCATCATGTAGGACATCGGCGGATCGGGCAGGGCCGAGTCGTCGAGTCGCGGGAGGGATTTGCCCACGGTCGCATCCCACGGCTGGCTGGGAGAGATGTTGATCGGGGTGCCGGAACGGACCAGATTGAAAGTCTTTTGCGCGGCTTTGAGCGGCATGCGCACGCAGCCCATGGTGCTGGGATACGGTTTGACGAAGCCCCAGTGCATACCGTAAGCGGGCTTGAATTCCATCCAGTAGGTCATGGGATAGCCCGAGCCCGGATTGCTGATGCGGCGGCGGTTGGCTTGCTTGGAGTAGATGGTGTAATTGCCCTGCGGGGTGGGCGAGGAGGACTTGCCGACGGAGACCGGCGTGGCAAGAAGCACGTTGTTACCCTCGACCACGTAGAGGCGCTGGGCCCCGGTGCTCAGCTTGACTTTGACGTTGGCCGGGTTTTGCGGCTGACGCACCGGCGGATCGAAGGCGAAGGAATTGTTGCCGCCGACTTTGGTTGTCTCGCAACCGGTCAGGCCCAGCAGGGCAAGGGCACAAAAGAAGAGAAGCTGACGCAGCGGAGAGACAGATTTCATGGCCGCAGCAGTAGTCCATCCTCCGACCAAGGCAAGAAGAAACGGGCGGTCGGTCAACTTGCGTGTTGCCAATAACGCGCCACCATTAGAGAAAAATTGTCACACCTGCCGCCGGCCCGCCTTGAAAAAGACCATCCTCATCGTCGACGACGAGAAAAACACCCGTGACGGACTGCGCGATTCGCTCGAGGACGAGTATGAGGTTTACGTGGCAGCCGATGCCGCGGGGGCCAAGGCTGTGATGGAAACCGACCGCGTCGATCTTCTGCTGACCGACCTGCGACTCGGGGCCGACGACGGCATGGAACTCCTGCCGTGGGCCCTGCGGCAGAACCAGGCACCGGTCTGCATCATGATGACGGCTTACGGAGGGATCGAGTCGGCCGTCGAGGCGATGAAACTCGGTGCCTATGACTTTGTCACCAAGCCGGTCAACATCGACCGCCTCGAACTCCTCCTCAAAAGGGCCCTCCACGGCTCGGAACTCGAGCGCGAGAACGTCCGCCTGCGCGAGCAAATCGACAAACGCTACGGTCTGGAAAATTTCATCGGCGACTCCCCCGCCATGGCGCACGTGCTCGAGACGATCAGACAAGTCGCCCCCTCGCGAGCCACCGTGCTGGTCACGGGGGAAAGCGGCACGGGCAAGGAGTTGGCCGCGCACGCCATCCACCGGCTCAGCCCGCGCCACCGGGGACCGTTTGTCGCCGTGCACTGCGCCGCCCTCTCGCCGCAACTGCTCGAGAGCGAGTTGTTCGGCCACGAGAAGGGCGCCTTCACCGGCGCGGGCGAGCGGCGTATCGGGCGCTTCGAGCAGGCCGCCGGGGGCACCCTTTTCCTCGACGAGATCGGCGAGATCGACGCGGCCACGCAGGTGAAAATCCTCCGCGTCCTCGGCGAACGCGTCTTCGAACGGGTCGGCGGCAACAAACCCCTCGCGGCCGACGTGCGCCTCCTCGCCGCGACCAACCGCGACCTGGCCGGAATGGTCGCCGAGGGGAAATTCCGCGAAGATCTTTTCTTCCGCCTCAATGTGGTGCAACTGCTCCTCCCGCCGCTGCGCGACCGTCGCGGCGATATCCCCTCCCTCGCCGTTCACTTCCTGCGCGAGGCGGCCAAAGAGAACGACAAACCGCCCCGCGAGCTGACCGGCGAGGCCATGAAATGCCTCGCCGCTTACGATTGGCCGGGCAATGTGCGCGAATTGCGCGCCGCCATCGAACACGGCGTGGTCATGGCCACCGGCCCGAAAATCACCCTGCGCGACTTGCCGGCCGCGGTGCGCGAATCCGCGGCGTCCGGCACAGCGCCGCGCGGACCCCTCCCGCTCAACCTCGTCGAAACCGAACTTTCCTTGATGCGCCGCGCCCTCGCCGAGTGCCGCGGCAACCGCACGCTGGCCGCGCAAAAGCTCGGCATCAGCCGCCGCACCCTGCACCGCAAGTTGCGCGAACACCCGGAACTCGGCGGCACCTGAACCCATGGCTCTCGAAACCGGCATCCAGTGGTTCATCCACACCTTCGAGCAGGGCTCCATCGCGGTGTGGGTCCGCCGCCTGCTCCTGACCGCGGTGTTCACCGCCGTGGCCGCAGCTTGGTTCACGGTCAAATTCAACGGCTTCAACGATCCCGATGCCATGGATCAGGCGCAGATCGGCCGCCAACTCGCGTCGGGCCAGGGTTACAGCACGCTCTACGCCCGGCCGCTGGCCCTCCATCTCATGCTGACGCGCACCGGCCAGATCCGCACCCCGCTGCCAGAGGCCAACCAGGCGCCCCTCGGACCGGCCCTCAACGCCGTCATCCTGCGAGCCACGGGCGTAACGCCCGGCCTGGCTCCGGGGACTGTTGTCGCGCCGGGCGAACGCGCCATCGCGGCCGGCGGATTCCTTTTTTTCGCGGGCTCACTGGTTCTCATCTTTTTAATCGGACGCCGCCTCTTCGACGCGCAACTCGCCCTGCTCGGAACCGGCTTGATCGCCGTGATGGACCTCTTCTGGCGCTTCAGCTTCTCCGGTCTGCCGCAGATGGCCCTGCTTTTCTTTTTCAACGCCTCCCTGCTGGCCCTGCTCGCGGCGCTCGGCGCACAGGATGCGGGAAAAACCCGGCGCGCCCAGCTCTGGACGGGCTTCGCCGCCGGCCTGCTGTCCCTCGCCGCCCTCGGACACGGTCTCATCCTGTGGATCTTCCCCGCGTTCTGGCTTTTCGCCACGGTCATGATCCGCCCGCACTGGCCGGTTGCCCTGATCACCCCGGCCATCTTCGTCGCTCCCCTGCTCCCATGGGCCTGGCTCAACTGGCGCGCCGTCCGCCACCCCTTCGGGGTTCCGTTCTACGAACTCTACCGCACGCACGGCACCGATGCGCTGGCCTGGTCGGCGGACTTCGAACCCTTCCTTCGTCTCCGCTGGTCCGACCTCCTGGCCAACACGGCGGAAAACCTCGCGGCCCAATTCGAAGGATTCGCCAGCGCCATCGGCGGTAACTTCATCGCGGCCGCCTTCTTTCTCGCCGTCTTCCTCCACATCTTCGTCCGCTGGGAAGCAGCGCAGTTCCGCTGGGCCGTCCTGCTCATGTGGATCGGCGCCGTCGCCGGCATGGCTGTTTTCGGCACAGGCGCCTCCGTTTCCATCAACCAGCTGCATATTCTTTTCCTCCCGGTCATGACCTTCTACGGCCTGGCCTTCCTCCTCGTGCTGTGGTCGCGCCTCGAACTCGAACAACCCCTCCTGCGCACCGTCTTTCTCGTCCTGCTCTACGCGGTGGTCGCCATCCCGCTCCTGTCCACCATGCTGGCCACCCCCAAGCGGGTGAACTGGCCCCCCTACCTCCCGCCGCTCGTGGCCCGCTTCGCCGAGTGGCTCGAGCCCGGCGAGGCCATGGCCGCGGACATCCCCTGGGCCAGCGCCTGGTATGCCGGGAGAACCTCCCTGCTGCTGCCCGAAAGCATCGAGCAATTCGAGCTCATCGCCAGCGAGGGCTTCCTCCGCCAACCCCTCGTCGGGATCTACCTCACCCCCTTCAGCGGGAACGAGCGCGCCTACGGGGCCATCGTCAACGGCCGCTACCGCGAATGGGCGCGCTTCGTGCTCCGCGAAATCAAACCCGAGGACCTCCGCGCATGGATGCTGACCTCCGCCATCAACCTCCCCATCGACGGGGAAGCCATTTTCTTCGCCGACCGCCCGCGCTGGCGCTGAAGCTTCTTCGCCATGGACGCCACCTCCCGCCGTGGATAAAACCAACAGACTGCAACCATGATCCACGACGAGTCGGTCAAAATCCAGGAAGTCGTCCACGCGCTGGAAGAGGGTTTTCTCAAGAAAGCCATCCTCATTGCCGTCTTGCTCGCCGCCGTCGCCGGACTGGCCTCGCTCTACCTTTTCTTCAACTTCCGCGGACTGGACAGCGAGACGGCGATGGACCAGGCGCAACTCGGCCGCCAGATCGCCGCCGGGGCCGGCTACTCCACCCTCTACATCCGCCCGCTGGCCATGTGGCAATTCCTCAACCACGAGGAGAGCCTGCCGTCCGGGCCGTTCCCCGACATCTACAATTTCCCCCTCAACCCGCTGCTCAACGCCGCGATCCTGCGCCCGGTCAAACGCTGGTGGCCGATGCAACCTACGGACCTCGTCTATGTCGGCGACCGTGTCATAGCGGCGGCCGGAATCGTTCTTTTCCTCGCCTCCCTTTTCGTCCTCTTTTTCCTCGTCCGCTCGCTCTTCGACGCCAAGCTCGCCTGGCTGGCCGTCGGCCTCGCGCTGATCTGCGACATGCTCTGGCGGTTCTCCGTCTCGGGGCTGCCCCAGATGCTCATGCTCTTCCTCTTCACGGTGGCATTGTTGCTGCTCCACGCGGCGCTCCTCGACCGCGAAGCCGGGCGCACCGGCCGCATGCTCCTGCTGCTCGCCGGCATCTCCCTGCTCCTCGGCCTCATGACCCTGGCCCAGCCGATGGCCGCGTGGATCTTCCTCGGGTTCCTCTCCTTCGTCTTCGCGTGGTTCAAACCGCGGGCCATCAGCGGACTCCTCGTCTTCTTCCTCTACCTCGGCGTGGTCACCCCGTGGCTGGTCCGCAATTACCTCGTCTGCGGCAACCCCCTGGGTTTGGGCATCTTCGCCATCCTCGACGGGGCGGGCGCGAGCGAACTCGGGTTCATGAGCACGCTCGAACCCGACCTGACCGCGTTCGGCGCCGTTCGCGCGAAGCTCCGCAGCGGCCTCACCTCGCAGTTCGAGAACCTCTTCGGCTACTTCGGCTACAGCATCCCCGCAGCCGCTTTTTTCTTTTCCCTGCTCCACGTCTTCAAGCGGCGCGAGACGAACATGATGCGTTGGGCCATCGTCCTCATGTGGAGCTTCGCCGCCTTCGGCATGGCTTTCTTCATCCCGCGCGGCGCGGTCTCGGCCAACCAGCTCCACATGCTCTTCCTCCCGCTTTTCGCCGCCTACGGCATGGCTTTCCTCCTCGTGCTGTGGAACCGCATCGACCTGCGGCTCCCCGCCGCGCGCCCCGTCTTCATCGCCGTCGTTTTCGCCGTCACGGGCCTGCCCATGGCGATCCAACTGCTGACCGCGCCGCCCCAACGCGTCAACTGGCCGCCCTACGTCCCGACTTTCATCAACTCCGTTTCCAACTGGATCGAACCGGACGAAGTGCTCTGCAGCGACATGCCTTGGGCCACCGCATGGTATGGCGGGCGCGTGTCCCTGCTCCTGCCCGCCACCGTCAAGCAGTTCATCACCATCCACGACTACAAATATCTCGGCGGGCCGGTCAATGGCCTCTACCTTACGCCCGTTTCCGGTGACCGTCCGTGGATTTCGGGCATCGCCAAGGGCGACTACCGCGAATGGGCCACCTTCATCATGCGCACTGCCGACCTCAGCCGCTTCCCGCTCCAGTTCTTCACCCCGCTGCCGATCGACAACGAGTGCGTTTTTTATTCGAACCGCGACCGCTGGACCCCCTCCGAATAACCGCGATGGCCGCCCGCAAAAAAACCGACGATCCGCAAAGCTTCGAGGACGCCATGCAGCGCCTCGACGCCATCGTGGCCAAACTCGAGGAGGACCGGCTCCCGCTCGAGGAGATGCTGGCCCGTTACGAGGAAGGTGTGGCCCTCGCCCGCTACTGCGGGGAGAAACTCGAGGCGGCGGAACAAAAAGTGCGCCTCATCGCCGAGAAAGCGGACGGTAGCGTGACCCTGGAGTCTTTCCATGACGACGAAGAAAACTAAGCCCTCCGCCCTCGACAGGATCGACGGGCCCGCCGATGTCCGCGCCGTGCCCGAGGAGGACCTTCCGTTCCTCGCGCAGGAAATCCGCGACGAGTTGGTCCGGGCCGTTTCCAAGACCGGCGGCCACCTCGGCCCCAACCTCGGCGTGGTCGAACTCACCGTCGCCCTGCACCGCGCGTTCGATTCGCCCAAGGACAAGATCCTCTTCGACGTCAGCCACCAAGGATACGTGCACAAAATGTTGACCGGTCGCCGCCGCGACCTCGATACCATCCGGCAGCACGGCGGCTTGAACGGCTTCCTGCTCCGCACCGAAAGCGAGCACGATTGCTACGGGGCGGGCCATGCCGGCACCGCCCTCTCGGCCGGACTCGGTATGGCCGCCGCGCGCGATCTCCGCGGCTCCGACGAGCACGTCGTCGTCGTGGCCGGCGATGCCGCCTTCACCTGCGGCGTCAGCTTCGAAGCCCTCAACAATGTGGCCGAAACAACCAAGCGCTTCATCGTCGTCCTCAACGACAACGAATGGTCCATCTCGAAAAACGTCGGCGCCGTGGCCAGCTACCTGAGCAAAATCACGACCAATCCCGCCTACGCCCACCTCCACGAGCAGGCCGCCAAATTCATCCAGGCGGTCGGCGGCCGGGGCGCCCTCGCCCTCGCCCACAAGGTCGAGACCGGCGTGAAGCACATGCTCCTGCCCAGCGTCATCTTCGAAGACCTCGGCTTCCGCTACTACGGGCCGATCGACGGCCACGACACCGCCCTCCTCGAGCGCACCTTCGAATTCCTCAAGACGCAGAACGAACCCGTCCTCCTCCACATCCTCACCACCAAGGGCAAAGGCTACCCGCCGGCCATGCAACAGCCGGACAAATTCCACGGCCTCGGCAAATTCAAACCCGACACCGGCGAAACCGAACCCGCCGCCGCACCCACCTATTCCCAGATCCTCGGCACCAAACTCGCCGACTTCGCCGACCACAACAACCGCATCGTCGCCATCACCGCGGCCATGGCAGGCGGGACCGGATTGAGCATTTTCGAGAAGCGCCATCCAGACCGTTACCATGACGTCGGCATCGCCGAGGAACACGCCGCGCTTTTCGCCAGCGGCCTCGCCACGCAGGGATTCAAACCCTTTCTCACCATCTACAGCACCTTCATGCAGCGCGCTTATGACATGCTCATCCACGACATCGCCCTGCAGAATCTCAATGTCGCCCTCTGCATGGACCGCGCCGGCCTGAGCGGGGATGACGGCCCGACCCACCACGGACTATTCGACATCGGTTATCTCCGCCACGTGCCCAACTTCGTCTTCATGCAGCCCAAGGACGAAGAAGAGTTCACTGACATGCTCTGGACCATGGCCAACTACCGCAAAGGCCCCATCGCCATCCGCTATCCGCGCGGCGCCGGCACCGGGGCCAAGCCGAAGGAGCACCCGCAGATTCTCGAAATCGGACAAAGCGAAGTCCTCCGCCACGGCCGCCGGGTTCTGCTGCTCGGGCTGGGCAACATGGTCGAAATGGCCGAACAAACCGCCGACCTCCTTGCCGCCCGGGGCATCGACGCCGCGGTCATCAACGCCCGCTGGATCAAGCCGCTCGACACCCAGACACTGGAGTTTTTCGCCCGCGCGGCCGAAGTCGTCTGCACCTTCGAGGACCATGTCCTCCACCACGGCTACGGCGCCGCCGTCATGGAAGCCCTGGGCGAAGCCCGCATCACCACCCCGGTTGTCCGCATCGGCTGGCCCGATCAATTCGTCGACCACGGTAAGGTCGACCTCCTCCGGGAACAACACGGGGTCACCGCTGCCGCCGCGGTGAAGAAAATCCTCGCCGAGTTGAAGCAAGAGCCCGCCATGGCCAAATCATCGCCAGCCGCGTAAGGCGGCGGAGTTTTCGGTGTTCAGTGGTTCAGTTTTCAGTCCTGTGGCGTCGCCGTTCCCGGCGACGTCCGTTCCCCACCGATTTCACCAAACACTGAACACCGAAAACTGAACACTTCTTCATGCTCTCCCGCTTCCACCCCGGCACCTCCCCCGCGCTGCTCCTCCTCCACGGCACCGGAGGCGACGAGAATGATCTGATTCCGCTCGGACACCTCCTCCGCCCCGGTGCCGCCCTGCTCAGCCCGCGCGGACAAGTCCTCGAAAACGGCCAACCCCGTTTCTTCCGCCGGCTCGCCCCCGGAGTCTTCGACGAGGACGACATCATCCGCCGCACCCACGAACTGGCCGACTTCGTTGCAGACCAGTCCGCCCGGCAAAACCTCGGGAAAATCATCGCCGTCGGCTACTCCAACGGCGCCAACATCGCCGCCGCGATGCTCCTTCTCCGCCCGCACGCTCTCTCCGGTGCCATCCTCTTCCGCGCCATGCTGCCCCTCGAGCCGCCGCAACCGCCGCAACTCGACCAAACACCGGTCCTCCTCCTCGCCGGCCGCGACGACAACATGATCCCGCAGGACAGCACCCAGCGCCTCGCCGTCCGTCTCGAGCACGCCGGCGCCAACATGACCCTCGAATGGCGCAACACCGGCCACCGCCTCGAGCAGACCGAATTCACCCTCGCCCGCGAGTGGCTCGACCGCCATTTCCGGTAGCATCGCCGCCGCGGCGGCCGCCGTCGCCTTTTTCTCCTTCCCACCTGCCCGTCGCGGGCCTACACCCGAATCGTCGTTCCCAACCACAACCACCCCGAACAAGAAAGGTCACCCTCATGAACTGGTATCTCGACGCCTGGAAAAACTATGTCACCTTCACCGGCCGCAGCCGCCGCAAAGCCTACTGGATGTTTGTCGTTTTCAACGTCATCGCGGCCATCCTGGCCAACATTATCGACAACGTCCTCGGCCTCGCCGGCCAGGGCGGATACGGACCGGTCAGCATGCTCTACGGCCTGGCCGTCTTTCTTCCCGGCCTCGCCCTCGCCGTCCGCCGCCTCCACGACACCGGACGCACCGGCTGGTGGATGCTCATCGGCTTCATCCCGCTCATCGGTCTCATCGTCCTGATCATCTTCTTCGTCATGGACAGCCAGCCCGGCGACAACCAATACGGACCGAATCCCAAGGGCACATGAGCCGGCGGATCGGCGCCGTGCCCAATCCGCCCGGATGACCGCTGAGCGCTACCTTTGCCAACGCTGCGGCAACTGCTGCCGCTGGCCGGGTTTCGTCCGCATCGACGAAGACGAGATCGCCGCCATCGCGGACTTTCTCGGCCTGAGCGCGGACCAATTCATCGCCCGCCACACCGAGCTCCGCCCCAGCCGGTCGGGTCTCATGCTGAAATCCAACCCGGACGGCTCATGCATCTTCCTGGAAGGCATCAACACCTGCACCATCCAACCGGTCAAACCCCAGCAGTGCCGCGATTTTCCAAACAAGTGGCGCTTCGACGGATGGCGGGAAAAGTGCGAAGCGATCGAGGTTCCTTGACTTGGAAGGCGGACGTCCTCGGTCGCCGTATGCGTCTTGACAACGACGCTAAATCGTCGTATTTGCGTCCCATGACCACGCTCAGCCCGACCAAAGCCCGCGCCAATCTGACCTCATGGCTCAAAGCCGCCGTGGAGGGAGAGGATGTGGGAATCCTCTACGGAGACCATGTAGTAGCCCTGCGCCCGGTGGTTGTGGAATCGGCTGACTACGCGCTCCGCGAATACGGGGCGACCGCGGAGGATTTGCGTCGGACCGCGGCCAAAGCTCATGACGAGATCGAAAAAGACCGCAAGGCCGGACGCCTCCACCGCTTCGAAGGCGACATCGAGCAGCTCTTGGCAGATCAGGCTCACTGATCGCTTGGTCAAAGACCTGCGCGATCTCACGCCGTCGGAACGCGCCGCGGTCGGCGAAGCTTTGAGCTCCGTGCTCGCCGCATGGGGCGAACCGCATCGTCACCGCGGAAGCGGACTGCGCAAGCTCGGCCCCGGGATATTCGAGTGCCGTTGCGGACTACACACGCGCCTCCTCTTCACCGCAGATGCCGCGCGTTGCGAGCTGAACTTTTTTGCCATGGGTAACCACGACGAAATCCAGCGCATCCTGCGCGGACGTTAGCATTCACGGAGGGCGGCCGTCCTCGGCCGCCGCTGCACACGCGTTGCTCCAATCAGCTCCGCGGCTCGCGAGGACGCTCGCCCTCCAAGAAAAGACATTTCCCCTCCGCGTCCTCTGCGTCCCCTGCGGTTTCCCGATCCCCGCTACAACAACCGGTCCCCGCCCGCGCTGGCAGGGACGAACGCCTCGAACTTGCCCGCCAACTCGTCGAGCTTGGCCAGATAGTAAGGGGTGTTCTCATCGCGGTTCTTTGGGTCCCAATCATCAACCAGCTTCGCGCTCTCATAAGCCTTTACCGTCTTTTTCGTCCCCGTGATGTAATAAGACACGCGATCGCCGGCCTGCATCTTGCGTCCGCTGCGCAGGGCAATCTCGAAAGCCGCCGAGCGGTTGCGCGATGAAGCGGCAATCTTCTTTTGGTAAGCCTCGAGCGAGTCCTGCAGCGCCTCGGTCTTGGCAAACATCTCCGGTTCCCACCTCCTTTCCCTTAGCGCCTTGGCGAACTCCGCGTGCATGGACGGGATCACCTCCGGCTCGCCCTCGAGCAATGCCCGCACCGCGCGCTCGATAAAGACGCGCTGGAATTTTTCCAATCCGCGCGATTTCAAAGCCGCGCCCTTGATCGATAATTTTCCGTCCGCCGAAAGCAGCGCGTAATTCTTCGCCTTGTAGCTGAACATCGCGGCATACCGCGCATCGAATTCCACCTCGATTCCCGCGGGCAAAGTCGCCGCCAGTTCGCGATAAAGCCCATCCCAAGTCGCATCCTTCGGCGGCGTGAAGTAGATGCCATCCGTGTCGATTTCGATGACATCTGCCCCGCGCTGACGCAGCCAATCCACCATCCCCCGCAACAACTCGCGTCCTTTCGCCGTGACCGCGGCCGCCGCCTCGAAATCGGCGAAGTTCCCCTGCGCGAATCCGAGATACCCATAAAAGCTATTGATCAGAATTTTGAAAGTCCCCTGCAGCGCATCGAGGTGCGCCTTCTGCGCCCCCTCGGCCGAACGCATGGCCGCCTTCGCGTCCAGCCGGAACTTCCGCAACCGCGCGAGCATGTCGCCGAAAACGCCGAGCGTATCGGAATCCGGGAAAATCCCAAAAGCCAGCATGACCGACGGATACAAGGATGCGATGTCGCAATGCCACACGTCGCGCGCCACCCCGGTGAAAAAGATATCCGTGTATCCGCCCTCGAACCTCTGCACCTCGGACAAACACGGAACCGACTGACCCTGACGCAAGTATTCCCGCAGAAACAGACTATTGATCTTCGTCGCATTCCCGCGGATGACCACATCCTGGTAGTTGTAGGGAAAAATTGTCGTCTGGGTGAACCACGCCGGACTCAAGGCGGCGGACAACCCCCGCGTCTCGCGCACGTCTTGCAGGGCGTATTGAACGAAAGTCTTCCGCTTCTTCGCGTGCGCTTCGGTGATTTCGCGCGCGCCCAACTCCACCCGGTCATCTTCGGCTACGCCGAAATGCCGCGCTGCCGCTTTGAGTCCGAAGCTCTCCAATTCCCGCGTCCCGACATCGTGGAATTGGACGAGAAACAGCGTGTCGACGATGTGCCGTCCATGAATCTCGAACTTGCGGTATTGGATGAGCCGCTCGGCGATTTGCAAACGCGAGGGATGCGAGCGCAATGCGCTGCCGTCACGCCCAAGCTCGAGTTTCATCTTCAGCTTCCGCGCCCGCGTTTCGAGATAGGCCAGGTCGAATTTGAAAATGTTGTGCCCCTCGATCACATCCGGATCACGCTCGCGCACCAGCGTGACGAATTTTTCCAAGACAGCCCTTTCCTGCGCCTCGTCGCCGGGATCCTCGACAACCAGGATGTCCTCCCACCCCGAACTATCGCTCAGCGCGATGGCCAAAAGCGGATCTTTGCCCGCGTCGGACATGGCGCCGTGCGCTGGGGTGAAAGTTTCAATATCGACCTGCATCCGCCGCAGGTCTTCGAAGGCCATCCCTTTGAACAGCGTTCGCCCGCTCTGCAGCAAATATTGATGCGCAAGGTCATTCAGCGCGAAGAGCTCCCTTTTGTAAGTGGCTTTTGCTTTGGAAAACTCCGCCGCGCCATCGAAAGCAACAGTAAACCGGAACGCGTTCTTGCCCGCCAACTCCCGCGCATCGCCCGGCAACGGCTCCGTGGCCCAAGCGAAAGGCTTGTGCGCCACTTCCTCGGAGACCGTCTTGTTCCCCGCCCGCCGGTAAATATGGATGCGGTCAGGCGCGACAAACTCGACAGCGATGATGCCCTCGCTCGCATCCGCACCGAAAAGAACGGGATCGTGTTCGACGGAGGAGAGCGAAGACGTTTTAGCCACAGATAAAAGAAGGTATCAGAGGATGTTTTTCGCCGGCTGACACCGGCGAACAACAGCATCCGAATACATTTTGACAAGTCCCGTGTCAGCGGGCCTTATCGGATCCTGGCCATTTATCCTCCGCTATCCGTGGCTAAATTCCCACTCTCCCGAAAACAAACTCCGCCGCCTGCTGGACGTCTTTGTCCCCGCGGCCGGAGAGGTTCACGAGGATGATCTGATCCCTGGACATTTTCGGGGCGACTTTGATTGCGTGGGCCACGCCATGGGCGCTTTCCAGCGCGGGAATGATGCCTTCCACTTTCGACAATGTCTTGAAAGCTTCGAGCGCTTCGTCGTCGGTGGCGAAATCGTATTCCACGCGACCCGCGTCGCGCAGGAAACTGTGCTCGGGTCCGACCGCGGCGTAGTCGAGGCCGGCGGAGACCGAATGGGTCAATTCGATCTGTCCATCGTTATTGGCCAGCAGGAATGTTTTGCACCCTTGCAGCACGCCGAGCTTGCCTCCTTGGAAGCGCGCGGCATGGCGTCCGGGCTTGATCCCCTCGCCGCCGGCTTCGACGCCGACCATGCGGACGTTTTTGTCCTCGAGGAACGGATAGAAAAGTCCAATCGCATTGCTCCCGCCGCCGACACATGCCACGAGCAAATCGGGCAGGCGCTCCTCGCGTTCGAGAATCTGGCGGCGCGACTCCTCGCCGATCACGCGGTGGAAGTTGCGCACCATCATGGGATACGGATGCGCGCCGTAAGCCGTGCCGAGAATGTAGTGGGTCGAACGCACATTGGTCACCCAATCGCGCATCGCTTCGTTGACCGCTTCCTTGAGTGTGGCTTGGCCAGCCGTGACCGGCACGACTTTGGCGCCGAGGAATTTCATGCGGGTGACATTGAGCGCCTGGCGCTTCATGTCCACCTCGCCCATGTAGACCACGCATTCCATGCCGAAGCGCGCAGCCGCCGTTGCCGTGGCCACGCCGTGCTGACCGGCGCCGTTTCGGCAATGACGCGCTTCTTCCCCATGCGGCGGGCGAGAATGATCTGACCCATCGCGTTGTTGATCTTGTGCGCGCCGGTATGGACCAAGTCCTCGCGCTTGAGATAAATTTTCGCTCCACCCAGCTGCGCGGTGAGGCGTTCGGCCAGATAAAGCGGCGTCGGACGTCCGACAAACTCGGCCAGAAGCTGGTTCAATTCCCGCCGGAATTCCGGATCCTTCCGCGCTGCCTCGTAAGCGTGTGTCAATTCCTCGAGCGCCGTCATCAGCGTCTCGGGCACGAAGATTCCGCCATACGGACCGAAGTGGCCGGTGGCGTCGGGTTGGCTGGTGATGGTGGCGCTCATGAGGGAATTTTAACCACGGATGGCACGGATAGCACGGATGATCAGAAACGGTGTCCCGAACGTCCTCCGTAAATCAGTGTCATCTGTGTTATCCGTGGTCAAATCTGTCTTTTAAAACTTTGGCAATCGCCCGGCGGTGCGGGGACGGAATGGCTATGCTTTCCAGCTCCCTAAGAGAAAACGCCCTGCGTGGTTCCGCGGACGCCATCAGGGCCCGCTTGGCCGTGCGGTGGATCCGCAAGGTTACCCGTTCCCGCACGATACTGTAGGTCAGCTCCGCCGCCGGACCGGCCAGCGGTTCGCCATCCAACGGCGGCAAACGCCACAATCCGACCCAGCGCCGGGCGGTGGACTGCTGGAGAAGGACGGTCTCGCCATCCGAGATCCACGCCGCCCGCTCGGTCCGTTCCTTGATCGGCGCCTTCGGCGCTTTGACCGGCAGTTTCTCGGGATGCTTCGCCGCGCAGAACTCCTTGACCGGACAGAGCAAACAATCCGGCCGCCCCGCGCGGCAAACCAGCGCCCCGAGTTCCATCAGGGCGGAGGCAAATTCATGTCCGCCTTTGGCCGGCAGCAGTTCCTCCAGCTTGCCACGCACTTTGGCCAAACCCTTCGCCGTATCAACCGGCGTTCGGATGTCGAACAACCGAGCCACCACCCGGATCACATTGGCATCGAGCACCGGAACCGACTCGTCGAAAGCAAAAGCACGCACCGCTTGTGCCGTGTAGTCCCCGACCCCGGGCAAATCACGCAGTCCATCGTAATCCCTCGGAAACACCCCGTCCAATCCCCCCCCGACTTTCGTCGCGGCCGCGTGCAAATTCCGCGCGCGGCGGTAGTAGCCGAGCCCCTGCCACAGGGCCAACACTTCGGACTCATCGGCGGCGGCAAGTTCATGCACCGAGGGAAACCGCTTCATCCATCTCTCGAAATAGGGAACGACCGCCGCGACCGTCGTCTGCTGCAGCATCATTTCGCTGACCACGATCGCGTAAGGATCCCGCGTCCGCCGCCACGGCAGGTCGCGTCCGTGCCGCCGGAACCAGGCGCACAGGCGTTGGCGGAACTCTTTGCCGTTCACGCGGACATCAGACCAAAGCGGGCCGTGCAGACGAAGCCCAACCTTCTCGACGATGTTAGATCCAACGATTACACCCTTCGGATCACCCGATGCCGCCGCTTCGCTCCCACACTGTCGCCTTGACCGCCGAACAGGCGGACAAGCTGCGCGGCATCCTGACGGACCAAGGGTTCAAGTTCGAACCGCGGCCCTACACCCTCTACTTCGCGCAGAAGCCCGGACTGACCATCGCGGTCTACGAAAAAGGCCCCAAAGCCGTGGTCCAAGGCAAGGAGACAGAAAACTTCGTCCAATTCACCCTCGAGCCCGAGGTGCTCGGCGAAGCACGGCTCGGCTACGAGGAACTGCACCACCCCGAACGTTTCGCCCCGCATTTTGGCATCGACGAGAGCGGCAAGGGCGACTTTTTCGGTCCGCTCGTCATCGCCGGCGCCTACACGAACGAACCCATCGCCCGCCACTTGCTCGAAGCCGGCATCCGCGACAGCAAATCGATCGGATCCGACGCCCAGATCCGCAAATTTGCCGATGTTATTCGCGCCACGCCGGGACTGGTCAGCGAGGTGATTGTTGTCTCGCCGGAGAAATACAATCCGCTCTACGAAAAGATCGGCAACCTCAACCGCCTCCTCGCTTGGGGCCATGCGCGGGTCATTGAAAACCTGTGCGAGCGAAAGCCCGATTGCCCCGCGGCCTTGAGCGACCAATTCGCCAACCCCATCGTGCTGCAACGCGCGCTGATGGAAAAGGGGCGCAAGATCGAACTGCGCCAGCAGACCAAGGCGGAAAGCGACTACGCCGTGGCTGCCGCTTCGATTCTCGCCCGCGAAAAATTCATCAATTGGTTGGCCGACGCCGAAAAAACATGGGGCGCCAAATTCCCCAAAGGCGCCTCGGGCGCCGTCCTCGAAGCCGCCCGCGCCCTCGTCCACCAGCACGGCCCCGACGCCCTCCGCGCCACCGCCAAGCTCCACTTCAAAACCGCCCAACAAGCACTGGCTTGATTCTTCCTGCTGAAAACTGCCCACCGAAAACTTCAACGCATGAAATTCCTCCTCCCCCTCCTCCTGACCGCCTCGACCGCCCTTGCCATGGAAACCAACCGGGCCCCCGTCACCCTCCCCGGCAGCGCATGGCAAGTCACCACCTTCGCCGGGCAAACCCCTCTCGCCAACCACTCCATTACCTTCGAATTCGATAGCGAAGGAAACATCGCCGGCGACGCCTCCTGCAACCGCTTCGGCGGCGCCTGCACCATCGACGGCAGCACAGTCCGAATCGGCCCCCTGCGCAGCACGCGCCGCGCCTGCGAGCCCGGAGTCATGCAACAAGAGCAAAAATTCCTCGCGCTGCTCGCCGCAGTCTCCTCGTGGTCCATCGATGGTGATGCCCTCGTCCTCACCGCGCCGGACGGCGAGATCCGGGCCGGCCGCTCGGCCGTGCAGAGCCCGCAATAACAGTCCCGAAAAACGCCCCGAAAAGGCGGTGTTTTCGCTGGTCTCGCCACCGCGGAAAGAACAGAATTCAGGCAGGTCCCAGCCGGCCCCACGGCGTCCCCGCAACCACCATTTCCCGTGTATACACAAAACGAAAAAGTCGAACCGATCGATGTCGCGGAGGAGATGTCACGCTCCTTCCTCGACTACTCCATGTCCGTCATCATTTCCCGCGCCTTGCCCGATGCGCGCGACGGACTCAAGCCCGCCCAGCGCCGCATCCTCTACGCGATGCACGACCTGCGGCTTTTTCCCGGACGCCAACAAATCAAGTGCGCCAAAATTTGCGGCGACACCAGCGGCAACTATCACCCGCACGGTGAAGCGGTCATCTACCCGACCCTCGTCCACATGGCGCAAAGCTGGGCCATGCGCGAAACGCTCGTCGACGGACAGGGCAACTTCGGCTCGGTCGAAGGCGATCCGCCGGCCGCCATGCGTTACACCGAGGCGCGCCTCACCCATCTCGGCACGGCCCTCATGGCCGACATGGACAAATCGACCGTCGATTTCGTCCCGAACTATGACGAACGCCTGACCGAGCCCGTCGTCTTCCCCGCCGCTTTCCCCAACCTTCTTGTCAACGGCGGCACCGGCATCGCCGTCGGCATGGCGACCAACATGCCGCCGCACAACCTCGGCGAAGTCATCGACGCGATCTGCGCGCAGATCGACAAGCCCGACATCACGCTCGACGGGCTGATGAAATACGTCAAAGGCCCCGACTTCCCGACGGGCTGCCAGCTTTGCGGCGTGGGCGGTATCCGCCAATACCTCGAAACCGGACGCGGCTCGGTCAAAGTCCGCGGCAAAGCCGGCGTCGAGGAACTCAAAGGCAACCGCGAACAGATCGTCATCACCGAGATCCCCTACAACGTCAACCGGGCCACCCTGGTCGAGCGTATTGCGGATCTCGTCAACCAGAAGACGATCACCGACATCAGCGCGATCCGCGACGAGTCGGACGAAAAAACGCGCGTCGTCGTCGAACTCAAGCGCGATGCCAATCCGAAGGTTGTCATCAACAACCTCTACAAGCACACCGCGCTGGAAAGCTCGTTCCCCATCACGATGCTGGCCATCGACCACGGGAAGCCGAAGCTCCTTTCGCTCAAGGAAGCCATCTTCTGCTACATCGAGCACCGCCGCGAAGTTGTCCTGCGCCGCACCTCCCACCTTCTCGGCGAAGCCGAGGTCCGCGCGGAAAAACTCGAGGCCTTCCTCATCGCCCTGGCCAACCTCGACGAGTTCATCCGCATCATCCGCGGATCGAAAAACCGAGAGGAAGCCAAAGTCAAACTCCTCGCCTTCGAATTCACCCGCAAGCAGGTCGAGAAATTCGGGGTCAAGATCCGCAGCGAAGCACGCCTGACCGACGGCGAATACCTCCTCAGCGAACAGCAGGTCGACGACATCCTCGAACTCCGCCTCTACCAGCTGACCGGCTTGGAAAGCGACAAAGTCCTCGGCGAATACAAAGAGCTTCTCTCCACCATCGAGGACCTCATGGACATCCTCGCCCGCGAGGAACGCGTCCTCGACATCATCAAGACCGAGCTGCGCGAGATTAAGACCAAATACGCCGGCCCGCGCCTCACCGACATCGTCCCCGACGAAGGCGAGATCAACATCGAGGATCTCATCACCAACGAAGGCTGCATCATCACCGTGACCCACCGCGGGTTCATCAAACGCACCGCGGTCAGCAACTACCGCGCCCAGAAACGCGGCGGCAAAGGCGTCATCGGGATGCAAACCCGCGAAGCCACGACCGAGAACGAGGAAGACGACTTCGTCGAACACCTCTTCACCGCCAGCACCCACGACTACCTCGTCTTCTTCACCAAAAAAGGACGCTGCTACGTGGAGAAAGCCTACAACATCCCCGAGATGGGCCGCGCGGCCAAAGGCCGGTCCATCGCCAATCTTCTCGAATTCAAACCCGGCGAAGAAATCGCCGCGGTCATGCGCATCCAGTCCAAAACCGGCGCCGGCAAGGACGAGACGTGGGATGAAAATCAGCACATCCTCTTCGCCACCAAGACGGGCGTGATCAAGAAGAGCAACCTCTCTTCCTACCGCAACATCCGCAAGGGCGGCATCATCGCCATCAATATCGAGGACGGCGACGAACTCATCGCCGCGTTGATGACCGACGGACACAACGAAATCGTCCTCATCACCAAGGACGGCATGAGCATCCGTTTCAGCGAGGAAGACATCCGCGACATGGGCCGCACCGCCACCGGCGTGTGGGGCATCCGTCCGGACAAAAAGGATTTCGTCATCGGCGCCGCGCTGGTGCAGGCCGACGCCACCCTGCTGGTGGCCGGCGCCAATGGCGTGGGCAAGCGCACCGAATTCGACGAATACCGGCTGCAGAAACGCGGCGGCAAAGGCATCATCACCATGAAGGTCACCGACAAGACCGGCGAGGTGGTCAGCGCCCTCAGCGTCCGCGAGAACGACGAAATCATGCTCATCACCAGCAGCGGACAAAGCGTCCGCACCCGCGTGAGCGAGATCCGCATGACCGGTCGCAACGCCCAAGGCGTCCGCCTCATCGGCCTCGGCGACGGCGAACACCTCCAAGCCATGGCCCCGGTCGTGAGCGAGAGCCAAGAGGAAGCCGCCGAGAACGTCGGATAACCGCCGGGCGTAGCCCGGCGGGGTTTTCAGCCGTTTGTAGCGGCGGACTATGTCCGTCGGATCCTGTTCCTTTTGGCACCGGGAAGACAGGAAGCCACTTGCCCCTGTTGCCTCCCATTCCACCCCGTGCTACGTATTTTGGTATGGCAACTACGTATTCCATCACCGAAGCCCAAGCCAAGTTCCCCGCCGTGGTCCGCGAAGCCGCCGAGCAACCGGTCATCATCACCCGCCGCGACAAAGTCGTCGGCTACCTGCTCTCCCCCGAGCGTTTCGAAGCCCTCCTCGAAACCATGGAAATCCTTGCCAACCCCGAAGCCATGAAGGCCATCCGCGATGCGGAAGCCGGAAAAACGAAATACTACCCTCTCTCCATCCTCGACGAACCCGGCGATGAAGATTGAGCTGAGTGAACAAGTCTCGACCTTCGTCGGCAGCCAAGCGCCCGACGGACGAAAAATGCTCCGCCGCGCCCTGCGCCAATTGGCCTCCGAACAAGGCGACATCAAGCAACTCGAAGAACGCCTCGACGGCTTCTGCCGCCTGCGCGTCGGCCCGTTCCGCGTGATCTTCCGCTACATCCCGGCCAACGGAAAACGCGTCATCCGCTGCGAATACGCGGAACGAAGGAAAATTGTCTACGAGGTCTACGAGAAAACCATCACGCTGATGCGCGATTGAGACGGACTTTCACTCGTCCGCCCCGAGTTCTTTCCCCGAGTAATCGCAAATCCCCTTCTTCTTCGCCCCGCGCACGAAGTCGAAAAATAACGTCGCCTCCGGACCCCAATTTTCCTTGGCCGCCTCGTCGAGCGCCTGGGTCACATTGAAGTTGGACAGATAAAGCAGCCGGAAGGCCCGCTTCAATTGCATTCGCGCCTCGGCGGACAGGCCCGCCCGCCGCAAACCAATGGAATTGAGACCCATGGCCAGGTTGGTCCCGGCCCCCACGCAATAGGGCGGGATATCTTTGCTGAACCGGCAACCGCCCCGCACCATGGACAGCCGGCCGATGCGGATGAACTGGTGAAACACCGAGCCGCCACCGAGGAAAGCCCCGTCATCCACCTCCACATGGCCGGCCATCAGCACCGTGTTGGCCAAGATCACCCCGTTGCCGATCCGGCAATCGTGGGCCAGATGGCATCCGGTCATGAGAAAATTGCCGTCGCCCACCACCGTGTCGCTGTTCTCCGCGGTGGCGCGGTTGATCGTCACATACTCGCGGATCGTGTTGTTTTTCCCGATGCGCACGCCGGTGTCACGGCGCGCTTGATCGAAGCCCAGCGCTTGGGGATTGCCTCCGAGAATCGTCCCGTGCCCGACTTTCGTTCCCTCTCCGATCACCACACGGTGTTCCAGAATCACATGCGCCCCGATGGTGCAACCGCTCCCGATCTCCACCTCCGGACCGATGATCGAAAACGGCCCGACGGTCACGCCATCAGCCAACTTGGCCCCGTCGGCCACGATCGCGGTAGGGTGGATGTTCATGGAGAAGTCGAGAGTCGAGGGATGAGGGCTGGGTGAAAAGGCAGGCCGCCACTCCGTTTATGCATCATCCTCTGCTCCCCCCTCAACTTTCAACCCTCAACCCTCAACTCATAAAAGCCCGTGCTCTTTGAAACTGAAGTAAGGCGGTGCGCCGGGGCGCTCGCGGCCGACAATGACATGATCGAGGAGGTGGATCTGCACCAAATCCGCCGCTTCGCGGATGCGGCGGGTCAGTGCACGATCGGCCTCGCTCGGCGTCGGGTCGCCCGACGGATGGTTGTGCACCAGCACGAAGGCATATGCCCCGTGGCTGATGGCCGGACGGAGGATTTCGCGGGGATGAGCCAGACTTTCGTTGATCGTCCCGAGGGAAACCTCCTCGGCGTGGAGCAAGCGATGCCGTGTATCGAGCAGCACGACGCGCAGCGATTCCCGCGGCAGATTCTGCAGGAGCGGGCCCATGAAAGCGTGAATTTTCTCCGGCGTCCCCAAAGGCTCGCTTTGCGCCGTCTGCCGCGCCAGACGCTTCCCCAGCTCGAAAGCGGCCGCCATTTCGCACGCCTTGGCCAAGCCCACGCCCTTGGCCAGTTTGCGCAATTCCTTCACCGTCATCGGCGCCATCCGGGCCAGCGAACCTCCCGCCGCCTTGATCATCTCCTCGCCCACATCGATCGCCGTGCGCCCCGGTATCCCGGTGCGCAGAAAAATGGCCAGCAACTCCGCATCGCTCAACGCGTCCGCCCCGCGGTGCATCAACTTCTCCCGCGGCCGCTCCTCCTCCGGCCAGTCCTTGATCTTGGGGGTCGCCACGCGGGGAGCATAAGCGTCTCCCCATGACACGCGCCAGCCCCGCCTCCCGCCGTCAAGCCTCTCCGACCGCCCGCTTGATCAAAGCCTGCAAATACTCCGCCACCCCGCGCAGACCGGACGTGAACCGGTTGTCGTCCAACGCCTTCAACTCCTCCAATGCCTCTTCGACCAACTGCGCCGCCGCGGCCGCCGTCTGCTGCAACGCCCCGCGCTCGGCCAGCATGGTCACAATCTGCTCCGCCTCCACCTCTTCGCCCCCCAGCAACAACGCGCTTACTTTCTCGTGGTCGCCGCTGCGCCGCGCCGACTGCAGCAGGAAAATCAACGGCAAGGTCAGCTTCCCCTTGCGCAAATCGCTCCCCAACGTCTTGCCGATCTCCTCCTCGTCACCCACCAGATCGAGGCAATCATCGTAGACCTGGTAAGCCGTCCCGAGCTTCAACCCGAATTGCTTGAGCGCCCCGATCCGCTCCGGTGTCGTCTCGCTCAAAAACGCCCCCAACTCCGCCGCCGCCGCGAACAACGCCCCCGTTTTCATCTCGACGATTTTGTAATAATCCGCCACCGACAGCTTGAGATCGAAACGCCGCTGCGTCTGAATAATTTCCCCCGTGCAAACTTCCGCCGCCGCATCGGCAATGCGCCGCACAACTTCGGTTTCGGAAAAATTGGTGGCCAGCCGCATGGCATGGGCCAGCAGCGCATCGCCGAGCAGGACGCTGATCGCATTGCCCCACTTGGCATTGACCGTCGGCCGCTCCCGGCGCAGGTCGGCGCCATCCATGATGTCGTCATGCACCAGCGTGGCGACATGGATCAGCTCGATGATCACGGCCAGATCAACGTGACTGGAGGTGATTTTTCCCGTGGCCCCGCCGGCCAGCAGGGCCAAGGCCGGACGCAGCCTCTTGCCCGGGGATCCACAAACATAGTCCACGTAACCTTCCACTGCGGGATCGAAGGCCCTCGCCTGGGCCCGGATGCGTTCTTCCACGCTGTAGAGATGCGTATTGATCAGCTCGAACGTCTTCTTGAACCGCGCCATTGCGGCGGGATCGACCGGGATGTTTCGGGACTTGGCAGGATTCACGACAAGGGATTTACGCGCGGGCGGCGCTTTCAGATGAGGGGCAGGCCTCAGCGGGCCTTCCTTTGCAAAATGGCGCGCAAGATTCCCAGCGGGAGAGCCACGGCAATACCCATGAGCAAGACCAGCTTCCATCCGGGAATCACGCGGGCTTTGTCGGCCGCAACCGCGGACAATGCCGAGCGCACCACCTCAGCCGCCGGCAAGGTCAAGTCGTCCGGCGTTTTCCATTCGGGTTCGCCGGTGCCGCGCGAGGCGACCTGACCGAATTCCGTCTCGACCGGACCGGGCAGCACTGCCGTAACCGAAATTCCCGTGTCGCGCAGTTCCATGCGCAGTCCGTCGCTGAAACTGTTCACGTAAGCTTTCGTTGCGGCATAGACCGACATATGCGGCAGAGGAATCAACCCCGCGATCGAACTCACATTCAAAACGGCCCCGCGCCCGCCCTCGAGCAGCATCGGTAGCAGATGATGCGTCAGGCGCGTCAAGGCCACGATATTCAGTTCGAGCATGTCGTGAATCTTGGTCCAGTCCCCCGTGGCGAAAGGCCCGCGGTCACCCATACCCGCATTGTTGACCAGAAAATTGATGCGGATTTTTTCGCGCTCCAACCATTCGACAAAGTCGCGCGTTTGGTTCTCCCGCGTGAGGTCCATCACGTAAACAAAAACCCGCACATTCGCATGCCGGGTCTCCAAATCCGCCTTCAGTGCATCAAGGTGCTCACCGCGCCGCGCCACGAGCACCAGTTTTTCGGCCACCGGCGCCAACTGCCGGGCGAATTCCTCCCCCAGCCCGGACGAGGCGCCGGTGATTAGAGCGGTGCAACCTTCGAAAAATCGCATATCTTCGCCCCTATGATAGTCCAGCAACTCGAAAATCAAAGCCCCTTCACCACGAAGGACGGCTCGACCATCCGCAGTATCCTCGACCGCACCAACGCCCCCGTCGAAAAACAGAGCCTGGCCGAAGCCAGCATGACCCCCGGCCAGTCCACCGACCGCCACTACCACAAGCTCTTCGAAGAATTCTACTTCCTCCTCGAGGGAACCGCGCAAATGGAAATCGACGGTGAAACCCGTGCCGTGGGTCCCGGCGACGCCATCCTCATCCCGGCTGGCGCCCGCCACCAAATCACCGC
>CAMDUL010000016.1 GCA_945878135.1 Chthoniobacter flavus | reverse complement strand
GTGCGCCGGGCTCTGCTCGGCGGCGGCAGGCCGGAGTTCCGGGTTGAGCCTCTTTTCGGGGCTCCGTTTCCCGCCGAGTTACAGGGGCGGAGCATGAATCGCTTGGCCGATACGCTGGATGACGAGGAGACCATGCACGAGTTGGCGCGATGATCCTGCCCGACCTGAATCTGCTGCTCTGCGCTTACAATCCGTACTCGCGCGAACACGAATCTGCTCGCCGCTGGTGGGAATCGGCTTTGTCCGGCGGCGAGATCATCGGGCTGCCGCACGAGATCTCTCTCGGCTTCGTGCGCATCGCAACCCATCCGCGGCTCGGACCGGCCATGGTATCGGTCGAAGCGGCCAAGCGCGTGGTGCTCACATGGCTCAAGCAACCCGGTGCCCGTATTCTTCTGCCGAAGGAAGATCATGCGGCCAAGGTTCTCGACCTGATGCAACGCGCCGGCGTGTCGGGCGCGCTGACCTCCGATGCCTCCCTGGCCGCCCACGCGATGGAAAACCGCGCCACCCTCTGCAGCAACGACACTGACTTCGCGCGTTTCCCCGGCCTCGATTGGAAAAATCCTCTGCAGGCAGAATAATGCACTGAAGAGCACCCGAAAACACGGCGTCAGCTGCCTCGAGGCGGAGGAGCTTTTCCAAAATTCCGTGCCGGCCGGTTTGCTCCCCCCTCTGATCATTGACCATCGCGCGGATGGCACCTAAAGAGAGGCATGGCGAAAAAAGATCCGTCTCCGGCATCCCTGCCACCGCAGAGGCGCAGCCGTTCGGCGGCGGCCTCACGGCGCGCGGAAATACGCCGCGTCGAACGCATGACGGTCGAAGAGCGCATCCGTGCGGCTCTCACCATGACCCGCCGCTTCGCGTGGTTGCAACCCACCGCCCGCACCCGCTGACCCGGTGGAAGACGCAGATGCCATCTTGCGGGCGGCCGAGGACATCCTCCACTGCCTGCACACGCACCAACTCGATGCCGTTGTCATCGGTGCCGTGGCGCTGGCGGCCCACCGCTACGTGCGGCAGACCGAAGATCTCGATCTGGGCGTCAATGCCAATGTGCGGAAGCTGCGTGAACTCACGGACTCGCTCCGCCAGGCCGGATACCAGGCCGTGCTGCACGAGCCCGATGCCGACGATCCCTTGGGCGGCGTGATCAATATCGAGGGTTCCTTCGGTTTGATCCGGATCATCAGCTATGCGGAAAAGTTTCCCGCGGTCATCGAGGATGCCTTGCGCGAATCACGAATGACCGCGCGTCCCGGCAGCGCTCTCAAGCTGGTCCCTCTGCCACACCTGATCGCCCTCAAGCTTTATGCCGGAGGCACCAAATCGCGGGCCGATGTGCTCGAGTTGCTGATGCGCAATCCCGAACTCGACATGGCCGGCGTGCGCGCACTTTGCCGGAATTACCGCCTTGCCGGCTTGGAGGAACTCATCATCGAAGCCCGTTCGGCTGACTGAGGTCCGGCAGTTGCGGGACGGGTGTAAATTCGCGCGGCGGATCAGGAAACTTTCCCGCGCAGGCGGCGGCACAGCGGCCAGAGCAGCAGGGCGAGCAGGCCGGCCGCCGCAACGTAGGTCGATGGTTCGGGAATGGCGGTGATGGTGAAGGTGCCGCTGCTGAAGCTGGTCGTGTAGGAGTTGTCGAAACTAAAGCTGGAGAGCAAGGATAGTCCATTGGCCTCAGATGCGGCGGCGTATTTCAGCTGGTTGTTGAGCTCAAAACCGGAGACCGACACGTTGTAGCCCCCCAGGCTTAAGGTCCCGAAGGTGAGGTTTGCCGCCTCGGAGACCCCGCCGAAGTTCAGGAATGAATTTCCGTTCAACGTCAGCGCACCGAACGTCTCGCTCACCCCGCTGCCCCGCGTGATCGTGCCGCCGCTTAAGGTGACTGCAGCGCTGTCGTTCACGTTTTCGCCCGAGGAGAGAAGCAGGGTCGCCCCGCTATTGACGACCACCGCACCGGCGATGGCATCCACGCCAGCTGTCTTGTTGAGGTTTAGCGTGCCGCCGCCGACCGTGGTTGTGCCGCTGTAAGTATTGGCCGCGCCACCCGAAAGGGTCGTCGTGCCCGCACCGAGCTGCTTCACCGCACCGTTGCCGGAAATCGCAGCGCTGATCGTTGTCGCATCGCTCTGGTTGAAGTTTATCACGCCCGTGCCTGCGCCGAAGGCGATAGTTGGCGCAGTAATCGTTCCCGCGGTGTCATTGGTGCCGAAGCGGCCGATGTTCATTGTGGCGGAGGACCCGTTCGACGCTGCGATGGTCAGACCCGAGCCAGCGGATACGTTACCTCCATTGGCCACCGTAAGACTGTTGCTCACGCCGGCGGTGCCAACGAAGAGGCTGGAAGCGTTGCTCCAGCGGGAGCCGGCGCCTGTGACAAGCACGCTGTTGTTGTCGGCGGCCACATCTCCTCCGATGTAACTGTGGATCCCGACGGTGACCAGTCCGCCATTCGAGATGACCATGCTGTTGCCGCTGTTACCCGAGCCACCAACGAAGAGATAGAGCGCGTTGTTGAAAAGAGAGTTTGTCCCCGTGACCAGCACGCTGTTGTTCAAAGAAGAACCGAAGGTGCCGATTTGGCTGATCAAGGCCGCCACAGTCCCTCCATTGGAGACGACGAGGCTGTTGCTGCTGCCGTAAGCTCCGACATAGAAATAGCCGCTGTTGGTCCAGACGGAATTCGTCCCCGTGACCAGCGCGCTGTTGTTCGAGGAAAAGCCGGTGTAGCCGATACTGCCTTGACCGTTCGCCACTCTGCCTCCGTTGGAAATGATCAGGCTGTTGCTGCTGCCGTCGTTGCCGACATAGAAAGAGCCGGAGTTGGTCCAGAGGGAGCTTGCCCCCGCGACCAATGCGCTGTTGTTCGATGAAATGGTGGCGGAGCCGATATAGCTGTTCGAACTGGCAACCACGCCGCCGTTGGAAACAGTCAGATTGTTGCCACTGCCCTCACGACCGACTCGCAGATCGCTCGAGTTGGTCCAGACGGAATTCGTCCCGGTGACCAGCGCGCTGTTGCCCGAGGAATTGCCGAAGGTGCCGATGTAGCCATTCGCGCTGGCCACCCTGCCCCCGTTGGAGATGGTCAGACTGTTGTTGTCGCCCTCCCGACCGACGCGGAAATCACTCGGAGTCGTCCAGAGCGAGCCTGAGCCCGTGACCAAGGCGCTGTTGTTGGAGGAAACAGAACTGCTGCCAATATAGCCCTGCTGGGATGCTACCGTTCCGCCGCCGGAGACAACGAGGCTGTTGCTGCGACCATCGAATCCGACATAAAGGATTCCGCTGTTGGTCCATAGGGAATTTGTTCCGGTGACGAGGGCGCTGTTGTTCGTGGAATTCACGGCCGAGCCGATGTGGCCGACGTTGTTCGTAACCGACCCGCCGTTGGAAATGACGAGACTGTTGCCGCTACCCGAGTTGCCGACCACCATGTTGGACGCAAAACTGTGTGCTCCGCCGTTGGCGATGAAAGATGCGCCGCTTCCGGTGTCGCCGACGACAAAGTTGGTCAAGTTGTTGACCGTGGTTCCCTCGGAAATGATCGTCCCGCCGTTGAAAGCAATCACGCTGTTGGTGCCGTTGGTGGCGGTGAGCGTTTTCACTTCGACCGAGCCGCCGGTGACATTCAGCGCGCCGGAACCCGCGCGGCCGATTTCGAACGTGCCATTGGTCATGACGAGCCGGCCACTGCTCATGCTCACCGAGTTGTTTGCCGCGCCAGCGGCGACACCGATGACGAAATTCGTGCCGCCTCTGACTTGGTCGCTGCTGGGAATGGGCCGCGATTTAAGAAAGACCTCGGCGCTATTCGTGATGACCAAGCTGTTGCTGCTGCCCGATCGGCCGACGGTCACATCGGCCCAGAAAGTGTGCGCTCCGCCTTTGGCGACGAACGTAGCGCCGCTCCCGTTGGTGCCGCCGACGTAGAAAGTTGAGTCGTCCGAAGAATTGTTGCCGTTGCTGATCGTGGTCGCGCCGGAAATGATCGTTCCGCCGTTGAGCAACACGTAGCTGCCTCTTCTTTCCGCGGGGGTTATCTGGCCGGACGGCGTGATGGGATTGGTGGCGAGCAATTGTTTCACTTCCACCGTGCCGCCATCGACTTGGAGCGTGCCCTTACCGGCACCGAAATTGATCTGGCCGTTGGTCACGACGAGTCTTCCGCCCTGCACGAGCACCAAGCTGCCCTCATAGCTACCGTTGGTGTTCCGATAAAGCTGGTTGATGGTCAGGTTTGTGCCGCAGATCACGCTGCCGCCATCCGCGATGGTCAGGCTGTTACCGTCGCTGTTGCGACCGACCACAAGGAGTCCGGTGCTGGTCCACGAGGAATTTGTCCCCGTGACCAGCACGCTATTGCTGGCATTGCCTGACAGCGCAGGGTCGACGGAAGTAGTTCCCACGCCGATGGTGCCCCCGGCACTCGTCAACGTGCCGCCGTTGGAGATGACCAACCGGTTGCCGGTGCCCTTGCCGTAATAGCCGAGGTTGATCGTCCCGCTCTCGGTCCAAGCCGATCCGTTCCCCGTGACCAGCACCGTGTTATTGGACGAATCGCGGCCGATGACGCCACCGACACCCGGATTGGTCGAAGTGACCGTGCCCCCGTTGGAGACAACCAGACTGTTGAAGTGACCTGACCCCACATCGCCGCCGAGGTTGATGGGACCCGAGAACAATGAACCCGCGCCGCTCACGAGCACACTGTTGCTGCTCGAGTATCCACCAATGCGCACGCCGAAGGTGCCCAGAGCCTGCCCTCCGTTGGAGATAACCAAGCTGCTCGCGCCGCCATCATAGCCGACATCAAAACCACTGGCGGTCCATCGGGAATTCGTCCCGGTGACCAGCGCGCTGCTGTTGCTGGCCAAGGAACTGTAGCCGAGGTAAACAAACCCGCCGGTGGCGACCTGACCGCTGTTGGAAATGACCAGTCGATTGCCGCTGCCGTTAAAGCCGACGTAGAAGTCGTTCGTGTTGGTCAGCAACGTGCCGGTGCCGGAAACGTCGAGAAGGTTGTTCGTCGCACTGAATACACCGACATTGCTTGAGTAACCGACATAGATGATACCGAAGAGGTTGGTTCCCGAGGTGAAGTTGGTCGTGACGTTCGCGGCGTTGGAACCGACGTAGAGGTTTTGGGCGCGGCCGCGCGCCACGGGCAGAAAGAGAACGGCGCAGAGCACCGCGGCGAGTGGAAAGGAACGTTTCATCGAGGATTTTTTCCGGCCGCGCGCGACACCGATTCCGCAAAAGAAGCTGCCATAGAAAGGGGGCGGCGGCCGGCAAACCCGCAACAATAACAACGGGGGGCAATAATGTCCCGGAAATCCTGCCCGGAGGCCGACTCGATCGAGGGGGTTCTCACCATGATCCGGCAGGAAAAGCCTGACGGCATTCTTCTCGACGTCCGCCTGCCCGGCGGCACGGGCTTTGACCTGCTGGGCGCCCTGGACGTGCCGCCCAAAATCGTGATGGTGACCGCTCACAGCAAACATGCTGTCGAGGCCTTCGAGGTCGATGTCGTGGACTACCTGCTCAAACCCGTCCCACCCGCCCGCTTCGCGCAAGCCGTGCAGCGATTGCAGGCGGCCTGCGCCCGCGAGCCGGAAGCGCCACCGGCACCGGTCTTCTTGCCGGATGACCACCTCTGCCTCCGCACGCCCCGGCAAATCGTGACCGTGCGCGCAAGGGACGTCCTCGCTTTACGCGCCGAGAGCGACCTCACCCATATCTTGGTCAAAAATTCCCCCGCTCTCATGGTTTGCCAGCCTCTCGGGCACTACCAAAGCCTCCTCCCCTCGCCGCCCCTCGTCCGCCTCGACCGCTCCCTCATCATCAACCTCCAGACCCCGCTCCGTCTCCGCGACCAATCGCGCGACGCCGCCACCCTCATCCTCGAAGGCGTGGACCAAGAAATCCTCCTCGGCCGCAGCGCCCGGCAACGGCTGCAAGAGCATTTGTCCGCCCTTTGATCAAGCCGGGCAAGTCGCCGGCAAACATGGGGGCTCTTCATGCCAACGCTCACGCTCTGGAAACCGCGGTTGGTCACGTCGGAAAAAAGCGGGGACTGAAAACAGAACGTTCGCGGCGCTGACTCGTCGGACGCAAGAAGAGAAAGACCTACCAGGCCGGCGACGAGTTGGAGGTCATCGGCGCCCTGGTCGATCCGTTCAAGCTGCAGTTGGATTTTGCACGAGCCTCATAATGTAGCGTCGCCGTCCTCGGCGACGGCTGTTCTCGATAACGACCGGCGGCGGGGACGCCGCCGCTTGTCTCTTTGTTTCTGCTAATCTTTTCGATGTCTTCGGGTGAGTAGCCCGAAGGGGCACTGCCGGGGGTCATGACCCCCGGCAGTGCGGCCCGAGTCGCGACCGAGCCGCCGCTAAGGCCGGCCTTAGTGCCGAGCCTGATGTGTAGCTTCGGTCCGACCCGGGTTCTTTTTCATCCAACTCGAACAGTTGCCCGAGCACGACGGGGATCGTTCTCCGCGCGGAGCTCGCATGACAAGCCTGAGAACTATGAAAACAACCATCAACTACATCGGAATCGACGTCAGTAAAAAGACCCTCCAGATCGACGCCACCAACCTCGCGCCGACCTGCCCCAACCAAGCCAAAGCCCTTCACCTTTGGCTGCGACAACTCCCGGCCCGAGCCCATCTGGTGCTCGAAGCCAGCGGAGGCTACGAAAAACTCCTGACCACCTTGGCCCACCGTGCCGGGGTGCCCGTCTCGATCATCAACCCCGTGCGGGTGCGCTCCTTTGCCAAGGCCCGAGGCCAACGCGCCAAGACCGACCGCATCGACGCGGCCCTCATCACCGACTATGCTCGATGCTTGCAACCAACTCCGACACCTCCTGTGTCTGCCGCCCACGCCCGGGCCTTGGAGTTGCTGCGCGGACGGCAGGCCTTGGTCGAGCAACGCATCACTTGGATCAACTTGCTCGAACACGCCACCGACGCCGGTCTGATCAAACTCTACAAAAAACACCTGCGGCAAACCGACCTCTCCATCGCCGCCTTGGAAGAAGAGATCGCTGCGGCCGTGACAGCCGACGCGCTTTTGGCCGCCCGCTACCAACGCTTGCTGGCCCAGTTTGGTGTGGGAGAGGTCACCGCAGCCACCTTGGTGCTTGAGCTACCCGAACTGGGCTACCTCAACCGCAAACAAATCGCCGCCCTCTGCGGCTTGGCCCCCTTTGCCAAGGACAGCGGAGAGAAACACGGTGTGCGCTTTGTCCACGGCGGTCGCAACCAGCTGCGCCGTGCCCTCTACATGGCCACCCTCAGCGCTATCCGCCAGAAAGCCTCGCCCCTGCAGAGCTTCTACCTACGCCTGCGCACCAACGGAAAACCAGGCAAAGTCGCCCTCATCGCCTGCGCCAGAAAATTCCTCACCTACCTCAACTCCCAACTCAAAAATCACGAACTATCGCCCAATTAAAAACACAGTTGCTACATAAGGTGGATCGCGATGGGACATCGCGATCCACCAGGGGAGCGAAGTCAGACCAACCCCTCGCATTGGAACCACGCAAGGGTGCGGGCGAGTGTGTCTTCGAGCGTAGCGCGACCGCGCCAACCCGTAGCTTCGTGGAAGGGATCCGGGTCGATGACCCAGCGGTTGGGCCAGATTTCGCGGGCGCGGTCGGCGGTGAGCGATGGCACGCTTTTGCCGATCGCGGGGATGAATTTCGAGGCGAAGGCCACGGGCTTGAGGAGGATTTGCGGGATGGAGACGAGCTTGCCTCGGCGTCCGCTCACCTTGCCGGCGGTGAGCATGAGATCCGCATCGGTGATCGTGCCGGGCGAGGTGACGTGCGCGACATCCAACGCACCGCCGCGCTCGAACCACACATCGATCGCGTCGGCCAAGTCGCCGGAGGAAATCCAACTGAAATGTTTCAGTTCGCGGCCGGGCTTGGTCCAGAGCTTGCCCCGGACCATGCGGAAGAGCGGGAGCGTGGCTTGGTCGCCCGGGCCGAGCACCATGGGCGCGCGGAGGAAGCGGACGCGGCCGTGGCCCGCCTCGCGCACGGCACGTTCCATGTGCAGCTTCGACTCGCCATACCACGAAATCGGACGGTCGGGGTGGTCGAGTTTTTTGGCGTGGTGTCCCTCGGGAGTGGGTCCGCCGGCCGATTGGGAGGAAAGGACCACGGCATCCGGATGGCCGGACAACGAGGCGAGCAGGCGCAGGGTGCCGTCGACATTGACGCGGAAATATTCGTCGCGCGATCGGCCGAAGAGCACGCCGGCGCAGTGGACCACGCGGTCGACCGGACCGACATGACGAAAGTCCCAGTGCGGAGCCTCGGCTTCGACGATGGTCAGCTTCGGGGCGGACCCGGCGCCCTCGCGTTGCAGCTGGGCGCGCAATTTGTCCTCCGAACGCACCGGGGCGATGACCTCGGCGACGCGTTCGTCGCGCAGGGCGCGCAGGACGAGGGTGCGTCCGATGAATCCGGTGGCTCCGGTGACGAGCAGGCGCATGGCTACAGGGGTTTCTCCCAAATGGTGTATTCTTTGGAGCGGCGTCCGCCGAGGATTTCGATGCCGCGCACGATTTGTTCGTTGTTGGCCTCGACCCAGGAGACTTCGGCCACGGGGTAATGCGCGCCGACATGACGGAAGGTCTCGCGGTAGAGATACGGCGCGATGCCGCTGCGGCGACGGAACTCGGGTTCGATGCCGATGATGAGATGGCGGGCGCGGCGCGGACGCCCGGTCTTGATCATCCAGAGCATGGGCAGCAGGCGGAGAAATCCGCGGGGCCAGGATTTGGAGCGGAGGAGGAACTCGTTGATGTCGGGCAGCGAGATGGAATAGCCGACCTCGCGGCCGCCGTGCATGACGAAATAAAGAAGGTGCGAATCGGCGATGGTCCGCAGGCCGGCCGCGGAATGCTCCAATTCCTCCCAGGTCACCGGCACGTAGCCCCAGTTGCGGTCGAGGGTGACATTGTAAAGACGTTGCAGGATGCGAAGTTCTTTCTCCGGTTGCCGCAGATCGAACAGGCGGGTGCTCAGGCCGCTTTTCTCCCGCGCGCGCTCGGAGAGACGGACCATGACGGGATCGGCGGGCGCGGTCATATCCATGGAAAAAGCATACAAACGCCGGACCTCGGACAAACCGAGGCGCCGGTAGGTTTCCCCGTAGCGCACGGGATTCCACGGCATGAACACGGTGGGCGGATCGTCGAAACCGGCGGAGAGAAGCCCGCAGCTGTCGTTGATGCTGGGCGAATAGGGCCCGCGGATACAGGTCAGGCCGCGCTCGCGCAGCCAGGCGCAGGCGGCGGCGAAGAGCGCGGCGGCGGACTCGTCATCGGCGAAGTCGAAAAAGCCGAAGAAGCCGGTGCGGTCGCCGTGGTATTCGTTGTGCAGACGGTTGCGGATGGCGGCGATGCGTCCGACCGGGCGTCCGTCGCGCCGGGCGATGAAGGCGCCAAGTTCCCCCGTGGTGCGCAGGAAGGGCGAGTCGGCGCGGAAGAACCCGGCCACGCTGCCGGGCACGGGCGGGACAAATTGCGGGGCGGGACCGAGGACGTCCTCGCCGCAATCCTCAAACTGCCGCAGTTCGGACCGGGTGCGGCAGGTGCGGATCTGGATGCCTTTGGGGGATTTCCCCGGCGGCGCGCTGGTAGGCATCGTCTTCGAAAATGCGGAGTTCGCGGGCGATGCGCTCGAAGGTTTCGAGCACGTAGTCGAGTTGTTCCGGAGTGTGGGTCGCCATGTAGCTGGTGCGAATGATGGCCTGTCCGCGGCGCACGGCCGGATAGATGGCCGGGGTGGCGAAAATCCCGCTGTCGAAAAGGCGCTGGGAGAAGAAGAAGGCTTTTTGTTCGTCGCCGACGAGAATCGGGACGATCGGTGTTTCGGTCGTGCCGATGTGGAAGCCGAGCTCGCGGAAACCGCGGTGCATGCGCCGGGTGTTTTCCCAGAGCTTCTCGATGCGCCAGGGCTCCTCCTGCATGATCTCGAGGGCTTTCATCACGCCGCCGGCCACCGCGGGCGTGGGTGAAGCGGTGAAAATGAAGCAGCGTGCTTTGTGGCGGACGTATTTGATCACGTCCTTGCCGCCGGCGAGGAACCCGCCCATGCAGCCGAGCGATTTGGAAAAGGTGCCCATCATGAGGTCCGCGCGGTCGGCCGTGCCGGTATGGTGCGCGCTGCCTTTGCCGTCGGGACCGATGACCCCGAGGGCGTGGGCCTCGTCGACGTAGAATTTGGCGCCGAATTCCTCGGCCACGTCCATCAACTCGGCCAGCCGCGCGATGTCGCCGGACATGCTGAAGACGCCGTCGATGACCACCATCTTGCCGGCACCGGCGGGAAGGCGGGAAAGGCGGCGGCGCAGGGACTCGGGGGAATTGTGGGCGAAGGGGATGATTTTGGCCGGCGACATGCGGCAGCCGTCGATCAGACTGGCGTGGTTTTCCTTGTCGCAAAGGATGTAGTCACCCTCCTCGAAAAGGCAGGTCAGCGCGCCCTGGTTGGCGAAATAGCCGGTGGAGAAAAGCAGGGCGGAATCTTTGCCGATGTAGGCGGCGAGGGCCTCTTCGAGTTGCTCGTGGAGGATGAGGTTGCCGCTGAGGAAACGCGATCCGGTGCAACCGAGGCCGTATTTGCGGGTCGCCCCGACGGCGGCTTCGACCACTCGCGGGTCGTTGGCCAGACCGAGGTAGTTGTTCGAGCCGACCATGACGACGCGCTTGCCCTCGCAAAGGACCTCGGCGCCGTCCATTTCTTCGATGGGACGGAAAAACGGATAAATCCCGAGGGCCTGCGCCCGCTCGGGCTCGTCGTAGGCCGAGCATTTGGCGAAGAGGTCGGTCTCCGCCTCCCAGGCATGCCCGTTGAGCGGAGGCGCAACCTCTTCCCCGTTGATGCTGATGATTTTCATCAAGTTTGCGCCGAAAGGATCAAAATAGCAGTTTCCGGTGAACCGAGGCAACGCTGCAGTTTGCCGAACTGACGGACAGCCAAGTTGATACGCGCATGGTCCCGTTCGGGATGCGCGCCGCGGCGCGGGAATTCATCGGCGGGTCAGTTCCCTCGTGCGGGTGCGGCGGCGGAACCGCGGCCGGTTTCGGCAAAACGGACGTCGGCCCGCCGTCTTTGCTGCACGAAGGTATTGTTGTCGCCGTATTGGGCCCAGGGCCCGCGGGGCACTTCGCTGAACTCGACGAAGCGCCAGTCGGTCGGACATTTGCCACGGATCCCGAGGTAGTCCCGGATGGCCGGGGAAACATCCAACCCGGCGGCTTGGTTCAGGTTGGGCATCGGGCGCTGGTTGCCGAAGACGTATTGCCAATGGTCGGTGCGGAAGGGACCGCAATCTTCCCACTGCCCGTAGGCCTCGCGGCCGCGGTAGCGGATCGCCACCCAGCGGCCCTTGCAAACGGTCCGGCCCGCTTTGACGAAAGCCTCGCGGAACCACGGGATGACCCGCGGGGCCTCGGGCTTGGTCTTGCCCCGGGTCACGTCATTGTAAGGAAGAGCGATGTAGAACGGGTTCTGCCGCGGAATGAATCGTGCCGGGATGTAGCCGCGGCGCGCAGTGGGGTCCGGGTTGTCGTAGCCGCCGAAATTTTTGGCCCAGTTGACGTCCCAGGAGCTTTTGCAGTTGGGCACGGGGTTGTTCTGCGTCGGTTGTTCCCCGACCCAGAAAACGGTGGTGATGATGTTGTTCTTCCAGGGGTAGCGGCGCGAATTTCCGGCCCGGGCCGCGGCGGCCGCCGGACGGGGGAGACGGGGCTCGACCCGGAGAAGCACACTCTCGCGCAGGCGCAGGGCCTGCTCCTCGAAAGACAGCGGGGCGGAGGCGGGCGACGACGCGGCGAAAACGGTGGCCAAGGACAAGGCCAAGATGAATTTGGTGGGAGCCATGTGGGCTGAAGAGAAACTATCCGGCCGGATCGGGGGCCGGGCAAGAAAAAGGGCGGAAAAAAAGCGCTTCTACACTGTTACGAAGACCAGCCCGGCGCCTTCCGCCAGGGCCGGCTTCACCACCCGCCCCGCGACTTCGCCGCCCCTCCCCGGTGCACCCAGATGCTCTGCAGGATCCCCACGCTGAAGAGAACCGTGAGCAGGAAGGACCCACCGTAACTAACCAGAGGCAAGGGCAGGCCGGTGATCGGCGTCACCCCGATGGTCATGCCGATATTCATGAAAGTGTGGGTGAACAGCAGGGTGGTCAGGCCGACCGCCAGCAAACGCCCGAGGTCGTCCGAGGCCCGCAGCGAGACATACAAACCCAGACCGATCAGGGCGAGAAAGGCCAGCAACAAGAGCGCCCCGCCGATGAAGCCGTGCTGCTCGCCGATGACCGAGAAAATGAAATCGTTGTGCACGATCGTGCTCGGCAGGAAGCCCAACTCGTTCAGCGTGTTCGGGGCCTTGAACCCTTTGCCTTCCCATCCGCCGGAACCGATGGCCGTGAGCGACTGGTTGATCGTCCACCCCGCCCCGCGCGGATCCAACTCCGGATCAAGGAAGGTGATGATGCGCTGGCGCTGGTAAGGGCGCAGGCCGAAGTTGACCATCAGGGGAATGACCGCCAGCACCAGCAGGATCATGCTGATCAGGTAGCGGGCCGGGATCCGCGCCGTGTAAAGCATGGCCAGAATGACCGGCATCCACACGATGGCCGAACCGAGGTCGGGCTGGATGAGGATGAGCAGGAAAGGCACGGCCGTGATGACGCCGCAGAGGGCGATCCGCAGCGGCGCGGGCATGCTTTCGTATTCGGACAGAAACAACGCCATGAGCATGATGGCCCCGACGATGGCCAGCTGTGACGGCTGGAAATTGATGAAACCGAAGTCCAGCCAACTCCGGGCCCCGTAGACCGTCGTCCCGAAAAAATGCACGACGAGCAACCCGACCAGTCCCGCGATGTAGAGCGGCAAAGCACCCGCCCGCACCCAACGGTAGTCGGTCATGGCCACCCCGAGACAGAGCACGAGACCGGCCAGCAGGAAGACGAACTGACGGTTCCAGAAGTCCTGCTCGCGCATCCACGTCGCGCTGTAGATGGCGAAGATCCCGAAAGCCCCGAGCAGGAGCACCAGAAGCAGGAGCGGCCATTGCAATCCGACCAATTTACGCGCGTAGGTGGTCATCAGCCGGTCAAACCTCCTCAAGCCGCCAGTTTCGGCACGGCCGACAACAGCTTCTTCGTGTATTCGTGCTGCGGGTCATCGTAGATCGCGGCGGCCGGGGCCGATTCGACGATTTTTCCGCGGTGCATGACAATGACATGATCGCTCACATGCTGCACGACGGCAAGGTCGTGCGCGATGAAGAGGTAAGCGATGCCCAGCTGCTCCTGGAGGTCCTGCAGCAGATTGACGATCTGGGCCTGCACGCTGACGTCGAGCGCGCTGACCGGTTCGTCGCAGACGATGAACTTCGGCTTGACCGCGAGCGCCCGCGCGATGCCGATGCGCTGGCGTTGCCCGCCGCTGAATTCGTGCGGATAACGCCCCATGGCATCGGCCGGCAACCCGACCAGCCCCAGCAACTCCGCCACGCGCTCGCGGCGGTCGGCTTTGGTCATCTGCGGAAAATGGATCTCCAGCGGCTCGGCGAGGATCGCCCCGATGGTCATGCGCGGATTGAGCGAACCGAACGGGTCCTGGAAAATCATCTGCAGGTCCTTGCGCAGCGGACGGAATTCCGTCTCGCCCAAGGGAAGAATATCGCGCCCCTCGTAAAGCACCCGGCCCGAGGTGGCGGGGGTGAGCTTGAGCAGGGTGCGGCCGACCGTCGTCTTGCCGCTCCCGCTTTCGCCGACCAGACCGACCGTCTGACCCGGCCCGATGTCGAAACTCACGTCATCCACCGCCTTGATCTCGCCGGTGCGGCGGCGGAAAACACCGCCGAAGACGGGAAACCAAGTGCGCAGGTTGCGGACCGAGATGAGCGGCATCCGCGCAATGTGCCCTCCGGCGTCCGCGCCCGCAAGTTCCGCCGCGCTCACGCCATCCACTCCTCCAGCGTGCCGGCGAAGGTCTCCGCATCGGGGGCGGAGAGCAACATGGCCAGCTTTTCCTCCTGGCGGCAGACACGGGCCAGCGCCCCGACCGCGCGCAGGTATTCCCCGGCCATGGCCGAGGGGATGGCGAAGACAAAGACGAGACGCGGACGGGAAGGCGCGGAGAAACGCGCGGCGGCCATGGTCATTTCCCTCACCGCCGGATCGCGTCCGTGCGCCAGCAGCACGGCGCCATCGGAACCCTCGAGATCGACGATCTGTTTGCCGCCCACCGAGCGGCGGAATTCCTCCCACGAGGCGAGCCGCGGGTCGTCGCGCAGCAGGGCCATGGCGGCGTCCGCCGCGCCCTCGCGCGAATCCGCCGGCAGATCCAGCCGCACGCGCGAGGGGTCGAGCAACCTCGCCATGCCGCTCATACGTTGCTGCCGCTCCATTTCAATTTCTCGCGCAGCACGCCGCTGAAGGTGCGGCCGGGCAGCGTGGCCAGACGGAGCTTTTCCTCCGCCCGCGAGAGACGCAGCACGTCGCCGGGACCGAAGGCGCGGATCTCCTGGCCGTCCACATTGACCGTCACCCCGGGCCCGCCCCCCGACAGCCGCAACTCGAGCCGCGCGGTGTCGGCCACCACCGTCGAGCGGTTGGTCAGGACGTGGGGGCAGATGGGTGTTATGACAAAACACGCGCTGCCCGGCAGGAGCAGCGGACCGCCGGCCGACATGGAGTAGGCGGTCGAACCGGTGGGCGTCGCCACGATGAGGCCGTCCGCGTTGTAGACGCACAGTTCGTCGCCGTCGACGCGCACGTCGACCTTGATGAGTTGCGAGTGCTGGCCGCGGCTGACCACCGCATCGTTCAAGCCGGTGAAGGTTTCGACGACCTTGCCGTCGCGCTCGAGTTCGACGCGCAACTGGGTCCTCACGCTCAGCTGGAAATCCCCCGCCGCGATGCTCTCGACCGCCTTGGGCCACTCATTGCTGTGCACGCCGGTGAGAAAGCCGAGCGAGCCGAGGTTGATGCCGAAAACCGGCGGCACCGCGCCGCGCATGCGGTGCAGGGCGCGCAGAATCGTGCCGTCCCCGCCGAGCAAAACGAGCAGGTCGCTGCCCGCGGCCAGATCGGTCTCGCCGAGGCCGGGCACGGACGGACCGAGCAGCGCGGCCGTGCGGCTTTCGAGCAGAACCTCGACCCCGCGCGCCATGAGCGCCTCGCGCAGCGCGGCGACGAGCGGACCCGCCTGCGGGTTGTCGACCCGTGCCAAAAGCCCCGCTTTCATGGCCGCAGCAGGCAAAGGAATTCGCGGTTGCCGTCCGCCCCCGCGAGCGGCGAAGCAACCACCCCGCCCCACGTCCACCCCGCCCCGGCGGCGAAAGCGCGGATTTTTTCCACCGCCTTGTCCCGCAGCGCCTCGTCACGCACCACGCCGCCGCGGCCGACCTCGGCGCGGGACAATTCAAACTGCGGCTTGATCAGGGCCACGATCACCCCGCCGTCAGTAAGAACCCCCGCCGCGGGCGGCAAGACCAAAGTCAGCGAAATAAAACTCACATCGGCCACCACGAGACCCGCTTTCTCCGGAAGATCGCCCGGTTGCAAATGGCGCGCGTTGCAATGCTCCATCACCACCACCCGCGGATCATTGCGGATTTTCCAGTCGAGCTGGCCGTGCCCGACGTCGAGCGCGTGGACCCGCGCCGCGCCATGCTGCAGCAGGCAGTCGGTGAACCCGCCGGTCGACGCCCCCACGTCGAGGCACACCAGGCCGGACGGATCGATCGCGAAATGCGTCAGCGCCGCCTCCAACTTGTGACCCCCGCGCCCGACGTAGCGGTCGGCCTCGCGCACTTCGAGCGGGGTGTCGGCGGACAGCTGTTGCGACGCTTTGTCCAGACGCGTGCCGCCCGAGAACACGCCCCCGGCCATGATGACGCGTTGCGCTTTTTCCCGCGACGGGCACAGGCCCCGCTGCACGAGCAGGACATCGAGCCGCTCTTTGGCCATGGGCGGTCAGTCCGCGTGCAAACCCGCCGCGTGCAGGCGCTTCTCCAGCTGGCGGATGCGCGCGTCGGCCATCTCGAGCTGCTGGCGGCGTTCGACGAGGAGCAATTCCAGCTCGCGGATGCGTTGCTGCAGATTGTGGCGGATGGTGCGGCGGCCGGGTTCGCGCAGGGCAATGTCATCCATGGCCGGCAATTCCCCCTGGAAGAACCCGCTCTCCCGCAAAGTCATCTCGGCCGCCGTGCAACAATTGACCAACAAGGTGTCGGGCCCGATTTCCCCGAGGCGCAGAAACTCCTGCACCGCTTCCTCCGTGGTCGGGCCGTAATAGGATTCGTCGCCCAGCTGGATCAGGTAGTCCATGTGCAACTCCTGCAGCATCGGCGCCTTCGTCCAGTTGACCCGGTCTTCGCTCACCGCGTCGAGGGGCGAGACCTGCGCTGCCCGCGCCCACTCCTTCAGTTTGGCGAAATCGATGGGTCCGAAGACCTCGCCGTCCTCATGTTTCCTGAGGAACCACCTGGCCGAATGTTCCATAGCTGAAATATCGCCCCGCCCGCCCGCCCGAAGCGAGCAAATACGCCGCCGATAGTGCTTGCACCCCGGTCCGCCCCGCGGCATGCTGTGCGACCTTTTTGATCCCATGAAAGCCGGTCTCCATCCCGATTACGCCGAAACCACGATCACCTGCACCTGCGGGGCCGTCTACCACACCCGCTCGACCCGCCGGAACGTCAAGATCGGCATCTGCGCGGCCTGCCATCCTTTCTTCACCGGAGAACAGAAGTTCATCGACACCGCCGGACGGGTGGAAAAATTCTCCCGCCGCTACGGCTCGGTCAAAGCGACCCGGGTCAAAAAAGCTTAGTTGGTTGTTTGCTGACACGGTGATCGCGCCGCCCCGCGGCCGGTCGCCGTTTTTCTTTTCATGGACCTCGCCCCGCTCATCGCCAAAAAACGCGAGCGCCTGGCCGAGTTGGACCATCTCGTCGCGGCCGGCGACTTCTATGCCGACCCGGCCAAAGCGCGCGACCTCATGCGCGAACAGGCCCGGCTGAAAGAGCTCGCCGCGGCCGACGAGGAAATGCGCCGGCTCAAAACGCAGCTCGAAGAAAACGCGGCCCTGGCCGGCGGCCCCGACCCCGAAATGGCCGAACTCGCCGCCGCCGAGATCCCGCAAATCGAAGCACGTCTCGCCGTCCTCGACCGCGACATCCAATTCGCCCTCCTCCCGCCCGACGAGAGCGAGGACCGCAACGCCATCGTGGAAATCCGCGGCGGCACCGGCGGCGACGAGGCCGCCCTCTTTGCCGCCGATCTCTACCGCATGTATCAGCGCTACGCCGAAGCCAACGGACTCAAGATCGAGCCCGTCGACTCCAGTCCGTCCGGCCTCGGCGGCTTCAAGGAAGTCGTTTTCAAAGTCACCGGCAACGCCGTCTTTCGCCGCCTGCGCTACGAAAGCGGCGTCCACCGCGTGCAACGCGTCCCCGCCACCGAAGCCCAGGGCCGCATCCACACCTCCACCGCCACGGTCGCCGTCCTGCCCGAGGCCCAGGAAGTCGACATCGAACTGCGCCCGCAGGACCTCCGCATCGAGGTCTGCCGCTCCGGCGGACCCGGCGGACAAGGCGTCAACACGACCGACTCCGCCGTGCAGATCCTCCACATCCCGACCGGCAAAATCGTCCGTTGCCAAGACGGACGCTCGCAGCAAAAAAACAAGGCCGCCGCCCTCGAAATCCTCCGCACCCGACTCCTCGAAGACAAGCGCAACGAGGAAGAAGCCAAGTATTCCGCCCACCGCCGCAGCCTCATCGGCCGGGCCGGCCGCGAGGAAAAAATCCGGACTTACAATTTCCCGCAAAACCGCATCACCGACCACCGCATCGGCCTCACCCTCTACAATCTCGACCGCGTGATCGAAGGCGACCTCGACGAAATGGTCACCGCACTGCAACAACGCGACATGGAAGACCGCCTGGCCGAAGCCGGCCTCGCCTGAAAGCCGGGGACGAGCGACCCGCTCGTCCGCCACCCTTGCCATGCCTGAAACTGTCCCGCTGCTCGAAGTCCTCCGCGGCACCGAGCGTTACCTCGCCGACCGCGGGGTGGAAAGCCCGCGCCTCAACGCCGAGCACCTCCTCGCCCACGCGCTCGGTCTCAAGCGCATGGAGCTTTACCTGCAGTTCGACCGTGCACTGACCGAAGCCGAACGCGCCCCGCTGCGCGACTTGGTCAAACGCCGCGGCACGCGCGAACCGTTGCAACACGTTCTCGGCACCGCCGAATTTCACGGACGCACCTTCACCTGCGACCAACGCGCCCTCGTCCCCCGCCCCGAAACCGAGCAACTCGTCGAACTCGCCCTCGGGATGACCAAAGACAAGCCCGCCGCGACCCTTCTCGACATCGGCACCGGCAGCGGCATCATCGCGCTGACCCTCGCGCTCGAACTTCCCTCCGCCATCCTGCACGCCACCGACCTCTCACCCGACGCCCTCGCCCTCGCCGCGGAGAACACCGCGCGCCACGCTCTCACCGACCGCATCGTCTTCCACCAAGCCGACCTCTTGCCGCCGGGCGACGTCCGCTTCGATCTCATCATCGCCAATCTCCCTTACATCCCCGCGAAAGACATCGCGTCCCTCGCCCCCGAAGTCCGCCACGATCCTTCCTCGGCCCTCGACGGCGGCGCCGACGGACTCGACCTCATCCGCCGCCTCATCGAAACCGCCCCCGGCCGCCTCGCCCCCGGTGGCGCCCTCCTGCTGGAAATCGGCTTGGGCCAAGCGGATGCAGTTAACGCCCTCCTTTCGGCTCGCAAATTTCGGGACATTTCCGTCCGCCCGGATTATCAAAACATCCCGCGTTTCGCGGTCGGTTTTCATGGATAAAATTCTTGTTCACGGCGGACGCCAGCTGAACGGCACGGTGCGGATCAGCGGATCGAAAAATTCCGCCCTCCCCATCCTCGCCGCCGCGCTCCTCACCCGCGAACCCTGCGTCATCCGCGGCGTCCCCGACCTGAGCGACATCCACTACATGCTGACCATCCTCAGCGCGCTCGGCTGCGAAGTGGAACGCGCCAGCGGCACGGTTGTCATCAAAGCCGGGAAGATCCGCACCGAAGCCCCTTACGAACTGGTCCGCAAAATGCGCGCCTCGGTCTGCGTGCTCGGTCCGCTCCTCGGACGCGAACACGAAGCCTGCGTCTCCCTCCCCGGCGGTTGTGTCATAGGCGACCGCCCCGTCGACCTCCACCTCCGCGGCTTCGAAGCCCTCGGCGCCGCGGTCCGCGTCACCGGCGGCAATGTCAAAGTCCTCGCCCCGCGCCTGCGCGGCGCGACGGTCACCATGAGCGGCAAATTCGGCACGACCGTGCTCGGCACGGACAACATCATGATGGCCGCCGTCCTGGCCGAAGGCACCACCGTGATCGAAGACGCCGCCGAGGAACCCGAAGTGGTCGACCTGGCCAACTTCCTCAACGCCCTCGGCGCCAAGATCACCGGCGCCGGCACGCGCCGCATCGTCATCGAAGGCGTCAAAGAACTCCACGGCACCGACTACACCGTCATCCCCGACCGCATCGAAGCCGGCACCATGCTCGTGGCCGGCGCCATCACCGGTGGCACCCTCACCGTCGACCATGTCCGCCCGGACCACCTCGAATCCGTTCTCGAACCGATCCGCGCCGCCGGCTTCCACGTTGCCGCCGCCGCGCGCAGTGTGACCGTCTCGCCCAATGGCGGACTCCGCCCGCTCCACCTCGAGACCAGTCCGTATCCCGGATTCCCCACCGACATGCAGGCCCAGATGTGCGCCCTTCTCGTGCACGCCCCCGGGGAGAGCGTCATCACCGACCACATTTTCCCCCAACGCTTCATGCACGTGGCCGAGCTGGCCCGCATGGGCGCGCAGATCCGCCTGGAAACGCCCACCGCCTTCATCACCGGCAACGGCGCCCTGAGCGGCGCGCCCGTCATGGCCAGCGACCTCCGCGCCTCAGCCGCCCTCCTCCTCGCCGGACTCCGGGCCGACGGCGTCACCGAGGTCAACCGCGTCTACCACATCGACCGCGGCTACGAACACATCGACGAAAAACTCAACGACGTCGGCGCGCATATTGAACGCGTCCGGGCGTGAGCAGTCAGAGCATGCGTTGCCATCTGTAGCGTCGCTGTTCCCGGCGACAAATCCACCCGCCTCATGAACCCTCTCTCCCGCGACTTCCGCAGCCACGCCCCGGGCTTCTGGCCCGAGGCCACCGAAGCCGAGTGGAACGACTGGCGTTGGCAACTCCGCCACCGCATCACCACGCTGGAGCAAGCCGGGCAACACCTCCGCCTCACGCCGGCCGAACGCGAAGGCCTTCTTCTCACCGCGCACAAACTGGCCTTCGCCATCACCCCGCACTACTTCAACCTCATCGAGCCGGACAACCCGAACTGCCCGATCCGCCGCCAAGTCATCCCGCTCCCCGGCGAAGCCGTCGTCACCCCCGGCGAAATGTCCGACCCCTGCGGCGAGGACGGACACATGCCCGTCCCCGGCCTCGTCCACCGCTACCCCGACCGCGTCCTTCTTCTCGTCACCGACCGCTGCGCCAGCTACTGCCGTTACTGCACCCGCAGCCGCGTGGTCAGCGGCGTCGGCGAGCAGGAACTCGAGACCGACTTCGAGGCCGCCTTCCGATACCTCGAAAAACACACCGAAGTCCGCGACGTCCTCCTCTCCGGCGGCGACGCCCTCCTCCTCTCCGACGACAAACTGCGCAAAATCCTCTCCCGCCTCCGCGCCCTTCCGCACATCGAATTCCTCCGCATCGGCTCCCGCGTCCCCATCTTCCTCCCGCAGCGCATCACGCCCGAGCTTTGCGCCATGCTCAAAGAATTCCATCCGCTCTGGATGAGCGTGCACGTCAACCACCCGCGCGAACTCACCACCGAAGTGCGCGACGCGCTCGGGCGCCTGGCCGACGCCGGCATCCCGCTCGGCAACCAGAGCGTGCTCCTCGCCGGGGTCAACGACGACCCGGACACCATGCGCGCCCTCATCCACAAACTCCTGCGCTGCCGCGTCCGCCCCTACTACCTCTACCAGTGCGACCTCATCCATGGGTCCGCCCACCTCCGGACCAGCGTGGCCAAAGGCCTCGAGATCATCGAATCCCTGCGCGGACACACCACCGGTTACGCCGTGCCGCAATACGTCATCGACGCCCCGGGCGGCGGCGGCAAAGTCCCCGTGAGTCCGGGCTACGTCGTCTACCACGACAAAGAAAAAGTCGTCCTGCGCAACTACGAGGGCCGCATTTTCGAATACCCCGAGAAACCCGGCGACACGACCGCCGTGGTCCGCCCCGAGGCCATCCTCGAATACTGAGCGCATGGCGAGCATCATTGTCCGCCCCCGCGCGCGCGTTTTCCACGGACACGATTGGGTCCATGACAACGAAGTGCTCAAGGTCACCGGCAAGCCGGAGGACGGTGCCGTCGTCGGATTGAAAGACCAGCGCGACCGCTTCCTCGGCAGCGCCATCTACAACAGCCGCTCGAAAATCCCCGCCCGCCGCTTCTCGCGCCAGCGTCAGGACCTCGACGCCGACTTCTTCCGCCGCCGGATCACCATGGCGAGTGAATACCGCGACAAACTCGGACTCGACCCCCGCGCCCGCCGCGAAGTCTGGAGCGAAAGCGACGGATTGCCGGGTTTGATCCTCGACCGCTACGGCGATTGCGTTGTCATGCAGACGCTGACCCTCGCGATGGACCAGCGCCTGGAACTCATCGCGGACGCGATCGAAGAAATTCTCAAGCCACGCTGCATCATCGCCCGCAACGACGCCCCTGTGCGCAAAGCCGAAGGCCTCGAATTGCACACCTCGATCCTCCGCGGCACCTCCCCCGGACCGATGGAAGTGACCTTGGCCGGTATCCAATTCGGCCTCGACCTCCCCGGCGGACAAAAAACCGGCCTCTACCTCGACCAAGCCGACAACTACGCCCTCGTCGCGCAGCACGCGCAGGGTAAACGCGTCCTCGACTGCTTCAGCAATCAGGGCGGCTTCGCCTTGGCCTGCGCCAAGGCCGGTGCCAGCGAAATCACCGCTCTCGACGTCTCCGCCGACGCCTGCGCCGCGATCGAAGCCAACGCACAGCGCAACAACGTCCGCCTCAACGTCACCGAAACCAACGTCTTCGACTGGCTAAAATCCGCCGTCACCCGCGGCGACCAATACGACCTCATCATCCTCGACCCCCCGAGCTTCACCCGGGACCGCGCCCGCCTCAACGACGCCCTCCGCGGCTACAAAGAAATCCACCTCCGCGCCGCGCAACTCCTCGGCAACGGCGGCCTTCTCGCCACCTTCTGCTGCTCTCATCATGTGAGCGACGCCCTTTTCTTGGACGTCATCACGGATGCCATGGTCGACGGCAAGAAAACCGCCCGCCTCCGCGCCAATTACATTCAACGCCCGGACCACCCCGTCATCCTCGGCCTCCCCGAATCCGCCTACCTCAAAGGCCACCTCCTCGAAATGGCCCCCGGGCGCTGAGCATCGCCATTCTCCACACGCTTCAAGTCAGCCACCACAAGGACACGCTCCGCGGCGCGACGATCATCAGATGCGGTAGGGGATGCGAATATCGGGCCAATCTTCTTTGAGTTCCTTGGTATTTCGGGAAACCAGCATGCAACCTTGGGTCCGGGCCGTCGCGTAGACGATCGCATCGGGAATCTTCAAGCGAAGTTCCTGCCGAATCGCAATCGCCTCCTGCGCGATCTCCGCCGACAACTCGAGAACCTCGAATGTGGCCAAAAAGCCGCGGATGGCACTCTCTTCGGCCGCGTTTTTGGCACCGACCATCACCTCGATGAACGTGATGATGCTGATCTGCCGGATGCGATATTGCTGCAGCTCTTCCCTCGCCGCCGAAACCCCGTTCAGGTAGTCGACCAAAATGTTCGTGTCGAAAACGGCCTTCACCGGTTCTCCCACTCGGCACGGCGATCATCCTGATAGCGCAGGCTGTCGGTCTGCCGATCCCTCCAGAGCCCGAAAGCGGCCTCCGCGGACGCACCGGCCTTCTTCCGCAGAAATTCCGCGATGGCCTCGCGGATCAACGCCGCCCGCGAGCGCTGCTCGGTGCCACTCACTTCGTCCAATGACTTTATCAGCTGGTCGGGAACGTCGATGACGGTTCTCATTGTGATAGCATATATCGATATCAGCTATCTGCAAGCTATCGCTTTTGTGAACGCTGGAGGTCGCCGCACAAAATCCCTTTGCACGCGACCAAACCATCGAGGCACCGGGCTCCGACTCTTCATCGTCCAAGCCGCGGCGGACAACCACGGTGCGAAACTCGCGGCCGGAACATCCGCCCTCGGCGGCGCCGAATTGCAGCTCTTCTTCCCCGTGCCGGTGCCGCCCGGGTCCGGCAGCACTCAGCGCACGTAGGGTGCGGCGGCTGCGCGGTAGGCGACGAATTCGTCGAAGGTCACGTAGCCGGAACGGGACGTGTCGGCGGAATCGAACGGGATGGCGAATTGCTCGCGCACGATCTTGCTGGCTTTGGCGTCGGCCAAGGTGACGCGTCCGTTCCCGTCGCGGTCGATTTGGCGGTAGGTCGCCGGGGTGCCGCCTCCCGCGGTGAATTCCTCGAGGGTCACGTAGCCTTTCTTGCCTTTGTCATAGTTGGCGAAGGACTCGGTGACCATGAAATCGACGAACTCGTCGCGCGAAACCTTGCCGTCGCCCGAGGCATCGGCCTGTTTGAAACGGTCCATCAGCGCGGCATTGCCGGACTGGGGTTGGGTGGCGCATCCGGCAACGACCAAGGCCGCGGCGGCGAGGAGAAGAAAAGATGATTTCATGCAGGCCGCAGATGATTCCAGAGGCACGACGCGGTCAAGAGGAAAGGCGGCCGCTCTGATGAGGTGTAGCGGCGGTCCGTGACCGTCGGTGCCCAAAAAAAGATACGATGGTTCCGGCGGTCCCAGACCGCCGCTACAATCCCAAGAAATACGGCAATCAAGCCCGCGCCGCTTCCGGCGCGTCGTAGGGATTGGACGATTCCTTGGCCCGGTCCCGGGCCATGAGCATGTAAAGGCAGGGAATGATGAAGAGGGTGAAAATCGTCCCGATGGCCATGCCGCCGACGAGGACCAGACCGATGGAATTGCGCGCGGCGGCGCCCGCGCCGGTGACAAGGACCAGCGGGAAATGTCCGGCCACGGTGGCCAAGCTGGTCATCAAAATCGGGCGCAGCCGCACCCGCGCGGCCTCGCGCACGGCCGCGAGTTTGCCGAGCCCCTCGAGCTGGCGGCGGTTGGCGAACTCCACGATGAGGATGCCGTTCTTCGCGATCAAGCCGACCAGCGTGACCAGCCCGACCTGCGAGTAGATGTTGAGCGTGGTTGTCCAGCCGTCCGTCCAGAACGGCACATTGGGCGCCGGCATTTTCAGGAAGGTGAAGACCAGCGCGCCGAACATGGCCAGCGGCACGGAGCCGAGGAGGATGATGAAGGGATCGCGGAAGCTGTTGAATTGCGCGGCGAGCACGAGGAAAATCAGCACGAGGGCCAGGGCCAGCGACGGGAGGAATTTGCTGCCCTCGGCCCGCAGTTGGCGCGACTCGCCGGTGTAATCGATGACATAGCCCGGGGGCATGATTTTCGCCGCCTCGTCCTCGAGGAAACGCAGGGCCTCGTCGAGCGGGCGGATGGCCACGCCGCTCAGTTTGACCGCGTTGAGCTGCTGGAAACGGTTGAGCGAGCGCGGCTGCGCCGTGGTTTCGAGCGTGGCCACCGAGCCGAGCGGGATGAGGCGGCCTTCCGGTCCGGTGACATAAATGCTCTGCAACTGGTCGGGGTTGAGCCGGCCGGCCCGCTTGATCTGGGGGATGACCTTGTAGCTGCGTCCGCCGATGTTGAAGCGGTTGACATAATTCCCGCCCACCATGGCGGAGACATCTTCCCCGATCTGCCGGAGGTCGAGTCCGTAGGAGGCGACCTTGTCGCGATCGAGGACGATTTCCGCCTGCGGCTGGTCGATCCTCGTGTCGATGATCGGCGGGAACGCGAACATCCCGCTGGCCGTCGCTTTTTTCTGCAGCTCGCGCGCGATCTCGAGGATTTGCCGCGGCTCGGCGGTCGAGGCGAGGACGAATTCCACGGGAAAATTCCCCCCGCCCGGCAACGCCGGGGGCGTGACGGGAAACATGTTCACCCCGGCCAGACGCGAAAGTTGCTGCGCGACATCGGGCAGGATTTCTTTCGGCGTCCGCTCGCGTTCGCTCCACGGCTTGAGCACCATGCCGCCGAACCCCGAGGTCGGCTGGGTCAGCTGGAAGGTGTAGGCCGCCTCCGGGGTATCGAGGAAAATGCGCGTCGCCGCATCGGCATAGCGCGCCGTCTCCTCCAGCGTGGCGTTGGCCGGCGCCTCGACAATGCCGAAGATGACCCCCTGGTCCTCGTCCGGGGCCAGCTCGCCGGGCGACATGATGAACATCGGCAGGCAGAGGAACGCGATGACGGCCCAGACGAAATAGGCCGCCGGACGCGCCGCGAGAACTTTGTCCAGGGCCGCGCCGTAGACATCGCGCAGGCGGTTGAACCCGCGGGTGATCACGCCGGCCAGGCCGTGCTCTTGAAAACCGGGCTTGAGCAGCTTCGCGCTCATCGCCGGGGAAATGGTCAGCGCCACGATGCCGGAAACGAAGACCGCCCCGGCCAGGGTGAAGGCGAACTCGCGGAACAAGGATCCGGTGAGACCGCCCTGCAGCCCGATCGGCAGATACACGGCAGCGAGGGTGATGGTCATGGAAATGACCGGGCCGACCAGCTCCCGCGCGCCCTTGAGCGCCGCGTCGAACGGCGCCAAACCGTTGGCCATGTGGCGTTCCACATTTTCCACGATGACGATCGCGTCGTCGACGACCAGGCCCACGCACAACACGATGGCCAGCAAAGTGAGGAGGTTCACGGTGAAGCCGAAGGCCTGCATGAGAAAGATGGCGCCGAGGATGGACAGCGGGATGGCCACCACCGGAACGAGCACCGCGCGCACCGAACCGAGGAAAAGGAATATGACAATGACCACGATGAGCAGCGTCTCGGCCAGCGTCTTGAGCACCTCGGTGATGGCGCCGGTGATGTAAACCGTGGAATCGTAGCCGATCCCGGCGTCCAAGCCCGCGGGAAGTTCTTTTTTGAGTTTTTCCAGCTCCGCCCGGACCGCTTTGATCACGTCAAGCGTGTTGGCCGTCGGCATGACCCACACGCCCATGAAGACGGCCTGCTCGCCGGAAAAGCGCACGGCGGAATCGTAGTCCTCCGCGCCGAGCACCACGTCCGCCACGTCCTCGAGTCTGACCACGGCGCCGCCGCTTTCGCGCAGGACCAGGTTTTTGAATTCCCCGACGGTCCGCAGATCGGTGTTCGCCGTGAGGTTGACCGTGACCAGCGCGCCCTTGGTCTGGCCCACGGCGGAGAGGTAGTTGTTGCCGGCCAGGGCCCGCCGCACCTGCGCGGGGCTGATATTGAGCGCGGCCATCCGCTCCGGCTTGAGCCAGATGCGCATGGCAAACACCCGTCCCCCGAGAATTTCCGCCCGCTGGACCCCCGGCACCGCGGTCAGCCGCGGCTGCACCACCCGCGCCAGGTAGTCGGTGATTTCGTTCGGTTGCAGGATGTCGGAGACAAAACGCAGGTAAGCCGCGGCGCGCTCGGAATCGGCGCTGACGATATTGAGGACCGGCACCTCCGCCTCCGGCGGCAAGTCGCTGCGCACCTGGTCCACCTTGGAACTGATCTCGGCCAACGCATCGGTGGGATCATGGTTGAGCTTGAGCCGCGCGGTGATGACGGAAAGGCCCTGCGAACTTTGCGACTCGAGGTAATCGATGCCGTCGGCCGAGGCGATGGCCCGCTCGATCGGCGTGGTGATGAAGCCGCGGACCAGCTCCGCGTTGGCCCCGATGTAAACCGTGGTGATGGTGACCGACGCGTTGTCGCTGCGCGGATACTGCCGGACGGTGAGCGTGAAAATCGCCTGGGTGCCCGCCACCAGCAGGAGCAGGGCCACCACCACGGCGAGCACCGGACGGCGGATGAACAGATCCGTGAAGTTTCCCGAGCCGTTGCCCGGCCGGGCCAGACGGCGCAGGCTCATGTATCGGCGGGAGCCGGCGTCAGCGAAGGCTCCGGCGCCAATTCGTTGTTCACTTCAATCGTCGCGCCGTTGCGCAGCTTGAAAACACCCGCTGTCACCACCGTCTCCCCGGCCTTCACCCCTTCCGTCACCGAGACAAAATCGCCCATCGCGCGGCCGGTGCGCACGAAGCGCTGCTCGGCGACCAGGGTCTTTTTTCCCTCTTCGTCGGTTTTTCCGCTCACCACGAAGACCGTGTCGCCGTAGGGCGCGCTCAGCACCGCCGTGGCGGGAACGGCCACCACGTCTTCCGGCTCGCCCAGGGTGAGTATGACGCGCGCGAACATGCCCGGACGCAACGCGCCCTGCGGATTGGCCAAGGTTCCCTGCAGCCGGATGTTGCGCGTCACGCGGTCGATCTCGGCGTTGATCGCAGTCAACTCGCCGGCGAAGGACCGGTCGGGATAGACGTCGGTGATGACCTTGACCGGCTGGCCCGGACGCAACCCCGCGATGAGCTGCTGCGGGAGGAGAAAGTCGATGTAGATGGGATCAAGCGATTGCAGCGAGACAATGCGGTCGCCGTGGTTGACGAATTGCCCGACGTTGACTTCGCGGATGCCGAGACGCCCGCTGAAGGGCGCGCTGATCTGCTTTTTCCGGATGGTCGCTTTCAACTGCTCGACCAGCGCCGTCATTTTGCGCAACTGCGACTGCGCGGCGTCGAGGTCGGACTGCGGCACGGTGCTGTTCTGTCGCAGCCGCAAGGTGCGCTCGTAAACCGTCCGCGCCAGGTCCTGCTCGGCCTCGGCCGACCGCAAGTTCGCCTGCTCGGTCTGGGTGTCCAGTTCGACCAAAAGATCGCCCTCTTGGACCTCCTGGCCGTTTTCGAAACGGATGGCCGCGACCACGCCGGATTCCTCGGTGCTCAATTCCGCGCCCTGCACCGCGCGCAGCGAACCGACGGACTCGACCGAACGCTCCCAGCGCTGCCCTTCGGCCGCCGCCGTGCTGACCGTCTCGACCGGCGCCTGTTCCTTTTCCCCGGAAGCAATCAAAGCCCCGATCTGGAGCGCTTTGATCCCGGCCACCGCACCGGCCAAAGCAAGGACGATGGCCAGCGCGATGAGGAAGGGCTTGAGTTTCATGGAGAATCGGAGACCGAAGATTAAACGTCCGTATCAAATTACACGGATGCCGGCGCGTGTCACGGATTCCAGAGATCCGGGCGCCGCTGGTGCGTGCGCGCGCGCGCCTGCTCGCGCCGCCAAGCCTCGATGGCGGCGTGGTTTCCGGAGAGCAAAATATCGGGCACTTTCCAGCCCCGGAATTCCGCAGGCCGCGTGTAGTGCGGATATTCGAGGAGCCCGTGGGAAAACGATTCGTCCGCCGCCGACTGCTCGTCGCCGAGGACCCCGGGAAGGAGGCGCACGACCGCATCGGCCACGACGAGCGCGGACAGCGTGCCGTTGGTCAGGACGTAATCGCCGAGGGAAATTTCCTCGTCGACGAGGTGGTCGGCCACGCGTTGATCCACGCCCTCGTAGTGTCCGGACAGCATGATGAGGTGTTTTTCCCCCGAGAGTCTCCGGGCGGCGGCCTGGTCGAAGCGCGCGCCTTGGGCCGAGAGCAAAATGACGCGTGACTCCGGACCGCGCAGTTCGTCGAGTGCCTTGGCGATCGGTTCGACCTTGAGCACCATGCCGGCGCCCCCGCCGTAGGGCGGTTCGTCGGTCACCCGGTGCTTGCCCGGGGCCCAGTCACGCAAATTGCGCAGGCGGATGTCGGCCAGCCCTTTTTCGCGGGCGATCCGGAGCATGCTTTCGCCGAGGATCCCCTCGCCCATGGCGGGAAAGAGGGTGAGGATGTCGATTTGCACGGACTTCTTGCTAACACGGCTCTGATCGGGCAACCAGATTGCTGAATGAACGAAAAACCGCCCGCCCCTGTCTATACTGCCATGCGCAAATCGCCCGCCTTGCTCCTCGCCGCCCTCGCCCTGGCTGCCACCTGCCCGGCTTCCATAGTCAACGAATTGAGCGCCCAAGACCGGGCCAAACTCCAGTCGGGCGGCAATGTCCTCATCGCCATCGACAAACCCGGCGCCACCTGGCCCGAAGTCCGCATCTACCGCAAAGTCAACGCCACCCCGCAGGGCGTGACCGACCTGTTCCTCGACTACGAGAATGCCGACAGCTTCATCCACAACCTCAAATCGGCCGTGGTCGAAAACCAGCCCGACGGCAACACCAAGGACGTCCGCTACACGGTGAAGCTTCCCGTGCTCTTCACCATCAATTACCTCGTGCGCAACCGCTACGAAAAAACCCCCCAGGGCTACACCGTGCATTGGAACCTGCTCGAATCCCTCTTCGCCAAATCGGCCGTCGGCAAACTGCGCGTCGAACCGCACGGCGAGACCTCCGTCATCTGCTACGCCAACCACGTCGAACCCGCGACCAAACTCGTCGCCGGCTTGCGCAACCAGGCCCTCAAAGAGGCCTCCAACACGGTGGACGCCATCGTCAAGGAAGCGGAACGCCGCCACGCCGCGGGCGGCGGGGCGCAGGCCAAGCTTTAGGCCGTCCGCTCCGCTCGTGACACTCGGCGCGGACGCTGCACGCAAAACATCATCCTCAAGCACGAGGGACGCCGCGGGAATTTCGGCGCCACTTTGCCGGACGACGTCCGGCTCTTTTTCGCCGCGGTGCTGCGTCAGGCCATGCGCACCGACTGACCGTCACCTCGCCACGGTCACCGCACGGACAGGAGAGACCGGCGCGGAGGCACGGAAGACGGGATCCGCCACGATCGGCGCAGCGCCGTAGCGGCGGGGCCCGACGAACGTGGACGAGCTGCGGTAGATCGGCTCCCCGTAACTCCCGTAGGAAGTGATGACCGGTGCCGGAAAACAATTGAAGCCGCCGGTCCAGACCGGCACGACCACCGGACGGACCACCGGGGCGCAGTAGACGGGTGCCGCGTAGCCGCCACCCCATCCGCCGCCCCACGAAGCGCCGACCTGCCACGCGCCGCCATTCCATGCCGCGGCAAAGGCCGGCCGCGGCGCGGGGGTGCAACCTTGTCCGAAATAGACCGCTTGGGACCAAGCCTCGCCCGCGCCAACAACCGCGAGCACCGACGCCGAGAACAGAATTTTTTTCATGAGGAACCGCGCTTGACGGAAATAAAGACCGCGATGGCGGCCGGCGCAAGCGGGAATCCGCGAGCGGGACGGTCAGCCTTCGAGCGGTTTGACGAAAACCCCGATCAACGGACGCGGCGAGGGCTTGGGCGACGCGTGGTCGCTGACGAATCCCTTTGCCGTGCGGATTTCCACGTGACCGGCCCCGCGACCGCCGTAGACCAGCACCGCCCCGACCGGGGCCGCGAAAGGATCATCGACCTCGAGGCGCGCGAAACCGTAGCGCTTGGGGAGTTCGATCGCCGCCTGCTTGGCCAAGGCGGTCTGCGGGTAGCAATCCACCACTTCAGCCGCCTGGAGCGCGCGCTTGACGTAGCGCCAGCAACGGTTGATCGACGAGCGACGCGCGGCCCGCTGGGCCAAGTCCGCCGCCTCGAGCATGCGCGCGTCCATTTCGATCTCCGCCGGCTGGTTCTCGGGCACGGCCCGGCCGAAAAGCAGCTCGAGAAACCCCGGACGAGGCCGGCGGGTGCGGGTCACCTTGACCCCCGGAGCACCCTCGGGGGCCGAACCGGAAACCTCCGCGGCGTCCGGTCGGACCTCCTCATGCCGGTCGACCTGCACGATCTGCCGCGCCTCGAGCAAGGTTGGAAGCTCGGACCCTTCATGTTGCGCAGGCACCGCCTCGGACACGACCGCCGAGGCCGCGAGGAAAACAGAGCCGAAGAAAGCAATCAGGAGCAGGGCACGCGCCGGTTTGGGCGAAAAGCGGATAGGCATGGGTAAAAGCGGCCAAAACTAGCGGACCACCGGCAACACGCAACCTGAATTTTCAAGATATGACAACCAATGATACTCTTGACCGGCGTCAGACTCTTTTCGGCAACGACTGGAAGACCCGAAAGCTCCATGCTAATAAACCCAGACTCGCTCGGGTGGCGGAATTGGCAGACGCGCTGGACTTAGGATCCAGTTCCGTAAGGAGTAAGGGTTCGACTCCCTTCCCGAGCACTCTTTTTCAGCGCAGGCGCTCGAAGACCGGGGCCAGAGCGGAGGCTGGACTGAAAACGGTGTCGGCCAACTCGCGCGCGCCGGCACTTTGTGCGTCCAAATTTTTCTCCGCTTCCGCGATCCGCTTCGCAGCGTCGTTCCCATCGTCGAACGGCAACAACCCGGGACGCGGCGGCACCACTTCGGGCCAACCGGTGTCTTGGAGAACGACAGGTCTCCCCAGAGCGAGATAGATCACGCTGCGATCGCTGATCCATCCGCCGCGCGAGACGACATAGCCGCCCTTGGCCACGCCGATCTCGCCGCGCGAACCGGCGATGAAGCGCAAATAGGAATCCACATCGCGGCAGACGTCCGCGGAGGAAATCAAGTTCCATCCGCCGCTGACATAGGCATCGTAGTCTTCCCATCCCGGTTGCAAATCGCTGGCGATGCAAAACGGCACTCCACTCCTGTGCGGGAGACCGGCCAAGGCATGCAAACTGTCGCGTTTGCCGCCGTAGGTCTTCCCCTCCCACACGAGGTCGTTGTAGCCATACCAGTGCGAGACAGTGGTCCACGCTTTGCGGTCGTCCGCCCCACCCGCCGCGGCAAGGCGTTCGCGCCAGTGGACGCCCGGGACCGGCGGCACGAGCGGGATCCAATCCTGCCCGGTGCGCGGCAAACGCAGGTTCGGCGATCGGAAGTTCGAGCCGACGGTGAAAAACAAATCGTGCCCCGCGAAGTTCATGTCCGTGCCGCAGGTTTCGACCCACAGTTGCGTGAAGCCCGGATCGACGTCGAGATAGCCCTTGGTGATGCGATCGCCGAGCAGGTCGAGGCGTTTGAATTGACCCGAGTAATTCAAAAACAAATCCGCCCCCGCGCAGAAATCGCGGAAAGCCGCGAGGTCGGGGCTTTGTCCGTCGATGATCAGGCATTGGCGGTCGGCCAAGCCGAACTCGGCCGCCGTCTCGTGCCAGAAGTCTTCCTGCGGACTGCGCGCACTCCCCGCGGCGGGCGGTTCGAGTTCGCAGGATGAAAGATGTTCCGCGATCCACACTTCCCACCCGAGCGACTCGAGCGCCTTGACCCAGTTCATCACCGCGCAGGTGTGGCCCGCGGAGGCCCGCGGACACCGCGCCAGAACCGCCCCGATGACCGCTTTCATGGATCGATCCCCCCAATCCGCGGCACGGCCGAGGCGCCGGAGCGGCGCCGGGAAAAAACACAACGAGCCGACGATTCAAAAAGTCCGGCGTGGATCATGACGGTGCTCCGGATCGATGGCATGCCATCCCGCGGCGTGCCCGGCGTTCCGCAATTGCAAACGGTCGCGCCCGCAGAGGCGCGCGGCGAGGGCCAGCGGCGTGACCACGCCGAAAAAAACCGCGGCCAGCACGAGGTGCGTGATCACCTCGCTGATCACGCGGATCACGGCCGTCCAGAACCAATAGGCGGGCAAACCCAGACGGGTGCCCGTGATGGCGGTGAGGAAAGCAAAAGCGCCGAAGCCCCAGAAGAATTTGGCCAGGCTGCGGCCGGCGGCAAAAACACCCCAGTCGACGAAGTAAAAAAGCGCGCCGGCCACGCCGAGCGCGGGGCCGGTCAGCAGCGCCCACTGGCGCAGTTCCCGGGGCGAAGGTTTCCAAACGGTGGTCATGGTCGGGCGGCGCAGCCGGCGGCGCGGTCAGAAAAGCGTGTAGATGAACGGGGCCGCCTTGGTGCCGCCGAGGATGATGAGCAGGCCGGCCAGCACGAGGACAAGGATGATCGGCGCCAGCAACCACGCCTTGTGCGCGAGGATGAAGTCGAACAGCTCGGCGAGGAAGGAACGGCGACGGGCCATGGACGCAAGCTTGCCGCGAAGGTGCGCGGCTGGCAAGCGGGGCGCGGCCCGGTCAGTCGGCAGCCCCGAACCGGCGGCGGTAGGCCGCCGCCCCCTCCAGCGGCGGTTGAGCCTCCTTGCGCAGCAGGCAGTCCTCCACGACCAGCACGTCCATGTCGGTGAACATGAAGCAGCGATAGGCCTCGGACGGGGTATGCACGACCGGTTCGCCGCGGATGTTGAAGCTCGTGTTGACCAGCACCGGGCAGCCGGTCCGCCGCTCGAAGGCGCGGAGGATGGCATGGAAACGCGGCGAACGGTCCGCGCCGACCGTTTGCACCCGCGCCGAGTGGTCGACGTGGGTGACCGCGGGCAAGTCGCCGCGCAGCGCCTTCAGCCGGGCCAGGCCGGAGAGCCGCTCTTCCCCCGGCGCGGACGGCCCGCGCCGGTCGGCACGCACGGGCGCGACGAGCAGCATGTAAGGACTCGCGGCGGTCAGGTCGAAATAATCGGATTGCCGGCCTTCGAGGACCGCGGGGGCGAACGGACGGAAGGACTCGCGGAACTTGATCGCCGTGTTCATGCGCGTCTGCATGTCCGGACGGCGCGGGTCGCCGAGCAACGAACGGTGGCCGAGGGCGCGCGGACCGAATTCGGCACGGCCGGCGAAGTGGCCCACGATTTTTCCTTCGTCCAAGGCCGCAGCAATCGCGTCCGCCAGTTGCTCCTCCGTGGCGAATGTCTCGCAGACTGCATTCAGCGCCCCGAGTTCCGCGCGGACTTGCGCCGGGGAAAAGGCCGGGCCGAGATACGAGCCTTGCTGGCTGTCGCGCGGCTGCGGCGTGCGTGCATTTCCCAGTTGGTGATACCAGCACCAGAGCGCGGCACCGAGCGCACCGCCGGCATCGCCCGCGGCGGGTTGGATCCAGATATTCTCGAAAGGACCTTCGCGCAGGATGCGCCCGTTGCCGACGCAATTGAGGGCCACCCCGCCGGCCAGGCAAAGGTCCGGCAGCCCGGTCTCGCGGTGCACGTGCCGGGCGATGTTGAGCATGGCTTCCTCCGTGACGAGTTGGATGCTCGCCGCGAGGTCCATCTCGCGCTGCGTCGGCTCGCTGTCCGGCCGGCGCGGCGGTCCGCCGAACAGGCGGTGGAAGCGGCGGTTGGTCATGGTGAGGCCCTGGCAGTAGTTGAAATAGGCCATATCAAGACGGAAGGATCCGTCTTCCCGGAGATCGATGAGGTGACGGCGGATGAGACCGGCGTAGCGCGGTTCGCCGTAGGGCGCGAGGCCCATGAGCTTGTATTCCCCGGAGTTGACGCGGAAGCCGCAGTAAGAGGTGAACGCGCTGTAAAGCAGGCCGAGCGAGTGCGGGAAGCGGATCTCGCCGCGGAGTTCGATCGCATTGCCGCGGCCGGTGCCCCAGCTGGTCGTGGCCCACTCGCCCACGCCATCCATGGTGAGGATGGCCGCTTCGCCGAACGGACTGGGATAAAACGCGCTGGCCGCGTGCGCCTCGTGGTGCGTGCAGAAATAAATCGGGCCGGCATATCCGCCGCCCAGCCCCCGGTCGATTTCCCGCGGCAGGTGCAGCTTCTGCTGCAACCACGGCGGCATGGCGCGGAAGAAAGAGAACAGCCCGCGGGGCGCATAAGCCAGGTAAGTCTCGAGGAGACGTTCGAACTTGAGCAGCGGCTTTTCGTAAAAAATGACCGCATCGAGGTCGGAGGCTTGGAGGCCTGCCGTCTCGAGGCAGTAGCGGAGGGCATGTTCCGGAAAGCGCTCGTCGTGCTTCTTGCGCGTGAACCGCTCCTCCTGGGCCGCGGCGAGGATCTCCCCGTCCCGCACCAGCGCCGCGGCGCTGTCGTGATAGAAAGCGGACAAACCGAGGATATTCACGGCCGGGGGGAAAAGGGCCGGCGGGCTAATCCGCCACCCCGTATTCGGAACGTCCGACCAGCAGATCGACGATGCCGGCCAGCAGGATCATGTGCGTGCACTCGACGATGTTGTAGGCACGGCTGTCGACCCAGAAGTTGATGTCCGCGGCGGCCCCCAGCGGGTTGCCGGCCTCGAAGCCGGTGAAAGCCGCGACATAGAGCCCGCGATCCGCGGCGGCGCGCGCCGCGTTGACCACATTGGGCGAGCGGCCGCTGCTGCTGATGAGCACGAGGATGTCGTGCGGATCGGCGTAGATCTCGACCGCCCGCGCGATCCAGTTCTCGTAGCCGCAATCGTTGCCCAGAGCGGTAATGAGGTTCGCATCGTTGAAAGCCATGGCGCGCACGCCGCCCTGCTTGGCGAAGTCCGTGGCCAGATGGCTGGCGATCGACGCGCTGGCCCCGTTGCCGGCCAGCATCAGCTTGCCGCCGCCCGCCCGGGCCTCGAGCACACGCTGCTTGAAACGTTCCATGAGCACGGCCCACTGCGGCTGTTCCAACAACCGGCGGTATTCGTCGAGATAAGCGGTGATGTCCATGGCGTCAGTCCCGCCCGCAGCCCGGGAGAGAGCGGGCAGAGGGAATCGAACCCTCATAGCCAGCTTGGAAGGCTGGAGTTTTACCACTAAACTATGCCCGCGGACTCTCTATAGGTTGTCCGCGCAGGCTTGCCGGTCAAGGCGGTTTTGCGGCACAAGGGGGTTGGTATGACTGATCCCCGCCCCGCTTTGGACTCCCGCGCCCTCTGGGCCTACGTGCTGCCCTTCGCCGTTTTCATGGGCGGCCTGGCCCTTATCTCCCTTGTGCAGTCCTTTGCCCCGGCCGAAAACGCCCCTCTCTGGCTGGCCGAACCGAAATATTGGGTCTTTCCGCTGCAGACCATCCTCTGCGGCGCGCTGCTCGTCTGGTTCTGGAAAACCTACGAGTGGGGCGCGGAATGGCACGTCATCACCGCCGTCCTCACCGGCCTCGTTGTCCTCGCCCTCTGGATCTCGCCCCAATGGCTCCTTGGCGCCGAGCCCCGCACCGACGGATTCAACCCGGGGCTCTTCGCCGGTTCGGCCGCCCTTTATTGGGGAACGCTCATCCTGCGTTTCGTCCGGCTCGTCATCGTCGTGCCCCTGCTCGAGGAAATTTTCTGGCGCGGCTTCCTCCTGCGTTACCTGATCAAAGAAGATTTCACCAAAGTCCCGTTCGGCACGTTCTCCTGGTTCTCCTTCGGCGTGGTCACCGTCATGTTCGGCCTGGCCCATTTCGGACCCGATTTCATCCCCGCCCTCCTCACCGGCGCCATCTACAACCTGCTCGCCGTGAAAACCCGCAGTCTCGCCTGCTGCGTCCTGGCCCACGCCGTGACCAATCTCGGCCTCGGCCTCTACATCCTGCAGACCGGCCAGTGGGGGTTCTGGTAGCCGGCTGCGCAGCAGCCGGAGTTGGCAGTATTCAGTTTACAGTTTTCAGTGAGGAAACACCCCGTCACTCAAGTTTCAAACTCAGATCTCAGCCCTCGCTTCTCTTGAAACCCGGCCTCGCCCAAATCAACACCACGGTCGGGGATTTTGCCGGCAACACGGACAAAATCCTGCGCGCTTACCGCGAGCTGGTCAAAAAAGGCGCGGACTTTGTCATAACGCCCGAGTTGGCTGTCTGTGGGTATCCGCCGATGGACCTCGTCTTCCACTCCGGCTTCATCGCCGCGGCCGAGCGTCATGTCAGCGCCTTGGCCGCCGACACCGGCAGCGTTCCACTCATCGTCGGGACGGTAGAACCGAGCACGTCGCCCCACGGACGCCCCTGCCACAATAGCGCGGTGGTCCTGCAGAACGGCCGGCGCGTGGCCGTGGCCCACAAATCGCTGCTTCCGACTTATGACGTGTTCGACGAAGGACGCTACTTCGCGCCGGCAGAACAGCTCACCGTGCTCGAGATCAACGGCCGCCGCACCGCGATCACCATCTGCGAGGATTTGTGGACGCCGGAATACCTGCCCCGCGACTACTACGGACAAAGCCCCGTCCGCCAATTGGAAAGAGCCGGCATCGAACTCCTCCTCAACCTCAGCGCCTCGCCCTTCGAGGCGGGCAAGCCGGCCAAGCGCCGCGCCATGCTCTCCGGGATCGCGCGCCGCCTCCAGGTCCCGCTCGTCTACACCAATCTCGTCGGCGGCAACGACCAGCTGGTCTTCGACGGACACTCCCTCGTCTTCGACCGCGACGGCACCATTGCCGCGCAGCTCGCCGGATTCCGCGAGGAGACCGCCCTCGTCACTTTGCCGGCCGCCATCCCCTTTCCTCCCGCCGAGCGCAGCGACATCGCCGATGTGCACGACGCACTCGTCCTCGGTCTGCACGACTACCTCGCCAAGTGCGGCTTCAAACAAGTCGTCATCGGCCTGAGCGGCGGCATCGACTCCGCCGTCACGGCCGCGCTCGCTGTGGCCGCCCTCGGGAAGGAGAATGTCCTCGGCGTCACCATGCCCGGCCCCTTCTCCTCACCGGGCAGCGTCGACGATTCGGTCGCGCTCGCAGGCAATCTCGGCATCGCGTGCCACAAGATTTCCATCGGGGAATCCTTCGCCGCCATGAACGGGCAACTCCGCGAGGTCTTTACCGGACAGCAACCCGACCTGACCGAGGAAAACCTGCAAGCCCGCCTGCGCGGCATGACCCTCATGGCGCTCTCCAACAAATTCAACCGCATGGTGATTTCGACCGGCAACAAAAGCGAACTCGCCGTCGGCTATTGCACGATCTACGGCGACATGGCCGGCGGCATGGCGCTCATCTCCGATGTGCCGAAAACCATGGTTTACCAGTTGGCCGGTTACATCAACCGCCACAACGAGATCATTCCCCGCAACACGATCGAAAAGCCCCCCAGCGCCGAATTGCGGGCCGACCAGAAGGACCAGGACACCCTCCCACCCTACGACGTCCTCGACGAAATCCTGCGGCTCTATGTCGAGGAGCAACGCACGACCGGCGAAATCACGGCTCAGGGGTTCGATCCGGAGACCGTGCGCTGGGTCGCCACCAAAGTGGACACCAATGAATACAAACGCCAGCAGGCCGCGCCGGGAATCAAGGTGACCTCGAAAGCCTTCGGCATCGGCCGGCGCGTCCCCATCGCACAGAAGTTCCGGGCGTAGAAAGCGACCCAAGATGGATCCGCTCACCGCGCTACTCATCGCCCCCGGCGCGTTCCTCCTCGGATCGATCCCCACCGGCTACCTCGTGGCCCGGGCCAAAGGCATCGACATCCGCCAACACGGCAGCGGCAACATCGGCGCGACCAATGTCTTCCGCACGCTGGGCAAGCCGCTCGGTATCCTCGTCTTTGTCTTCGACGCGCTCAAAGGTTTTGCCGCGGTCTGGTTGGCCTTGAAATTCGGCGGTCCGTCCGCGTGGCCGGGCATCATCGCGGCCGTCGCCGTCATTGCCGGACACAACTACACCCCGTGGCTCGGCTTCAAAGGCGGCAAAGGTATCGCCACGTCAGCCGGCGTGCTCATTGCCCTCATGCCCTGGGCCGTGCTGGCCATCGCCGCGGTGTGGTTCGCCGTCTTTTTCGCCACGCGTTACGTGTCGCTCGCCTCGATCAGCGCCGCGGCCGCCTTGCCGGTGGCGGTGGGCGCACTCTGGTTTTACGGCTGCGGCGGCAACGGGCCGCTGCTCGGATTCTCCGTGCTCATCGCCGCGCTTGCCATCTGGCGCCACCGCTCCAACATCGGACGACTGGTGGCCGGCACGGAACACCGTTTCGACCGCAAACCTTCGCCATAATGAATCCGCAGAGCATTTCCGTCATCGGCGCCGGCGGCTGGGGCAGCGCGCTGGCCCAACTGCTTTCCGGACACGGACTGCCCGTGACCATCTGGGCCCACGATCCGGCCCAAGTGGAGGAAATCAACAAGTCGCACACCAACCGTCAGTTTCTGCCCGGTGTGACGCTGCATTCCGGCATCACCGCGACGGCGGACATGACCCTCGCCGCGCACGGCGATCTCATTGTCGTCGTTCCGCCCTCGCAATTCCTCAAAGGCGTGAGCGAGCAACTGTCGCGCGCGGGCGTGAAGCCCGGCGTGCCGCTCGTCTGCTGCACCAAAGGCCTCGAGCACCACACGGGACGGCTCATGACCCAAGTGCTCGGCGCCTTCTTCCCGGACAATCCGGTCGCCGCGCTCTCGGGTCCGAACCACGCCGAGGAAGTTGCCCGCGGCACGCCCGCCGCCGCGGTCGTGGCGGCCGACGACCACAAGCTCGCCGACCAATTGCGCGAATTTTTCTGCACGGGCAACTTCCGCGCCTATTCCTGCGACGATGTGGCCGGGGTGGAACTGGGCGGGGCGCTGAAAAATATTTATGCCATTGCCGCGGGCATTTCCGACGGTCTCGGCTTGGGCGACAATGCCAAGTCGGCCCTGGTCACGCGCTCGCTGGCCGAATTGATCCGGCTCGGCACCAAGCTCGGCGGCAAGCCGGAAACCTTCTACGGACTGAGCGGACTCGGAGACCTCATCGTCACGTGCTTCAGCGTGCACAGCCGCAACCGCGGACTCGGCGAGCGCCTCGGCAAAGGCGAATCGCTGGCCGAGATCCAGAAGTCAATGGTCATGGTTGCCGAAGGTGTTCCCACCGCGCGCAGCGCCTACGGAGAAGCGCGCAAACTCGGACTCGACACCCCGCTGCTCGACACCGTGCATGCCGTGCTTTTCGATAATCTTTCCCCGCGCGACGGATTGATGCGCCTGCTGGCCCGCGACCCGAAACGCGAGTGCGAACCGGCGGCATGATCCACAAACACGTCACCAAGGCGCGGCAGGGATGGCACCGTTGGGCCGATTCCGACAACAGTCTCGCCGCGCTCCTCATCTTCCTCGTTCTCTACGGATTCTTCATCTACCCGCTGGCCGGCAAGGACGGCAAAACAGACACGCTGGCCGCCTGGTCGTTTTCCATCGTGCTGGTGCTCGGCGTGCTGGCCACGACCAAGCACAAAGGAGCGCGGCTCGGCATGGTCGTGCTGGCCGGTTTGGCCTTCACCTCGCACTGGCTGCATTTTTTCATCCGCGAACACGCGGTTCACATCATCGCGGCCGCGGCCTCCGCGCTCTTTTTCTTCGTGCTGTCGTGGCTGATCATCGCGCGCGTTTTCCGCGGCGGCGGGATCACCATTTACCGCATCTACGGCGCCATCGCCGTGTATCTCCTCCTCGGCATCCTCTGGGGCGAGTTCTACATCCTCATCTACCTCTTCCAACCGGGCTCGTTTTACTTCAATCCGTCCACGCAATACGGCGAGCCTCCCATCTCCGAATTGATCTATTTCAGCTTCACCACCCTCACCACCTTGGGGGTCGGCGACATCCTGCCGGTCCACCCCATTGCCCGCTCCATGACCACGCTGGAGGCGCTGGTCGGACAGCTCTATCCCGCGGTCCTGCTGGCCCGCCTCGTCACCCTCTACCAGAAGTGAAAAACATTCGCGGTTGCACCTTGCCGCGGGCGGACATAGCGTGAAGCGATGACTCCTCTGCTCGCCTTTACCGCCCCCGGATGGCCGGAGATTTTGTTCATTCTCCTCATCATCCTCGTCCTTTTCGGCGCCAAACGCCTGCCGGAGCTGGCCAAAGGACTCGGTCAAAGCATCAACGAATTCCGCAAAGCGCGCGAGGAACTCGACCGCGAAGTGAAAAAGACCGCGGCCGCGCTCGAGGTCAAGGAAGCTCCCGACAAGGAGCCGCACAAACCGGCCTGATCCTCCGTGTCCGCGCCGCGCGCCATCCTCGCGGCCGCGCTGGGCTGCCTGCTTGTTCCCCCGGGGATTGCGGCGGAAAGTCCCGACCGGATCGTTTTCGCCGCGTGGAATCTCCGCAATTACCTGCTGCAGCCGGTCCGGGATGCCGAAGGACGCACGACGACTCCGGCCAAATCCCCCGAGTCCATCGCGGCGGTGGTCGAGACACTGCGCAAAATCCGTCCCGATATCCTCGGTCTCAACGAGATCGGCACGCGCAAGGATCTGGCCGATTTGCAGCAACGTTTGCAGAAGGCCGGTTTGACCCTGCCGCACACCGCCTGGGTGAACGGACCCGACCGGGAACGGCACGTCGCACTCCTCAGCCGGTTTCCTCTCGAGGTGCAGCATGACACGCGCACGACATTCCGACTCGAAGGCCTTTCCCAGCGCGTGCGTCGCGGCATCCTCGATGTCACGGTGCAAGCGCGCGCGGACTTTCCGTTGCGCATCCTCGGAGTGCACCTGAAGTCATCGCGCGTCGTGCCCCAATACGATCAGGCGGCATTCCGGCGCGCCGAATCGCTCATCTTGCGCGAGCGCGTCGAAAAAATCCTCGAGAGCGCGCCTGAGGCACCGCTCCTCGTTTTCGGGGATTTCAACGACACCAAAAATTCCCCGGTGGTCAAAGGCGTGGCCGGACGTCCCGGGACACGCCGTTCACTGGCCATTCTCCCCCTCGCCGACCGCCTGGGGGACCAATGGACTTACCACTGGGAAGAAAGCGGCGAATATTCCCGCATCGATTATGTCATGGTCAACCAGCCGCTGCGCCGGCTCGTGCAGCGCGGCGGGACGGGTCTCCGCCGCGAAAAAAACTGGTTTGTCGCCAGCGATCACCGTCCCATGATCGTGACCATACGTCTCCCGGAATCCCCCGCGCCATGAAAGTCTTCCTCCTCGCCCTGCTCCTGCCAACCTCTGCCCTCGCCGCCACGGACGCCGATAGCGCGTGGGCGAACCTCGAGAAGCTGCGCCAAGGCCCCGGAAAACCTCCGGATGAAGCACCCGAGCAAGTCGTGCAACGCATGCGCGCCCACCTGGCCGCGCAGGAACGGGCGCTCGGTGAGTTTATCACCCGCTATCCTGACGATCCCCGGCGCTATCAGGCGGAAATCGAATACGCCGGCATCCAATCCACACTGGGCGCCTCGCTCTCGGATCGAATGCGGGTGGACAAGGCCCTGCAGCGACTGGCCGCGATCGAGCGCCTCAAATCCGCGCCTTCCAAAGTCCGTGCCGACGCCGCCTTCCAACGCATCACCACCACGATGCAAACGGTCAACCTTGCCGCCGCCGGGCGTCCGGTCGAAACAGCCAACGCCCGCAACACCATCGTGGAATCGGCGCAGAACTTCGCCGGCAACTATCCCGAAGACCGTCGCGCCGCCCGCCTGCTGGCCGAGGCAGCCACGCTGCTCGACGATCAACCCTCGCGGAAACGGAAACTCCTCGAGCAGGCCGAAAGCTTGGCCCGCGACGATGCGACCAGACAACGGATCAGAGACGATCTGACCCGGCTCGGGCTGCTCGGCCAGACGATGGATCTTTCCTTCGACACGCTGCGGGGCGGACGCTGGTTGTTGGCCGAGGAAAAGGGTCGCGTCACGGTGGTCGTTTTCTGGGCCGGTTGGTCGCCGCCCTCGGTTGCCTGGCTGGCCGAGTTCGCCAAATTTGCCCGCAGTTTGCCGGACGGGCGCGTGAGTATTGCCACGGTCAGCCTGGACAAGAAGACGGCCAACGCCGGCGAGACCTTGCAGAAACTCGGATTGTCCGAATGGCCGACAGCCTGTTCGGGTGCAGGTTGGGAAGATCCCTTGGTCCGCCGCCTCGGCATCAACGCGTTGCCCACAGCCTTTGTCTTCGACAAACAAGGTCGGCTGCGCACGCTGAATGCGCGCCAAGGCTACGAGTCGCTGATCCGGCAACTCGTCGCCGATAAAAAGTAGAAGCAGCATCCACCGCTCCTGCTTTTCACGCCGTGATCTCCCAAAACCGCTGCGCTGCGTTCGGCCAGCTGCGGTCTTCCACGCGCTTTCTTGCCGCGGCGCCCATGGTGCGACGCCTATCCTGATCCGCACACAGCCGGCGCGTGGCGTCGCATAACCCGGTGAGATCACCGCCGCGCGTGACAAAACCATCCGCCCCGTCGGTGACCAGCTCGCGCGGTCCGCCTTGGTCGGACACCACGCACGGCAAACCGGCCGCCTGCGCCTCGAGGATGACGTTGCCGAAGGTGTCGGTCGTGCTGGGAAAAACGAAAACATCGGCCGAAGCATAGGCCCGCGCCAACTCTTCACCGGTCAGATAGCCGGTGAAAATCGCTTCGGGAAAACTCTTCTCGAATTCCGCGGAGTACGGACCGTGACCGATGACCAGGCCCCGCACGGGGAGTCCCTCTGCTTTGAGTTTGCGGACCGCCGAGGCGAAGAGGTCGAGTTTCTTTTCTTTGGAGACCCGCCCGGCATAAAGGAGACCGATCTCGCCGTCGCGCAACCCGCGTTTTGGCCAGAAGCTTTCGTCACGGCGGGAAGGACTGAACAACTCCGTGTCCAGGCCGCGCGGGAGAATATGGATGCGATCAGCTTTGATCCCGCGCGCCTCGAGCGCCTGGCGGTAGTCACCGGAATTGACGTAAACGACGTCCATCTGCTCGTAGAACCACTGCATGAAATTCCAAGTGAGGGTCTCCATCCACGAGTCGTCGGTCAGGATGCGCACGTATTGCGGAAAGTCGGTGTGGTAAATGCCGCTCGTTTTCAATCCGAGAATCTTCGCCGCGAGCAACGCGCACAGCCCGATCGGACCCGGCGTGCTGATGATCACCTCGGTGAAGCCCTCGCGCTGCACGTAATCGACGATTTCCAGCACGGGAGGGAAGCTCAGTTTCTGCAGTTCGTATTCGGGAAGTTCGAATTCGCCGACCGGCTGGAAATTCTTGATCGGGATATTGCTCGGCGCCACTTCGCCGCGCGATGTGGCCACGGTGAGATCGAATCCTTCGGCCCGCGCCGCAGCGGTCATTTTGCGGATCGTGGTGGAGACGCCGTTGACGTCCTCCAGCGTGTCGGTGAACCAGATGCGTTTGTGGTTGCGCAGGGTGGCCGGGACTTCCCCGCAGGTGCTCTGGCAGAGCGGTCGCAATTCGGCGCGGCCCGGAGAGCGGAACGCGTAGAAATACGGGGCAAGACCGAGGGCCAACGGGACGAGCGAACCGACGAACTGCAGGCTCTCGATGAGCCGTCCGGCCTGCAATTGCGCGATGAATTGGGAAAAGAAGCGGAACGCCAGCTGATTGACCAGAAGATTGGCCGTGAGGAAGGCGCGGCGCTCGGGTTCGGTCACACCTTCGGTCGCTTTTTCGATGGCCGAGCGCATGCCCGGTTTGCCCACCGCATCGGCCAGCTCCTTCCAAAGCGACGCATTGCCCGGCAGGGCGACTTCCCAAATTTTTCCCGTGGCGATGCCTTGGGCGAGGAAGCCGAGTTTTTCGGTCAGGGTGAACCGCGTCGGGTCTTTGCCTTCCATGAAGCGTCCGGCCATTTTTTCGAGCAACGCGGCGGCCGGTTTCTGCGAGCCCTTGGCCAGACGCGCGCCGGCAAATTCGAAAATGACGCTGTAAAGGCTGTGGGCCATGACAAGCGGCCCGCCGCCCTCTCCTCCCGGACGGCACTTTCCTTCGCGCAAGGCGGCAAGGAACTCCTGCGCCGTCCGGCCCTCCGCTTCGGTCCAAGCCCGACCCAGATAGATACCGCCTTTGTCGTCCGATCCGCCGGTGAAAGATTTCTTCCAAGGTTCAGCCCACAGCGGTTCGAGTTTCCGCCGGGCGGCGAAGCGATCGATATCGGACGGCGTCAATCGAGACAGGGCGAACTCGGCCGTGTGTCCGAGCAGCGGATCACGCAAGCCATTGACGGTCTCGAAATGGCGGAAGAGCAGGATGAGCCGTTCCCAGTGTTCGACCGAAAGGCGCTCGTCCACCGGCCAGAAAGGATGCGCCACGGCGTGCGCGATGTCCTGAGCTTTGAGGTGGCGCGCGAGCTCGTAGATGTTGCGGCGTATGCGTTGGATTTCCGCGTGCTGGGCCTCGTTGATATCCCAGACAAGAAGGTGCACTTTGACATCATCCTCCGGAAAAAAAGCGGTGACTTCCTCGCTGATGAAGGCGCCCGGCTGACCGGCGATTTCCAGACAGCCATCGATTGTGTCGTGGTCGGTGAAGGTGACAAAATCAAATCCCTTGTCCCGCAGTGCCCGGTAGATTTCTTTCGGCTCCGAGCAGCTGGCCGGAAAATCCACCTTGCGCAGCAACCAGTCCGTGGCCCGCGCGCTGTGGCGCGTGTGCAGGTGGAGATCGGCGCGGGCCATGGGACTGCTATGTTAGACCAAGACTCCTCCCATGACACTTACGGATTCACGCGGCCCCGGGGACGGCGACCCAACCCCCAGGTCAAACGATCATCCCCGCGGCCACGGTCTCGTGGGTGCCGGGGTCGACGAGGACGAAGGAACCGGTCAGCCGGTTGCGGCGGTAGCTGTCGTGGAAAAGCGGGGTCGCGGTGCGCAGGGACACGCGGCCGATGTCGTTCATGCCCAGCGTGGGCACGCCTTCCTTCTTGTGCAGTGTCTCGATGTCCACCTGGTAGCGCAATTCCTGCACGATCGCTTTGGTTTCCTTGGTCGTGTGACGCAGCAGGTATTTGCCGCGCGGTTCCATCGGCTTCTGCGAGAACCAGCAGACCATGGCCTCGACGTCCTGTCCGACATCGGGCGGATTGTTCGCTTTGACCAGCATGTCCCCGCGCGAGATGTCGATTTCGTCCTTCAGCGTCATGACGACCGACTGCGGGGCGAAAGCCTCGGGAACTTCTTTCCCCCCGGGGAGATGGATCTTGTCGATCGTGGTGGAGAAACCCGAGGGCATGACGCTGACCGTGTCGCCCGGCTTGAAGACGCCGCCGGCCACGCGTCCGGCATACCCGCGGAAGTCGTGGTGCTCCTGGGATTGCGGACGGATGATCCACTGCACGGGGAAACGCGCATCGACGTGGTTTTCCGTGCCGCCGGTGTAAACGGTCTCGAGGTGGTAAAGCAGCGACGGGCCCTTGAACCAGGGCATCTTGTCCGACTTCTCGACCACGTTGTCGCCGTTCAGCGCGGACAGCGGGATGGCCGTGATCTCGGCGATATCGTCGAGGCGCGAGGCGAATTCATGGAAGTCCTGCACGATACGGTGGAAGACGGACTCGCTGTAGTCGACGAGATCCATCTTGTTCACCGCCAGCGCGAGGTGGCGGATCTTGAGGAGATTGGCCACGAAGGAGTGGCGCTTGGTCTGCTCGATGATGCCTTTGCGCGCGTCGATGAGAATGATGGCGAGGTCGGCGGTCGAGGCGCCGGTCACCATGTTGCGCGTGTATTGGATGTGACCGGGGGTGTCGGCGATGATGAATTTGCGCCGCGGCGTGGCGAAGTAGCGGTAGGCCACGTCGATGGTGATGCCCTGCTCGCGCTCGGCACGGAGTCCGTCGGTTAGGAGCGCCAGATTGACCACCGCATCCCCGCGCCGGCGGGAACTTTCCTCCACCGCGCTGAGTTGGTCCTCGAAAATACTCTTCGAGTCGTAAAGCAGGCGGCCGATGAGGGTCGACTTGCCGTCGTCGACCGATCCGGCGGTGGCGAAGCGAAGGAGGTCCATCAGAAATAGCCCTCCTTTTTGCGGTCTTCCATCGCCGTCTCGGAACGTTTGTCGTCGGCCCGCGTGCCCCGCTCGGTCTGGCGGGCGGCGGCGACTTCGGCGATGACCTCGTCGAGGGTCGCGGCTTTCGATTCGACCGCGCCGGTGCACGTGACGTCACCGATGGTGCGGAAGCGGACCAGCCGGCGCGCGGGTTTCTCCGTCTCGAGCATGGTGATGTGCGGCGAGACGGCAAGCAGCGAGGCGTTGCGTTCGAAAACCTCGCGCTCGTGGGCGAAATAGAGCGGGGGCAAATCGATCTCCTCCCGCTGCAAATACATCCAGATATCCATCTCGGTGAAGTTGGAGAGCGGGAAAACGCGGAAGTGTTCGCCGGGATGGTGGCGTCCGTTGAAAAGATTCCACAACTCGGGCCGCTGGTTTTTCGGATCCCACTGCCCGAAATCATCGCGATGGGAAAAGAAACGCTCCTTGGCCCGCGCTTTCTCCTCGTCGCGGCGCCCGCCGCCGAGGCAGGCGGTGAATTTGTGTTCTTCGATCGTATCGAGCAGGGTGACCGACTGCAGCGCGTTGCGCGAGGCGTGCGGCCCCTTCTCTTCCTTCACGCGGCCCTTGTCGATCGAGTCCTGCACATGACCGACGACCAGGCGCGCGCCGAGTTTTTCCGTGAAGGCATCGCGGTAAGCGATCGTTTCGTCGAAGTTGTGCCCGGTGTCGATGTGGAGAAGCGGAAAGGGAATCTTGGCCGGCCAGAAGGCTTTGGCCGCGAGGTGGGCCATGACAATGGAATCCTTGCCGCCGGAAAAAAGGAGGGCAGGATTTTGAAACTGCGCGGCGGTCTCGCGCAGGATGAAAATCGCTTCGGCCTCGAGCTGGTCGAGATGGTTTAACTGGTAATTCAGCATGGGACGCGTCGGCCCGCTCGGGCTTTTCCGGTAGATTACTCCCCCCGGCGGCCGTCCGTGACAGACCGCCAATACCCGAGCAAATCGGCCGCACACTGATCGACGGAACGTGCCTGCGTGTCAAGAAGAAGCGCCGGATCCTCCGGTTCCTCGAACCCGCTGTCCTTGCCGGTGAATTGTCCGATTTTCCCCTCCTTGGCCTTGGCGTAGAGACCCTTGGGATCGCGCTCCGCGCAGGTGTCGAAGTCGGCCTTAACGTAGATCTCGTGGAAATCCGGACCGATGATTTCCTTCGCCGCCGCGCGATGGCGGCGCAGCGGAGTGATGACCGAGACAAACACGATGATCCCCTGCCCCGCGAGAAGCTTGGCCGTTTCGGCCGCCCGACGGACATTCTCGGTGCGGTCGTCATCGGAAAACCCGAGGTTGCCGTTCAGCCCGGTGCGCAAATTGTCGCCGTCCAGAATCACTGTCATACGACCTTCGCCATGGAGCACGCGCTCGACTTCGTTGGCGATCGTCGATTTACCCGAGCCGGACAATCCGTAGAGCCAAAGCACGACGCCTCTCTGCCGCAGAAGTTCCTCCTTGGCCGCGCGGTCGAGGAAGCGGCGCGTCTCGGGATGGATGTTGGTCATGATCGGCATCACTTTTACGCTGATACCTCGTCGAAGTGAATTTCCGATACACCCTCGTGCCTTGAAAATGCACCCGCCAAAGTGTCATTTTCCCCGGAAAGTGGGCCCTCTGGGATTCGAACCCAGGACCTGGCGATTAAGAGTCGCATGCTCTAACCAGCTGAGCTAAGAGCCCTTTGCGCAGTCGTAAAACTGAGCTGTGACGGTCGCAGGGATGACCTGATGACTCAAGGACTTTCCCCGAAGAGGCTCAGGGTTTGGCCGCCTTTGCTTCCTCGGATGATGCGGCGGTGCCGGCGCGGGCGGCCTGCAGTTTTCCGGCCAGCCCTTCCGAGGCGCCTTCGAGGGCGGCGGCGCGTTCCCAGGCTTTGACGGCTTCGTTGCGGCGTCCGAGTTTCTCGAGGACATCACCGAGATGCTCCTCGATGACGGCATCGGGTTGGGTGGAAACCAGCTGCGAGGCGCGTTCCAGCGGGGCCAGCGCCTCGTGGTAGCGCCCTTGCTGGTAGAGCGCCCAGCCGAGGCTGTCGAGGTAGGCGGCATTGTCGGGCTCCTGCTCGACGGCGCGGCGGATGAACTCTTCGGCTTCGGCCAGATTCACCCCGCGCTCGGCCCACATGTAGCCGAGATAATTGAGGGCTTGGGCGTGTCCGGCGTCCAGATCGAGGCACGCGAGGAAATGCCGCGCGGCGGCATCGTGTTCGGCGCAACGCTCGGCCACCACGCCGTGCTGGAAATAAAACTCGGGTGTGAGGAAGGAAGGCTGGTAGCGCGCGGCGAGGTCGGCGGACACGTCCATGGCGTTGAGGGCCTCGCGCCACCTTTTGAGGTGCGCGAGGAGTTGCCCCTCGTAGAAGGGCAACTCGGGCAGGTTGGGGAATTTCTCCCGCGCACGGGCCAGCCACCAAGCGGCGCGCTCGGTGTTTTCCGTCTTGAGGCAGAGATCGGCGATCTCGAGGTAAAGCCGGGGATCCTCGTCATGGAGCAGAAGCGCTTTCTCGAACTTGTCGAGCGCACCGACCGGATCGTCCCGCCGCAGCAGGATCTCCCCGTGGGCGCGGTAGGCAAGCAGACTGGCCGGGTTGTCCGCCACCACCGTGTCGAGTTCGGCCAGGGCTTCCTCGTCGCGCCCCAGGGAGGAAAGGGCGAGGGCGACCTTCTCGCGCGAAAGCGTGTCCGACGGCTGCAGCACAAGCAACCGGCGGCCGGCGGAGACAGCGTCACCGAGATGTCCGGCAGCGAAGAAGAAATTGAGGGCGCGCAACAGGACGGCGGGATCGTGCTGCCCGTTGCGCACCGCGCGGCGGTAGTGGGCGACGGCGGGGGTGGACGCGGACTCGTCACGCAGTTTGCCCTCCATGAGCAGCTGGCGGACATTGAGATCGGCCAGGCCGGCCCAGAACCCCGGGTCTTGATTGTCGCGGCGCGCGGCCTGCGCGAGGATCCGTTCCGCGTCGGCCGGACGCCCGTCGGCGCGGCAGATGCTGTAGAGCATCTGGTAAGGCTCGATAAGATCGGGTGCGGTGCGCAACGCCTGGCGGGTGAAGCGCTCGGCCGGCTCGAACTTGCGCAGGCTTATGACATAAATGCCGGCGATGCGAAGGGCCAGCGGGGCGGAATCGGGATTGTGCTTGAGCGTGTCCTTAAGCACGGCGAGGGCTTCGGGCGCCTCGTCCCGCTGCAAGTGGATGCGGGCGATTTCCTCGGCCAAGGCGGCGTTGCCGGGTTCGAGGTCGAGGGCGCGCCGGTAGTGCCGGAAAGCACCATCCGGGTCGGGATCCGCAGCCAGCATGCCAGCAGCCACGCGGGCCATGGCCTCGGCACGGCGTTCGGCGGCATCGGCCAGCAAGGCGGGATAAGCTGCGGAAGTGTCGCCGCCCCATCCCGCGTCGGCCGTGAGAGCCGGCGCGTCCTGCGCTCCGGTCAGGATCAGGGCGCAAAGCAACGCACGGGTGGCGGCGAAGCGCAACCGGGAACGCGCGAACATGGGGCCAACGATAGCCTTTAGCTCTTGTAGCGCAAACGCTTCTTGTGGCGGTTAAGCTTCATGCGCTTGCGGCGCTTGTGCTTGGCGATTTTCGCCTTCCGCCTCTTTTTGATGGATCCCATGTAGTGCTTCAGTAAACCAACTTGTTGAGGGGATATTCTATGATCCCCTCGGCCCCGAGCGCTTTGAGTTGCGGGATGATCTCGCGGACAACCTTCTCATCGATGACTGTCTCGACGGCGACCCAGCCATCATGCGCCAGAGGCGAAACGGTAGGATTCCGGAGTGCGGGCAGGTCCTCAAGCAAATTCTCCAAACTGGCCTGCGGGAGGTTCATTTTGAGCCCGACCTTGTCACGGGCGGCCAGGGCGCCCTGGAGCAGGAGGACAACGCGGTCCATCTTGCCGCGCTTCCATTCGTCCGAGTAGGCCGTGCGGTTGGCGATGAAGACCGGGTAGGACTCCATGATCGTCTCGACGATGCGGAGCTTGTTGGCGCGCAGCGAGGAACCGGTCTCAGTGATGTCCACGATGGCATCGACCAGATCAGGCACCTTGACCTCGGTGGCCCCCCAGCTGAACTCGACTTCGGCCTCGACCCCGCGGCGGCGGAAAAATTCCCTGGTCAGCCCGACCGCCTCGGTGGCCACGCGTTTGCCGGCCAGGTCCTCGACGGATTTGACCGGCGAATCTTCCGGAACGACGACGACCCAACGGGTCGGCGCGGCCGTCGCTTTGCTGTAGGGAAGGTCGCACAACGAGGCGACATCGGACGCATTTTCGGCCACCCAGTCGCGGCCGGTGATGCCGCAATCGAGAAACCCCTGCTCGACATAGCGGCTGATTTCTTGCGCGCGCAGCAGGCGGATGACCAGCTCGGGGTCGTCGACCGACGGGCGGTAGGAACGCGTAGCCCCGGACACGGAGAAGCCGGCCTTGCCGAAGAGGGCCAAGGTTTGCTCCATCAGGCTGCCGGAAGGCAGGCCGATTCTGAGGGTGGATTCGCTCATGAAAAAGGAAAACTGAACCTAGAAGAGCGCGGACCGCGGTCAAGATTTAACCCGGGGACCCGCCTGCGGCTCAACGCCAACTCCATTCGTATCCGACGGCTCCCCCGTCCGAAAATGCACCCTCTCCCGGCTCGCCGGTCGCCGCCTCGCCCGTGTTCCAACCGAACAACCCCCGGATGCTGCCCAGCTCGAGCCACGACGGCTCCGCGGTCAACTTGCCCTCGGGAGTCGCAGACGCATCCTGTTCCCGCGGCACCGGGGAAACGCCGGTGTTGAGCAGGAGCACGATTTGCTCGGAGGTCAGCGCGGGGACGGACGAGAGAAGGAGCTGCCCTTCGGCGGGGAACCCGTGGATGCCCGCGCGAATGTCATAAACACCGGCGGCACCCTCGCCCGCGAGGTCGAGCAAGGGATTCCAAGGTTTTTCGCGCGTGAAATGTGCGCGCCCGGACGCGACCAGCGTGGCGCCGGAAGGCCAGCCCAGCTGCAACTTGTCCGCACGGACCGTGCCAAGCAACAAGGGCTCGCCCACCGTGCCCTGGAGATAAAGGTCCGGCACCAGCAAGCCGTCTTCCGCCGAGGGTCCCGCAGGAAGGGCGGCGGAGGCGGATAACTTCAGATCCAGATTCCAGGCCGCGAAAGGTCCCGCGGTCTTCGCCCGGGCCGGCGGCTCCGGCGGCGCGGCGGCGGCGACCAGGCGGGGCGTCACGGTCAGCCCGCGGAGGACGGCACTGCCGTCGAGACCGAGCGTCCCCTTGATGTCGCCCGCGTCTTGCGAGCCACGCGCCTCGAGATCAGGCGAAACGTTCAGACGCAGGTTTCGGTCCGCGTAAAGCGAGAGATCCCCGCCCCGCAGCAGGACCTCCCAACGGGGAGCAGTTCCCCCGGCGAAGACCATCTTGCCGGCAAGACCGAAGGTTCCCTCGCCCATGCGTCCGCGCGTTTCCTCCAAGACCACTTCGCCGGGGCGGAAAGCGATCGTCGCTTGCCCATCCTCCACCGGCCGCCATGAGCCCGGGAAGGTGATGCGTCCGTTGCTCCACTCGAGGGAACCGTCGGGCTGCGGTGCGGATAGCGTGCCGTCCACCCGGACCTTGCCCTGCAAGGTGCCGCGGTCGACGGTTGCCCCGGCGAAGCCGGGCGTGAAACGCGCCAGATCGGCGGACGGAATATCGAGGAACGCCGACCACGGCGCGGTCGGATCGAACAGCGTCCAGCCGCCGCCCGCCTTCGCGCCGATGAGCGGGAGTTCGGCTTGGGCCGTGATTTCCTGCGCGCCGGAGGGTTGCAAACGGGCACCGACCGAGGCGCGGCGGTCTTTGACCTTCCATTCGACGGACGCGAGGGCATCGGGAATCTGCCACGAGGGGAAAGAAGCGCGCAGTCCCGCGACGGAAAGCCGCCCGTCGATCGCGGCGTTCTCCCACGGACCGCTCGCGTCGAGGCTCAGGTCCGCCTTCCCGCGCAGCGTGGTTTCCTGTCCGAACAATTCGACGAGCGAGGCCAGATCGAGATCATCCGAGCGCACGAAGGCGGAGACTTCGCCGCCTTTCACGAGGGTTTGGGACCAGGGTTGGCGGGACAGCACGGCGTCAAGCGAGAGCGGGAGAAACAGTTCGCCGCGGAGCAGGCGGCTGCGGCCGCTGAACATCTGGATGTCCTGCACGGCGAGCCCTTCGGCGCCGAAGTAGGCCGAGGACGACAACGAGAGCGGGCCGCGATCGAGGAGGAAACGGCTGACATAGATGTTGCCCGGCGAATAGCTGGCCGAGAGCTTGCCGTTGACCGGCACCGGGTTGAGATCGCCGGTGAAACGCACCAGCTCGAGCGTGGCCACCCCGGAGTGCGCCGAGACCGCGCCGTCGCCATCCCAGAAAAGCAGCACCCCGCCCTCGCGCGCCCAGTCCGGGGCGAACCGGCCGAGCGGTTCGAGGTAGCGCGACAACTCGCGGACACGGAGTTCGAGCCGCCCTTGGTAGTTCAGGGACTCGCCCAGGGTGAGTTGTCCGCCCCCGCGCGCGAAATCCGGCCCGCTCTGCGCATCGAGTCCGGTCAATTTGAGGTCGCGTCCCTCCAGCTTCAGGTCGGCCTGCAGCGAACTGGCCGGGATGCCCCGCGCCCGCAAATCCCAGCCCCGCACCTTGAGCCAGCCCTCACCGTCGGCCGCCCGCCCCGTTCCCCGGCCCTCGACGCGCAGGCCGCCGGACAATTCGTTCCAAGGCGCGCCGAAAAGACCGGCCAGTGCGCGCAGGTTGCCGACCTCGGCATCGACTTCGAAATCGAACGGGGCCCCGCGCCAGTCCGCGGACCGCGGCGGCACGGTCAACGTGCCCCGCAACTTCACTTCGTTCGCTTTTTGCCGCAGCAAGCATTCGCTGAGCCGCAGGCGACGGCCGGCCAGGCTCAATCCGGCGGTCAGTTCCTCCACCGCGTTCTTGCGCCAGGCAAAATCCTTGGCCTCGAGCCGCAGCGAAATCTGCGCCGAGAGCGGCTGCGCCGGATCGCCGTTGAACGTCAGCTTGGCCAAGTCCACGGTGCCCGCCATGTCGCCCTCGAGTCCGGCAAATTCGGCGGCGCCAGCCAGCGAGACATTCAAGGCGTTGAGCGCGGCCTTGGTTGCCGCACCGCCGCCGGAAAGGTCCGCGTAAACATAGCCGCCCGCGGCGCGGGCCTCGAGGGTGAGCGCGGCAGGACCGGAGAGCACCACGGAGAGGGAATCGATGACGACGTTTTCGGCGAGCGCGAGATCGGCGAAGTAAGCCACGCCGTCCCGCCAGGCGGTCACGGCGCGGAGACCGGTGAACTTTTTCCCGATCCGCCCCGCCTGCCCGGCAGCCTCGCGCACCCGCAGCGAACCGGTGCGGTCCGCCATGAGCGAAAGGTCCATACCGCGAAAATCGACCGACCAGCCGGGGCCGGTGAAAAGCAGGTTGCCGTTGTGGACCTCCACCACCTGCGGCCACGGTGCCCGGACGATTGGCGCGACGGGCAAAGCGGGTGGTGCCACCGGCTCCGGACGCACCTCGGCCGGGGCGATCGCGCCCGAGAGTCCGCTCACCGCCAACCGGCGAATCCAAGTCGCGGGCGCCCACCCCCACTCCCGCGCGCGGGCCCAATCCAATTCGGCAACGGCAGCCTGCAACCGCGTGCCTCCGGGGCGCGAAACCTCGATGCCGGTCAGGCGGATCGGAGCCATCAGGTTGGCCCGGACTTCGCCGAGCGTGACGGTATAGCCCGCGCGCTGCGCGGCCCAAGGCACCGCCCAGCGCACCAGTTGGGAAAGAACCGCCCCGTGCAACAGCCAGGCGGAACCAAGAAGAGCGAGGAGGACGCCCAACAAAAGGAGGCGGCGGCGGAGCGGAGACTGGGTCTCGCGGTTCATAACGCGGCGGGCGCGGCCTGAAGTGATCCCCCTAAAAAGTTGCAGCCCTCCTCACCGAATGGCGAGAAGGGCTGCTGTTCCCCCCAGAACAATCTTTACTAAAGATGTGAGCAAAATAACACGCGCCACGCATCAGGCAAGGGAAAAAATGAAGATTTTTTTGATGGCGCATTTTCTTCGGATTAATATTCTGAATACCAATAGTTTACGTAATGTGACAATTTTGTGACATTGAGGAAATCGGTGAAATCATTTCACCAGCAGCATCCGAATCCCTACCACGATCATCAAGATTGCGAAAATGCGGGTGAGCACATCGTTGGAAAGGTGTTTGAGCAGATCGGTGGCCAACCAAGTGGTGACAACAGCCCCGAGCATGACGGGCAGGACCACCTGCCATTTGACGAGGGAAGCTGCGGAATACTTGGCGGTGGCCACGAGGGAGACGGCGATAATGACCGCGAGAGAGGTGGCGATGGCGGACTTTTGGTCCAGCGCGAGGAAGAAGACAAAAGCCGGGACCATGATCAGTCCGCCACCGACACCGCACAGCGCGGCCAGCACGCCGGTCAACGCGCCGATGCCGACGCCGAGCAGGAATTGCGCGGTGGTCATGGCGCCGGCCGCTCCTCCCCGAGCCATTCCATGCGGTGGGCCAGCATGCGGTCGCGGTCGAACTCGAAGTAGCCGCGGAAACTCCGTCCCGCGAGCGCGCCGGGCAACCAATGACGGTCGTCCGCCCACATTTTCTCGAAAGGAATCTCGTCCTGCCGCACCCACAGCGGCACAGCCTCGGCGGTTTCGCAAGGCTCCCCGTCGCAGCCGTCGGCGACGAAGACCGTGCAGTGCAAGGCGTAGCCGTCGGCGAACTGGAAATGCAGTTCGCCGCGTTGCCGCGGATCGCGCGGCGTGACGCAAAGTTCCTCCTGCACCTCGCGCACCGCGGACTCGAGCGCCGTCTCTCCCGGCTCGAGACGTCCGCCCGGGCCGTTGATCTTGCCCGCGCCGAGGCCGCGCTTTTTGTGGATGAGGAGCACCTCGGCGCCCCGCACCACGAAACAAAGGTTTGCCCGCTCGCGCGGCTCCCAGGCGGACCAGTCGGTCGTCATAAACGCGCCCCTCGCGGACCTACTTGCTTCTGTCGCGGAGCGGGACCACGAGCACGGGACAGGTCGACCGCTTGAGCACGCCGGTGACGACGCTGCCGGTGAACAAATGATAAAGCGCGCCGTGGCCGTGCGAGCCCATGACCAGGAGATCGGCACCATGCTCGGCGGCGGCGGACAGGATTTCGTCCGCAGGCAACCCGAAACGCACCGCCGAGTCGCAGGCCACGCCGCGCGCGCCGACCTGCTTGGCCAACTCCCCGAGCCGTTCGGCCTCGATGCGTTGCTCGGCCTCCAGATCCTGCCCGATGCGCAAGCGCATCATTTCGGGGTCGGTTTCGAAACCCGCCACCTCGGCCGCGGGTTCGATGACATGGAAAAGCACGAGCGAGGCACCCCGGAGGGCCGCCTCTTTTTCGGCCGCTTCGATCAAACGCCCCTGCGCATCGCTGAAATCAACCGGCACCAGCACCTTCTTCATGGGCTCATCATCCGCCTCCGGCCGCCCGCGGGCCAGCGAGAAATCGGGGGACTTCGTCCCATGGACACCCGCGGGCATTTGTGGCAGGGTCCCCTTTCGGATATGCGCACCGCGCTCCTCATTTCTTCCCTCGCCCTCGCGGCCCATGCCGTCCGCGGCGAGAACGAATCGCCGCCGGAAATCCTGCGCGACGATTTCGCCCGCGAGGAACTCGGGGTCAACGAGCTGACCGCGCCGTCCATCCAGCGCCTCTTCACCGAGTTGGAGGCCTTCAAGCCGGTGCCTGTCGACCTGATCGCCTCGACCGATTTCGACCGCACCTACAACAACCGTTTCCAAACCTCGCTCAATTTCGGGTCGCTCATCTGCGACGGGTTTTTCGCCGTGGTGGCCGAGCAGAAGGGCCTCATCCAGAATGTCGGCCGCGCCCTCCTGCGCCAGGCCAAGAGCCTTGCCGTGGGGCAGCGCCTCTCGACCCGCGCCGGCAGTCTCCTCGAACTCGGCACGCGGGGCGACTGGCCCGGACTCAAGCTCGAGCTGATCAAAACGCAGGCGGATGTCGAGGAAGCCATGATCGAACTGCGCGACGAGGAAATGGCACACATGATCAGTCTCGGCGGATGGCTGCGCGGCTTCGAGATCGGCACCATGGTCACAGCCGGCCATTACAGCCCGCAACGCGCCGCCGGGCTGATGAAACCCGACGTCATGGACTACTTCCTCGAACGGCTTTCCACGCTCAACCCGCGCCTGAAAAACACCGAACTGGCCACCGCCATCACCTCGCGGTTGCAAACCATCCGCAAAATCGCCGGCGATGCCGCCGACCGCGCGCCCTCGAAGTCCGAAGTCGAGCAGATGCGCGACCTCGCGGTCGAAATCAACACGATCATGTCCGCCCGCGTCGACCAAGCGGGCCAGATCGTGAAAAAAGACTAGCCCCCGCCGCCTCCCGCGCCATGCCGGCCGTTTTCCGTCCGCCCCCGCGCAGCCGCGCCCCGCGACTGCACGCCGCGGCGGAAAAGTTCTTCCGCGCCGCGTGGGAACTGGCCCCGCAGGACGCCGCGGAACTCGGTCTGCGCGAATACCGCGGTCGCCTCGGGCCCAACGATCCGGCCTCGCACCGCCGCCGCATCCGCTTGCTCGAAGCAACGCTGCCGGCGGTCGAGGCACTTCCGCCGGGGGAAGGCGACGATTGGACCGACCGCCGCGCCTTCCTCGCTTACCTCCGCACCGCGCTTTTTTTCCAGCGCGATCATCCCCGCTGGCAACTCGACCCGCAGACCCACAGCGGGACCGCGGTCAATGCCGTCTTCCACCTGCTCGTGCGGCACGCGGACAACCTGCGTCCCGTCACACCCGACATCCTGGCGCTGCTCGCCGACATCCCGCGCTTCCTCGACGAGGGCCGGGCCGGCCTGCGCCGGCCGGTGCCGCTCTGGACGAAGTTGGCCGTGCGCTCCAGCCGGCATGCCGCAACTTTTCTCGAACAGGCTTCCGGTCAAGTCGTGCCGCTCGCGAAGTCACCCGCCCGGGCCCGTCGGCTTTTCGCCCGCGCGGCCGACGCTTTCCGCGCGTATGCGCGAAGCCTGGAGAAAATCCCGACCGGCCCGGCGAACGGTTTCGCGGTGGGCCGCGCGAATTTCGAATTCCTCCTGCGCGAGCGCCTGGGCACCGACGCGAGCGCGGCGGAGTTGCTGGCCGAGGGCCGGCGCCTCGTCGCCTCGGTCTCGGCCGAACTCAAACGCGAAGCGGCCAAATTCGGACGCCGCCCGGCCCACGAAATCCTCGAGCGGTTGCGCGACGAATGGCAGCCGTCCGCCGGCGACCTCCTGGCCGAATACCGCAACGTCACCGCACAAATCAAAAAACACCTCGCCACGGCGGGCCTGGTCAGCCTGCCCCGCGGCGAAAGATTGAAAGTCATTCCCGTCCCCGGCTTCCTGCGCGAACAATTCCCCACCGCCGCCTACGGCGCGCCCGGGCCGTTCGATCGCGACCAGACGGGCCTTTTCTGGGTCAACGATCTCTCGCAGCACGCGAAGAACGAGACGGACCGCCGGGCCGAGATCGCCCAGCATTTCGGATTGGAACTGACCTGCGCCCACGAGGCGTATCCGGGGCATCACCTGCAATTCATCGTGCAGAACCGTCACCCGAGCCGGCTGCGGCGCATGTTCTCGCACGCCATTTTTTACGAAGGCTGGACGCTCTGGTGCGAACAGCTCTGCATCGAGCGCAAGATTTACCGCGCCCCGCACGCCCGGCTCATCCAACTGCACGACGCCCTCTGGCGCGCCCACCGGATCCTGGTCGACATCGGACTGCACACCGGCGGGATGTCCCACGCCGCCGCCATGGAACATTTGATGAAACACGTCGGGTTCACCCGCGCCCGCGCCGCCGCCGACGTGAATTGGTACACCGCCGCGCCGACCGTGCCGATGAGTTATCTGCTCGGACGCGAAAAAGTGAAAGCACTGCACGCCGCGCATCGCGGCAGCCTGCGCGAATTCAACGACCGCCTCCTTTCCCACGGCGCGGTGCCGTTCAGTTGGTTCCGAGATTAAAAGTTTATCAAAACCCTGACGCGGAGAAACTTTCGCGCAGCCGACTGCATCGGCACAGACGCTTGGATTGTTTCCAAGGTGCTATTGCTGGCAATCACCTCTTCTACGACACCAACTCTTGTCCAATCGATCGATACCAAGCTACCGCTCGTTTCGACATAAATTTGAAGCCCAAGGGCAGCGTGGTCTCTCCTACGCTTGTAAGTCATGCGAAGCTCACCACCCGAAATAACAGGAGCGAATTTCTCATCATTGGATGCAGACGAAGGATCCCAGTCTGCTGCAAATTCGAAAATATTCGGAAAGCCGTCACCGTCAGCGTCATCGGTGGGACCTTTCTTCAAGGGGTTCATTGAAGGATACCGTCCGAGCCATGTCTGAAATTCGGAGTCGAAACTCACCACAGCGAAGCTGGTCAGGACTTCTGCCGCCGCCCTGTTGTTTGCGTCTCCGGGTTGGTTTGCCCCCAACACAACCGTCCCGAGACCAGTTAGTGTGATAGCGTCACCCGCTATAGTCGCAGGGCCGGATTTAATGCTCACAGTAACAGGTAATCCTGAAGATGCCGCGGGCAACGTGATCTTGAATGGTTCTGAGCCGAGCGCCTTAGCCTCAATCGGCGCAAAAGAGGAAATAGTTTGGGCGCGTTTGGCCACCTCGAAAGATGTTGTCACTTCTGCAGCTGCGTCAAAATCCCAATTACCACTCTGATTTGCAGCCAAAATGACCAGACCTGCACCCGTGATCGTAATCGTCTCGCCGGAGATCGTGGCTGGCCCAGACTTGACCGAAAGCGACACCGGGAGTCCACTGCTTGTGGTTGGAGAAGTGATACTAAATGGCGGGTCACCATAGGTTTTGGAAGAAACTGTGGCAAAAGCGCCAATACTTTGCGTTCCCCTGGCAGCTGCGATCCTGAATCCGACATTTGCAGCCACAGTCGCGGGGTCCAAGGTGAAAAAACCGGCATTTGACACACTCGACAGAGCCGAAGAGAAGTGACCTCCACGCACGACACGCGAGGAGCCTGACAAAGATTCGGTCCACTCTGCGGCATTACCGCTCTGCCCGTAGGTTCCGAAGTAGCTCGGATAGCCGGGCGTCGCCACATCGGATAGTCCACCGAAAGCGCCGCCGAAGTTGATCGTGCTGCCACTCGCTGCATCCGACTTCACGGCGTAGGCCCAATAGTTGCCGGTTAGCATCCCGGCGATCGATGGGTCATAAAACGCCGCTTTATACCACTCGTCCTCGGTTGGGAGATAGTACCGCGCCCCGGCATTGCGCCGAAGAACCGTAGTATTCGAAGGAATGTTGCCAAGCAGGCGGTAAGCGCCCGACTCCGTGTCGCTGTCGAGTTGTGCGCCGTTGTGGAGCCAGTTGCAATATCTCATGGCATTGTAAACAGTGACAAAATTGACGGGTTTTCGGCCAAAGCCCGACTTGACCGAGTAGACGAAGTTCCCGTTTGAGCCACTGCGGATAATGCCTCCTTGGGCATCCGAGCCCATGCGCGTATTGTAAAGACCGTAGAAGCTATCCGACGTAGCCACGGCGTTGAGGAATGCGGCGTATTCCTCGTTGGTCACCTCATATGTTCCCATCTGAAAGTCGTAGGCGACTGCACCACGGTTGTTCGCCGTGTCGTCGCCCAAATTGAACGCATCATCCACCCGTGTCAGCACGGGCACCACCAAAGGGCCTGCCTCCGAGCGCGGCACTGCCTTGCCCACGCGGAAGCCAAGATCTGCAGTTTCTTGGGTCATTAAAGCGGGTGACATCGGCCTCCTTCCCTGAGCGATCAGGCGGCGCTCGTCGGGAAGAACCGTTTCGGTCCATTCCCAAACATTGCCGCCTTGGTCGTAGGTCCCGTAATGACTGGCTCCTGCGGATGTGCTCACGATGGCCGTGCGGCCGGTGCCGAAGTTGCCGCCCGGTCCCGTAGTTGTTTGGTCCGCGTAGGGCCAATAGCTGTCGCTGGGCAGACCTCCGCCCGGCGCAGGATCGAAAAAGGCCGCTTTGTGCCATTCGTCTTGGTCGGGGAGGAAATACTTTGCCGCGAAGTTTCTCACGACTTGTCGTGGGTTGCTCCCCAGAAGCTTGTAAGCACCGTTCTCGGTGGTGGTTTCGTCCTGCACTTGGGTGGTTGGCATTCCATTGTGCAACCAGTTGATATAGCGCAGCGTGTCGAAGAGGCTCACGAAGTTGACGGGTCTGTTTTCCAATCCGCTCTTCACTTCGTAAGTATAATTACCGCTGCTGCCTGAACGGACGATGCCGCCCTTGGCGTCGCTTCCCATCACCGAGCTGTAGAGGCCGTAGAGCGAGTCCGTCTTTGCTATGGCATTGAGGAACCTCGCATACATGAGGTTTGTCACCTCGGTGATCGAAATCTCGTAGTCTTGCCCCACGTAGCCGATCCCTGCATTCTCCACATCGTAGCCCGCCGCATCTTCGTCGGGGTTCCGGGGTTCTGCCACGAGCACGAACGTCGGCACATAATCAGGGCCTAGAGGATTAAATTTAAGTCGCAAAATCTCCGCGCCGTCGCTCAACCCGTCGCCGTCGGTATCCGGCTTGTTCGGATCCGTCCCGTGCGTGTTCACCTCCGCGCCGTCGCTCAACCCGTCGCCGTCGGTGTCCGCCTTGTTCGGATCAGTGCCGTGCGTGTTCACCTCCGCGCCGTCGCTCAAACCGTCAGCGTCGGTGTCCGCTTTGTTCGGATCCGTGCCGTGCGTGTTCACCTCCGCAGCGTCGTTCAAACCGTCAGCGTCGGTGTCCGCCTTCTTCGGATCGGTCTTGTGCGTGTTCACTTCCGCAGCGTCGTTCAAACCGTCGCCGTCGGTGTCCGCCTTCTTCGGATCGGTCTTGTGCGTGTTCACCTCCGCACCGTCGCTCAACCCGTCGCCGTCGGTGTCCGCCTTCTTCGGATCGGTCTTGTGCGTGTTCACCTCCGCACCGTCGCTCAACCCGTCGCCGTCGGTGTCCGCCTTCTTCGGATCGGTCCTGTGCGTGTTCAC
>CAMDUL010000015.1 GCA_945878135.1 Chthoniobacter flavus | reverse complement strand
CCGGTGCGCGGACGGCTGGTTTTCTTTCGACCAAGGGCCGTTCGATCGTCGATGCCGAAGGGCGACCTTTCCGTATTGCCGGTGTCAGTTGGTTCGGTTTCGAGACAGACACCATGGTCGTGCACGGCCTGTGGCGGAGAAATTATCGTGAGATGGCGGAACAGATCCGTTCGCTCGGGTTCAACACAGTGCGGCTTCCTTTTTCGCAGGCAATGCTCCGAGAGAACGCGCGGACCGAATCCGTTGATTTCGCCCGCAACCCCGATCTCGAGGGGCGTGCGCCGCTCGGGTGCCTCGACGCTGTCATCGCGGCCTGCGGTGCTGCCGGGCTGCGTGTCATTCTCGACTGTCACTCGTCCAGAGCCGGTGGTTACAAGGAGCAAGACCTGTGGTATCTGCCGGGGGATGATCTTTGGACCGAACAGCGCTGGATCGACGATTGGGTCCTTCTTGCCAAGCGCTACGCGGGCAATCCTGTGGTCATCGGTGCCGATTTGTTCAACGAGCCCAAGCGCACGGCCACCTGGGGCGGGGGCAGGCCGGACACCGACTGGAACATGGCGGCGGTGCGCTGCGCGAGTGCCGTCCACCGGGTGAATCCGGACTGGCTGATTATCGTGCAGGGCATTTCGCAACACGGCGGGGAAGCTACGTGGTGGGGCGGCAACCTGACGGGTGCGGAGGCGCATCCTGTGGCGCTCGCCCGCGCGGATAAACTCGTCTACTCGCCGCACGATTATCCGGCCAGTGTTTACCGGCAGCCGTGGTTCGATGCGCCCGATTATCCGGCGAACCTGCCGGCAGTGTGGGAGAAGTTTTGGGGTTTTCTCGCGGGACGGGAGACTGTCCCCGTCTTGCTCGGCGAATTCGGCAGCAGACTTGAGAGCGAGGCGGACCGCGCGTGGTTGCGCGAACTCATGGCCTATCTGGTTGAGCGCGACATCGGCTGGATCTGGTGGTCGTGGAACCCGAACAGCGGGGACACCGGCGGGATCCTGCAGGCAGACTGGGTCTCGGTGGACCAAACCAAAATGGACCTCCTGCGGAAAGCGGCTGCCCGGCCGCTTTTGACGGAATAATGGGATTTTGCTCGGCCGGTTCGCTTCCCGAACGCACATTGGGACATCGCTATGCGTGACGATTTCTTCCCTGGCGTCGGCCGGATTGTCTTTGAGGGCCCTGGTTCCCGGAATCCTTTTGCTTTCAAGCACTACAATCCCGACGAGGCGGTCGAGGGCAAGTCGATGCGCGACCATTTGCGTTTCGCGGCAGCCTATTGGCATGTCATGCGCAATCCTCTGGCTGATCCGTTCGGAGGGGGCACCGCACTCATGCCCTGGGATGACGGGACCGACTCGCTGGCCAATGCCCAGAAGCGGGTCCGCGTTTTTTTTGAATTCCTCGAGAAGACCGGGATCGATCATTACTGCTTCCACGACCGCGATGTGGCGCCCGAGCTTGGGTCGCTGGCCGAATCGAACAAGGCGCTCGATGCCGTGGCGGAAACACTGGCCGAAGAGCAGGCGAGGACGGGCAAGAAGTTGCTTTGGGGCACGGCGTGTCTTTTCGCCCATCCGCGCTACGCGCAAGGCGCGGCCACCTCGCCGAGCCTGCCGGTCTATGCCCACGCCGCAGCGCAAGTGAAGAAAGCTTTGGAGGTCACGCACCGTCTCGGCGGGTCGGGTTATGTCTTCTGGGGCGGACGCGAGGGCTACTCGACGCTGTGGAACACGGACATGAAGCGCGAACTCGACCATCTGGCGGCGTTCCTGCACATGGCCGTCGATCACAAGAGGAGGATCGGGTTCGCCGGGAAATTTTTCATCGAGCCCAAACCCCGCGAACCGAGCACGCATCAATATGATAGCGATGCGGCGGCCTGTTTGAATTTCCTGCGCGAATACGGGCTGCTCGACGCGTTCGAGCTCAACATCGAGACCAACCACGCGACGCTGGCCGGTCACACCATGCGCCACGAGCTGACGGTGGCGGCGGCGGCCGGCAAACTGGGTTCGGTCGATGCGAACCGCGGGGACGAATTGATCGGCTGGGACACGGACCAATTTCCGACGAACCTTTATCTGGCTGTCGAGGTCATGCTGGTCGTGCTCGGGATGGGCGGCTTCACGCACGGGGGGCTGAACTTCGATGCCAAGCGCCGCCGCGAATCGCACATGCCGGAGGATTTGTTCCATGCGCATATCGGGGGGATGGACACCTTCGCACGCGGACTGAAAGTCGCCGCCGCTCTGCGGGCCGACGGGCGGATCGAGGACTTTGTCCGGCTCCGCTACGCCACGTGGGATTCGGAACTGGGACGGAGGATCGAGCAGGGCAGCGCCTCTCTGGAAGAATTGGAAAAGACCGCTCTGGCCCAACCCGCGCCGGTGCTTTCTTCCGGCAGGCAGGAACTGCTCGAAAATATCGTCAACGAATTCCTGTGATCGCACCGGGTATCGACAGCGGAACGCAGAGTCTCAAGACCGTGGCTTTGGACGGCGAATCGGGGGAAATCCTCGCATCGGCCAGCCGCGAACGGCTTTTTTCCGCATGAAGCAAACCGGCAAGACGCGAATCGGTATCGTTGGGATGGGACTAATGGGAACCGGCCATGGGCGCTGTCTGCGCAACGGCTTGGTCCCGGGCGCGGTTCTCGCCGCCGCCTGCGATCCGGACCGTCGCCAGGCCGGCGAGTTTCCCGGCTTGGCTTGGTTCGACGATGTGCCGGCCCTTTTGCGTTCCGGCACGGTCGATGCGGTGGTCATCGCCACACCGCATTACGCCCACACCACAGCGGGCGTTGCGGCGCTCAAGGCCGGTCTGCACGTTCTCGTGGAAAAGCCCGTCTCGGTGCACAAGGCGGACGTCCTCAAACTCCTCGGCGCCCACCGCAGCCGGCGGCAGATCTTCGCCGCCATGTTCAATCAACGCACCGATCCGAGCTACCTCAAGCTGCGCGCCATGGTCCGGGGCGGGAAGCTGGGGAAAATCCGCCGCATCAACTGGATCATCACCGATTGGTTCCGTCCGGAAGCCTATTACCGTCATGCCGGTTGGCGTGCCACCTGGGCCGGGGAGGGTGGCGGGGTGCTCCTCAACCAGTGTCCGCACAATCTCGACCTCTTCCAGTGGATCTTTGGTATGCCGTCCAAGGTGCGCGGCTTCTGCCAGTTCGGGCGCTACCATGATATCGAGGTGGAGGATGATGTGACGGCCTATTTTGAATATGCGGACGGCACCACGGCCGTCTTCATCGCCTCGACCGGCGAAGCTCCGGGGACGAACCGGCTCGAGGTGATGGGCGACCGCGGGCGCCTCGTGCTCGAAGGCGGACGCTTGGAATTTCTCCGCAACAAGGTCTCCGCCGCGGTCTTCAGCCGGCAGTCGAAGGAAAAATTCAAGGCGCCACCGGTGCAGCGCATCGAAGTCCCGCTGCCTCCCGGGACCGGCGGCCAGCACTTGGGGATTTTGAAAAATTTCGTCAGAGCCATCCGCCGCGGCGAAAAGCTCATCGCGCCGGCGGGCGAGGGTCTGCATTCCGTCGAACTGGCCAATGCCATCATCCTGTCCGCCCTGGAAAACCGCACGGTCGATTTGCCGCTGTCGGCCCCGCGTTATGCCAGACTGCTCGCGTCACTCGCGCACCGATCCCCGAAAAAATGAAAACCACCCAGCTCGCCGCCCAGCTTTACACCTGCCGCCATTTGCTCCAGACGCCGCCGGACATCGCCAAGACCCTGCGCCGCGTGCGGGCGGCCGGATACACCGCGGTTCAAGTCAGTGCCATGGGATCGATCCCCGAGGAGGAACTCAAGCGCATCCTCGACGGCGAGGGATTGGTCTGCTGCGCGACGCACGAACCCTCGCAGGTGATCCTTGATCAACCGGAAGATGTGGCCGAACGCTTGGCCAAGCTGGAGTGCGGTTACACTGCGTATCCTTATCCCCATGGTATCGATCTTTCCGACGCGGAGATTGTCCGGCAATGGATCGCGCGACTCGACGCGGCCGGGGCTGTCCTCGCCGGGTCGGGAGTCACGCTTTGTTACCACAACCACCACCAGGAATTCCGCAAGCTCGGTGACCGGACGATTCTCGATCTCGTGTACGAGGGAACGCGCCCGGGCCACCTGCAGGGAGAGCCGGACACCTATTGGATCCAATACGGCGGCGGCGATCCCGTGGCGTGGTGCGGGAAACTGTCCGGACGCCTCCCGCTGCTTCATCTCAAGGATTTCGCGATCGATGCGGAGGACAACATCGCGATGTGCGAGGTTGGGGCGGGCAACCTCGACTGGCCGCGCATCGTGGCTGCGGCGGAGAGTTCCGGTTGCCGCTGGTATATCGTCGAGCAGGACACGTGCCCGGGCGACCCGGTCGATTCGCTGGCGCAGTCCTACCGCTACCTCGCAGGGGAAATCTGCCGGGATTGAGCGCTCCATGAACGACTACGAGCCATGCGGGAAGCCGGCGCCGGTGTGCGCGTCCGGGGAATTCGTCATCGCGGCCACGCACCTCGACCACGGCCATATCTACGGGCAATGCGAGGGGCTCGAACAGGCGGGAGTGCTGGTCAAATGGGTCTATGATTCCGACCCGGCGCGGGCGGAAGCGTTCCGGGCGAAATTCCCCACGGCCCGCCTTGCGCGTTCGCTTGAGGAAATCCTCGACGATGCGGAAGTGCAACTGGTTGCGGCCGCGGCGGTGACCAGCGAGCGCGGTCCGCTCGGGTGCCGTGTGCTGCGGGCCGGCAAGCATTACTTCACGGACAAAGCGCCGTTCACCACTTTGGAGCAACTAAAGGACGCGCGCCGCGCGGTGGCCGAAACCGGCCGCCGTTATGCGGTCTACTACAACGAGCGCCTGCATTCCGAGTGCTCCGTCCATGCGGGGCGGTTGGTCAAAGGCGGCGCCATCGGCCGCGTCCTCCAGACGCTCGGCACTGGTCCGCACCGGCTCAACGCGAAGTCGCGTCCGGCGTGGTTTTTCGAGCGGGTGAAATACGGGGGAATCCTCTGCGACATCGGCAGCCACCAGATCGAGCAGTTCCTTCATTTCACCGGCGCACGCGAGGCCCGGGTGAACTTCGCCGCGGCGCGCAATGCCGCGCATCCCGGATATCCCGAACTGCAGGACTTCGGCGAATGTCTGCTCGAAGCCGACAGCGGTGCGTCCGGCTATTTCCGCGTCGACTGGTTCACCCCGGACGGTTTGTCCACTTGGGGCGACGGGCGTCTGGTCATCCTCGGGACGGACGGATACATCGAGCTGCGCAAATACGTCGACATCGCCACCGGCCACGGCATGGATCAGCTTTATCTTGTCAACGGCACGGGTGAGCACCGCGTGTCCTGCGCGGGCAAAGTCGGCTTCCCCTTTTTCGGCGAACTCATCCTCGACTGTCTTGAAGGCACGGAGAGCGCCATGACGCAGGAGCACACCTTCAAGGCGGCGGAGTTGTCGCTCGTGGCACAAACCCTCGCCGAGGCCGGTGCGAGCGAAAGCAGGCTGGATGTGGCGTCCGGCCGCTGCCATTGAGAGACCCTGACATGCCGCCTCTTCCCATCCCCCTTTCCTCGCTCTGGTTGATGGCCGGACTGTATTTACTTTTCGAGATCTGGCGCGGTTGGCGGCGCGGGGTGGTGCGGCACGGGGTGAGCGTGATGGCTTTGCTCACGGCCGGCGGGATCGGGTGGATTTTTGCCTGGATGACGGGTTTTGTTTCCGACCGGGTGGTTCCGTTCCCTGTGCCTGTCGGCCGGCTGATCTTCGGATTCACCGCGGGCCTTGCCTTTTACGTCGCCGCAGTGACGCTCTCCTCGGTGCTCTTCAAAAAGACCTCCCAGCAACGTGCCGGGATGGTGCGGCTTCTCTACGGGATGGGCGGCGGGCTTTTCGGGCTGATCTTCGGCTTGCTCGTCCTGTGGGGCGGACTCTCCCTCTTCCGCACTTTGGGCGCTTGGGCCGCCGCCGAACCGGCTGCGCCCGGTGGCGGGTCGTTTGTCGCCATCAAGGAATCCCTCGAGGAAGGAGCGACCGGTCGCCTGGTCGAGAAGGTCGACATCGTGCCGTCCAACGTCTACGGCCTGCTGACCAAGTTGCTCCGCGTGACACGCTCGCCCGGGGCCACGGCCCGGTTTTTTGCCTATCCCGAGACGCAGCGACTGCTGGCCCGGCCGGAAGTCATGGAGTTGTTGACCGACCCGGCGGTGGTCGGGGCGGCGTCCGAGGGGAACTACCTCTCGCTCTTGACCAGCGCCAAACTCGCCGAAGTCGCCGCCGATCCGTCCGTGCAGGACGCCTTCAAGGCCTTCCCGCTGGAAAATGCGCTCGACTACGCCCTGCAGGAATCGGCACCTTCGCCGGTTCCCACGCCATGAGCCAGGAATACACCGCCACCATCGGACTCGAGGTCCACGTGCAGCTCAAGACGCGCAGCAAGATGTTCTGCGCCTGTCCGGTGGAATACGGCGCCACGCCGAACACGCACACCTGTCCGGTCTGCCTCGGCCTCCCCGGCGCTTTGCCGGCGATGAACGAGGAGGCGCTCAAACTGACCATCCTGACCGGTCTCATGCTCGGCTGCAAAATCGCCGACGTCTGCAAGTTCGACCGCAAGAGCTATTACTACCCGGACATGCCGAAGAACTACCAGATTTCGCAATACGACATGCCGCTCTGCCTCGGCGGTGGCGTGCCGCTGCACGATCTGGCCTATCCGAAAGACGCCCAGAAAAACATCGCGACTAAGAACAAAGTGATCCATCTGACCCGCATCCATCTCGAGGAGGATGTGGCCAAGAGTTTCCACCTCGAGACCGCCTCGGGCATCGACTTCAACCGGGCCGGCACGCCGCTGATGGAAATTGTCTCCGAGGCGGAAATCGCCAATCCCGAGGAGGCCTTCGCCTACCTGACGTCCCTCAAACAGCATCTCATCTATGCCGGCGTCTCCGATGCGGACATGGAAAAAGGCCAGATGCGTTGCGATGTGAACGTGTCGGTGCGTCCGGTCGGCACGGAAAAGTTCGGCACGAAGATCGAGCTGAAGAATTTGAACACGATCAGCGGTGTGCGCCGCGCGCTGGCCTACGAAATCGACCGTCAGATCGGGATATTGCGCGGCGGCGGCTCGCTCCAGCAGGAAACCCGGCGCTGGGACGACGATCTGGGCGAGACGCAGCTCATGCGCATCAAGGAATCGGCCCATGACTACCGCTATTTCCCCGATCCGGATCTGATGCCGGTGAAAACGGACAAGCTCCTCGCCGCGGCGAAGGAACTGCTTCCCGAGACGCCGGCGCAGAAGCGGGCGCGCTACGAGAAAGACTTCGGCGTGAGCGAGTACGATGCCGCCGTGTTGGCGGACAACCTCGAGCTGGGCGCCTACTTCGAAAAAGCCGCCACCGGCTCTCCGCGCGGCAAGCTCCTGGCCAACTGGATCCTCAACGACCTGCAGAGCACGCTTTCGACGGCCGACAAGTCCGTTGCCGAGTGTCCGGTCCAGCCCGCGCAGCTGGACGCGCTGGTCGCGTTGGTCGCCGGCGGCCAGATCAACGGCAAGCAGGCCAAAGAAGTCTTCGCCGACATGTTCGCCACCGGACGCGACCCATCGGTCATCGTCGAAGAGAAAGGCCTCAAGCAGGAAAGCGATGCCGGAGCCATCGGGGCGCTGTGCGACGAGGTCATCGCGGCCAACCCGCAGTCCGTCACCGACTACCAAGCGGGGAAGGGCGCCGCGCTCAACTTCCTCAAGGGCCAAGTGATGAAGCTCTCCAAGGGCAAGGCGAACCCGGCGATGGTCGGGGATCTCTTGGCGGAAAAGTTGGGGTGAGGGCAACCGGAACTTTTGCGGGCTTTGCCCTTGTCCGGTAGGCACGCGCGGTTCGTTCGTCTGCTGTATCTCCCGCGGACACGCGCGTCCTACGTCCCGGACAGGTAGAGCGGAGTTAGGACCATTGGGAATTCCACCAAGACACTCCGGGCGCCACAGGGCAGGCAGGAAACCCGAACACCGCGAAAAGTTGACATAATGGCATCTTGCAATATGATGACATCATGATAAAGACTCAAGTGCAGTTGGAAGAGTGGCAATACCGTGCCGCGAAGCAGGAGAGTGCACGAACCTCGCGGAGTTTATCGGCTCTGGTCAGGGAAGGATTGTCCTTAGTTTTGCGGCGGTCCGGTCAGCTCGCCGTCCCGGCTTTGGAGGATTTGGCCGGCAAGTATGAGCAGCGGGCGTGCGATGATCTGAAGGCGCATGATCGCGACTGGGTCGAGTCGATTCGATGAATCCGGTGTTTATCGACACCAGCGGGTTCTACGCTTTTCTTGATCGCTCGGATCCGTTCCATGCAAAGGCCCGCGAACTCTTCCTGCGCGCCCGGGATGAACGGTGGCAACTTTTCACCACCAGCTACGTCGTGCACGAATCTTGGGCTTTGATCCAAGCGCGGCTCGGCTGGGAGGCGGTGGAGGATTGGCTGCGGGGACTCTTGCCGCTGTGCGAGGTGACTTGGGTCGAGGAGTCGTTGCACCGGCTCGGGGCGGCGCGGGCGCGTCAGGCACGGGAGCGCAGGCTTAGTTTGACGGACTGCGTTTCGTTCGAGGCGATGGCCGCCCGCGGTTGCCAGGAGGCGATTGCCGACGACGAGCATTTTCGCAAGCTGGGCTGCCGGTGGCCGTCGGTCGAGTAGTCGAGGATTTTTGCAGCGTGTTCGGATGATCCCGAGAAGGACGTCTGAATCCCCCTTGTGTGGATAGGGGGGGGTTTTGGACAATGCGACGATGAGTTTTACCGGTCGTTGGTTTGTCGGGTTCGGGATTTTTTTGATCCTTTGCGGGGTGGCGGGCTACTTGTCCAATCCGGCCGCGGCCAAGACGGCTCTCATTTCGGGGGGAACGTTCGGCGGCCTGTCCGCACTTTGGGGTGTGCTGATGCTGCGTGGGTTCGCCCGGGCCAAGGCCGCGGCGTGGGTCAGCACGTGCCTGCTGGTCGTGGCCTTCACTTGGCGTTCGATCGCCGGGTGGATGGCCTATTCCGCGGGTGAGCCGAAATTTTTCGCGTCCTCTCTGATCACGCTGATGCTGCTCGCCTCGTTGGCCAGCTTGACCGTGCTGGCGCGCAGCCCGCGGTGAGCGTCGCCCCAAGGCGATGCGGACAGCACCGTGTCCGGGGCTGTCCGCGGCAAACGGCCCCGGTCAGTTGTATTTGACCGAGCAGCCGTAGGCTTCGGTCTGGGGAGTCGAAACGGGTTTTCCGGCCATGGCTTCGTCGAGGGCTTGTTTGACGTAGTTCCTCGCCCCGGCGACGTCGGCGGCATCGACGGACTTTTTGTCGTCGATCGCGCCGGCGTAGATGAGGGTGCCTTCGGGGTTGATGACGAAGAGTTCGGGCGTGACTTTGGCATCGTAGAGTTTGCCCACGGTGCCGTCTTCGTCGATGAGAATGGCGGTGGCGGCCGAGCCTTTTTCTTCCTTGGTCTTGTTGGTTTCTTCGGGGCTCATGTTTCCCTGTTTGCCGGGGGCGGAAGAGACGATGGAGAGCCAGACGACATCCTTGCCGGTGTATTCTTTCTGCAGACCCTGCATGTTGCCGCCGTCATAGTGCTTCTGCACGAACGGGCAGCCGTGGTTGAGCCACTCGAGGACGACGAATTTTCCTTTGAAGTCGGACAGATTGTGGCTTTGGCCGTTGGAGTCGGTGAGGGTGAATTCGGGGGCGGGCTGTCCGACGGATGGGGCGGCGACGGCGGTGCCGGCCGCGACGAGAAGGGCGAGGGTGGATTTGAGGATATGTTTCATGGTTGTGTTGTTCAGGGTTGTGCGCCGATGGCGCGGAGAAGGATTTGCTCGGTGAGCAGTTCCGGAAGGATGACCGGTTTATCGGCCCGTCCGGCGGGATAGAACAGGTAAAACGGGACACCGACCCTGTCAAATTGGGCCAGCTTTTTGGTGATCTCGGGGTTGCTGTTGGTCCAGTCGGCAAGCATGGGGACGATGCCCAGTTTTTCGAAGGCGGCGCGGACGGCTTTGGTGTCGATCGCGGTGCGCATGTTGAACTTGCAGGTGATGCACCAGTCGGCGGTGAAATCGAGGAAGACGGGTTTGCCCCCGGCGAGGAGGCGTTGCAGTTCGGCTTCGGAATACGGGACCCAGGGCATGCCGTCGGCGGGAACCAAGGCGGATTTTTCCGGGGTGGTGGCGGCGGCCCGGGCGAAGAGGTTGCCGGTGAAATAGCCGAGTCCGAGGAGAAGCGAGAGGGCGATGCCGAGGGTGGCGAGGGTTTTGGCGCGGCCGGAGGAAAGGGGTCCGAGGAACGCGCCGTAGAGCCAGGCGGCGAGGGCGAGGCAGAGGTAGGCGGCGGAGGCCCAGATGACGGCTTCGGTGCCGCGTTGTTGTCCGATGACATAAAGCAACCAGAGCAAGGTGGCGGCGAGGGGGAAGCCCATGAATTGCTTGAGCCGTTCCATCCAGGCGCCGGGCTTGGGGAGGAATTTCATCCATCCGGGTTGCGCGGAGAGCAGGAGGTAGGGAAAGGCCATGCCGGCGGCGATGGAAGCGAACATGGCCGCGATGACGGCCGAGGTCTGGCTGAAGGCGAAGCCGAGCGCGGTGCCGAGGAAGGGCGCGGTGCACGGGGTGGCCAGCAAAGTGGCAAGGATGCCTTGGGCGAAGGATCCGCCCAGTCCGCCGTGGCTGCCGGCCTCGGCGATGCCCTGCGAGGCCCGTCCGGGGAGGACGATCTCGAAGACGCCGAAAAGATTGAGGGCGAACAGGAAAACGACGGCGCCTATGACAAAGTTGAACCACGGATTCTGGAACTGGAAGGCCCAGGTCACCTCGCTGCCGGCGGATTTGAGGGCGATGATCACCGCGGCCAGTCCGAGGAACCAGAGGAAGATGCCCGCGGTGAAGGCAAGGCCGTGTTTGAAGATGTCGGCCCGCGAGTCGCCGGCTTGGCGCATGAAGCCGAAAATTTTCAGCGAGATGACCGGGAGGACGCAGGGCATGAGGTTGAGGATGAAGCCGCCGATGAAACCGAAAAGGAGGTAGGTCCAGAGTCCGCTTTTGGCCGCGGGTGTTTGGACTCGGGCCGCGGCGGGAGGGGCGGCGGAGGTGCTTTCGACGATCCATCCGCGGCGTTGTCCGTTTTCCAGCGCGACGATGCCTCGCACCGGGGCGGAGCCGGCCACAGGGATGGCCAGGTCGGCGGCACCGGCGACGAGGTCGCGTGCCGCGGTGTGGCCGACGGGGTGTTTGTCGTCGGCGAACGGGTAGAAGTCGGCGCGGGTGGCGCCGGTCGCGTTGCGGAGTCCGAGGTTCCATCCGGTCGCGGTGGGGGTCCATGCGATTTCGAACGGCGGCTGGTCGGCCGACGGGGTCAGCGCGGCGAAGCGGGCGAAGAGGTCGGCGTTGGCGGGCGCCGCGGACGTTGCAACGGGAAGTGTCAGTTGCACATCGGCTTTGCCCGGGATGCAGATCGCTTCACAGACCAGCCAGGAAGATTTGGCGGGAATGGTGATTTCGTTGGCTTCGATCGCGGCCGGGGGTGTGATGGTGCGGACGAGGAGGACCTCGTTTTTGTAGGCGTAGACTTGGATGTCACCGGGTTCGACCAGGCGTTTGGGCAGCGGCCAGGTGATGTCGCCAACGGTGAAGCCGGCGGGAAGTTGCGGGTCGAAGGTGGTGGCGAGGCCCGAGTCGCCGGGGTTTTGCCAATAGGTGTGCCACCCGGGGGCCATGCGGAGGAGGAGGCCGAGGCGGAAGGGTTGGCCGGGGACGAGGGCGGTGGTGTCGGCGAGGAGGGAGGCCTCGACCAGTTTTTGGCCTTGGTGGAGTTGGGCGAAGGAGGGGGAAGTGGGGGCGAGGAAGGAGAGAGTGAAAAGAAGAAGGGATAAGGTCCGACGGTCATAGACCGCCGCTACAAGACGCATAAGAAGGTCACGCATTTTGGAGAAAGGCGGTAAGGGGGCTGGTGGGGATGGCGGATTCTTCCTGCGCGGGGAGGCCGGCTTCGCGGGCGAGGCGGCCGGACTCGACGGCCATTTGGAAGGCGCGGGCCATGGCCACGGGGTTTTCGGCCACGGCGATGGCGGTGTTGATCAGGACGGCATCGGCGCCGAGTTCGAGGGCTTCGGCGGCGTGGCTGGGGGCGCCGAGTCCGGCGTCCACTATGACAGGAACGCGGGCTTGTTCGATGATGATCGAAATCTGTGCGCGGGTTTCGAGTCCGCGATTGCTCCCGATGGGCGAACCGAGGGGCATGACGGTGGCGGCGCCGGCGTCTTCGAGGCGTTTGGCCAGGACGGGGTCGGCGTTGATGTAGGGGAGGACGGCGAAGCCTTCAGCGGCGAGGATTTCGGTGGCTCGGAGGGTTTCGATCGGGTCGGGGAGGAGGTATTGCGGGTCGGGGTGGATCTCGAGTTTGACCCACTTGGGGAGTCCGGCGGTGGCGGCGAGGCGGGCGAGGCGGACGGCTTCGTCGGCGTTCATCGCTCCGCTCGTGTTGGGGAGAAGGAGATATCTTTCCGGGTCGATGAAATCGAGGATGTTGGCGAAGGGGTCATTCGTGCCCGACAGGTCGGCACGGCGGAGGGCGACAGTGACGATTTGCGTGCCACTCGCTTCGAGGGCATCGCGCATGAGTTCGTTCGAGGCGAACTTGCCGGTGCCGAGGAGGAGGCGCGAGGTGAAGGAGCGCCCGGCGATGACCAGGGGCCGGCTCACGGGACAGGGGTGGCTGCGGGGGGTGCGGAGGAATCGGCGGGGTCGCCGGCCACTTCGAGTTGGAATTGGAAGGTCTCCGCGACTTGGTCGGGCGGTTCCCATTGGCGGCGGTAGACCAGTTTGATGTCCTGCCTGCCGGGTTTGACCGCTTGCAGCGTGATCATGGTGTCCCCAGGGGCGCCGAAGAGGACATTCCCCGCGTTGTCACGGGCGACGAGGTCGCTGCTGTGGAAAACGGCCACGCCGAATTCGAAGTCGCGCAGTTCCCAGTTGTATCCGGTGCTCGGGTTCGACTCGAGGGTGATGCGGACCAGATTTCCGATGGCGGCGCGGACGACTTGGTTTTGATCTTTGGCACCGACCTCGACCGTGCCGGTCACAGCGGGGCGGGGCGTGGTTTCCTCGTCGCCTTCGAGCTTGCCGGTCACTTCGGGTGCGCTCCCGGCATCGGGTTCGTCGGCGGGCGGGGTGATGGTGAAGTCGTCCGCGGTGGGGGTTTCGGCGAGGTTGACTTCCTCCTTCATCTTCGCGCCGTCGGCGGGAGGAGGTTCGGGCGAAGGAGCGGGGTCGGGGAGTTGCCCGACAGAGGCTGGAGGTGGGGACGGCGACGCCACGAGGGGTGCGGCTTCGCCGTTTGGTGAGGGATCGGGGTCTTGGGCTCGCGCGTTCGCCAAGGCGATGACCAAGGCTGCGGCTCCGAGGATGAGTTTCATGCAAGGGGAATTATGCGCGCAAAAGGGGAGGTGCTCAACCTTTGGTGTCAGTTGACGCGGACCACGGTCCAGTGCGGGGCAGTGCCGGGTTCGAGGTCAAGCCAAGCGAAGGAGGAAGGCGCACCGTGGTTGGGTTTGCCGACCGATCCGGGATTGAGGTAGCGGACGCCGTGGAGGCTTTCGTCGCGGGGGACGTGGGTGTGTCCATGCAGGGCGAATCCGGCGCCGGGCGGAACCGAGTGCGGGGGTTCGTGGACCAGGAAAAAAATGTGGCCCTCGCGTTGCAGGGTGAGGGTTTCCGGAGCGAGGCCGCGCGGGTCGCAATTCCCGCCGATGGCGTGGACGGGCGGGCCGAGTCCGCGCAATTCTTTGAGGATCTCCGGGGCGCAGATGTCGCCGAGGTGCCAGATTTCGTCGGCGGAGGTCAATTCCGCGCGCACGGACGACGGGAGGCGGTTGTGGGTGTCGGCGATGACGGCGATGCGCACGGGCGGGATTCTCGGAGCGGAGCGAAGCGCTCGCAAACCCGGAATTCTCCGGTTAAGTTGGCGCCATGTGGAAATACGCGAATCCGCAGTTGCTTGAGCTGGTGGCCTATGAACCGGGCAAGCCGGTCGAGGACTTGGCCCGCGAGTTGGGGATCCCGCATGGCGAGATCATCAAGCTGGCCTCGAATGAGAATCCGCTCGGCCCGTCGCCCAAGGCGCGGCAGGCCATGATCGACACGATCGAGCGGGCGCATTTTTATCCGGACGGCGGGGGATACTATTTGCGCGAGGCGATCGCGGAGCAGGTCGGGCTCTCCATGGCCAACGTGATTCTGGGCAACGGGTCGAATGAAATCATCGAATTTCTCGGCCATGCCTACCTCCAACCGGGCGACGAAGTGGTGGTGGCGCGGCATTCTTTCGCGGTTTACCGCCTGATGGCGCAGCTTTTCGGCGCGAAGGTGGTCGACGTGGCGGATCCGGATTTCGTCGCGGACCTCGACGCGATGTCGGCGGCGATCACGCCGAAGACGAAAGAGGTTTTCATCGCGAATCCGAACAATCCGACGGGCACCATGGTGTTCCAGGCAGAGATTGACCGCTTCATGGAGCGGGTGCCGGAGCACGTCATGGTGGTGTTCGACGAAGCCTATTACGAATTTCTCGACGAGGCGCCGGATGTGATCAAATACGTCAGGGCCGGGCGCAATGTCGTGGTCTTGCGCACCTTTTCCAAGATCCAAGGCCTGGCCAACCTGCGCATCGGTTACGGTCTGGCTGCGCCCGAGATCATCGAGGTGCTGCAAAAAGCGCGCCAGCCCTTCAACGCCAACGGCATCGCGCAAGCGGGGGCGCTGGCCGGGTTGCGCGACAAGGCGCACATGGACGCGACGCGGAGGGTGACGCACGAGGGGCGCGATCTTTTGCAGTCCGAATTTCTGGAAATGGGCCTCGAGTTCGTGCCGAGCCACGCGAATTTCGTGCTGGTGCGGGTGGGCGACGGCAAGAAGGTGTTCGATGCCCTGCTCCGTCGCGGGATCATCGTGCGGGCCATGGGCAGCTACGGCTTGCCGGAATGGATCCGGGTGTCGGTCGGAACCATGCCGCAAAACAAAGTCTTCATCGCGGCCCTGCGCGAACTGGCCAGCGAGGGCGGGTTGGACGGCGGCTCGCTGGTCAAGGCCGGCTGATGCACGCGGCGGACACGATCGCCGCGCTGGCCACGCCGTTCGGGGCCGGTGCCGTGGCGCTGGTCCGCATGAGCGGCCCGCGGGCGGTGGAACTTGCGGACGGTGTTTTCCGCGGACGTCGCCCGGTGGCGGAGATTCCGTCCGGCCGTGTGGTCCAAGGCCGCATCGAGCGTGACGGTGTGGTGCTGGACGAGGTGTTGCTCACCGTGTTCCGTGCACCGCGCAGTTACACCGGCGAGGACGTGGTGGAGATCAGCGGTCATGGCGGCATGGTCGTGGCGCAGTCCGTGCTCGCCGCCTTGTTTGCCGCCGGGGCGCGGCCGGCCGCGCCGGGGGAATTCACGCAGCGTTCCTTCCTCAACGGCAAGATGGATCTGACCCAGGCCGAGGCGGTGATGGATCTGATCAATGCGCGCGGTGAAGCGGCTGCGCGGGCGGCGGCGGGGCAACTGGAAGGACGGTTGGGCCGGGTGGTCGAGCGTCTGCGCGAGGAATTGCTGACCGGAGTGGCGCACCTCGAGGCGTTCATCGATTTTCCGGAGGAGGGGATTGATCCGGAGAGTGGGAAAGTATTGCTAAAGCGGGTTGATGATTTGTCGTCAGCGGTGGGCCGGTTACTTTCGACCGCGGACGAAGGCCGCATGTTGCGCGAGGGGGTGCGACTGGTCATCCACGGCGAGCCGAACGCGGGCAAGTCGAGTTTGCTCAATCTGCTGGTCGGCTATGACCGGGCGATGGTGAGCGACATTCCGGGCACGACGCGCGACACGATCGAGGAGAATCTCACCCTGCGCGGGATTCCGTTCCGCGTGGTCGACACGGCCGGATTGCGCGAGTCGGAGGATCCGCTGGAAATCGAGGGCATGCGGAGGACGCGCAGCCATCTCGAAAAGGCTGATGTGCTGGTGCGGGTGGTCGATGCGGCGGCCGAACAAGGGGATTTGCAGCCCGCAGGACGCGAGGTGCTGGTGCTGAACAAGATCGATTTGTGTCCGGGACGCGCTGCGGACGGGGGAGCGATCGCCATGTGCTGCCTGGACGGGCGCGGCTTGGAGGACTTGGTCGAGGAGGTCATTGCGCGGACCGATCTCGCCTCGCTGGGGCGGTTCGAGGAAACGGTGGCGGTCAATGCGCGGCACCAGCAATGCCTGCGCACGGCGGCGGATTATCTGGGGGAGGCGCGCCATTCCCTGGAGCGCGGGGACGCACCGGAATTGACCGCGCTCGAATTGCGCTCCGCGCTGGCGGCGGTCGGGGAGATCACGGGAGCGATCGACACGGAAGACGTGTTGGGGAAAATTTTCAGCACGTTTTGCATCGGGAAATGAAAGGAGTTGAAGGTTGAGGGATGAGAGTTGAGAGAGGAGAAAGAAGCGTGTCATGAGTCTCTACACCGCGTTGGCCCGGCCGTTGCTGTTTTGTCTTCCGGCGGAGACGGCGCATGAGGTTTCGATGAAAATGTTGGCTTTGGCGGCGTCGGTCTTGGGCCGGTCAGCGTTTGTGCCGGCGGGGCGCGAGGTGGATTGTTTTGGTCTGACCTTTCCCAACGCGGTGGGGTTGGCTGCGGGGATGGACAAGAACGCGGTGGCGTTGCCGGCGTGGCCGTTGATGGGATTCGGATTTGTCGAGATCGGGACGGTCACGGCGCGGGCCCAGCCGGGCAATGCCAAGCCGCGGGTGTTTCGTTTGCCGCGGCAGCGGGCGTTGATCAACCGTTTGGGATTCAACAACGGGGGCGCGGCGGCGGTGGCGGAGCGGCTGGCGCGGTGGAAAGCGTCGGGGCTCTGGCCGCGGGTGCCGGTCGGGATCAATCTGGGCAAGTCGCGCGTCACGCCGCTCGAACATGCGGCAGATGATTATGCCGAGAGTTTCCGTTTGCTCCGCGGGCACGGGGATTATTTCGCGGTCAATGTGAGTTCGCCCAACACGCCGGGTTTGCGCGAGTTGCAGGCGGCCGATCATCTGCGCGGCATTTTGCGCGCTCTGCGCAAAGAGAATCCGTCGGGCTGTCCGATTCTGGTCAAGATCGCGCCGGATTTGGCCGGGGAGGATATCGACGGAATTGTTTCCGCGGGCGAGGAGGAAGGCGTGGCCGGATGGATCGCGACGAATACGACGATCGATCATTCGTCCGTCCCGGCCGGTTGCGACCAGGAGGGCGGCTTGAGCGGGGAGCCGCTGCGCGATCGGGCGACACGGGTGGTTCGGCAGTTGGCGGCGCGGGCCACGCGGCCGGTGATCGGGGTCGGCGGGGTGTCCGATGCCGGTTCCGCCCGGGAGAAGCTTTCCGCCGGGGCCGCCCTGGTTCAGTTGTATACAGGTCTGGTCTATGAAGGTCCGGCTTTGCCGCGGCAGATTGCCCAGGGCCTGTGAAGGGCCTTCCCAGCGGGGGCGGGATCGGTAGACTGCGGGCGATGGAAGTGGAGGAGATGACGGTCCGCGCCGCGGAGCGCAAGGGCATCTGGCGCATCCTGGCCGAGGCATTCAACCGCTATGTGATGGAAGGAGGGATGACTTACGGCGCGGCGCTCACTTATTACGCGGTGTTTTCCATCGGTCCGTTGCTGCTCATCGCCACGGCCATCGCCGGCTGGTTTTTCGGCGAGGAGGCGGCGCGGGTCGAGTTGCGCGACAAATTGGTCGAGATGTTCGGGTCGGAGACGGCGTGGACGATCGAGGGGTTGCTGGCCAGCGTGCAGGCGCGGACGGCGTCCGGCTGGGCCGCGGCGATCGGCGTAGTAGTGTTGCTTTACACGTCCTCCAGCGTGATGCGCATGCTGCGTGACTCGATGAATTTCATCTGGCGCGTGCCGCACAAGCGGGAGGCCACTTGGTGGATGTGGGTCGAGCACTATCTGGTTTCGCTGGCCGGCGTGCTCGTGGCGGGATTGCTCCTCATTGTGTCGTTGTTGGGGACGACGTTTCTCGCGGCGATGAAGAAATATGTGCCGGAGGGTTTGCCGTATTCCGGCAACTTCCTGCTTTCCATGGAATTTCTCGTCACGCTGGTTATGGTCACGGTGGTTTGCGCCATGGTGTTCCGCTTTTTGCCCGAGGCGCGGGTTCTCTGGCGTTACGTCTGGCTCGGGGCCTTCGGCACGGCGTTGCTTTTTTCCATCGGCAAGCTGGGCATGGGTCTTTATCTCGGCTGGCTGAGCGCGGAGTCGTTTTACGGCGCGATGTCCTCGTTCATGATCCTGCTCTTCTGGATGTATTACTCCGCCCAGGTGCTGATCGTCGGCGGGTATTTCACCGAGGGGTTCAGCCGGGCGCGCATGGCGGCGAAGGAAGCGGAAGGCAGGATCTGAGATGGGTGTGCCTTCCGTGGTGACCCTCGACAACGGCCGGGCGAGGGCCGAGTTGGCGCCGTCGGCCGGCGCGCGGCTCATGCGCTGGTCGGTCAACGGGCGGCCCGTGTTGCACTGGCCGGCAGACGCAGACTGGTCCGCACCTGCGAAGATCCGCGGCGGCAACCCGCTGCTTTTCCCCCTGATCGCGCGGACTTTTCTCGACGGGAAAATCGGATTCTGGCGCGGGCCGGACGGCGTGGTGCGCCCGGCGCCGATGCACGGGTTGGTGCGTGCGGCGGAGTTCGAGACGGTGGAGCAGGATGCACGCCACATCGCCATGCGCGCGGCGTGGAACGATTCGATGGCGGAGGCCTGGCCGTTTCCTTTCGTCTTCGGCGTGGAATACGCGTTGGAGGATACGGCGCTGGCGGTGGCCTTCACCGTCGAGAACACGGGCGCGGAGGCGATGCCCTTCAGCGTGGGCAATCATTTTTATTTTGCCGTTCCGGCGGTGGAGCGGGGTGCGTGGGAATTGCAGGGAGAATGCCGGTCCTTCGCGCGGCAGGGGGCGGACGGCAGGATTGATGCGGTGGCCGAGGTTCCGAGCGTGCTCTCCGATCCGGCGATGATCGACTTGTTCCACATCGGGCCACCGGAGGACGGTGTGGTGCTGCGACAGATGAACGACGGACGCGAGGTGGTGTTCGCGTTGTTGTCCGATACGACGGGAGAGAATCCGTGGTATGCGGTGACGACGTGGACCGAATCGGCGAGGTCCGACTTCTATTGCGTGGAGCCTTGGACGGCCTTGCCCGATGCGGTGCACAACGGGCTCGGGTTGCGTTGGCTCAAGCCGGGGAAGCGGGAGACTTTGCGCCTGCGGCTGACGGCGCGGGGTTGGTAGGTTTTTTCCTGGACGGAGATTTCGTCGGCGCTGCGCCCTTCGATTGCACGTGCGATTTGCCGTTGAAAGTCGCGCCCTCCTCGACGAGGACACGGGCGGCGTGGATATCCCCGTGGAGGGTGGAGGAGCTTTTCAGCACAGCGCGTTCCTCGGCGTGGACGTCGCCCTCCACGGTTCCGAAGATAACAACCGAGCGGGCCTGGATGTGCGCCTTCACGCTGACGCCCCTGGCGATGGTGACGGTGGAGGGGGACACGATCGCCCCGTCGACCCGGCAGGTCACGGTGCGTTCGTCCGGCAACTTGAGGGTGCCGACGATTTCGATATCCGGCGGGATATGTCCGTGTTGCTGCGGCGGGGGCGGACTGGAGACCGGCGGTGCGTCGACCACGGCTTGCGGTTGCGCCGGCAGGGGCCGGTCGGGCAGCACCGAGGAAATGAGGCGCCACTCGTTCCATCCTTCCTGCCAGCAGTAGTCGTCCGGCAGGAAATCCCCGGTGCCGAGAAAGACGGCGATGTCCTCGGGTTCATGCGGGCCGAAGGTCTGGCCGTTCTTGGTGACGAATAGAGGCATGCAGGTTCCGAACGCGAAACAAACCCGACCTGATCCCGGTTGGCAATGGTTTTTGCTCGGGGTGCTCCGCTGGCGGCCTCCTGCCGGGCGGTTGCCGACTCAGGAGAAAAATTCCCTCGCGCGCTCAAGGAAGCCTTTGGTCAGCGGGGTGTTTTGGTCGCCGCAACTGGCGGCGAAGTCCTCGAGTTTGCCGCGCTGCTCGGCGGTCAGCCTGGTCGGGACCTCGACGGCCACGCGGACGAGGAGTTGTCCCTGGCCGCTCCCGCGCAGGTGGGGCATGCCTTTGCCGCGGAGTTTGAAAATGGTCCCGCTTTGGGTGCCGGCGGGGATTTTGACGGAGGCCTTGCCGTCGAGGGTGGGGACATTGATTTCCCCGCCGAGTGCGGCGGTGGCGAAAGCGACGGGGATTTCGCAGTAGAGATCGTCGCCGTCGCGCGAGAAGACGGTGTGCTCGCGGACATGGATGACAACGTAGAGGTCGCCGGCCGGCGCACCGCGCGTGCCGGCCTCGCCATTGCCGCCGGAGCGGAGGCGGGAACCGTCCTCGATGCCGGCGGGAATCTTCAATTTGATCCTCGTGGTCACCTCCGCGCGACCCTCGCCGCGGCAGACCTTGCAAGGATGGTCGAACATCTGTCCTCCGCCGTGGCAACGGGGACACGGTTGGGCGACTTGGAAAAAGCCGCGTGAGGCGATGACCTGGCCGCGGCCGCGGCAAGTGGGACAGGTGTGCAAGCGCGCGCCGGGTCCCGCGCCGGATCCGCCGCAGGAGGAGCAGCGTCCGGTCTTGCGCAGCTCGATTTCTTTTTCCACCCCGCGGGCGGCTTCTTCCAGTTTGATTTCCAGGTCGTAGCGCAGATCGGCCCCCCGTCCCGGCTCGGCCCCTCCGGCCCCGCCGCCGAAGAAATGCTCGAAGATGCCGCCGCCGCCCGCGCCGAAGACTTCGCGGAAAAGATCGAAGGGGTCGTGGAATCCGCCGCCGGCCCCCGCGCCCTGGAACGCTGCGTAGCCGTAGCGGTCGTAGGCGGCGCGTTTTTCCGGGTCGATGAGGATATCGTAAGCCTGCGAAACTTCTTTGAAGTGTTCCTCCGCCGCCTCGTTTCCCGGATTGCGATCCGGGTGGTATTTCATGGCAAGCTTGCGGTAGGCGCCCTTGAGTTCCTCCGCGCTGGCGCCGCGCGCGACCCCGAGCAATTCGTAGGCGTCCTGACGATGACGGGACGACATGGGAACGGCTACTTGGCGGGTCCTTGGGAAACGATGACGCTGGCCGGTCGGAGCAACCGGTCGCGCAGCTTGTAGCCGCGCCGAGTTTGACGCAGCACGCCGTTCTCCCCGACTTCGTCGTTCGCCTCCTGGCCGACCGCTTCCATCACGTTGGGGTCGAACTCGGTCCCTTCGGTGGGGATTTCCTCCAGACCGGCGGAGGAGAGGAAGTCGCGGAACTGGCGCGAGACCATGTCGAGGCCCTGCAGGATGGCGGCGGCGTCGGGCGCGGAGCGTGCGGCCGAGAGTCCGAGTTCGAAGTTGTCGAGCACGGGCAGAAGATTCTCGAGGAGCGAGGAGTTGGCATAACGGATGGCATCCTCTTTCTCGCGCGCCGCGCGCTTGCGGAAGTTGTCGAAGTCGGCGGCCGTCCGCATGGCGAGTTCGCGGAATTTGTCGGCCTCCGCCGCGGGATCCGGGGCGGGTTCTGCGACGGGTTCGGCGCCCGTCGGTGCCGGTGCGGGCGGAGGATCGGCGTGGTGTTTCTTGTTCATGATTTGAAAATGGAGATCAGTGTGATGTCGTCGTATTGCGGCGTCTCCCCGGCGAACTCCCGCAGTTCATCGGCGATGTTCCGCACCGTGGCTTCGGCTCCCTTCGGGGCGTTGGCTTGAACGGCTTGGGTCAACCGGGCTACGCCGAACTCGGCATCGTGCCGGTCGAGGGCCTCGGTCGCACCGTCCGTGTAGAGCAGGATGCCGTCCCCGCGGGCCAAAGTCACGGTCTCGTCGGACACGACCCTATCGAACACGTCCCCGCTGTCAACGCCGGCCGCCATGCCCGGGGGAAGCAGGGGCGCGACTTCGCGTCCGGCCGCGCGGTAAAGCAACGGCGGGTCGTGGCCCGCGCGGGCCATGGTGATGTCCCCGGACCGCGTGTCGAGAATGACATAAAGCATGCTGACAAACATGTCTTCCTTGATGTCGGGGTAGAGTTGGCGGTTGACGCGGCGGAGGGCCTCGGCGGCGGAGGGGCAACCGGGAGCGGCGCCGCGCATCATGGTGCGGCACATGCCGGTGATGAGGGCGGCGGGGATGCCTTTGCCCGAGACATCGGCGATGACGATGCCCCAGCGGTGCTCGTCGATGCGGAGGTAGTCGAAGTAGTCGCCGCTGACGTGACGCGCCGGGATGTTGAGGCCGCTGATTTCGTAGCCGGCGATGTCGGGAGAGCGTGCGGGGAGGAGGATGCTTTGGATGTCGCGGGCCGTCTGGATGTCGCTGTCGAGGCGCTTTTTCTCGCCCGCTTCGAGGTAGACGGCTTCGCTGAAGAGGGCGAAGGCGGACTGGCCGGCGATGGCTTTGAAGACGGCGAGGTCTTCGGGCCCGAACGCGGACGCCATCGGGCCGTTGACCACGGCGAGCACCCCCAGTGTTTTGTCGCGGTAGGCGAGGCAGGCGACGAGGGCGGAGGTGGCGCGCTGGCCTTCGCCCGCAAGGCCGGCCAGAGCGGGGTCGTCGAAGTTGAAGAGCTGCGCTCCGCCTTCCTGCCAGACGCTGGCCAAAGCCCCCTCGCCGGGGCGGACGGATTGGAGGCGCAGGAAGCTCTCCATGGCAACGGGGTTCGCGGCAGCCTGGGTTTGGATGTGCTCGGGAACGCGGACAAGGGGCGCGCAGGTGCGGCTGATGTAAGATGGAGTGAGAAATTGGCCCGAGCGGTCCGCGAGATAGAGCGCGCCGCCGTGCGCGTCGAGGATGCGGGCGGCGCTTTCGACGATGAGGCGGTGCAACTCGCGGCGTCCGCCCGACCCGCCGAAGGCCTCGCCGAGGCCGTGGAGAAAATCGAAGACCCGCTCTTCTTCGGTCTGGAGTTCGCGCCACTCGCGTCCCAACCGCCGCAGGGCGCGGCGCTGGAGGCCGATTCTCCACGCCAAGAAGGCGGAGATCAGGATGAAGACGATGAGCAGAGCCGTGACCATACGCCCGCGCGGGGAGGACGCAGGTTAGGCCTGCGGGTGCGGGTGCATCAAGGGCGGCCTTGAGCCTCGGGTTCCCGGTGGCGGAGGAACTCGAGAACATCCTTGAACCGCACGGCGTTGCCGGGGTCGGCCTCGACCAGATTCTCGTGCGCTTCGATGATGGTTTCGCGCTTGGCCGGATGCGGCAGGCGGTCGGTGTCCTCCAGCGCGGCAGCCGGCGGGGCTTCGGGGACGGGGCCGTCCACGGTGAAAACACGGTCGAGTCCGAGATTCGCCATGACCGAGCGGCAGCGGTCGTTGGCGCGGATGACGCGCAGCTGGCCCGCGGGCCGGAGTTTGAGCGCGATGCCGGCGAGGGTCCCGAGGAAGGTGGAATCCATCAGCTCGCAGTCCTTCAGGTCGACGACAAATTCCTGGTGTCCGCGCGCGGTCATTTCCGCCGCGAACTCCTTCAGCCCGGCGCTGTTTTGGAACGAGCCGCGGCCGTGGACCCGCACCCACACGGCGGGTCCGGAGACGCCCACTTGCACTGAGGAAGTCGTGTTCAAGATCCCGATGGCAGCTGGCGGCGGGGCACGCGCGGTGTGAAGCGGCGGCCGCGCGGGGCACGGTTCATTTCCAGAGGTAAGACTGGGTGAAGGCGACGATGCGGCCGTTCTCGATGAGCAGGCAGCGCCAAGCGGTGACCGGGCCGTCCCAGAGGAAGCTGTCGCCGGTCACTTGGAAGGAGCTTTTCATCGTGCCGCGGGCTTGCGGGACGTAGATTTCCTGGGCCATGACGGCATTGCCGGTCTTGGCCTGGCGGTATTCGAAGCGGACGGTGAGTTCGGCCGGCCGGCCGGCGCGCCAGAAGATGTCGAAGTAGGTGCCTTCGCGCTGGCGGCGTTCATCGGCCGAGAGCGCCCCGTAGTTGAGGTAGGCCCGCTCGAAGTTGAGCGTTTCGTTGTCGGTCACGGTGTTGACGCCGGCCTGGTTGATGGTGCGCCGCACTTTGCGGAAGTCGAAGTCGTTGTCGAGGGCCAGCGGCAGCACATCGGCCTCGGGCATTTCCACCGGCGGGGCGGTCGGCGTGACGCACGAGGCCAGCAAAAGGACGGCGGCCAGGAGGCCGAGACGCGGGATCATGCGGGCATGAAAGAAGGTTTGCCGCCGGATGTCAAACGGAGGGAGAAGAGCAATTTGGCTTGCTTGGCGGCGGCCGGGCTCCGGATGCTCGCAGGCTATGAGCCATTTCACCGACGCCCTGTCCGCCGCGCGGGAGACCTTCGATTCGCTCGGTCCTCTGGAAGCGCCGGTGCAGCGCGCCGCGGATGCCGCGCTGGCTGCACTCACCTCCGGCCGCAAACTGCTCCTCTGCGGCAACGGGGGCAGCGCTGCCGATGCGGCGCACATCGCGGCGGAGTTCGTCTGCCGTTTCAAGGACGACCGCCGCCCGTATCCGGCGCTGGCCCTCGGCGTCGACGGCGGTTTGCTCACCGCGATCGGCAACGATTACGAATTCAACGACGCCTTCGCGCGGCAGGTGCAGGCGTTCGGCCAACCCGGGGACGTGCTCATCGTCATTTCCAGTTCCGGCCAGTCGCGCAACTTGTTGTCCGCCATCACGGAAGCGCGCCGCCGCGAGGTCACTTCGGTCGCCTTCCTCGGGCGGGATGGCGGCTTCACCAAAGGTGCGGCGGACATCGAGCTTATCGTGCCGGGAACATCCACCGCGAGGATCCAGGAGGCGCAGATTTTCCTGCTGCACGTTTTCTGCGAATTGCTCGAGGCCCGCCTGCCCAAGGAATGAGCGCCTGGGCGGCGTACGCGGCGGTGGCGGTTGCCGGGCTGGTCTGCGGGTCGTTCCTCAATGCCGTCATCCACCGCCTGCCGCGCGGCATCGGTCTGGGTCACCCGCGGCGGTCGTTTTGCCCGCACTGCGGGCGTTCGTTGCCGTGGTCCGAGAACATGCCGGTTTTCAGCTGGCTCTTGCTGCGGGGCCGCTGTGCGGGTTGCGGTGCGGGGATTTCCGCGCGCTACCCGCTCGTCGAGTTGCTCACCGCGGTGCTCTTTGTCTGGCTGTGGTGGATGTTTCCGCCGTGGGTCGCCGCGGCTTACATGGTTCTCGCTGCGTTGCTGGTGGCGGGGACTTTCATCGATCTCGAGCACATGATCCTGCCGGACAGCCTGACGCTGGGCGGCGCGGTGGCCGGGGTGGTCCTGAGCGTGCTGGTCGAAGGATTGCAGCCCGGCACGACTTGGGAAGAACGGCTTCGCTCGAGCCTGTTCGGCGCCGGCGCCGGCTTCGCCGTGCTCTTCGCCGTGGTGGAACTGGGCAAGCTGGCTTTCGGGCGCAAACGGATCGAGTTGGATGCCGCGGAGGAGTTTACCGTCACCGGGACCGCGGACGAGCCGTGTTTGGAATTCGGCGACGAGAAAATCGCGCTGGTGGAAATGTTTTACCGTCCGACCGACGTCCTCGAGGTGCACGGTGCGGACGGGGAAAGCTGGCGGTTCACCATGGACGGCATGCGGCGCGGGGATCAACGCACCGATTACGCCGCCGCCATCGGTTCCCGCGGGGTGGCTCGCGCGCTGGTCATTCCGCGCGAAGCGATGGGTTTCGGGGACGTCAAATTCATGCTCACCCTCGGGGCATTTCTCGGGTGGCCCGGCGCGCTGTTCAGCATCGCCGCCGGCTCCATCATCGGTGCGGTGGCGGGGGTGGCGATGTTGCTCGCCGGCAAGCTGGAGTCGGCCGGGAGGATTCCTTTCGGTCCCTACCTGGCGGCCGGCGCGTTGCTCTGGCTTGCGGCGGGGACCGCGGTGGTGCGGATGCTCTTCCTCCGCTGATCTTTTTCAGCGGCGCGGGCGGCTGACTTGGAGGAAGGCTTGGACGAAGAAAAAGAGAATGACGAAAATGACGACCGACAGTGCCGCCGCCCAGCCGAAGCGGTAGTAAGTGAAGGCGGCCTTGTAGACGTAGGAAACGAGGATCTGGGTGGAGTCGGCCGGTTCGCCGCCGTTGCTGAACAGCCATATGACATTGAGGTTGTTGAAATTCCAGACGATGGCGAGAACGGTGGCCGGCAGCATGACGGAGCGGAGCAGCGGGGCGGTCAGGCGGGTGAACTGGTGCCACGGTGAGGCCCCTTCGAGGATCGCGGCCTCGTAGATCTGGGTCGGGATGGCGCGCAAGCCGGCCAGTGCGGCGATCATCAGAAAGGGAAATCCCATCCAGACGTTGACTAGGATCGCGGCGAAAAAAGCGGGCCCCGGTGCGGTCAGCCAATCGACCGGCGGCAGACCGAATGCCGCGCCGAACAAGGTGTTCACCGGGCCGGTCGGCCCGTGGAACATGCTGCGCCAGGTGAGGGCGGTGATGTATTGAGGCATGGCCCACGGGAGCAGGAGCAGGACGCGCCAGGCGGCCCCGCCGCGGAGAAAATGCTGGTGCAACGTGACCGCGAGCAAAACGCCGACGGCCACTTGCAGCAGGGTGCTGGCCGCGGTCCAGACGATGGTTTTGCCGAAGGTGATCCAGAACTCGGGCTCCCGGAAAACCAGCGCGTATTGCGAGAGACCCGCGAATTTCCAACCGCGGATGCGGTGGATGCTCGCGTCGGAGAACGACAACAGGACATTGTAGACGAGCGGATACAAGAGCACGAGGACGAGCAAGGCGGCGGCTGGCAGCAGGCAGAGGGCGAGAAAGCCGCGGCGGCGCGCGGTGGGGTCCCATTCGTTGAGCCCGGCAAGCGCCGCGGCGCGGGTCGGCGGGTGTTTTTTCACGGCAGGGCCTCCGCGATCCGCCGTTCCGCCTCGCGCTGCATCTGGCGCGCGGCTTCGTCCGGCGTGAGATCGCCGGTGAAGACGCGGCGGTAGGGCCCGCGGATCCCGTCCCAAATATAGCGCAGCTTCGCGTCAATCGGCATGGGCACGGCATTCTTCGACTGCTCGAGGGCCATTTGCAACACGGCGTTGCCGCGGAAAGCGGGCGACTCGAGCGCACGATGCAGCGTCGGGGTGGTGAAAAGACGCTGTGCCATGGCGAGTTGGACATCCTCGCCCGTGAAAAAATCCAGCACCCGGCGCACGAGGGCGAATTTTTCCGGGGGCGTGTTGACGTTCAGGCAGTAGCCCTTGGCGGCAATGACCGGACGGCACCGCAGTCCTGTCCCGGTATTCAGCGGGAGCAGGGCGAGCATGCTGCGTTCCGGCACGCCGTAATCGGACCACGCCCACGGGCCGTTGATGATCATGGCCGCGCGTTTGCGCAGGAACATGAGGTTCGCGGTGTTGTAATCCTCGTAGCGCGGGATCACGCCGTGTTTGTCCCGCAAATCGAGGACGAATTGCAGCGCGGCGCGCATCTCCGGAGTGTCGAGGGTGGGGCGGCCCTCGTCGTCCATGATCCATCCGCCGAAGCCGGTGAGGAAGGGAATGAAGAAATACGGCTCCGCATAGTTCCAAGTGAGGGCATAGCGCTCGACCTGATCGCCGCGGCGCAAAGTGAGTTTGCGGCCGAGTTCGACCAGCTCCTCCAGCGTGTCGGGCGGGCGCTCGACCATCTGCCGGTCGTACACGAGCATCAGCTGGTTGCCGATCTGGTCGGCCACCATCCACGGCTGGCCTTCCCAACGGACAATCCCGTCTGCGGTGAAGCGTTCAAAGAACTCCGGTCCGACGACCGCGTCCCACGGACGGATGACGCGCGTCCCGGCGAAGACCGCCACGTTGTCCGAGGGTCCGAAGACCAGATCGGGGCCTTGTCCGGCCACCGCGGCGATGATGAATGAATTGCGCAACTCCTCGCCCTCGCGGTAGAGCGCGACAACGCGCTCCCCCGGATTTTGCCGATTGTAAGAGGCCACCGCCTTCTCGAAGAAGGTTCGTTCGGCCCCGGTTTTCTGGTGCCAGATGACCAGCCGGTCGGGTGCCTCGCGCGGCGGGGTGCAGGCGGCGCAGGCGAGCAGGAAGGCGCCGGCCGCGGCGCGCTGGAAGATCTTCGGCAGGCGCATCATTTCGGATCTTTCCGTATCATCGACCGGCCGGGCGGGCAGGCAAGCATGCATCGAGGCAAGTTTGCCGTTGCCGCACGCCGTGTCGCGCGCCATGGTCGCCGGTTTGTCCATGCCGGCCGACGAATTCAACCTGCAAGCCAACCGCAAGGCTCTCGAGCTGAACCTCGACGGCCGTATCTACGGGACCTTTGCCGAGATCGGGGCGGGGCAGGAGGTGGCGCGCCGGTTTTTCTTCGTCGGGGCGGCAGCCGGGACGGTAGCCAAAACCATGTCCGCCTACGACATGACCTTCAGCGACGAGATTTACGGCACGGTCGAACGCTACGTCAGCCGCCAGCGTCTCTGGGGCATGCTCGAACACGAGTTCTCCCTGCTGCGCGAGCGCCTCGACGCGAAATTCGGCGCGGAGAAGACGTTTTTTGTCTTCGCCGACACGGTGGCGGCGCGCAGCTACCATTCGCACAACGAGTCGCACGGATGGATGGGGCTCCGTTTCCAGACCGAGCCGCGCGGACCGGTCAACGAGATCATCATCCATGTCCGCATGCTCGACGCGGAGAACATCGCGCAGCAACAGGCCCTCGGCATCATCGGGGTGAACCTCATCTACGGCGCCTTCCGGCACCACGCGGAGCCGGAAAAGCTGATCGGAAGTCTGCTCGACGATCTGACCCCGAAGCGCATGGAAGTGGACATGATCCGCTTCAGCGGACCGGCTTTTGCCGGGGTGGACAACCGGTTGATGAGTCTGCAACTCGTGGCCCAGGGTTTGGGACGCGCGGCCATGTTCCGCGCCGACGGCGAGGTGGTCCAACCGGCCGAGGAACTCTACAAGCGCGCCATTCTTGTCGAACGCGGCAGTTTCCGTCCGGTCACCCACGTGACCCACGAGATGCTGCGCTGCGCCTACGAGGATTTCGCGCCGCGGGAGAAAGAAGCCCCGCGCGGTGTCCTGACTTTGGCCGAGATCACCATGGAAAACCTGCTCAGCGGGGGCGACCTTGACGCGCGGGATTTTCTCGACCGCACGGACATCCTCGGGGCGCTCGGTCAGACGGTGCTTGTCTCGAGCTTCGGGGAATATTTCCGCCTGGTCGACTACATCGCGCGCTACACCAACGAAGCCATCGGTCTGGCCCTCGGCGTGCCCGCGCTGGAGCAGATTTTCCTCGAGAAATATTACACCGATCTCGAGGGCGGGATCCTCGAGGGATTGGGGCGGTTGTTCAAAAAGAACGTGCGCCTCTACGCCTACCCGCGTCTCGCTTCCGACGGTGCGCTGATCACGGCGGACAACTTCCGGGTCGAACCGAAATTGCGCCATCTCTACGCTTATTTGCGGGAGAACGACTTCGTGGTGCCCGTCACGGACTACCGGGAAGAAATCCTTTCCATCAAGTCGCCGGACGTGCTGGCCATGATCCGCGGCGGTGATCCGTCGTGGGTGCAGTGCGTGCCGCCCGAGGTCGCGCGGATCATCCGCGAGCGCCGTTTGTTCGGCTGCGCCGGTTAGCGGTCCCGGAGTCACGGAGCCCGCGTGCCGCTTGGATCAGGTCCGGACGAGCGGGCCGCCCGCTGGAAAAGGCAAAAGTTGGGAACTTTGCCCGATGGCCATCAATTTGCGGTGAGAACGCGGAAGACGCCGTTTTTGTCGCGATAGAATCCGCGCAATTCGGGCTCGTTGCCGGTCAAAGCCTCCATGGCATCCTGCAGCCAGTTGCGGTTCTCCGCCGCTTTGTCGGACCGCAGGCTGCCGTCGGGATTGTTCACCGCGTCGAAGGGGAGTGTCATCGCAGCGTAGGCCTTGTTGGAGAGCCGCGCGCGGGCAAGGCCTCCCGGGCGATACACGACGATCCAGGTCGCGCCGTAGCCGTCGGGGTCGTCCGGGAGGATGAGGCGGAAGGCCAGTTTCCCCGCCCGCAGGTCGCGTTTGTCCGGCGCGAGGCTGTAGAGCGCGCGGATCTGGTTCCGGTCGCCGAGGTGGCCCGCGATGAACTCGCGGAAAATTTGGCGTGTCTTGCTGTTCGGACCGCGTTCCCCGTAGATGCCGAATTCGAGGGCCACGGGACTTTCGGGGTCACCGTAGACGTTGAATTCGACCCGCTCGTTCGCGCGGAAGGAAAGATAGGGGATGTTGCGCAGCAAGCCGTTGTCGATCGCCGTCGGCGGGATTTGTTCGAAGACACGGATGCTGTCGTGGGTGCGCAAATCGTGGACCACGGAACGCCACGAAGGAAGGTCGTCTTGGTCCACGATGTCTGCGAACACCGCCTCCCCGTTGGGCGCGTCGTCGATGCGGCGGATGTATTCCTTGGGCAGACGCGCTTCCCCCTGCTCGGTTTCGAGCACGACCATGTCGGGGGTGTTTTGCACGATAAGCCCGCGCAGTTCGGTCCCGTCGTTCAAGCGCACCTGATCCGGACTTTCCTCGCCTCTTGGCGCGGCCCAAGCGGAAACCGTCGGGAGGAAGGCGAGGAGCAGGATGAGGCGTGTTGCCAACACGCGGGGAGGATAATAGTGTAACCGGTCCGATGCAAGGACCCCGGTTTCTGCCCGCTTTGGCTCTCGCCGCGCTGACTGGTTGCGTCACTCCGCCCGGGGAATACCGCCGGCCCGCGGACTCCGTCGTGCTCAAGCCGCTGCCCAAGGAGAAATTCTGGTGGGGCACATCGACGGCCAGTTTCCAGAACGAAGACCGCGGTCTTGCACCGGGCGATCCGATGAATTTCCGCACCGACTGGGATGTCTTTGCCGAGGATGGCAAAGCCCCGGCACGCGGCGACAAGGCGGTATTCTCGTGGACGCGCTTCGACCTCGATCTCAAAGCGCTGCGCCAGCTCGGCGTTTCGCACTTCCGTTTCGGCGTGGAATGGGCGCGCATCGAACCGAAGCCCGGCGTGATCAACGAGCAGGCCCTTGCGCGCTATGTCGGCATGGCGCGGCAATTGCGCGCCGCGGGTATCGAGCCCGTCATCACGCTCTGGCACTTCACATTCCCCGACTGGCTCTACGAAGGGAAGGGACGGGGCAACGTCAATTTCCTCCATCCGGACGCCCGTGAAGCCTGGCGCGCACACGTGACCCGTGTGGTCCGCGCCATGAAGCCCTACGTGCGCATTTACGTTCCGCAAAACGAACCGAACGGGGCGCTCAACCTCGGCTGGATCGCGGGTCATTGGCCGCCGGGCCGCCTCCTCGATCCCTTCGGATACAAACGCGCCCTGCGCTCCGCCGCCGACATGTTCCGCGATGCGGCCGGGATCATCCGACGCGAACGCCCCGGCGCCCTCGTCATGGGCATCTACTCGATCCCCGATTGGCGGCGGAGTTTCCCGGGCGACCCGACCGCACTGGTCTACAATGTCGTGCAGCGCCAGAATTTCGACCATCTCGACATGGTGGCCGACACCATGGACCTCATCGGCGTCAACTACTACTACGCGCAGGAGGCCAGCATCCTGCGCTTCCTCAATCGCGGGCACGGCGAAGTGTCGTCCGACTACACGCAGTTGGGATGGGAAATCGTGCCCGAGGGTCTCTACAACGTGCTGACCACGGTCCACAAGCGGTACGGCAAGCCGATGGTTGTCACCGAGAACGGACTCGGCACCCAGAGCGAGCAAAAGCGCATCCGCTACCTGCGCGAGCATATCGCGCAGATGCGCCGGGCCATGGCCGATGGCGTCGATGTGCGCGGGTATTTCCCGTGGACCCTCGTCGACAATTACGAGTGGAAGGAAGGCTGGCACGGGCAATTCGGCCTCTTCTCTTTCGACAAGGAGACCAAGGCGCGCAATCTCGAGCCGACGGGCAAGTGGTTTTCCGCGTATATCAAAGCGCATCCGAATCCCTGACGGGTGCGTGGACCGGTGGCTGGGTCAAGGGGGTTGGCCGCCGCGGCGACCTTTCCATAGCTGCTGCCTCCGGCGGACTGGAGGTAAGGGGATTGATCTCGCTGCGCTCGATCTGTGCTTCGCGCTCGAACTGCGTTCTTCATCCCCGCCAAGGTTTCAAGCCGCCTGACGGCGGACTGGAGGTAAGGGCATTGATCTCGCTGCGCTCGAACTGCGTTCTTCATCCCCGGCAGGGTTTCAAGCCGCCTGACGGCGGACTGGAGGTAAGGGGATTCGAACCCCTGGCCTTCTCATTGCGAACGAGACGCTCTACCAACTGAGCTATACCCCCGCGAGGAAGAGGCAATAAATCACCCGGGCGCGGCTTGCGCAAGCCAAAGCCAAGACGCCGCCCGGCTACTTGGCGGGCGCCGGTTCTCTGAACGAACTCCAGAGGAAGAGGCCCACGGCGATGACGATGGCCGAGTCGGCTATGTTGAAGGCGGGCCAGTGGTGTTGGCCGACGTAGAAATCAAGGAAGTCGACGACGTGGCCGAAGCGGATGCGGTCGGTCACGTTGCCGAAGATGCCGGAGAGAATAAGAGCGGCGGCGAAGCGGGTGAGTTTGTCGGAGGATTTTTTAAAGAGGAGGACAAACATGACGACGGCCATGATCGCGCCGAAGATGACGTGGAAGTTGAACCACCCCTTCATCAGGCCGAAGGCCGAGCCGGTGTTGGTCACGTGGACGAGATTGAAGAAACCCGGAATAACGGGGATCTCGTGGTGGAGCGGGATAAACTCCAGGGTCGCCCACTTCGTCAGTTGGTCGAGGACGAAGAGGGGGATCGTAATCAGGAGGAAGAGGCGGAGTGGGCTCATGTCGGGAACGGCCGGTGCCGGGGACGACGCCGCTACAGGCTTACGGCCGCGGTGCAGCGATCGCAGAGAGTGGGGTGTGCGGTATTGCCGCCGACGGATTCGCGGTGGCGCCAGCAGCGTTCGCATTTTGCGGCGTCGGTTTTGGCGATGGCGGCGTCGTCGGTCTCGCCGGGTTCGAGACGGAGCTCGCTCAGGATGAGGAATTCTTCCAGTTCGGAGAGGCGGGGGCGGAGGCGCTCGAGTTCGGCGGCGCCGGACAATCGGAGGGTGACGCTGGCTTCGAGGTTATTGGTGATGGTTTTTTCGGCGCGGGCCTTTTCGAGCGCCTGGGAGACGAGGGCGCGGAGCTGGAGGAGGCGATCGCCTTCGGCGAGGGCGGCGGCATCGGGGGAGCGCTTTTCCGGGAAGAGTTGGGTGTGAACCGAGGTGCCGGGTTGGAAGTAACTCCAGGCTTCTTCCGCAGTGAAGGCGAGAATGGGGGCGAGGAGGCGGGTGAGGGACGAGAGAATTTCGTGCATGGCCGCTTGCGTGGCGCGGCGCCGCGGACTGTCGGGCGCGTCGCAATACATGCGGTCTTTGGTGATGTCGACGTAGAGACTGCTCAAGTCGACGGCGCAGAATTGGTTGAGTGCGTGATAGACGCGGTGGAATTCGTATTTCTCGTAGGCATCGCGGCAGGTGTTTTCCACTTCGGCCAAGCGGGCGAGGATCCAGCGGTCGATGGCGGTGGGCTCGGTCTTCGCGGAGGCGTCATAGTCGTGAAGATTGCCGAGTAGGATGCGCAGGGTGTTGCGGATGCGGCGGTAGGCGTCGCCGAGGCGGTTGAACATTTCCTCGGAGAAGGGGACGTCGTCGGTGAAGTTGACGCTGCTGACCCACAAACGCACGAGATCGGCCCCGGATTTTTCCACAAAGTGCATGGCCTCGGTCGGTTTCGTGTATCCGCCTTGGGCGGACTTGGAGATTTTCTCGCGCGTGTCGACGTCGACGACGAAGCCGTGGGTCAGGCAGGTTTTATAGGGCGAGCCGCCTTCGATGCCGATGGCGGTCATGAGCGAGGATTGGAACCAGCCGCGGTGCTGGTCGGTCGCTTCGAGGTAAAGATCGGCCGGGTAACGGAGTTCGGGGCGGCGACGGAGGACGGCTTGGTGGCTCAGACCGGAGTCGATCCAGACGTCGATCGTGTCGTGTCCTTTGGCCGTGCCGGCGGGAAGGCCGAGGAGGGCGGCAAGTTCGGCATCGGACATTTCGAACCACGCATTGGTGCCGCGTTTTTCCACAAGGTCGGCCACACGGCGCACCAGACCGGCGTCGAGGATCGGTTCGCCGTCCGGGGTGTAGAACACGGGGAGGGGCACACCCCAACTGCGCTGACGGCTAATGCACCAATCGGGCCGGGATTCGACCGTGCCGGTGATGCGTTTGAGGCCCCAGTCGGGAATCCATTTGGTCTCGTTGATTGCACGGAGCGCGTCGGCGCGGAGGTCGTCGATGCGGATGAAGAATTGTTCGACGGTGCGGAAAATGATCGGCGTCTTGGATCGCCAGCAGTGCGGGTAGGAATGCTGGTAGGGAGTGACGCCGAGCAGGGCGCCATGGGCTTTGACGTGTTCGACGACGAGCGGATTGGCTTCGAAAACGGGTTTTCCGATCCATGCCTCGACGCCGCACTCGGCGGTGTAACGGCCGAGGTCATCGACGGGGCAGAGGCTGTCGAGTCCGCGGGCCTTACCGAGTTGGAAGTCGTCCGCTCCGTGTCCGGGCGCGATGTGCACGCAGCCGGTGCCGGTGTCCATGGTGACAAAGTCGGCGGTGAAGACCGGCGCGGTGCGATCGAGGAACGGGTGGCGCGTGATGGTGCCTTCGAGGTCGGCGCCGGAAATTTTCTGCGGGTCGCCCTGCGGTTGCCATGCGGTTTCGGCGGTGAAAGCGGCTGCGCGGTCGGCAGCGAGGACAAGGGTGCGGGTTTGTCCGTCTTTGCTGAAGGATTGTGCGACGTAGGTGTGTTTCGGGCTGACGGCGATGGCGAGGTTGGCCGGGAGGGTCCACGGGGTCGTCGTCCAGATGACCACGGCGGCATCGGCGGGGAGATTTTTGCTTTCCGCCACGGCGAAAGCGACGTGGACAGCGGGAGATTCTTTGTCTTGGTATTCGACTTCGGCTTCGGCGAGGGCGGTTTGGGCGCCGTAGGACCAGAGGACGGGGCGTTTGCTGCGGTAGACGAGGTTTTTTTCAACGAAGACGGCGAATGCGCGGAGGATGTCCGCTTCGTAAGACGGATCAAGGGTGAGGTAAGGATGGTCCCAATCGCCGAAGACGCCGAGGCGGCGGAATTGCTGGCGTTGCAGGTCGATGTATTTGCGGGCGTAGGCTTCGGAGCGTTGGCGGATTTCGACGGGAGTCAGTCCGGCTTTTTCTTTGACCACTTTGAATTCAATGGGAAGCCCGTGGCAGTCCCATCCGGGGACAAAGGGCGCACGGAATCCGGCCATGGTCTTCGACTTGACCACGAGGTCTTTGAGAATTTTGTTCAGCGCCGTGCCCATGTGGACGTCGCCGTTGGCAAAGGGCGGTCCGTCGTGGAGGACAAAGAGCGGTGCGTCCTTGCGGGCCTCTTGGATCCGGTCGTAGAGGTGGTCCTTTTCCCACGCGGCGAGTTGCTGCGGTTCGCGCGCGGTCAGCCCGGCTTTCATCGGGAAATCCGTGCGCGGGAGATTGAGCGTGTTCTTGTAGTCCGAGCCCATGCGAGCCGTGGAGACTACGCGGACGGAGGGCGGAGGGCAAAAGTAGAAATTGACGCCGGTGCGGGTGCGGCCAGATTGGCGGGATGGATCCGTCTTTCGAACACCGTGCGGGGGTCGACATTTTCGTGCCCGGCGGGGGTGATTGGCGGGACGCGCTGGGAAAGGTGACGCATCTCGGGATCGGGGCGCATGCCGATGACCTCGAGTTCATGGCCTATGCGGGGATTGCCGAGTGCCGGTCCGGCGGGGGCGTCTTCGGCGGGGTGACGGTGACCGACGGGGGCGGGAGTGTCGGCGGTGCGGAAGGCATCGTCGCAGTCCGGCGCGCGGAACAGCGGAGTGCCGCGGAACTCGGTGGCTACGCCGTGATGATCCAGCTCGGTCGCGGCAGTGCGGAGACGCGGATGCCCGGGGCGCTGGCCCAGGACTTGGGGGAGATTTTGGCGGCGACGCGTCCGCGGATTGTCTACACGCATAATCCGGCGGACCGGCACGAGACGCATGTCGCGGTGAGTGTCGCGGTCATCGAGGCCTTGCGCAGAGCGGAAATGGCGCGGCGTCCGGATCGGGTTTTCGGATGCGAGGTCTGGCGGGACTTGGATTGGCTGACCGGGGATGACCGCGTGCGGCTCGATTGCGGCCGCGATGCGGCCTTCGCGGGGGAGTTGAATGCCGTGTTTGCCAGCCAGATCGGGGGCGGCAAGCGCTATGATCTCGCAGTCATGGGCCGCCGGCGGGCGCAGGCGACCTTCGACCAACCGCGGTCGGCCGATGCCGCCGAGATGGTCACTTTGGCCATGGATTTGACCCCGTTGGTGGCGGATGAATCTTTGTCCGTTCGTGATTACGTGGCGGCCAAGATCGATCGTTTCCGGGAGGACGTTCTGCGACGTTTGACGTGAGCGGGGGAAGTTCTGCGGAGTTGCCGCCCCGGCGGCGCGGCAAGCGCTGGCGTGTCACGCGCCTCACCTTGCTGCTGCTTTTACTTTTCGGTCTGGGCGGGGCCGGGTTCATTGCTTGGAAGGGACCGTCGAGCGGATTGCGATGGGCGGTGCGCATGTGGGATCCGGCTTTGCGGTTGAAAAGCAGTCCGCTGCTCTGGCGCGACGGCGAACTGGTGCTGAGGCGGGTCGAGCTGCATTTTCGGGGGCGGTCCGAACCGATTTTCCGCGCGCGCGAATTGCGTGCGGGGCTCGGCCCGGAATGGCGGCAGGGTCGGTTTGGTTCGCTCGTGCTCGAGGAGCCGGCGCTGAGTCTCGACAAGCGGGTGCTCGATCACTTCACGGCGGACCGCGGCCGGTCTGCCGGGGTGCCCTTGCCGTGGGAATTCGACCGGGTGGAGATACGACGCGGGCACATGTGGCTGGCTGAATTCGGGGAGCCGGCGCTCGATATTTCGGTCAATATCGACGGCACCCTGCAATGCGTGGGACCCGGAGCGCCGGATCAAGAGCATACGCTTGACCTGAGTAGTGCCTATGTTGCCGTGCGGCAGGACGGGAATTCGGTGCCGCTCTTCGGGGCGGGCCAAGCCACCGCGCGGGCCACGATCGGCGGGCTGACGGACCGCAAGCTCTCCGGACTGCGGGTGGATCGCGGTTGGTTGCTGGCCGGACAAGGATTGCAGGCCTTGGCTGCGCCGGCCGAAACGGGATCTGCTACCCCTCCGACGGAGCCTTTTGTTTTCGAGTCCATCGACCTCGTCGACCTGCAAATCAGCACGGGCGAAACGGCGGCGGGGCTGCCGGAAATGTCCTTCAAAGTGAACACGGCCTTGCGCGATGTCGCGCTCGGGTCGGTCGCCACCGAGCTGGCCGAGAAGGTCCATCAGGTGGAGTTCGGCGACATCGACATCTTGTCGCCCTTCGATCCATTGCAGCGGGCGGTGACGGTGCGGACGCTCTTTGCCAAGTTTTCCCTGGCTGGACTGGCCAGGCGGGAGGTCGAGGAACTGATCGTTCTCGGGCCGACGATTTATGCAGGCGAGGCGCTTTTCGAATACATGGCGCGGGCCGACGGGGAGGACAAGCCGCCACCGCCGCCGGTCGAGGCCACCGAGGGATGGAAAGTGAAAAACCTCGAGGTGAATTTCGGCAAGTTGGTCATCGCGGCGGGCGGACGCACCCAGGTCGGGCTGCCCCTGGCTTTCCAGACCAAGGCGGAGAACGTTTCGCTCTCCTCGCTGACCGGATTGAATCTTGATCTCGTCCTGACCATTCCCCCGGACGACTATGACTTTCCTTCCTACGATTTGTCGTTCCGCAAGGTGCGCGGCGACCTGCGCCTGAACTACCCGCCGGACAAGGCGTCCAACAATTTGGTCAACGTGGTGAAGTTCGACCGGGCGCGATGGCGTAATTTCACGGCGCAAAAGCTCTGGTTGTCGGTGACTTTCGATCTCGAGGGAATCAACGGGCTCTTCGGCGGCGAGACCTACAAGGGTTACGTGACCGGCGGATTCAGCTTCTTCCTGCAACCCGACGCGCCGTGGACGGGATGGATGAGTGTCACCGACGTCGACCTGGCGGAACTGACCCGGGCGGCTGCTCCGCAGCACTTCATCATGACCGGGCGGGCCGACGGGAAGCTCGAGGTCAACGGCCGCGGACCCTCGATCGAGCGCGTGCTGGGCAACTTGCAAAGCAAGCGGAAAGGCATCCTTGCGGTCAACAAACTCAACGACCTGATCGACGCCATCCCGCCCGGGTGGAACGCGCTCAAGCAGGAATTGACGCGCGTGAGCCTTGAGACGTTGCGCGACTTCGACTACACGGAAGCGGGCGGGGATTTCTGGTTTGTCGACCGGCAAGGCCTGCTCAGCGTGAAAATGAACGGTCCTTCCGGTTCGAGAAACATCGACGTCGTGCTGCACGGCGACGGGCCGGCCGGCGTGTGGTCGCAAGGGGGACGATGAAACCACACGCCATCCTCTTTGCGGCCGCGCTCTCGACCGCGGGTTGCCAAGGTCCGACGGTCAGCCTTTCCACGCCCGAGCCGATCGTGGTGGACATCAATATGCGCGTCGACATTTACGATCGCGGCGGCGCATCGTCCGGCCCGGCCGCGGCCAAGCCGAAGCCGTCGGGTGATGTCCCTGCGGCCGATGCACGCCGTCGCGCCCGTATGGGCGACATCCAGACATTCAAAAACTCGCGCTTGGTGGGCGAGAACCGCCAGGGTCTGCTCGTCCTGCGCGAGCAACCCGGCGGATCTTACGGACAATATGTGTCCAAAATCGTGGCCGAAGAGAATGCCGACCGCCTGGTTCTCATGCGCCAGTTGGCGTCCGAGCGGACCATGTCACTCGATGATGTGCAGAAGCAGCAGGGCGAACTCTGGCGCAACCGGTCGTTCAGCGGCGAGTGGATCGAGGTGCCGCAGGACAACAACACGTGGAAGTGGGCGCAGAAGTCGTGAGTCAGTGTTCCGGAAAGTAGAAGCGGTCTCCCGGCCGCTTGCCGATGTTGGTTAGGCGGCGGTGACGACGCTTCTGCTCTTTCAGGCCGCGGCGGTTGCGGCTTTGGCGGCGGACTTCTTCGGGGCCTTCGGTTTGCGCTCTTCGAATTCGAAGCCGACCTTGCCGGTCTTTTTGTCGAGCACGAGGTAGGCGTTGAAGGGGCGGCCTTTCTTCGAGATGAACTTGGTCAGAAGGCTGGTTTTGCCTTCGGCGCAGATTTTGCGGACGTCATCCGGGCTGATTTCGCGCTGGAGGATCATCTTGCCCATGCGGAAGGCGCACTTTTTCTCCGGTCCGAGCCCGTGCTCGCAGGCGTAGGCATTGCCCGGGTCGTAGATGCCGCCCTTTTCGCAGACCGGGCACTTTTCCACGATGAGGGTGGCGGTTTCCTTGTTGAACGGTTCGTTGCTGCGCACGCCGCCATCACCGAAGTCGAAAGTGGTTTTCCACTCGGTGGCTTCGCTAAGGGCGAGCTTGGCTTCGAAGGGGCGGCCCATTTTGCTTTTGAAGCCTTTGAGCGGTCCGACGCCGCCGGTTTCGAGAAGCGCGGTCACTTCGGTCGGCTCGAGTTCCCGGCTGCCGACCGTTTTCCAGACGACGAGTTTGCATTCGGGGTTCTTGCAATCGTAAGCCTTGAATGACTCCTTGAATCCGGCGGTGCTGCCGCACCTGGGGCATTTCGTTTCGAGATCGTGGAAGTTGCCGCGCATCGTCTCGCTGTTGACGTGCCCCGAGGCGTCTTTGATTTTTTTGATCACGTTGGCCATGAGGTTGCGGATTTCCTCCATGAAATCGTCGCGTTTGAATTGTCCGGCCTCGATCTGCTTGAGCTTGTATTCCCACTCTCCGGTCATTTCGGGGGAACCGAGAGCGAGGATGTCCAGCTCGCGCAGGGCGGTGAGCAGCTTGATTCCCTTGGCCGTGGCGGCGAGATCGCGTCCTTCCCGCCGGAGATACTCCTGGGTGAGGAGTCCCTCGATGATGGCCGCGCGGGTGGCCGGCGTGCCGAGTCCGCGTTCGCTCATGGCTTCGCGGAGTTCCTCGTCATCGACCAGCTTGCCCGCGCCTTCCATGGCGGAAAGCAGGGTGGCCTCGGTGTAGCGCGCGGGCGGTTTGGTCTGGAGTTCTTTCAGCTCGATCGATTCGGTGGCGGCGGGTTCGCCTTCTTTGACCGGAACGAGCGATTCGTCGTCCGCGCCGGCGGCCGATTTGCCGTAGACTTCCAGCCAGCCCGGTTCGCGCAGAATTTTCCCCTCGGTCTTGAACTTCTCGCCCTCCACCGTGGTGATGCGTTTGGTCACCTCGTATTTGGCCGGCGGGTAGAAGACCGCGATGAAGCGCCTGGCCACCAGGTCGTAGAGCTTCATTTCGTATTCGTCGAGTTTGTCCGGACTGGCGCCGGTCGGGATGATGGCGTGGTGGTCGCTGACCTTGGCGTTGTTGAAGACGCGCGGGGTTGCCGTGACCCACCCTTTGTCGAGGGCCTTGCGCGCATGGGGACCAAGAGCGGGATCGTCCATCCCGCCGAGCACTTTTTTCACCACGGGCAGGTTGTCCTCCGGCAGGCAGCGCGAGTCGGTGCGCGGGTAGGTGAGCACTTTGTGCCTCTCGTAAAGCGCCTGGGCGAGTTGCAGGGTCCGCTTGGCGCTGAAACCGAAACGCCCGTTCGCTTCGCGTTGCAGGGTGGTCAGGTCATAGAGCAGGGGCGAAGCCTGCGTGGTCGGCTTCCGCTCCTCGCTGACCGTCCCGGTTTTCCCTTCGCACTTCGCTTTGATTTCCTCCGCCTTGGCCAGATCCCAGATCCGTTCGGCTTTGGCGTCCTCGTCGTCGGACTTCTTGAACTTCTCGTCGAACCACCGGCCCGGGTAGGTGCCGGCGGAGACGCCGAAGGTGCCGTGCAATTCGAAATAGGTGCGCGCTTTGAAATTGCGGATTTTTTCCTCGCGCTCGACGAGGATGGCGAGGGTCGGGGTTTGGACTCGTCCGACCGGGGTGACCTGGAAGCCGCCGAGCAATTCCTTGTAGAACGCGGTCATGGCACGCGACCCGTTGATGCCGACGAGCCAGTCGCTCTCGGAGCGGCAGGTGGCCGCTTCGCAGAGGGGGATCATCTCGGCGTCGCTGCGCAGGCTGGCGAAACCCTGGCGTATGGCATCCGAGGTCATCGACTGCAGCCAGAGGCGTTTGATCGGCTTCTTGTTTTTGAAGTGCTGCACGACGTAGCGGAAGATCAACTCGCCTTCGCGCCCGGCGTCGCAGGCGTTGATGATCTCGGTGACATCGGCGCGGGTCAGGAGCTTTTTGAGGATGCGCAATTGCTCCTGGGCTTTTTCGCGGGGGACGAGGTCGAAGTGGTCGGGGAGGACCGGGAGGTTTTCCAGGCTCCACTTGCCGCGGACGACTTTGAAGCTGTCGGGTTCCTGGATTTCGAGGAGGTGGCCGACGGTGTGCGAGATCACCATGGTGTCGCCTTCGTAGTAGCCTTTTTCCTTGGTGAACTTGCCCAGGGCCTTGGCGAGGTCGCCGGCCACGCTGGGTTTTTCCGCGATGACGAGGGTTTTGGACATCTTCAGACGAGTTTGACGAAACGTTTTCCGGGGAGCTGTTTGACCAGCCGTCTTATTTCGAGGGCGAGCAACGTGGAAGACACTGCGGCGGCTGTCAACCCGCTTGTCGCGATAACAGAATCGAGCGCGGTCTCTTCGCTGCCCAGAGCGTCGAGGACTTTTTGCTGTTCGGGGTTGAGATCGGCGGGGGTGACGGCGGCGGGCAGGTCGGGTTGTTTGCTGAAGACGAGCGGGAGGTCGTCGAGGATGTCATCGACGGTGATGACGAGCTTGGCGCCTTGCTGGATGAGGCGGTTCGAGCCGAGGGCGGCGGGCGAGTCGATGCGCCCGGGCACCGCGTAGAGTGTCCGTCCTTGCTCCGCGGCCATGTTGGCGCTGATCAGCGCGCCGCTGTTTGCTCCGGCCTCAACCACAAGGACTCCGAAGGACATTCCGGTGACGATGCGGTTGCGGATGGGGAACGTTTGGCGGTCGGGTTTTGTGCCGATGGGGAACTCGGACACGACGGCTCCGGACTCAGCAATGCGGTCGGCCAGCTCGGCATTTTCCGGCGGATACAGTTCGCCGAGGCCCGAGCCGATGACGGCAATCGTGCGGCCCTTGGCCGCGAGCGCGCCTTGGTGCGCGGCGGTATCGATGCCGCGGGCCAGGCCGCTGACCACGGTCAGTCCGGCATAAGCCATCTGGAAGGAGAGCTTTTTCGCGGATTCGGTGGCGTAGTGGGAGCATTTGCGCGAACCGACCACGGCAACGGTGTGCCGGTCGCGGTCGGTGAGTTGTCCGCGCACGTAGAGGACGATGGGTGGATCGTGGATTTCGCGCAGGGCGGACGGATATTCGTCATCCTCTCCGGTGATGACATGCGCGCCGAGGTCGGCGGCCTTTTTCAGCTCCGCCGCGGGATCGGCGAATTCCTGCCAGCGGGCAATGTTGTCGGCCAAAGCGCGCCCGACGCCGTCGACTGCCGACAACTGGTCGGTGCGGGCGAAGAGAATGTTTTCCGCCGAGCCGAAGCGCTCGAGCAAACGGCGCAGGCGCACCGGTCCCATCTGCGGGATCATGTTGAGCGCTACGCAGGCCTCGAGGTGGTTCATGGGGCAGGCATGGTAAACATGGCGGTCAAGGGGGCAGAGGATTTCGGATTTGAAAGTTGAGATTTCAGAGGTGCCGGGAATTTGAAATTTCAGATGGGGAGTCGCTGGCGTAGGCTTCCGGCGTGAAGGCTTTGCTGCTGACCAACGAGTATCCTCCGCATGTTTACGGAGGGGCCGGGGTGCATGTGGAGTATCTCTCCCGCGCGCTGGCGCAGTTGATGGACGTGGAGGTGCGGTGCTACGGGGACCAGCGGTTCGATGAGGGACGCCTCACGGTGCGGGGATTCGGGGTCGATGAAACGGGGTTCGGTGGGCCGAAGGATTTGCGTCCGGTTTTCGGCGCGGTGCAGCGCGATGTTGCCATGGCCGCGGCCGGGACCGACGCGGATCTGGTCCATGTGCACACCTGGTATACGCATCTCGGAGGGATCCTCCTCAAGCAGACCCGCGGCATCCCCCTCATGCTCACCGTTCATTCGCTCGAACCGCTGCGCCCGTGGAAACGCGAACAGCTCGGGGGCGGCTACGATTTTTCCTGCTGGGTGGAGAAGACAGCGATCGAGATGGCCGATGCGGTCATCGCGGTGTCGGCATCGACCAAGGAGGATGTCTTGCGGCTTTTTGATGTGAACCCCGCGCGCGTGCACGTCATTCACAACGGCATCGATCCCGCGGAGTATCAAGCGCGGTCGGATGCGGCGGTGTTGCAGCGTCACGGCATCGATCCGGCCAGCCCTTACGTTCTCTTTGTCGGACGGGTGACGCGGCAGAAGGGGATCATCCATCTGGTCAAGGCACTGCGCCGTCTCGAGCCCGGTTTCCAAGTCGTGCTCTGTGCCGGAGCACCGGACACTGCGGAGATCGCGGCGGAGATGAAAGAGGCAGTCGCCGCGGCACGCCGGGAGCGACCCGGCGTCGTCTGGATCGAGGAAATGCTGCCCCGGGAAGATATCATCCCGCTTTACTCGCAGGCCGCCTTGTTCGTGTGCCCGTCCATTTACGAACCCTTCGGCATCATCAATCTCGAAGCGATGGCCTGCGGCACGCCCGTGGTGGGAAGCGCGGTGGGCGGGATCCCGGAAGTGGTGGTGCACGGGGAAACCGGCCTGCTGGTGCCGGTCGAGCAGATGAGGGCGGCGCCCTTCGAGCCGGTGGACGCGGCGGGTTTCGCCTCGGATCTGGCTGCGGCCATCAACTCACTGATGGGCGACGAAAAGCGGCGGCTGGCCATGGGTGCGGCCTCGCGGCGTCGCGTCGAGGAGCGTTTCAGCTGGGAGGCCGTCGCGCGGCGGACAGCCGGACTATACCGCGAGGTCTGCCGGGGCTGACGCCGCCGCGCGCGGGTTCGCGCCGTAGAGGGTGAAGCCGGCGGTATCGGTCACGTCGACATCGAACAATTGGCCGGCGAGATCGGTGGCGCCTTCAAAAACGACGATTTTGTTTCCGCGGGTGCGGCCGGTGAGGCGCGCGTCGTTGTGGCGGCTCGGTCCGGTGCAGAGGATCTCGACGCGGCGGCCGACCAACTCCTGCAGCTTGGCCTGGGCGTGGCGGTTGATCACCGAGAGGAGATCCTGATTGCGCTCTTCCTTCACTTCCTCACTCAGCTGTGACTCCATGGTGGCGGCCGGAGTGTCTTTGCGCGGCGAGTAACGGAAGACGAATGCGTTGTCGAACGCGGTCTCATCGGCCAGCGCACGGGTTGCGGCATAGTCCGCTTCGGTCTCGCCCGGAAACCCGACGATGATGTCGGTGGTGATGGCGATGTCCGGGCAATTCGCGCGGAGCTTGGCCACGAGCGCGCGGAATTTGTCCGCAGTGTATCCGCGGTGCATGGCCTTGAGGATGCGGTCGGAGCCGGATTGGAGCGGCAGGTGCACGTGTTCGGCCAGCTTGGGCAGGCGGCCGAAACAATCGACGAGGTCGTCGCGGAAACCGATCGGGTGCGGCGAGGTGAAGCGCAGACGCTCGAGGCCTTCGACGTCATGGACGGCTTCGAGCAATTGCACGAACGGGCTGTGTCCTCCGAGTTTGGGGAATTCGTGGCGTCCGTAGAGATTGACGATCTGTCCGAGCAAGGTGACTTCCTTGCAGCCGCGTTCGACCAGTTCGCGCACCTCGCCGACGATGCTGCCGATGCGGCGGCTGCGTTCGGCACCGCGCGTGTCGGGCACGATGCAGAAGGTGCAGCGCATGTTGCACCCCTGCATGATGGAGACGAAGGCGCTGGGCGGGACGGTGGCGTGGTCGCGGATGGTTTCCTGCGAGCCCGCTTCCTCTTCGGTATCGACAATGGAAACGCGCAGGTCGTCCATCGCGGTGTCGTGGGCCATTTTGCGCCGCAGGATGGCGTCCACATGGTCGGCCACGCGGTGGAACTTTTGCGTGCCGACGACCAGGTCGAGGTGGGGGATTTCGGAGAGCAGGGAAGCGCCGCGGCTTTGGGCCATGCAGCCGAGAAAACCGTAGACGGTGTGAGGGCGCTTTTTTTGCAGGCGTCCGAGCAGACCCATTTTGCCGAGCGCCTTCTGCTCTGCCATGTCGCGCACGCTGCAGGTGTTGAGCAGAATGACGTCCGCTTGGTCCGCATCGACCGTCATTTCGTAACCCCGGGCCACCAGCATCTGCGCGACTTGCTCCGAGTCGCGCTCGTTCATCTGGCATCCGTAGGTCTTGAGAAACACCTTGGGCATGGCGGCCAAGGGTAGGCGCCGGGCGCGGCCATTTCCAGCGCGGCTTGCATTTTGCATGGCCCTGGCGGCAGATAGATCCATGGCAACGCCCGCCGAATTGGGATTCCGCATGCCGGCCGAATGGGAGCCGCACGAGGCTGTGTGGTTTTCCTGGCCTCATCCTGACACGGACAGTTTTCCCGGAGCCTACGAACGCATACCGCGTGCCTTCGGGGCGCTGGTCCGGGCGGCGGCGGAATTCGAACCGGTGCGTGTGAACGTGCGCAACGCCGGGGAAGAGGCCGAAGCCCGGCGTCACATCGGCAAGTGCGACAACGTGCAGTTTTTCCCGATCGACTCCGACGAGCCCTGGTGCCGCGACCACGGGCCGATTTTTTTGGTCAACGACCGCACGGGCGAAGTGGCGGTGGCGGACTTCGAATTCAACTCGTGGGGCCGGAAATTGCCGCGTTGGGAACTCGACCGGCTCGTGCCCGAGGCCGTCGCCCGGCACCTCGGGCTGCGTCATCTCGCCTGCCCGATGATTCTGGAGGGCGGTTCGATCGATGTGAACGGATCCGGATCCGTGTTGACCACGCGCAGTTGCCTGCTCAATCCGAACCGGAATCCGTCCATGTCGCAGCCGCGGATCGAACAAAACCTGCGCGACTGGCTCGGGGTGCGCAATGTCCTCTGGCTCGGCGACGGCATCGAGGGCGACGACACCGACGGGCATATCGACGATCTGACGCGTTTTGTCGGCAAATCGCGGGTGGTCACGGTGGTCGACGACAATCCCGACGACCCGAACACGGCGATCCTCGCGGAGAATCTCGGGTCTTTGCGGGCGTTGCGCGACGAGGACGGCAACCCGCTCGACATCGTGACCTTGCCCATGCCGGAAAAGCGGCGCGATTGGCAGGGGCACCGCCTGCCGTCCAGCTACGCCAATTTTCTCATCCTCAATGGCGGGGTCCTTGTTCCTTCCTTCGACGACCCGCGCGATGGCGAGGCGGTGCGCGTCCTCGGTTCGGTGTTTCCGGGCCGGCGCATCGTGCCGGTCGACTGCAGCGATCTGATCATCGGATTGGGTTCGGTCCACTGTTTGAGCCAGCAGCAACCGGCCCCGCCTCGCACTTGACTCGTTCCTCGGCCCCGCGCATCCTCCCCATCCCCGCAACCAAACGAAGGAGTTCATCGTGGACCTGAAAGAAATCAAAGCGCTCATCGATTTGATGCAGAAGAATGGCCTCACCGCCTTCGAAATGGAGAAGGACGGTTTCCGCATCGCCCTGGCCAAAGAAGCGGGCTACGCACCGGCCATGACCTATGCCGCGCCGCCCGCTGCTCCGGTTGCCGCGGTGCCGGCACCCGCGAATGCTCCGGCCGAAACCGCCCCGGCCTCCGGCAAGGAAATTCCTTCTCCGATGGTCGGCACGTTCTATTCATCTCCGTCCCCCGAATCCCCGGCGTTCGTCAAGGTCGGCCAAAAAGTCACGGCCGATACCGTGGTCTGCATCATCGAGGCCATGAAAGTGATGAACGAGATCAAAGCCGAGGTCTCGGGCACGATCACCGAAGTTGCCGCCGAGAACGGACAACCCGTCCAGTTCGGGCAAGCCCTTTTCCGCTACAAATAGGCGGCTCCCGCGCGGCGGACCGGAAATGATCAAGCGTCTCCTCATTGCCAACCGCGGCGAGATCGCCCTGCGCATCATCCGCGCCTGCAAGGAACTGGGCATCCGCAGCATCGCGGTCTACTCGGAGGCCGACGTCCAATCGCTCCACGTCCAGCTGGCCGACGAAGCGATCTGCATCGGCCCCGCGCCGAGTCCGCAGAGTTACCTCAAGATCGACCGCATCATCAGTGCGGCGGAAATCGCCGACGCCGACGCCATCCATCCCGGCTACGGTTTTCTCGCGGAGAACGCCCACTTCGCCGAGGTCTGCGCCAGTTGCAAAATCAAATTCGTCGGGCCGTCCCCCGAGGCCATCCGTCTGATGGGCGACAAAAACATGGCGCGCCAGCAGGCCATCAAGGCCGGGGTGCCCGTCACGCCCGGCAGCGACGGCATCGTCGAGACCGAGGGCGAGGCGCTGCGTGTCGCGCGCAAAATCGGGTTCCCCGTGATGGTCAAAGCCGTGGCCGGTGGCGGCGGCCGCGGCATGCGGATCGCGCACAACGAGGTCACCCTGGTCAAGGGTTTCCACAGCGCGCGCACCGAAGCGGACAAGGCGTTCGGCAATCCGGCCGTCTACATCGAGAAATTCGTGGTCAACCCGCACCACATCGAGTTCCAACTCATCGCCGACAACCAGGGCAATGTCGTCCATCTCGGCGAGCGCGACTGCTCGGTGCAGCGGCGCAACCAGAAGATCATCGAGGAATGCCCGTCGCCCATCATGACGGACAAATTGCGCAAGAAAATGGGCGAGGCGTCCGTGGCCTTGGCCAAAGCGGTCAACTACGAGAATGCCGGCACCATCGAGTTCCTCGTCGACGAGGACCGCAATTTCTACTTCATGGAGATGAACACGCGCATCCAGGTCGAGCACCCGATCACCGAGGAGGTTTACGGGGTCGACCTGGTCAAGCAGCAGTTGCAGATCGCTTCCGGCCAGCCGCTCTCCCACCACGTGCTCAACGCCGTCCCGCGCCACCACTCCATCGAGTGCCGCATCAACGCCGAGGATCCGGACAACAACTTCATGCCCAGCCCCGGGACGATCGACCTCTACTATGCCCCGGGCGGACGCGGCGTGCGCATCGACTCGCACGCCTACGCCGGTTACCCGATCCCGCCGAACTACGATTCGATGATCTCCAAGCTCATCGTCCACGCCTCGACGCGCGAGCAGGCCATCTCCCGCATGCGCCGCGCGCTGGGCGAATACATGATCACCGGCATCAAGACGACCATCCCGCTGCAACTCGAGATCATGCAGAACAAAGACTTCATGGCCGGCCAATACGACACCGGCTTCCTCGAGCGCATGCTCGCGGAGCGCGGTGCACCCAAGAAAAAGTGAGCGCGCTGGCCGACGCCCGCCTCTACGGGATCGTCGATCTCGGATACCTCTCGGTTGATACCGCGCCCGTCGCCGCCGAGCGGCTGCTCGAAGGCGGCGTCGACATCCTGCAACTCCGGGCCAAGCAAATGCCCAAGTCGATCGTGGCCGGCTTGGCCGAAGAAATTCATGGCCTGACCGCTCCGCTCGGGGTTCCGCTCATCCTCAACGACTATCCCGACTTGCTGCGCGACGTTCCCGCCGAAGGCGCGCATGTCGGGCAGGATGATCTTTCCGTGGCCCAGGCCCGCGCCGCCGCGGGGCGCCCGGTCCTGATCGGAAAATCGACCCATAGTCTAGACCAAGCCCGGGCCGCCGCGGAGGAGGGGGCGGACTACATCGGCTTTGGTCCGCTCTTCGCCACCCCGACCAAGCCCGGCCGCCCGGCCATTGGATTGCAAGATATCGCCACGGCGCAAGAGGAGGTTTCCCTTCCCATCTTCTGCATCGGTGGGATCAAGAATGAAAACCTCCCCGAAGTGATCGCCGCCGGCGCCCGGCGTGTGGTCATCGTCTCCGGGTGGTTGCAGGCCGGTGATATTGCGGACGCGGTGCGGGCAGCTCGGACTACCCTTGGGAACTTGTAGCGGCGGACTGTGTCCGCCGGATGCTGAATTCGAATATGGTTCCGGCGGACACAGTCCGCCGCTACAAGTTGCCGAGCAACCCATGAAAGTCATTCTCTCCCCCGAAGCCTCTGCCGCGCTCGCGGCGAACCAGCCGGTTGTCGCTCTTGAGTCGACGATTATTGCGCACGGCATGGCTTATCCGGCCAATGTGGAAACCGCGCTGGCCGTGGAGCAAGTGGTCCGTGAGCACGGCGCAGTGCCGGCGACCATCGCGGTGATCGGCGGAAAGCTGAAAGCCGGACTTTCCCGCGGGGAGATCGAACGTTTCGGCCGGGAAGGTCCGGGTATCATGAAGGTGTCGGTGCGGGATTTGCCCTTCGTGGCGGGCCGCGCTCTCGACGGGGCGACCACCGTGGCCGCGACGATGCGTATCGCAGCCATGGCCGGGATTCCCATTTTTGCCACGGGTGGCATGGGTGGCGTGCACCGCGGGGCGGGGGAGACTTTCGATGTGTCGGCCGATCTGACCGAAATGACGCACAGCAATGTTGGGCTGGTCACTGCGGGGGCGAAAGCGATCCTCGATCTTCCGCTCACCCTCGAGCGGCTGGAAACCGACGGCGTGCCGGTCATCGGCTACCGCACGGGGGAATTCCCCGCGTTTTATTCACGCTCGAGCGGACTGAAGGTGCCGATGCGGGCGGACTCCGCGGCGGAGGTGGCGGATATCATGCGGTCGAAGTGGGAGTTGGATTTGCCGGGCGCGGTCATCGTGGCCAACCCGATCCCGGAAGAGGACGAGATCCCGGCGTCGGAAATCGAACCGGTCATCGTCGCGGCGCTGGCCGAGGCGCAGCGTTTGGGTATTTTCGGCAAAGATGTAACGCCGTTCCTCCTGGGGGAGATCGTCAAAGCGACCAAGGGCCGTTCCTTGCGGGCCAATATCGCGCTGGTGAAGAACAATGCCAAAGTGGCCGCGGAGATCGCGGTGGCTTTCGCGCGGGGTTAGCGCCGCGGATCGAGCGTGTCGCGCAGACGGTCCCCGAGGTAATTCAAGGCCAGCAGGGTGGCGGACATGGTGGCGGCGGGGAAAAGGAGGAGCCACCAGTAGATTTTCAGCGGGTTGATCGATTGCGCGCCTTCGGCCAGCAACGATCCCCAGCTGGCCTGCGGCGGCTGGATGCCGAGGCCGAGGAAGCTGAGGAAGGATTCGTCGAGAATGACGGCGGGCACCGTGAGGGTGAGGTAGACGATAACAATCGGGAGAATGTTCGGCAGGAGATGACGCAGCACGATGCGCACGTGCGATTGACCCAGCACGCGCGCGGCCTGCACGAAAGGACGCTCTTTCAGGGCAAGGACTTGTCCGCGCACGATGCGCGCCATGGTCAGCCATTCGATCAATCCCAGCGTGATGATGAGGATGACGATACGCGAGTAACTGACCAGCCACGACCAGTCCACGCGCGAGGCAAAGTCGCGGAGGTGCCCGTCGAAGGCATTGATGAAAATAAGGATAAAGATGAGCCGCGGCACGGAATACATGATGTCGACCAAGCGCATCATGAAGTTGTCCACCTTGCCCCCGGCGTAACCGGCGATCAATCCGTAGGCCGTGCCGAGAAAAAGGCTCACCGCCGCCCCGGCCAGCCCGACGACGAGCGAAATGCGCGCGCCGAGCAGAACACGGTAGAGCACGTCGCGTCCATTGAGGTCGGTGCCGAACGGATGCTGCCAAGTCGGTGGCGAATATTGCAGCGGCCCCGGTTCGCGGTAGCTCTCCGGAAAAACCTCCGGCCCGACGGCCGCGGCGACCGCCACAAAAATCAGGATCCCGAGGCAAACCTTGGCCGCAGGACGGCGCAAGATGCGGGCGGCGGCTCCGGGCTCAAGCATGGAACAAAGAAAAGATCTGCGGTTTCTTCAGGACTTTTCCGCGACGATCTTCCCGTCGCGAACGACATAGACCGGCGTGCCGAAGGCCTTGGCCGTGCGCCGTGCCTGCTTTCCGGCTTTCTGCAACGCGGTGCGGGTTGCGCGGCTCAAGGGATTAGCTGCGTTTTTGGAGCGGGGTTTTGTTTTCATGGATATTGGTCGACGAATTGCGGTGTGCTGCCCGAGTTATCAAACACCGTCCAACGATCGGCCAAGGGACGGTAGAGTGACTGGAAATTCCGCCAACTGCGCGCGAATCGTCGTTCGACGTCTTGCTTCGGAACATCATGCCCCCCTTGCTTGACGCGTGCCGCGATGCGGCGTCTGGCCAACTGCGGCGATTCAATTTGCAGATAGACCATTTCGAGCCGGTAGCCCTTCGCCTTGGACCGCGCAAAAGGCGCGCGTAGCCGAGTCCGCTCAAGGTCGTCTCGAAGGCGAAATCCTTGCGCTCCTTCGCCAAACGGTCCAACTCGGCCAAGACAAGCCGGCCTGCGGCCCGGGCCGCCAGTTGCGGTCGCAGAGGAGAGAGACCACCTGCGACCAGACCGGCATGGACGAAGTGGATGATGCCGTGATGGGCCGGCAGAAATTCGCGCGCGAATGTCGTTTTGCCGGCACCGTTCGGCCCGGCTATCACAACACAAAGAGGTGGTTTCTTCTCAGGCATCGACGCGGATGCGCCGGTCCAGCAGCGCGTAGCTGGCATCGACCAGCAGGTTGAAGACGATCAATAAGGCGCAATAGACGATGACCACACCGCCGAGGAGGAATCCGTCGCGGTTGAGGATGGAATGGACAAAAAACCCGCCCGCGCCCGGGATATTGAAAACCGTTTCCACCACGATCGACCCGGTCAGCAGGTGCGCGGCGAGGGGGCCGAGATAGGTGACCACTGGCAGGATGGCCACGCGCAGGGCGTGTTTGTAGATCACGGTGCGGTCAGGAAGGCCTTTGGCTTTGGCCGTGCGGACAAAATCCTGATTGAGCACCTCGAGCAGGCTGGTGCGCATCAATCTTGCGATGACGGCGGCAAAGGGCAGCGCGAGCGTGATGGCCGGAAGAATGAGTTGTGCGGGCGACCCCCAACCGCCGACCGGGAGCCATTTGAGCCACAGCCCGAAAACAAGGACGAGGACGGGTCCGATAACAAACATCGGGATAGAAAGCCCGAGCAGCGCCGCGCCCATGGCGACACGATCGGCCGCCGTATCGCGCCGCACGGCGGCGAATGTCCCAAGCCAGATGCCGCCGACTGTGGCGAGAACGAAGGCGATACCACCGAGGGCGAAGGTGACCGGGAGCGTTTGACCGAGGATCTCATTGACGCTTCGGTTGCGGTATTTGGTCGAGAGCCGCAAGTCGCCGCGGGCCACGTCGGCGAGATAGCCGGTGAATTGGGTCCAGAGCGGCCCGTCGAGTTTGTATTTGGCCAGAAGCTGGGCCTCGATGGCCGGTGGAATCTTGCGCTCGCGGTCAAACGGCCCGCCCGGCGCCAGGCGGATGAGGAAGAAAGTCAGCGTGATGACGCAGAAGAGAACGAAAATCAGCGCGGGCAGGCGGCGGACGATGAGCTTGAGCACGCGGGGAGGGTAGGAAAGCCCGCGAGGATGGGAAAGCCGCAAAGCGGGTCCGAGGCACCGGTGCTCATGGACACGGCGCTCCATGAACGCCGGTTGCGGGAGGCCGTTCAGGCCACGCGCATGTAGGGCAGCTTGTCGGCGGTCGCTTTGACCGCGTCGAGACCCTCGAGAAGGTCGGCGATGGCGTCCCATTTTCCGTCGACCAGCGCCTCTTTGGCGTGGTCGGGGAGTTTGGCGGGAAAGCTGACGTCGGCCATACTCACCTCTCCGGCCGGAATATCGATGTTGATTTCGGTCTGCGGGGCTTCGTCGATCAAGGCGGCGAGGGCACGGATGTCGCGTCCGTCCATGACGAGGCAGGGCATGCCCAAAGTGATGGCGTTGCCGAAGAAAATTTCGGCGAAGCTTTCGGCGAGGACGGCACGGAAGCCGTGGCGGTAGAGGGCCTGCGGGGCGTGTTCACGCGAACTGCCGCAGCCGAAATTTCGTCCGGCCAAGAGGATGGTCGCGCCGGCGTATTTGGGATGGTCGATCGGGTGGGCCTTGGGCCGGCCGTCTTCCTCGAAGCGTTCGTCATAAAAAGCATACTCTCCGAGCCCGTCGAAGGTGACGCATTTCATGAAGCGTGCGGGGATGATGCGGTCGGTATCGACATCGTCGCCGGGGACGTAGACGCCGGTGCCGGCGAGTTGGGAAATTTTGGTGAGAGCCATAGGAAAGTGACGAGTGACGTGTGGCGAGTGACGAGTTGATCAGCTCAGGCCGAAGATTTCGCGGGCGTCGCTGATTTCCCCGGTCACGGCGGCGGCGGCGACCATGAGCGGGCTCATGAGGATGGTGCGTCCGGTCGGACTCCCCTGGCGGCCTTTGAAGTTGCGGTTGCTTGAGCTGGCGCAGAGTTGGTCGCCGATCAGCTTGTCCGGGTTCATGGCCAGGCACATGGAACACCCCGCGCCGCGCCATTCGAAGCCGGCCTCGCGGAAAATCTCGGCCAGGCCCATCGATTCCGCGAGGGCGGCCACGCCCTGCGAACCGGGGACGACGATGGCCTTGACTCCGGATTTGATTTTTTTGCCCTGCAAATACTTGGCCACTTCCTGCAGGTCGCTGAGGCGCCCGTTGGTGCACGATCCGAGGAAGGCAACATCGATCTTGGTGCCCTTGATCGGCCGGCCCGGACGCAGCTTCATGTGCGCGTAGGCCTCCTCCGCGGTGGAGCGGTCTTTTTCCTGCAACTCGCCCGGAGCGGGAATGTTTTCGCCGATGAAGATGGCTTGGCCGGGGTTGATCCCCCAAGTGACGGTCGGTGCGATGTCGGAGGCGTCGTATTTCACGAGGTCGTCGTATGGCGCATCGGGATCACTGGCGAAGGATTTCCACCGGGCCACGGCGGCCTCGTAATCGCCCTGCGCCGGGGCATAGGGGCGTCCGCGCAGGTAATCGAAGGTGGTCTGGTCCGGATTGACATAACCGACGCGGGCCCCGCCTTCGATCGACATGTTGCAGACGGTCATGCGCTCTTCCTGCGTGAAGTTGTCGAAAGTAGAGCCGGCGTATTCGTAGGCGTAGCCGAGGCCGCCGTTGACTCCCAACCGGCGGATGATGTGGAGGATGACGTCCTTGGCGTAGACGCCGGGGGCGAGCCGGCCGTGCACTTCGATGCGGCGGACCTTGGGTTTGCGCAGGGCCATGGTCTGGGTGGCGAGCACATCGCGCACCTGGCTGGTGCCGATGCCGAAGGCGATGGCGCCGAAGGCCCCGTGTGTCGAGGTGTGCGAATCGCCGCAGGCGATGGTCGTGCCGGGTTGGGTGATGCCCTGTTCGGGTCCGACAATATGCACGATGCCCTGTTTGCCGGAGGCGATGTCGAAAAACCTGATACCGGCGTCGGCGCAATTTTTGCGCAGCTCTTTGATCATGGCATCGGCCAGGGAATCGGAGAAAGGTTCCTCGCGTTCGTCGGTCGGCACGATGTGGTCGACAGTGGCAAAGGTGCGTTGCGGGTAGAGGACCGGCAATTTGAGGTCACGGAGCATGCCGAAGGCCTGCGGGCTGGTCACCTCGTGGATGAGGTGTGTGCCGATGAGGAGTTGGGTCATGCCATTGGGCAGTTCGCGCACGGTGTGCGCTTCCCAGACTTTGTCGAACAAGGTTTTACCCATAAGAGAGCCCCGCAGAATAGCGTGCGGGTGGGGTCGCGGCAAGCGTGCGGAGGCTTGAAGTCCCTCCAGCGGACAGGAATGCTGCAGGGCGATGGAAGCGGTCGAAGCAACGGTCAGTCCCGCCGCGGCGGATGCGGATTACGCCCAATTCGCCCAGCGGAACCTGGACAAGCTGTCATGGCTTTATCCGCTGGTGAACAACAAGCTCGGCGCGTTGTTGCATCTCCAGCTGCGCCATGACCAGTTGTTTTTCATGAAGGACGGGCAGGTGGTCGACGAAATCGGTTACGGCGACAACGGAAAGCGTTTCCACGAGCGCGACTTCGGGAAGGTGATGAAGACCCCGCAGGACATCACGGCGCAGGGCTATTGGTTCGTCGAACCGCGTTTCAATGCCAGGGCAGCCTACGAGGCGCTCGGCGAAGTGCAGGACGGCGCGTATTACTCCCTCTTCAGCAACCAGTGCCAGGACTGGGCCAACCGGGTGCGGACCAAGGCGGAGCAGATCGGGAAAGCGCAACATCTCGCGCCGCCGCCCGGCCGCGAGTCCTACGGCGCGCTTTATCACGAGGTCGCCCCGACGGTGCCGGCGGCATGGTATTTCGGGATGATCGCGGTGATCGTCGGCGTCCTCGGGCTGGGCGCACCGTTGGTCACCGGTTTCCATTACCTCAAGCTGGTCGCGTTGCTCCTTTTCGCCATCGGGGTCTCCGACATCATCTACGCGTTTTCCTCGCGCGCTTGGGGCACCTTTGTTTCCACCGTCTTCTTCGGGCTGCTCTCCATGGCGGGCGGGGTGGCGGTGTGGATCAACGATCACTTCCTGCTCAGCAACAGCAATGGCGTGATGGCCATCGCCCTTGCGGTGGTCGGCTTGGCGCGCGTTGGCGTGGCCGTGCGGAGCCGTCCGTTCAGCGCGTGGATCGGCACGTTTTTCACCGGCTTTTTGCTCCTGGCCACGGCGTGGATCGCGTGGATCCACAAGGAGGGTTCCGCCGCGGCCTGGATGCTCGGCGCGGCGCTCTCGGTGTCCTTCATCTCGGCGGGCGTTTCGACCATCTGGCTGAACTGGCGCCTGCGGGCCGACGGGTGAAGCGGGAGGAAATGGCCGTCGAGGGCGACGGCGGTGCGGCCGGGTCAGGCGGCGAACTTGTCGCGGGTCCGGGTGAAGCGGGCAAGGACGCGGTCGCGGCCGAGGAGTTCGAGAAGATGATACAAACTCGGTCCGACGCTGCGCCCGGTCGCGGCGACTCTCGCCGGGTGGACCAGGGCGGCGGTTTTGATGCCGAGAGTTGCGGCCAAGTCTTTGAAGGCGGACTCGATGCTTTCGGCCGTCCACGGTTCGACCCGGGTGAGGCGGTCGCCGAGGACATGAAGGCGTTCGAGGGCGCCTTCGCTCCGGAGGGCTTTTGTCACCGAGGCCTCGTCGTAGGCGTAGTCGTCGTTGAAGAAAAATTCGATCCAGCCGGGGACATCGGTGAGGTGTTTGACCTTTTCTTTGACCAGGGCGAGGGCGGGGAGGAGGGCGTCGCGCGTGCCGTAGGCGATGCCGGCCTTCTCGATGAAGGGGAGACTCAGGTCGGCGAAGCGCTCGAGCGGCATGTGGATGAGGTATTGGCCGTTCATCCAAAAACATTTGTCGAGGTCGAAGCCGGCGCTGCGACGGTTGATGTTTTTCAGTTCGAAGATTTTGACGATTTCCCCGATGGGCAGGATCTCGCGGTTGTCTTTGGGCGACCAACCGAGGAGGCAGAGGTAGTTGCGCACCGCTTCGGGGGCGTAGCCCTGCTCGACGTAGCCCTGAACGCTGGCCCCTTTGTCGCGCTTGCTCATTTTGGTGCCGTCCGGGTTGAGGATGAGCGGGATGTGGGCGAAGCGCGGCGGTTCGGCGCCGAAGGCTTTGTAGAGCTCGATGTGCTTGGGGGTGTTCGAGAGGTGGTCTTCGCCGCGGATCACGTCGGTGATCTTCATCTCGATGTCGTCGACCACGTTGACGAAGTGGAAGATCCACGAGCCGTCCGGACGGCGCACGGTCATGTCCGGATGCGTGCCGGGGTTGGAAAGGTCGAAGGGGATCGAGCCGCAGACTTCGTCGTGCACGGTGACCGTTTCGCGGGGCGAGCGGAAGCGCAGGGCCCCGGCGTCCTCGTAGATCATGCCTTTGTCCTGGAGGATTTTCAGATACCGCTCGTAGACCGGTCCGCGTTCGCTCTGGTAATACGGGCCGTAGTCGCCGCCCTTCCCCGCGCCCTCGTCCCAGTCGAGCCCGAGCCAGCGGAGTCCGTCATAAATGGCGCGGACCGCCTCCTCGTTGTGACGTTCCCGGTCGGTGTCCTCGATCCGCAGGACAAAAGTGCCCCCGGTGTGGCGGGCATGGAGCCAGTTGAACAGGGCGGTGCGGGCGCCGCCGACGTGGAGGAAGCCGGTGGGCGACGGGGCGAAGCGGACGCGGACGGGAGCGGACATGAACGGCGCGGTCAGTTCCGGTTTCCGAGTTGCCGCATGGCGGGGATGCCGTATTCGGCTTTGATGCGTTCCTCGGCCTGTTTGCTGCCCTCTACATCAAGAATGACCAGCCCCGGGTCCTCCGCGAGTTTGATGCGGTGGAATTTGTCCGTCGGACTGTCCGCCGCCTTGGCTATGTCTTCCAGGCTGCGGACGGGCTGGCCGTTGAATTCCTCGACGATTTCGTAGCTCAGGTCCTCGTAGCCGAGGGTGCCCGGCACGGGGAGGACGGAACTGACGAAAACGATGCGGCCGCGGTCGTCGGGCAACTCGCTCTGGTAGCGGTCGAGATAGACCAGTTTCAACGGTGCCTCATTGGCCCAGCGCGGGCCCCATTCGCGGAGGAACTGGCGCGAGAGTTCCGAGAAGACGAGGCCGCCGACAATGACATAATCCGGCGCGGTGTCGAAGAGGTAAGGCTGGCTGGTCATGCTCGAGCGGTCGCGCGGGACGAGCGTGCCCTCGAGGGTCGTTTCCTCCCCGTCGCGCCAGACGACGATGGGGATGGTTTTGCCGGGTTGCAGCGCGGTGGAGATGTAGTGGGCGAGCGAGATCTTGCCGAAGCGTTCGTCCTCGTAATTGCCGTCCTGGTCGATGGCGCGCCCGTCGACTTGGAGCAAAACATCGCCGACTTTGACGCCGGCCGTCTCGGCCGGGGAACCGGGCAGGACCTTGGTGATGTAGGCGCCGCCTTTGCCGTTGGGCAGTCTGGCGTAGGCGCGCAGCTGCGGATCGCGGGTGTCGGCGAAGGTCAGGCCGGCGCGCGGGAAGCCGGCGTAGGGCTCGGTCCCGGCGGCCTGGAGGAATTGGTTGATAACGGGCGAGGGGACGAGATCGCCGGTCTGGGTGCGCGGATCGTAACGCATGACGAGTCCGACCAAGCGGCCGTCCTTGAAGGCCGGGACGGTGAAACTGTTTTCGCGCTGCTGCAGCGGGAAGCTCAACTTGTAGACGAGAAAAGCGTTTTCATCGACGGGGTAGGGCCCGACCTCGATGGTGGTGATCGTCGCGGGCGTGCGCAGCGGGGCGCCGGTCGGTTCGATCTGGATCACCTCGACGCGGTCGCCCACGGAGACCGACTCGTCGAGGCGTGCGCCGGGGATGCTCTGCAGGAAGTCGGCGGCGGGGGCGCGGAGCAGGGCGAGGTTGGCGTCATAGTCGACGACTTCGACTTCGGCCGCGGCCTTCAGTGCCGTCTCGGGCTTTTCCAGCTCCACGTAAGTGTGGTCGGTCACGAGCTGCGCGGTGACCAGAATGCGGCCGTCCATCAGCACCACGCCAAGACCCTGCCGCAGGGTCGGAGTGTTCTTGCGCCACGGCTGGCTGAAGTTGAAGGATTGGGAGGCAACATTGACGCGGACCACGGGGAGCTGCCCGTTCGCCTCCGGGGCCTTCAGCGGGGCGGCGGTGGGCTCGGGGGCGGCGTCAGGCGCGACGACGGGTTCGGCCGGGGCGGCGGCGGCTGGAGTCGGGGAGGGGCCGGCGGCGGGCAAGTATTGGCGCAGGGTTTCCATCGCCGGGGCGTTGCCGGTCAGGGCCGCGGCGGCGAGAACGGGAAGGAGGAAGCGGAGCGGTCGCATGGTCAGAGGTTCTGTTCGCTGATCACGCGGTAGCGCGCTTTGATGCGTTCGCCGGCCTCGGCGAGGGTGGCACGGTCGAGAATGACGGGGCGGCCTTCGCCCAGCAACTCGATGACATGAAATTCGCCGGGTTGGGAAAAAGCCGCGGCGACATCCTGAAGGGAGCGGATGTCCTGGCCGTTGATTTTGTCCACGATCGAGCCCTTGAACGGCTCGACGTAGGTGTTGACGGGGTCCTTGAGGACATCGCTCAGGACGACGACTTCCGGGTGTTCGCGGTAGAGGTGATCGGTGACGTAGTAGTCGAAGAAATAGCGCAGACGTGTGTCGACCTTCTTCTGCGGGTCGTTGCGTTGCGCGTCGAGGAAGTCGCGGTTGAGGGGTTGGAAAAGGAGGCCGCCGACGAGGACGAAGCGCGGACGGCGGTCGTAGGCGCGGCCCTGCATTTCGAAGGGCCACGGGCGGTCCAGTTCGAGGGTGGTCTTGTCCTTCGCGCCGTCGCGGAGGATCTCCAGTTCCACGGTGTCGCCCTTGAACTTGCGTTCGAAAATCTCGGCCATCTCGACGCGCTCGCCGTCGAGTTCGATTTTGCCGTCGGCGAAGACCTTGCGGCCGTCGACCGCGAGGATGACGTCCCCGCTTTGCAATTTCCCGTCCGAAGAGCCGCCGTCGAAGATGCTGCCGACGAGCACGCCGGTGTCTTCGTCCTCGAGTCCGAGAGCCTCGCGCTGGGCGGGATTGAGCAGCGGGAAGTAAGTCGCGGCGAGGTCCATGTAGCGGTCGTAGGCACCGTCCTCGACGTCCTTGAGAAAGCGGCGCACCACCGGGGTGGGAATCATGTAGCCGACATTCTGCGCGACGGCGCCGCTGTAGCCTTGGAAGGCGACGCCGACGACCTTGCCGTCCTGCATGACGGGTCCGCCGCTGTTGCCGGGGTTGATCGCCGCGTCGATCTGGATGGTGAGGTGGCTGTCGACCTCGGAGTGGCTGTAGGGCTGGAAGTCGATGCGCGAAACGATGCCGCGGGTCACGGAGAGACGATCGCCCCCGATGGGGTAACCGTAGGCGATGACGGTCGATTCGAGTTCAGGGATGCCGCCGAAATCGAGCGGTTTGGTTCCCTCGAAAAAAGTTTCGTCGTAAACCTCGAGCAGGGCGAGGTCGCAGTCGTGCGCCACGTGGAGCACGCGGGCCTCCCACGGGGTCGGATCGCCTTCTTTAGCCACGGTGATGAAGGTGGCGTTGCTGACCACGTGGGCGTTGGTCATGATCCGCTTCCCGGAAATGACAAAACCGGCGCCGACGCCGCTGACCACGCTGCCCGGATTCCAGGGAACCGCGTAGTCGGGTTGCTGCGAGGTCGTGGAGATGCGCACCATGCTGGCCGACGGTTCCGGAGCGGCGGTGGCCGCGGCCAAAGCGAGCGACGAGAGCAGGCAGAATCGGAAAAGTTGCGGCATGGGAGGGCAAAGAGTAACCGCGGCACGCGGTTTGGCAAACCGGTAAACGCCCGTGTCGCGGCTGGCCAAACGGCGGGCAGGACTTAACTTGGAGCGACCCATGACGCCGTCCAGCAGCCAAGAGAGCCTGTTGCAACCCGAGATGGTCGCCGAGTTGTCGCGGCGCGCCTCGGCGCCGGCCCGGGCGATCGAAGAGGCGCGCGTTCTCCGCGACGGCCAGCAGGCGTTCCCGGTCATGCTGGACCTGATCCGGTCGGCGCAGAGATCGGTTTGGTTCGAGAATTTCATCTTCGCCGGAGACGCGACCGGTTTGCGCTTCGCCAAAGTGCTGGGCGAGGCGGCGCGCCGGGGGGTGGAGGTGCGGGTGCTTTACGATCCGGTCGGCACGATGATGGTCAAAGGCGGCTCGATTGCTTCCGCCCTGCGGGCCGAGCGGGTGGACGGCCGCCCGTTCCGTCCGGTCTCCCTGCTCGCCCCGTGGACGTGGCCGCGCCTGCGCCACCGCGACCACCGCAAAACTCTCGTCATCGACGGGGAGACCGCGGTGGTCGGCGGCCTCTGCATCAGCAACAACTGGGCCGGCCGTAACGTGGGCGGGCAGAATTGGCGCGACACGGCGCTTTTCGTGCGGGGTCCGGTCGCGGCTGATGTCTCCGTCGCCTTCGAATCGATGTGGCGGCGCGCCGCCATGGAGGAAGTGCCGGTGCCGACTTTGTTCACCGAGGCGCCGGAGGTTCCTTGCGCCCTCGTGGCCGCCGATCAGCCGGGCGCGCATCACGTGGCTTCGATCTACATCTGGATGGCGGGGCACGCGCGCCGCAGCCTCGACATCACGGACGCCTATCTCGTCACTCCGGAACCGGTCGTGGCGGCTTTCGAAGCGGCCGCGCGGCGCGGCGTGAGTGTGCGGTTCCTGCTGCCCGGCAACAACAACCACCCCGTGGCGGCGGCCTCGGCCCGCCGGCGCTACGCGCGCTTGCTCGCGGCCGGGGCTCGCATTTACGAGTGGCGCGGCATGATGGTGCATGCCAAGACGGCGGTGGCTGACGGCGAGATTTCCATTGTCGGATCGAGCAACCTCGACCCGTTGTCCATGACCCGGAATTACGAGTTGAATCTGCTCGTGGCCGACGCGGGCACGGGCGGGGCGATGCGTGAGATGTTCGAGCGCGACCTCGGCGGGGCGCGGGAGGTCCATGCCGCGGACTGGGCCAAGCGGCCCCTGTGGCAACGCGCGGTGGAATCCATGGTGTCGGTCTTCGACGGGAATCTTTGAGGGCGCGGACCGGGACTCCGGAGCGGAGCGAATGGTCACCGCCAAGGCGGGGTTGCCGGGCGGGTCATCGTGGCCTAGATTCCTCCCCGGCGGGTGGCCGGCGGCCGCTGCGCGGTTTTCCCGCGCAGAGGAAAGTCCGGACACCTCGGGGCAGCACGCCGCGCGCAAGCGCGGGGCCGGCGGACGCAAGTCCGCCGCCACGGATAGTGTCGCAGAAAATATACCGCCTGCCTCGGCAGGTAAGGTTGAAATGGCGGGGTAAGAGCCCACCGCGTGACGAGTGATCGTCATGGCAGGACAAACCCCGTGCGGTGCAAGACAGAACAGGAATGACGGCCCGCCCCGGCCGTTCCGCGCAAGCGGGACACATTCCGGGTATTAGTCGCACCCCGCGCAAGCGGGGCGCCGGCGCAAGCCGGCGAGAGAAATGGCCGCCCGGTCGCCTCGGCGAACGACAAAATCCGGCTTACGGTCACCCGCCCTTTTTCAAGCCGAGCTTGCCTCGGCCGCGACGATCGGGAGACTCGTCTCCGCGATGTTCCCGCTTTTCCGCCGGAAGAAGAAAGAGCCGCTCGATCTGCGCGACGAGGAACTTTCACCACTCGAAGGGCTGCGGAAGGCCGGGTGGCGGGCGTTTCTCCGGAACGTTCCCGTGGAGAAAATCCGGTCAGCCGGTTTCAGCGGCGCGGATCCCCATAACCCGTTTGTTCTCACTCTGCAGGCCATCGCCGGGGGCCGGTCCGCACGTTTTCGCGGGTCGCTCTTGGAAAATTTCTACGAATGCTGGCAGCCGTTTGCCGGTCGGAATCCGGCGGAACTCGAGAAGCCCGCGCCTTGGCGGGCGCGCGCCCAGACGGCCGGCAACACGGCGTCCGGACGTCTGCAGCGGGGCGAATTCACCGCGGTGGCGCAGGAACTGGGATTGGATGCGGGGGACATGCGCGGTCATATCACCGGCGGTCCGGTCACCGAAGCCTTCGGCGAAGTGACCCTCCGGCGGATGGCGCGGATTTACCAGTCGGTGCAGGAAACGGGTTACCATCCCGAGCGTTCTCCGGCCGGCCACTTGCGCGGGGCGTATTTTCTGCGTGAGGACGACTTCCGGGTCCTCGTCGGCAGTGGCAAACACCGGGTGGCCGCCCTGCTTGCGCTCGGTTATCGCGTCATCCCGGTGCAGTTCGGGCCGCCCAAGCTCCCGGTCATTGTTCGCCGTGAGGAGGTCGATCAATGGCCCGGCGTGCTCAAGGGTCTGTATTCCAGGGATGAGGCGCTGGCCAGATTCGACCGGATTTTTTCCGGCGCGCATCCTTCGGGCTGGTGTCCGCCGCAAAGATGACGCCCGCCTGCGCTCCCTGCTACGTGCATCCGGGAGATCCGTGTTTTTTCTGTGCACCACACAGGGCTTGCGCGTTGCCGCGGTGTGCCTTACCAACGCCCATCCCCGATGGCTGATCATGTTCCCCTGAGCGAAGGTCCGCGGCTGCCAAGGTCGGCGGCTGAGAAGGAATCCTTGCGGCGTTATTGGCGGTCGAATTTGCGGATCATGGCCGTCCTGCTCTCCGTGTGGTTTGTTGCAGGGCTGGGCTGCGGGGTTTTGTGGGCCGACTGGCTCAACCAATACACCCTGCCCGGCACGGCGTTCCCGCTCGGGTTCTGGTTCGCGCAACAAGGCAGCATCGTGGTCTTTGTCGCGGTCATTCTCGTTTACTGCGTGCTGATGAACCGGCTCGACCGGAAACATCACAACGAGTTGGTGGAAATCCGGCGCAAGGAGGGACGATGAGCATCGGTTTGTGGACGGTGATTTTTGTCGGCGGCAGCTTCGCGCTCTACCTGACGATCGCCTGGTGGGCGCGGGTCAGGGACACAAAAGGGTTTTATGTCGCGGGGCAGGGTGTGCCCGCGGCGGCCAATGGCATGGCCACGGCGGCGGATTGGATGAGCGCGGCGTCATTCATTTCCATGGCCGGGCTCATTTCCACCATGGGCTACGCGGGCGGGGTTTATTTGATGGGGTGGACCGGCGGTTATGTGCTGCTCGCGCTGATGCTTGCGCCGTATTTGCGCAAGTTCGGACATTTCACCGTGCCGGATTTTGTCGGAGACCGTTACGACTCCAATGTGGCGCGGTTGGTCGCGGTGATTTGCGCGTTGTTCGTCAGTTTTACCTACGTGGCCGGACAAATGCGCGGTGTCGGCGTGGTCTTCAGCCGCTTTATCGAGGTCGACGTCACCACGGGCGTGGTCATCGGCATGGCCATCGTTTTCGTCTACGCCACGCTGGGCGGGATGAAGGGCATCACCTGGACGCAGGTCGCGCAGTATTGGGTGCTGATCACGGCCTTTCTCATTCCGGCCATCGCCATCAGCATCATGCTGACCGGCGCGGCGGTGCCGTCGGTCGGGCTCGGGGCGAACCTGCGGCCGGAACTGGCCGACGGACAAGTCGTGTCGCTGCTCGGCAAGCTGGATCAGATCCAGACCGATCTCGGATTTTCGCGCTACACCGAGGCGTTCACCGGAAGTTGGGACAAGGTGAACGTTTTCTTTGTCGCGCTGGCCCTCATGCTCGGCACGGCCGGCCTGCCGCATGTCATTGTCCGTTTCTACACGGTCAAGACGGTCAAAGCGGCACGCTGGAGCGGGTTTTGGGCGCTGCTTTTCATCGCACTGCTCTATGTCACCGCGCCGGCCACCGCGGCGTTCGCGCGGTATTTCATGATCGAGAGCCTGAACGGCAAGACGGCGGAACAATTGCCTTCGTGGTTCCACAATTGGGAAAAGACCGGGCTCATCCTCTGGGTCGACAACGGCGACGGGGTGGTGCGCTACTCCGCGGGCGCGGACAACGAGATTTTCCGCAGCGGGACGCTCAGCGGCACGGAGTTGTCGTCCCTCATGGTGGCCAACCAACAATGGATCGATTCCGGCGGCGCAGAGGGCGCGGATGCGCGCTTGGTCCTGCGGGAAAAGAAACTGTCCGGCCCCGACATGGATATCATCGTGCTGGCCACGCCGGAAATGGCCCAGCTTTCCAATTGGATCATCGCCTTTGTCGCGGCGGGTGGTCTCGCCGCGGCGTTGTCCACGGCCAGCGGACTGCTGCTGGTCATTTCGTCCAGCGTGGCCCACGACCTTTACTATCGCGTGCTCAACCCCAAGGCGACGGAGCAGCAGCGCTTGCTCTTGGGGCGCGCGGTCATCGGCGTGGCGGTGGTCATCGCGGGGATTTTCGGGATTTATCCGCCGGGGTTTGTCAGTCAGGTCGTGGCCTTCGCCTTCGGGTTGGCCGCGGCGAGTTTCTTCCCGGCCATCGTGCTCGGCATCTTCACCAAGCGGGTCGGCACCGTCCCCGCGATTTGCGGCATGCTGGCCGGCATCGGTTTCACCTCCTGGTATATCATCGCCTGTGTTTTCTTCGGTATGGCGCCGTGGAATTTCGGAATCTTTCCGGCCGGGATCAATCCGCAGGGGATCGGCGTGATCGGGATGGCCCTCAATCTGGCGGTCACGCTGGGTCTGACCCCGCTCTTCCCGCCGCCTTCGGCCAAAGTGCAGGAGATGGTCGACTCGGTGCGGGAACCGGAGGATGCCGGGGCGGCGGTGGAAATCGAGACGGCGCCGGAGCATTGAGGTCTGGGTGCCTTGTCTGCGGTGCGAGCGAAAACCTGCAGAGGACGCAGGGGGCTCAGAGGTTTACAGTTGGGGGCTACCGTTAGAGCGGTATTGTAAAAGTTGACGACTGGGAACAGGCGATCATAGTTTTGTTATGACAAAATCTGCTGCCGAATTTTCCGCCAAGTTCACCGCTCTGGTCGACGAAGTGGTGGAGCAGGGTGGCGAGTTGGTGATTTCCAAAGATGGACTTGTCGTTGCGCGGCTTGTGGTAGCCGGGGCAGACAGGCCTTGGCTCGCGCTGCGTGGCCAAGGGAGGTTCATCGGCGATGCTTTTTCGCCGGTGGCGACTGAAAAGGAAATTGCGGTCCTCGCGTAAACCACACCGCAGCTACTCCGACTCGCTTGGGGAGGGGAGTGGTCGGGCTGGTGGGATTCGAACCCACGGCCTCTGCGTCCCGAACGCAGCGCTCTACCAAGCTGAGCCACAGCCCGAAATTGCTCATAATGAGCGACTTACAAAGAAATATGTTTGTTTCTTTTTGGGAATTGCCAAGCTTTGTAAACCATTTTTGCAACCCCGAATCAGAAAGAGCAAGCACCTTAGCCTTACTTTAGATGGTGGTGCAAGCGGATTAAACGCCAAGGAATACTCGCGCTTTATGCGCAAAATACTTCACCCTTGGCAATAGTGGTCCATCCCCCAACGGCCTTCATGCATACCCCACCGCCGCCAGCACCAACACCAAAACCAAAAGGCCCGCATCAGGAGGCAGGCAGGTCTCTTGGCGGTGCTGGGACTGGCGTTGGTGTCGCGGTCGGCGTGGCCGTGGGCTTTGCCCTCCACCAGCTTGCGCTTGGCCTCGCATTAGGGGCCGCCCTGGGCGCTGCTCTGGATGTTGCATCACACCTGAGGCACAAGAAGCACCAATAGGCTGGCCTCAGGCGGCCCAACCGGTTCCATCGAGAATCGTCCCCGCTGCGCTTGGGACGACGACATCGGCTTTCGTGTCGCCAGTGTCCCTGAGCCCTCAACTTATGCGTTGCTTCTCACGGCAGGAGCAGGGTGGCTGCTCTGGAGTCGCCGGAAGCACGCCCTGTGAGGTTCTGGCCGTTCAGCTGTGGCCAGTTCGCTGTCCTCGGGGACATAGGGCGCCGCATGGTCCGCATCGCCGGGTTCAACGTGCACGCCCTGAGGCCTATGTTCCGGCCGGGGGCCGCGAGATGTCTCGCAGTGCGGCGAGCAGGAGCGCGATGGAGGCGAGGGCCAGCGGTAGATTAATCGATGCTTGAATCAGGTGGATGAGAGCGTGGTTCCCCTCGAGAGACTTGGTGACTTGGTTGACCATTTCGATGGCGAGACCGAAGACGACAATAAAGGTCCCTTTCACGGCGCAAGCTTCGGCCGTGCGATGGACCTGCGCCAGTGCGGTCGGCGAAAGCCGCGGGGCGGCCTTTCTGGCCAGCACCTCAAAGGACTCGAGCAACACACCAACGGCAACAAGGATCGCCGCGATGGTGTCCTCTTGCATCTCCAACTCCGGGTTGTGGTGGCCAGCCGTCAGGCAGGCCCAGCATGCGGTTATTTGCCGAAGGTCGCTATAGGCAAGGACAAGGCAAATGGTGCACACCGACAATATGAGCAGGCGTAGAAAAGTCTTGCTGAGAAGAATTGAGGCGAGAAAAACCATAGCAGGAATGACGCGTCTTCGATCAAGGCGAGGCGACCGCCATTCCGGAGGGAGAGGCATAACGGAGCGATTCGATTTCGACCGGGACAGACTGTATCAAGCTGAGATCTCCGGCTGACGGGTTGTCGGTGATCTCAAAAACTTCGACAACAGGATAAGGATGAGGCGGGGTGGGGGAACCGTCGCTGTTGAAAGCACGCAGGCGGTAGAGGAACCGGCCGTCGCTGCTCACGCCGATGTCGAGCGCCCCGGGACCGTTGTCGCCGGGCTCCGGTTCGTGAGCACCCAGTCGGACCAAGGAGCCATTGCCGGCAATAGAGTACAGGGTCAACGAGCGGGGCAGAAAATTCGACGTCCAAAGCCGGTAACCCTCGATGTCAGTGGTCGCCCAACACGGATCTTGATCCGCTGTGGCGTCCACCTGGGACACGAGAGCAAGCGTGCTCTCGGCATTGAAAGAAACCACGGAGGCCGGACCTGGGTTCTCGACCACGGTGGCAAAGGCGCACCAGGGCAAACGCCCGTTGGATGTCCCGCCCACCGGCTGGCTTCCGACCTCGACTGACTGTTCGTTGCTCAGCTCTCCTGGTGCGCTGACACTAAAGGAACGGATGGTATTCGCCCCGCTGCAAGTGACGGCAAGCCGCTGGCCGTTCCCAGTGAAGACAATGTCCGCTGGTGCGTCCGTGGAAGGGAGTGACACTCCGGGAACCAGAGCAGGCGCAGGAATGCCGTCCACTCCGAGAAAAAACGGCGTCACTCCGGCGTTTGCCGGTCCGCCCACTTCGCTCGCGGCAATGCCTTGGTTCAGGACATAGAGCAAGTTGCCATAAATCGCGATGCTGACTGGGCGCTCGCCGCCTGAGGACGTTGTCGCAAGGAGCGTGAGTTGTCCATTTTGACCGATGCTGAAAGTCGAAAAGTTCCCGCTTCCCGAGTTCACCGCGTAAAGAAACGGGCCGTGCGCCACGACGGCATGCGCTTGCCCTCCTTGAATCGCGGTGAGGCCGTTGCCGCCGGAATCGAACGATCCAAGATAGGTCAGCAGTCCGGTGGAGA
>CAMDUL010000014.1 GCA_945878135.1 Chthoniobacter flavus | reverse complement strand
GCCTACTGGGAACAGAAAAAGCCGGATATCCCGGACTTCGACCGCCAGTATATTTTCCATGATCTCCGCTACAAGCAGGCGGTTCGACAGCTGTCCCCCAAATTCTTTTCGCCGTTGGACATGAATCCGCTGGAGGACTACGCCCACGAGCAACTTCCCAACCGGACCTTCCGGATTGTCCCGGAGGACAGCGGCCACAGCGATCAGGTGAGTGCCCTGATCGCCGGGACCAAGAAGGCCGGGGAGCGGTTTGCGGAGGTCGCCGCACGCGCCGACGAGTTGTTGCCGAAAATCGGCGAGCGCTACCGACCCTTTTTCAACGACAACCTCCGGACGCAAGCGCACTTCATGGCGCACTTGAACCGCGCGGTGTCCAGCTACTTCAGCGCCTACGTTGAGTCGGACCCGGCCAAGAAGGAGGCACTGCTGGTCGAGGCGCTGGCCGCCGCAAAAGCGGCCCGGGAAAGCCTGTATGAACGCGCCCACTCGGTGTTTGCCACCTGGTTTGACGAAGAGCGCATTTTCGATATCGATGAATTTGTCACCACCATCGAAAGGACCTTGGCCAGGGTGCGGGCGCAAGGTAGCCGGGAGGTTGAATCCTGACTCGCCTGGACCCGCAGTCGCAGTCGTGCGAAATCTTGAGCTAAAAACCGGTTCCGGTTGTTCGGCAACCATCCGGCTTCTTTCCGCGCCGACCCGTCGGTGAAGTTTCCTTCCGACTGCATGACCCCCGTGAAATCCAGTCTCTCCTTCAAAACCAAGCTCGGATTCGGGCTCGGGAATATCGGGGTGATGATTGGCAAGCAGGCACCGAAAGCGCTCTCCTTGCCGATTTACAATGTGGCACTGGGAGTCAGCCCCGCGTGGGTCGGCACCGTGTTGGCTCTTAGTCGGGTGTGGGACGCGGTGACCGATCCGTTGGTCGGGCATTGGTCGGACCGCGTCACAACACGTTGGGGACGGCGCAAGCCGTTCATCTTCGTCGGCAGCATCCTTGCCGGATTGTTTTTTGCCTCGATCTGGTGGTTCCCGCGGGGGCTCACGGATGTCCAATATCTGCTCTATTACATTGCTACCTCTCTCCTTTTCTACCTCGCGCTAACGGTTTTCAGCGTGCCGTGGTATGCCATGGGCTACGAGTTGTCGGAGGACTATGATGAACGCACGCGCCTCCAGGGTTTCGCCAGCTTCCTTGGACCCGCCGGGCAGGTGCTGGTCGCCTGGCTTTATCCGCTGACTCAGCAGGCGTATTTCACGGATACCATCGAGGGTGTGCGGTTTGTCGGTCTGGGGGCCGGACTGCTCCTTGCCGGCTTTGGCTGCGCCACGGTGTTCATGGTCAAAGAACGGCCCGTGGATGAGGCGGCGGCCAAGAGGGTCAAGGAGGCAGCGGACAAACAATCGTTCTGGGCGGGTGTCAAAGCCGCAGCGCGAAGCCGCCCGTTCGTGATCCTGACGGCGGCCTTCACCTCGGTCATTGTCGGGGTGTCGCTGGTTGGTGGTCTCGGGTTTTATGTGCACACGTATTACCTCTATGGGGGCGATACCAAACTCGGCGGCGAACTGACCGCGCAAAACATGACGATCATGCTGACCTGCGCCGTGGCTTTCACGCCGGTGGTGGTCAAGCTCTCCACGCGGTTCGGCAAAAAAGCGATTTTCACCGCCGCGCTGATCTGGGGTTTCTTGCGGACGTGCAGTTTGTGGTTTCTGCTCGACCCGGCGAATCCACAGTTGGCGCTGGTCAACGGCTTCCTTTGGGGCTTCGACAACGCGGCCGTCTTCATGCTCTGCCATGCCATGGTTGCCGATGTGTGCGACGACGACCAACTCAAGTCCGGCACGCGGCGCGAGGGGCTCTTCGGGGCGCTCTACGGGTGGGTCTTCAAAACCGGCTTGGCGATGGCTTTCGCCATCTCCGGCTACATCCTGGTGATCGTCGGCTTTGATCGCGACCTCGGCGGCGCGCAGACGAGCGACACGCTCTTTTGGATGAAGGCCAGCTATTGCGGCATACCAGCGATGGCGTTCCTTTTCGCGCTTATCATCTTCATCCGTTACCCGATCACACGCGCAGTGGCCGAAAGTGTCCGTGAGCAGCTCGATAGACGGAATGCGGGGGCTTGAGCGCGGGATGCAAAAACTGCCGCCCATTTGGTCCGATCCGGGTAGCAACGAAGGGCAGATCGGAACTTTTCCTCGTGTTCTATCGATTGGTTTCGAGGTCGATGGCAATTCGGGTTGACTGGCTCCCGCGCGACCGCACGCCTAGGAGCGCCGGGTCGGCGGATGACCGTGGAATCGGGTGTAGGCGCGGGTAAAATCCCCGGGGTGGCGGTAGCCGAGCGCCAGTGCTGTTTCCTTCACCGAGGCGGAATCGCCGCGGAGTAATCGCCCGGCTTCGCGCATCTTGATCTCGAGGAAAGCGCGTCCGGGGGAGCGCCCGGTCGCCTCCTTGAACAACCGGTGCAGGCCCATGGCGGAGAGCCCCAGGTAGTCGGCCAACGCAGCGGCGGGTGCCCGGATATCGAGGTGGCGGCGCATCCATTGCTCGGCCAGTTGCAAACGCTGCTGAGCGCTCATTCCGGAGCGGGCGGTTCCCCGTTCGCAACGTGCCAGCGACGCGTCGATCAAGGTTTTCAAAGCCTGGAGTGAGGTCGGGGAAGAGTCATCGGAGCGTTGAATTTCGCGCCGTGTCCTCCGGTGCAGGTCTTCAATCTCGCCCAGCAACTCGTTGTCCGCAGTGCGCATCCAGCAGGTGTGGGCTGTCAACCGCCCACGGATGGCCGGCGGCTCCACCCAGGTCCACACCAAGTGGGTGCTGGCCGCTGCGCGCTGGTCGGTCCATCCATAGGGCACGTCGGGTCCGGCCACGATTAACGAACCGCGCCGCGCGCGATGCCGGCGCCCGGCGGCAAGGAACTCCGGCTGCCCGGAAAGAACCACCATGCAAGTCCACCCGTGGTGCAGGCGCAGCGGGATCGGGTGCCGCCCGTAAAACCGACGCCCCCATCCGAGATAAAGGAGGCCGCCCGGGGGATGGCCGGTAGGAAGCCAATGGGCCGACCCGGGGCCGGGCAGGTAAAGCTCGCGGGCGGCTTTTGCGGTCATAAGCATTTTATACCAGAAAGGAACATTTGCTAAACCTCTTTTCTTCGCCAGAGGCACCAAATGGACCATCTTGTCGGAGATGTCGCAGCCATCACTCAGCCCTATGCCCGGCAGGGGTATCCGCTGCGACAGCGAAGAGCACCCCACATCCCGCACCGCTCCGCCCCCGTCCCGACAAATCCCCGGGGAGCGCCGGACTGGCGATCATAGCATGTTATCTAATGACTCCAACAGCAGCGTGGCCGGCAAGGGACCAAACGGACACCACCAACTGCCTGCACGGCAGCAGGCAGCAGACGGTCTTTACGCGTCGATCGATGCGTTGCCGGAACGCATCCGTCAAATCGCCGTCCTGCGCGGTCTTGGATACTCTTTCCGGGAAATCGGGAGGGAGTTCAAAGTCACCCCGCAGGCCGTCTCGCTGATGTTGTCCCGCCACCGTCGGTCACTCAAGGCACTCAAAGGATCAGCCGACTTGGCCGACTTGTCCGCGCGGGCCGTCAATGCCCTCGGGCGACACGGCATCCGCACCAGGGAGCAGGCGCACGGAACTCAGATTCTGGCGCGTTTGGCGGACGAGCGGAACTGCGGTGCGAAGACGACCGAGGAAATCAGACGGTGGCTGGAGCAGACGGAGGCACCCTGCCCTTGATCCGCCCCAGCCACCAAGCCCGCATCCGGAGCGCAGCCGCCACGCACCGTTGGTTGCGAAGGACGCAATTTGCTTCGGTCACAATAATGTCAGCCCGGAATCGGCACCCATGAAAATCCTTCTCACCACCACCTCGTTCCAAGACACCCCCGGTCCTCATCACGCCATGCTCGAGGAAAAAGGCTACGAAATCGTGCGCGAGCGCGGACCGCTTCCCGAGGCGCGCATGCTGGAACTGGCCGGGGACTTCGACGCCTTCCTCTGCGGCGACGATGCCGTGACCCGGGCGGTGCTAAAAAAATCCCTGCCGCGCCTCAAAGTCGTGGCCAAATACGGCATCGGACTCGACAAGGTCGATGTCCCCGCCGCGACGGAACTCGGACTGCCCGTGACCTTCTGCCCCGGCGTCAACCACACTACTGTGGCCGAGCACACCTTCGGTCTTCTCCTCGCTCTCTACCGGCAAATTGTCGAACAAGACAACGCCGTCCACCAAGGCCAATGGAAACGCCTGACCGGACACGAGCTGATGGGCAAAACCATCGGCATCGCCGGGCTCGGACGCATCGGCAAAGAAGTTGCCGTCCGCGCCAAGGCCTTTGCTATGGAAGTGCTGGGTTACGACCTTTACTGGGACGATCAATTCGCCGCGCAACACGGGATCACCCGCGTGACCGATATCGAAGATCTTCTCCGTCGTTCCGACATCATCTCGTTGCATATGAACCTCACCCCGGAGACTAGGCACTTCATCAATGCCGAGCGTCTCAAGCTTTTCAAAAAGAATGCCGTGCTGCTCAACTGCGCCCGCGGCGAGTTGGTGGATAGCGCCGCGCTCGCGGCCGCGCTCGACGCCGGCGCGATCGCCGGCTACGGGGCTGACGTGCTTGACGAGGAGCCACCACTGCCGAGCCATCCCCTCCTCCAATGCCACCACGCCGTCATTACCCCGCACATCGGCTCGCGCACTTATGAAAGCGTTGTGCGTCAGGCCACCATGGCGGCGCAGAACATGATCAACATCCTCGAAGGCCGCCCCGCCCTGGCGCAGGCCAACAAACTTCCATGAGCAAAGCACAATCCGACATCGGTCTCATCGGCCTAGCCGTCATGGGACAAAACCTCGCCCTGAACATCGCCGACCACGGCTTCCGCATTTCCGTCTACAACCGCACGACATTTAAGACCGAGGACTTTGTCAAAAAACATCCCGACACCCCCGGCGGATTGCACGCCGCGCTGACCCTCGAGGACTTCGTCGCCTCGATCCAACGCCCGCGTAAAATCATCATTCTCGTGCAGGCTGGCAAAGCGACAGATGCGGTCATCGACAGTCTCGTGCCCCTGCTCGAAAAGGACGACATCATCATCGACGGCGGCAACGCGCTGTGGAACGACACCATCCGCCGGGAAAAGGACCTCTTGGCCAAGGGATTGCGCTTCATCGGCTCCGGCGTTTCCGGCGGCGAGGAAGGTGCGCGCTTCGGTCCCTCGCTCATGCCCGGTGGCGCGGAGTCGTCCTGGAATGAACTCGCCCCGATCTGGAAGGCCATCGCGGCCAAAGTGGACGCCAAGACGGGCAAGCCGCTCGAAGGCGCCGCCCCCGGCCAACCGGTCCAAGGCGGAGTCCCCTGCACCACTTACATCGGGCCCAACGGCGCCGGCCATTTCGTCAAGATGGTCCACAACGGCATCGAATACGGCGACATGCAGCTCATCTGCGAGGCCTACAATATCCTCCGCCACGGCCTCGGACTTTCCGTCGAGGAAACGCAAAAAGCCTTCGCTTCGTGGAACGCCGGCGACCTCGATTCCTTCCTCATCGAAATCACGTCCAACATCCTCGCGGTAAACGACCCGGTGACCGGCGCACCGATCGCCGACGTGATCCAGGACCGGGCCGGACAAAAGGGCACGGGCAAATGGACCGTGACCGATGGACTCAACGCCGGCATCCCCATCTCGACCATCTCGGAGGCCGTTTTCGCCCGCTGCCTCAGCGCGCTGAAAGAGGAACGCGTCGCCGCGTCGAAAATCCTCAAGGGACCCAAGCCACATTTCGAAGGCGACAAACAAGCCCTCATCGACGCCGTGCGCGATTCGCTCTACGCCTCGAAGATTTGTTCCTACGCCCAAGGCTTCGCCCTCATGCGCGCCGTGGCCGCGGAACAAAACTGGCCGCTGAACTTCGGCGAGATCGCCATGATCTGGCGCGGCGGCTGCATCATCCGCGCGCGGTTCCTCCAGCGCATCAAAGAAGCCTTCGACCGCGATCCGGCCTTGCCCAATCTCCTGCTCGACCCGTATTTCCGGGAAGTCATCGAACGCACGCAGCCCCACTGGCGCAAGATCGTCTCCGATGCCGTGCTTTCCGGCCTCCCCACGCCGGCCTTCAGCGCGTCGCTGGCTTACTTCGACAGCTACCGCTCGGCCCGCCTGCCGGCCAACCTGCTCCAGGCCCAACGCGATTACTTCGGCGCCCACACCTACGAGCGCACCGACCAGCCGAAGGGGAAATTTTTCCACTACGATTGGGTCGGGGACAGGAAACAGCACGAGGCCTGACGCCATGGCTGAAACCTGGTTTATCGTCCCCGCGGCCCGGCACGACGACCTGGTGGCCCGCGCCTACCGTGCCCGGGGCTATTCCGCCGACGAGGCTGCCGACGCCGCCCGCTTTTGTCATAGCGCCGCCCGCCACGGCATCCGCACGCACAATGCGTTGAAGGCCCTGCACCTCGACGATCTTTTCGGCAGCAAGGTCGGACGTTGGACGCCCGCGGCGGAAATCGAAAAGCTGCCCTCGCGCTTCGCCGCATCGGAAGCTTGGGACGGCCACCACAAACTCGGGCAAGCCGTGGCCTACCGCGCCATGGAGCGCTGCATGGAACTGGCCGATCAATACGGCATCGGCATGGTCAGCGTGGACAACGCCACGCATTACCTCTGGGGCGGCGGCTACGTGATCGACGCCGCGCTCAAAGGCTACATCGCCTACACCAATTGCACTTCGGCCACCTCGGAAGTTGTACCCTTCGGCGGCAAGACGCCAACCATGGGCACCAATCCGCATTCATGGGGATTCCCCACCCAAGACGCGGTCGGCTTCCCCGTCGTCATCGACTGGGCCACCTCCACCGTCGCCATGGGCCGCGTGCAGCAATTCGCCCGCGAAGGCCAAGAGCTGGGACCGGGCTGGGCGGTCGATGCCGAAGGCCGGCCGACGACGGATCCCCACAAAGCCGTCGCTTTGCTGCCGTTCGGCGCGCACAAAGGTTACGGACTCGGATTGATCGACGAGCTTTACGCCGCCTTCATCGGCGGCGGCCTGCCGTCCATCCGTGGAACAACCAAAGGCGACGCCAACGAAAAGCGCGGTTCGACCTTTTTCTTCCAATGCATTCACCCGGAAGCGCTGCGCGGCCATGACTACGCGCTGGGCCGCACACAGGCGGAAAACATCAAAGCCTGCCTTGCTGATATCCTCGGATCCGGAAACGAAAAGTGCCTCTTGCCCGGACAGCTTGAAGCCGAGGCCGCACGCCGCACCGATGAGCATGGCGGCCTGCTTTTCACCAAGGCCGAAGTGGAGGGCTTCGCCCACTTGACGGATGAGCTGGGCGAAGCGCCGTGGAAGCCCCAAGATTTCCGAACCATCAACTTCTAGCGTCCCATGTCACTGCCACTCCGCGACAAATCCGCCTGCCACTACGACCAGATCTCGCTCGGGGAAGTCATGCTCCGCCTCGACCCCGGCGAAGGTCGCGTCCGCACCGCCCGCCAGTTCACCGCTTGGGAAGGCGGGGGCGAATACAACACGTCCCGCGGACTGCGCAAATGCTTCGGACTGCGCACCGCCGTCTGCACTGCCTTCGTCGACAACGAAGTCGGCCGCCTCATCGAGGACTTCATCATGCAGGGCGGGGTGGACACCGCTTTCGTCAAGTGGCGGGAGGACGATGGCATCGGCCGTTCCGTCCGCAACGGCCTCAACTTCACCGAACGAGGCTTCGGTGTGCGCGGCGCGGTCGGCGTGCCGGACCGCGGCCATACTGCCGCCTCGCAACTCAAGCGCGGGGATTTCGATTGGGATCACATCTTCGGCAAACTCGGTGCCCGCTGGCTCCACACCGGTGGCATCTTCGCCGCCCTTTCGGAGTCCACCGCCGACCTGACCATCGAGGCCGTGCAGGCGGCCAAAAAGCACGGCACCATCGTCAGCTACGATCTCAACTACCGTCCTTCACTCTGGAAATCCATCGGCGGACAGGCCAAAGCCCGGGAGGTCAACCGCGAGATCGCCAGATACGTCGATGTCATGATCGGCAACGAGGAAGACTTCACCGCCTCGCTCGGCTTCGAGGTCGAGGGCGTTGACCACAACCTGAGCAACATCGAGACCGATGCCTTCAAGCGCATGATCGAGACCGCGGTGAAGGAATACCCCAACTTCCAAGTCGCCGCGACCACGCTGCGCGGCGTTCTGACCGCGAGCAGGAACGACTGGAGCGCCATCTGCTGGCACGACGGCAAGTTTTACGAAAGCCGCAAGTATCCCGGCCTCGACATCCTCGACCGCGTGGGCGGCGGCGACAGCTTCGCCAGCGGTCTGGCCTTCGGCTTTCTCGAACACAACGATCCGCAACTCGCCGTAGACTGCGGTGCGGCCCACGGCGCGTTGGCTTCGACCACGCCGGGCGACACGTCCATGGCCACACGCCGGGAAGTGGAAAAACTCATGAAGGGCGGCGGGGCCCGCGTGGTGCGCTGAGCCATGAAACCCGCGGAACTCTTCAACCTAACCGGCCGGAGAGCCGTGGTCATCGGCGGCACCGGCGAATTGTGCGGCACTATGGCCGAGGGATTGGCCGGGGCGGGCGCTCACGTTATCCTCGTCGGCCGCGATGCGGCGAAGGCGGAAAAACGCATGGCCGCCATCACGGCCGCCGGTGGCAAGGTTGGCTTCGAACCCTGCGAGGTCACTTCGCGAGGCGAACTCGAATCACTGGCACACCGCGTCGGCAAAGTGGACATCCTCGTCAACGGCGCCGGCGTCAACAGCGCAACCCCTTTTATCGAGATCGAAGAGGAAGAAATGGACCGCATCATCGCCATCAACCTCAAGAGCGTGATGGTGTCGTGCCAGATTTTCGGCGCGCGCATGCTCGCCTCCGGAGGTGGCAGCATCATCAATCTCGGTTCGATGTCGGGCCTCATCCCGCTCTCCCGCGTCTTCACCTACTCGGCGACCAAGGCCGCGGTGCACAACCTCTCGAAAAATCTCGCGCGCGAATGGGCGACACATGGCGTGCGCGTCAACACGCTGGTGCCCGGCTTTTTCCCCGCCGAGCAGAACCGCAAGGTACTCACCCCCGAACGGATCGTCTCCATCATTGGGCATACCCCGATGAAACGCTTCGGCGAAGCCCGTGAATTGATCGGGGCCACCCTGCTGCTGGCCTCCGACGCCGGCAGCTTCATCACCGGCACGGAAATCGTGGTCGACGGCGGCTTCGCGGCAATGAGCATATGAAGTTCATCCACGACGATTTCCTGCTGGAGAGCCCGCATGCGCGGCAACTCTACCACGAATACGCGGCGCCGCAGCCCATCATCGACTACCACTGCCATCTGTCGCCCGCGGAGATCGCGCAGGACAAGCGCTGGCCCGACATCACCGCACTGTGGCTCGGCGGCGATCACTACAAATGGCGCGCCATGCGGGCCAACGGCATCGACGAACGATTCATCACCGGCGACGCCTCTCCTTGGCAGAAGTTCGAGAAATACGCCGAGACCATGCCGGCCCTGCTGCGCAATCCGCTCTACCATTGGTCGCATCTGGAATTGGCCCGTTACTTCAGCATGTACGATCGTTTGCTCGGACCGGACACCGCGCGGGACATTTTCGATCACTGCAACGAGCTACTCGCTCAGCCGGGCTTCAGCGCCCGCGGACTGATGGAGCGCTCCCGTGTCGAAGTCGTCTGCACCACCGACGACCCGGTCGACTCCCTCGAACACCACCGGGCCATCGCCGCCGACGAAACATTCGCCACCCGCGTGCTGCCCACCTGGCGGCCGGACAAGGCCCTGGCCATCGACAACGCCGAAGTGTTTTTCCGATGGATCGAGGATCTCGAAAGAGCATCCGATGTGGCCATCAGCTCGCTCGGCCATTTGCTCGCCGCCCTGCGCCGGCGCCATGATTTTTTCGCCGACCACGGATGCCGCCTTTCCGACCGCGGGTTGGAAATGATCCACGCGGAAGACTGCGCAGAGAACGAGGCGGCGTCCATTTTCGGCAAGGTCCGCGCCGGCGGAGCCATCACCGCGAACGAGGCCACACGCTACAAATCCTTCCTGCTCCATGAACTCGCCGTGATGGACGCGGAGAAAGGTTGGACCATGCAGATCCATTACGGCGCCATACGCAACGTCAACACGCGGATGATGCGCGCGCTCGGACCCGACACCGGCTTCGATTCGATCGGCGACAAGCCCGCCGCCGCGGCGATGGCAAAGCATCTAGACCGCCTCAACGTCGAGGGCAAACTGCCCAAGACGATCGTCTACAATCTCAACCCGCGCGACAACGAAGTCGTGGCCGCCATGCTGGGGAGCTTCCAGGAAGGCCCGGTCGCCGGAAAGATGCAGTTCGGCAGCGCGTGGTGGTTCAACGACCAGCTCGACGGTATGACCCGCCAGATCGGGACCCTTTCGCAATTCGGCCTGCTCAGCCGCTTCGTCGGCATGCTCACCGACAGCCGCTCGTTCGTCTCCTACCCGCGCCACGAATACTTCCGCCGCCTGCTCTGCAACATTCTCGGAGGCGACATGAAGGGCGGACTCGTCCCCGATGATATGGAACTGGTCGGGCAGGTTGTTGGTGACATCAGCTACCGCAACGCGCAGCGCTTTTTCGGTTTCGCCTGAGCAGCCGCCCTCGACGAGATCAGGCGGCAACCCGGCGCGGCTCCGACCGAGGACGAGATCCAAGCCGAGATCGACGCGGTCAGGAAGAGTCGTTGCGGCGATGAAGGTCGTCGCTGATACCAATACCCTTGTCTCCGGCTTTCTCTGGGACGGGCTCCACGCCCGTCTGCTCGACGCAGGTCTCACAGGCCGCTTCGGACTTTACACGTCGGCGGAGCTCTTGTTGGAACTGGATGAAACCTTGCGCGCCCCGAAGTTTGTCGAACGGGTGAACATCCGGGGCCATGCCGCCGCGAGCGTTGTGCGAGCTTTCAGATTCTCATGCATCGAAGTTGTATCACCACCACGTATCTCCGCGCCGGAACTCCGCGACAGCGATGATCTGCATATCCTTTCGTGCGCAGCCGCAGTTCCCGTTGATTCGATCGTCAGCGGCGACAAAGACCTGTTGGTCTTGAAGCCGTTTCGCGGCATTCCGATTGCTACAGCACGGAGAGCCTTGGAAATTCTCGGACTTTTGGTCCCGTAATCTGTTCACGGCTTCCGACCTCCCGCTTTCGCCACTCGCCTGTCACGCCGTAGCAGCGCTCAGGCGCTGGCGTGCGGGGTAACGGTTGGACAATTTGCCAATTGTCCAACTGTCGACGGGCGGGATGGGGGGTTGGTGACGTTTGGACCTGTTGCCATTTGTCCATAAGTCGGCCGGCGGGGTGGAGAGTGGAAACGACAAAGGAGAAGCCCGACCCGCGATCGTTTCATGGGCAAATGCACTCTGCGGCAGTCTCTGCCGCAGAGTCGCCAAGAATAGTCTGCTGACAAAAGCACTAATTTCTCCAAAAGCGGGGCCTCTACTGGCCAGGAATGTGCCAAAGCAGCGGCCTTGGGGGTCCCTCTTGGCGGGTGCCCGCAGAATCCCCCTTCCCGCGCCGGGTCAGGGGGCTTATTCTTCCGGGTTACCGGTGAAGACTTCTTCCGAACCCGCCGTCATCCGCGTCAAGGGCGCGCGGCAGCACAATTTGAAGAATGTCGATGTGGTCATTCCGCGGAACCGCTTCGTCGTCCTGACCGGGCCCAGCGGTTCGGGCAAGTCGTCGCTGGCCTTCGACACGCTTTATGCCGAGGGACAGCGGAAATACGTGGAAAGCCTTTCGGCCTACGCCCGCCAGTTCCTCGACCGGCTCGAGCGCCCCGACGTCGATTTCGTGGAGGGTCTCTCGCCGGCCATCGCCATCGAGCAACGCACCGCGGCGGCCGGACCGCGCTCGACCATCGCGACCACCACCGAAATCTACGACTACCTGCGCATCCTTTACTCGGCGCTCGGCGTGCCGCACGACCCGGAAACCGGCGAAGTGGTACGCCGCCAGACGGCGCAGGAAATCACCGACGCCATCATGGCCTTCCCGCCGGAGAGCAAGGTCGTCCTCCTCGCACCCGTCGTGCGCGGCGAAACCGGCGAGTTCCGCGACATCATCGAGAAACTCCGCCGGGAGGGATTCGTCCGCGCCCGCATCAACGGCCAGATCACCGATCTCGACGGCGAGACCAAGGTCCGCCTCGACAAAAGCCGCCGGCAAAGCATCGAGGCGGTGGTCGACCGCGTCGTGCTCAAGCCGGGATTGCGCCAACGCCTCGCCGACTCGGTCGAGACGGCGCTGCGCTGGGGCGAGGGACAAATCACCGCCTCGGTCCAGGCCCCGGACCGCTCCAAGTTCGAAGACCACCCGTTTTCCACGGCCTTCGCCAACCCGCGCACCGGCTTCACTTTGCCGCGTCTCACCCCGCAGCATTTTTCCTTCAACAGCCACCTCGGTGCCTGCCCGGCGTGCCACGGACTGGGCACCGAGCCCTTTTTCGATCCGGAGCTGGTGCTCGATCCGGACAAGTCGCTCGACGACGGCGCCATCGTGGCCTGGCGCAAGGGAACGCCGAAAATGGAGGCCTACTACGGGGCGATGACCGCGGCCCTGGCCAAAGATGCCGGGGTCCGCACCGACCTGCCGCTGGGCAAATTGCCGGAGTCTTTTCGCGACCTCCTGCTTCACGGCTCGGGCGACCGCGCCATCGCGGTGGAATTCGGGGCGGGCCGCACCCGGCAGGCGGTGGACAAACCCTTCGACGGCCTCCTCGCCCAACTTGAACACCTCCTGGCCCGCGCGAAAGGCGAGTCCCTGCGCCAGCGCCTCAAGGCACTGCAAAACCGCCGACCATGCGCCCGGTGCCGCGGGGCGCGGCTGCGTCCGGAAATTCTGGGCGTGACGCTCGTGACGGAATCCGGCGGGGAGTTCAACGTGCACGAACTCTGCGATCTGACCATCGGGCGGGCGGCGGAGGTCATGGGACAGCTGCGACTGCGCGGACACGAGGAGGCCATCGCCGGGGAAGTGATCGCGGAAATCGGACGGCGCCTCGCCTTCCTGACCGAAGTCGGCCTCGATTACCTCACCCTCAACCGGGAAAGCGGCACGCTCTCCGGCGGCGAAGCGCAGCGTATCCGTCTGGCCACGCAGATCGGCAGCGGCCTGGCCGGCGTGCTCTACGTGCTCGACGAACCGAGCATCGGCCTGCACCAGCGCGACAACGAGCGCCTCATCGCCACGCTCAAACGCCTGCGCGACCTCGGCAACTCGGTGCTCGTGGTGGAACACGACCACGACACGATCGCCGCGGCCGACCACATCATCGACATCGGCCCCGGGTCCGGTCCGCTCGGCGGACACATCGTGGCGCAGGGCACGCTGGCGGAAATCGCCGCAGCGCCCCAATCCCTGACCGGCCGCTACCTCAGCGGCCAGCTGCGCATCCGCGTCCCGGTCAAACGCAACCAACCCCTGACCCCGCGCGCCCTGGTGGCCGGCGCATCCGACGGCTGGCTCAGCGTGATCGGCGCGCGCGAAAACAACCTGCAAAACATCGACGCGCATTTCCCGCTCGGGTGTTTCGTCGGCGTGACCGGGGTCTCGGGCAGCGGCAAGTCGACGCTGGTCAACGACATCCTGCGCGCCGCGCTGGCCCGCGACCTCTACCGCGCCAAGGAAACGCCGGGCGCGCACGACGCCATCCTCGGTGCGGGCCAGGTGCACCGCCTCGTCGTGGTCGACCAATCGCCCATCGGGCGCACGCCGCGCTCGAACCCCGCCACTTACACCGGCGCCTTCGGCCCGATCCGCGAACTTTTCTCGCAGGTGCCCGCGGCCCGCGTGCGCGGTTACCAGGCGGGGCGCTTCAGCTTCAATGTCAAAGGCGGACGCTGCGAGCACTGCGAGGGAGACGGCATGCTCAAAGTGGAGATGCATTTCCTCGCCGATGTCTACGTGACCTGCGACATCTGCCACGGCCGCCGCTACAACCGCGAGACGCTGGAAATCACCTACAAGGGGAAAAACATCGCCGATGTCCTCGCCATGACGGTCGACGAAGCGCTTTCGTTTTTCCGGGCCGTCCCCGCCGTGGCCGACAAGCTCGCCACCATGCAGGAGGTCGGCCTCGGCTACCTCACCCTCGGCCAGTCGGCCAGCACGCTCTCCGGCGGCGAGGCCCAGCGGATCAAACTCTCGACCGAACTGGCCAAACGCGGCGGCTCCAAGACCCTCTACGTGCTCGACGAGCCGACCACCGGACTGCACGTTTCCGATGTGGACACCCTCCTGCAGGTCCTCATGAAATTGCGCAACGCAGGCAACACCCTCATCGTGATCGAACACAACATGGATGTCATAAAATGTGCGGATTGGGTCGTCGACCTCGGTCCCGGTGGAGGCGAACACGGCGGGACCATCGTCGCCGAGGGCCCGCCCGAGGCGGTCTGCCGCGTTCCGGCCAGCGAAACCGGGCGCTACCTGCGCGCCTTCCTCGGCTCATGAAAAAGACCGCCCTCTTCGCCGCCCTCTTTCTGACGGTTGCCGCCACGCTGGCCGCCCGGGACGTCGTGGCCAAGGCGGAGAGCGCCATCCGCGAGGGTTTTCCCCAGGCGGCCATCGCCCCGCTGCAGGAAGCGCTGCGGCAGGCACCCGCGGCCGGACGCGGCGACCTCGCCCTGCTGCTCGCCCGGGCCCAACTCGCCGCCGGACGTCCGGCCGACGCTCTCGGCACCCTCGACAACTCCCCCGGCCGCGGTTCCGCTGCGGCGACTGTCCTTCGTGCCGAGGCCCTTGCCGCGCAGGGCAGCTTGGAACCTGCCGCGCGGTTGGCCCAAGCGCACGCGGCCGGAAACGCGGAGGCCGCCCTGCTGCTCGCCCGCATCCGTTTCGAGCAGGGCGACCACACGGCGGCATTCGCCGCCCTGCCCCCGAATGACGGCGGGTTGCCGTCCGACCGGAACGCCCTGCGCCTGTTGCTCGATTTGCAGCTGGCCGGCGGCGATGCCGACGCGGCCGAAAAGACGATCGCTGCGTCCCGCGACGGATCGCTGCTGCCCGCCGCGGAGTTGGACACCGCGCTGGGGCGTCTGCGCCTGGCCGGAGACCGCGCCTCCGAAGCCGCGGAGATTTTCCAGAACGTGCTGGCCGCCCCCGACCTTCCCGCCCCGGTGCGCGACAACGCGCGGCTCGGGCTGGCCCGCAGCCTTGTCGCCCTCGGCGTGGACACGCGCGCCCGCGACGTGCTGCGCGAAAGCCTCGTCGGCGCACCCGACGCATTGAACACGCGCCAAGTCATGCAACTCTGGGTCGAACTCGAGAGCAAACTCGGCGGCGACCCCTCGGCCGACCTGCGCTCGTGGTCCGCCGAAGCCAGCCGCCGCCGTACCCTCGAGGCAGGCCTGCAAATCGCGCGACTCGACCTGGAGGGCCGCAATCTCGAAGCCGCCGGCGGCGTGCTGGAAAAACTTGCGGCCGCCCCGGACCTCTCGCCGGAAGACCGGCTTCGTGTGCGCCTGCTTTTGGCCGAGACGCGCATGGTGGCCGGACGCGTGCCCGAGGCCGTGGCGATCCTCGACGAGGTTGACACGAACGACGCCGGTCCGCCCTACGCCTACCGGTTGGCCGAACTGCGGGGGCGCACCCTGGCTGCCGCCGGCAGCCATCGGCGGGCCTTCGAGGCCTTCGGCCGCGCGCGAAAAGCCGCCACCGACCCCGCCGAGGCCCGTGCGGCCGCGACCAACCAGTTTCTCTGCTCCCTCGCCCTCGGGGACCTGAAGCTGGCGCGCGCCTCGCTCGAGGAGATCCGACAGGCCGCGCCCGAGAGTCCCGAACTGCTGCGCTGGTCGTTCCTGCTGGCCGCGGCCGAAGCACGCGAGGGCCGGGCCGATTCGCTCGGGGCCCTGGCCCGCAGTGCCCCGTCCGCCGACTACTCCTTCCAAGCCAAACTCGCCCTCGCCGAATGGCGACTGGCGCGCGGGGAAGCAGCCGCCGCCGAACGCATCCTGCGCACCGCGGGCGAGGAAGCGGTCACCCCGCCGCGCGCCGCCGCGCTCGCCGCCGCGGAGATCTTCGCCGCCGACAACGCGGGCTCGCGCACCCGCGAAGAGCTCGCGGACGACTGCAACGCGTTTCTCGCCATTCACCCGGAGGCCCCCGAACAAACCGATATCCTTTTCAAACTCGGGGAACTGCACACCCGCGGCGGAGACCACGCCGCGGCCGAGGCGGTTTACGTCCGCCTGGGACAAGACCAAGCCGAACCCGAAACCGCGGCGCTGGCCAAATTCCTCGCCGCCCAGTCCGCCGCGCGGAGCATGAATGCGGAAGGCGCCGCGCGCGCCCTCCTCTGGTTCGACGAAATCGCGCAGGGCGGCACCGCGTTGCGGCACCGCGCACGCTTCGAGCAGGCCGGCCTGCTCGTGCGCGACCAGCGTTTCGACGATGCCCTGCGGGTCTATGACGGCATCCTTGCGGCCGACCCGCCGCCGGAAGTGCGTCATGCCGCCCTGATGGAGAAAGGCGACACCCTCGCGGCCCTCGGCGCGGAGAAAACGGCCAGACTCGGCGATGCCGCCAAGCTCTACGCGGAATTGGCCGCGGAGGCTTCCGCCCCGGCCGACTGGCGCGACCAGGCTTCCTGCAAACGCGCCGCCGTGCTCGCGCGGGCCGGACAGGCCGAAGCGGCCCTCGCCGCCTACCGCGACGTGCTGGCCCGCCCCCCCGGGGAAAAGGCCGACCACTTCTGGTTCTACAAGGCCGGACTCGAAGCCGGGCGCCTGCTCGAGGAACAACAGGATTGGCCCGCGGCCATCGCCGTCTATGATCTCATGGCGTCCGCGGGCGGCCCGCAGAGCGAAGAGATCAAACAACGTTCGCGCCGTTTGCGGCTCGAACACTTCATTTGGGAAAACTGACCACATGCTCAACACCACCAACACCACGGCCGACGGCCACGTGAAACTTTTCATCCCCGGCCCCGTCGAAGTTTCGGACAAAACTTTCCGCGCCTTCTGCCACCCGCAAATCGGACACCGCGGGAGCGAATTTTCCTCGCTCTACGAATCGATCCACCCGCGCCTGCAGACGCTCTTCGGCACCGCGGGCCCGGTTTACCTCGCGACCGCCTCCGCCTGGGGCGTGATGGAAGGCGCGCTGCGCAATCTCGTGCAGAAGAAAGTCCTCAATTGCATGTGCGGCGCGTTTTCCGACAAGTGGTTCGACGTGAGCAAACGCTGCGGCAAGGAAGCAGAAGCGCTCCAGGTCGAGTGGGGCGCCCCCATCCTCCCGGAATTGGTCGACGAGAAATTGTCCAAGGGCGGCTTCGATGCCATCACCCTGATCCACAACGAAACCTCGGCCGGCGTGATGAACCCCTTGGCCGACATCGCCGCGGTCATGCGCAAATACCCCGATGTGATGTTCATCGTCGACAGCGTGTCGTCCTTCTCCGTCGTACCCGTTCCGATGGACGAACTCGGCATCGACGTCCTCCTCACCGGCAGCCAGAAAGCGTTGGCCATGCCTCCGGGCCTCGCCCTCTTCAGCGCGAGCGAACGGGCCCGCGCCCGCGCGGCCGGCACCCCGGACCGCGGATATTACTTCGACTTCATCGAATTCCACAAAAACTGGGAGAAATTCATGACCCCGAGCACGCCGACCACCGGGCACATCTGGGCGTTGCAGTCGAAACTCGACGACATTTTCGAGGAAGGCGTGGAAAACCGCCACGCGCGCCATGCCAAGTTGAACCGCATGGTCTCCGACTGGGTCGCGGCCAACGGCTTCGAGCATTTCGCGCCGGAAGGTTACCGTTCCAAGTCGCTGGTCTGCGTGAAGAACAACCGCAACATCGACGTCGCCGCCTTCTGCTCCGCGCTGAAAAAGAAACACAAAGTCGCGATCAACGGCGGCTACGGAAAGATCAAAGGCACCACCTTCCGCGTCTCCAACATGGGCGACGAGAGCGAAGCCACCATCGGCGAATTGCTCGGATGGATGAGCGAGTGCCTGCCGGGCTGATCCAAGGGGCAGGGACGGGCGGCCCGCTCGTCCGCTCAACGTGCCCGGACACGCGAGCCGCGTTTCCCTGCCTTACTCGTCCCCGTCGTCGTCCGGCTCCCCGCTGTCGTCCTCCGGTTCGAACTCCATCGGCTTGAACCGGCGCTTGCGTTTGTTGGCGGGCAAAGGACTCATCACCATGTTGATGGCCCGGCCGACCAGCTTGGGCTCCATGTCGACATTGCCCATGGTGGCGAGGTCTTCCTTCACCCGCAGGACCACGGCCATGCCCAGTTCCTGGTGGGCCATCTGGCGTCCGCGGAACTGCAACTGCACCTTGAGCTTGTTGCCCTTGTCGAGGAACTCCTCGGCGTGGCGGATCTTGGTCAGATAATCGTGATTGTCGATGTTGACCCGGAATTTGACTTCTTTGACTTTGCCCGCGTGGGACTTCTTGTCTTTCTCCTGCTTGGCCAGCTCGTAGCGGTATTTGCCGAAATCGACGATCCGGCAGACCGGCGGGTTGGCATTGGGCGCCACCTCGACGAGATCAAGACCGAGTTCCTCCGCCTTGCGCAGGGCATCGGGCAATTTGAGGACGCCGAGCTGCTCGCCGGTCGAGCCATTGATCACCCGGACTTCGCGGGCGCGAATGCGGTGATTGACCCGGATGAGGGGGGGCTGCGGAGTGCGTGAAAAGACAGGCCGAGGCATTGAATGATGATCCCGTGAGCGTGCGGGACGTCAGGAGTGACTACAGGACTCGTTCACTGATTTCTGTTTTGATGCGCTCAACAAAGTTATCGAGGGCGAGGACACCTTCGTCACCGGCTTTCCGGCTTCTCACCGAAACCTGCCGCGACTCGGCCTCTTTGCCACCTACCACCAGCATGTAAGGCACTTTCTCGACCTGCGCAAGACGAATCTTGGCTCCGAGTTTGTCCTGCGAGCCGTCCACCACGGCCCGCACACCCGCCGCCCGCAACGCCGCCGCCACTTCGTCCGCGTAGGCCGCGACTTTGTCCGAGACCGGCAAAACACGTGCCTGTTCCGGCGCGAGCCAGACGGGAAACGCCCCGGCGAAATGCTCGATCAGCACGCCGACAAACCGCTCCATCGAGCCGAACGGCGCACGGTGGATCATGACCGGGCGGTGCGGTTTGTTGTCCGCCCCCGTGTAATGAAGATCGAAACGCTCGGGCAACTGGAAGTCGACCTGCACCGTGCCGAGCTGCCACTCGCGTCCGATGACATCACGCACCACGAAGTCGATTTTCGGGCCGTAGAAAGCCGCCTCGCCCGGTTCCTCGGTGTAAGGCACACCGAGCGTCTTGGCCGCCTGGCGGCACGCCTCCTCGGCCCGACCCCAGTCTTCCGCTTTGCCCACGTATTTGTCCGACCCCGGATCGCGCAATCCGAGCCGCACGCGGTAGTCCTTCATGTCGAAGGCGCCGAAAACTTTTTTCACCAGATCGAGACATCCCTGGATTTCGGCGCCCATCTGGTCCTCGGTGACAAACAAGTGCGCATCATCCTGGGTGAAGCCGCGCACGCGGGTCATGCCGTTCAATTCGCCCGACTGCTCCCAGCGGTAAACCGTCCCGAATTCCGCCAGCCGCACCGGAAGATCGCGGTAACTGCGGGGCTGCGAAGCGAAAATCTTGATGTGCATCGGGCAATTCATCGGCTTGAGCAGATAGCCCTCGGCTTCGCCCTTCTCCAAACGCGCGGCCAGATCCGCGCAACTGCAGCCTTCCTCGGCGAGCCGATGCAGCGTCTCGCGCTCGACGAGCGGCGGATACTGCGAGTCGGCGTAATACGGGTAGTGGCCCGATGTGCGGAAGAGTTCGAGCCGCCCGATGTGCGGGGTGAAGACCTGCTCGTAACCCTGACGCCGCAATTCCTCGCTGATGAAATTCTGCAGTTCCTGCCGGACCACGGCGCCCTTCGGCGTCCAGAGAATAAGGCCCGAACCAACCGCATCGTCGATGTGGAAGAGCTGCAATTCCTTGCCCAGCTTGCGGTGATCGCGCTTGCGCGCTTCCTCGATCATCTCGCGCCACTTGGTCAATTCCTCCGGCGTGGCGAAGGCGATGCCGTAAATCCGCTGCAACTGCGGATTGCTCTCGTCGCCCTTGTAGTAGGCGCTGGCCACCGCGGTGAGCGCAAAGGCGCCGATCCGTCCGGTCGCGGCCACGTGCGGCCCGGCGCAGAGGTCGGTGAAAGCACCGTTGCGGTAAAGGCTGATCTCCTCGCCTTCGGGAATGTTCTCGAGAATGTCGAGCTTGTAGCGGCTGGGCACCCCGCGCTCGCCGAGAGCAGCCAGTTTTCCGGCACGGCCCAATTCCATGGCTTCGGACCGGCTGACCACACGGCGTTCAAATGGCTGGTTCTCCGCGATGATCTTGCCCATCTCGGCTTCGATCCGGGCGAAATCCTCGGTCGAAATGCGGTGACCCAAATCGACGTCATAATAAAATCCCTGTTCGACCGGCGGACCCGCCGCGAATTGCGCCTCGGGCCAGATGCGCAAAATCGCCTCGGCCAGCACGTGGGCGCAGGAGTGGCGCAGGGTTTCCAATTCGGTCATCGCGCCACCTCCACCGCTTCCTCGGCCAGCAGAACGGGGATCCCGTCGTCCACCCGGTAAGCCAGCGCCCCGTCCCCGGTCACCAGTCGTCCCGCTTCCTCGTGCAGCTTCTGCCCGGTGCGCGGACAACGCACGACCTCCAAAAGAAAATCCATGTCAGTAGCTGAACCCATTTTTGCGGACGCGGATCATCGGCTCGCCGGCCTCGCGGTGCAAGCAGCCATCGATCACCTCGGCCACGTAGACCACATGGTCGCCGGCATCGACCGAACCGCGCGGACGGCAAGCCAGCCACGCCAGCGCATCCGCCAGTTGCGGCAAGCTGTGCCCGTTCTCGACCAAAGCGAAAGCGGCAAACGGATCCTCCTCCCGCCCCGAAGCAAAGGCGGCGAGCAGTTTTTTGTCCTCCGCGCCGAGGATATTGAGCGAGAAAAGTCCTCCGCGCTCCAGCACCTGCCGCAGCGGACGATCATGCCCCAGCGCGATCGAAATCATCGGAGGCTCGAAACCCGCCTGCTCCACAAAGCTGCACAGCATGCCGAGACGCCGGCCTTCATGCACCGCGCCGACCGCATAGAGCCCGCTGGCAATCCGCCCCAACGCCGCCTTCAATCCTTCTTCCCCGCGTAAAATCGAATGCATGCCGGTGTTCTAATACGCGGGAACGGAGGCGTCCACCTCGGCGGACCAAGCCGCGATCCCGCCGCGCACATTGGTCGCGTTGCCGTAGCCCCGGCCGCGCAAAAATTCCACCACCCGCCCGCTGCGCACGCCACCGTGGCACAGCACATAGACCGGCACATCGCGGGGGATTTCTTCCAGGCGCGCCGCCACCTCTCCCATCGGGATGGGTAAACACGGTTCCACCCTTGCCACGTCCAGCTCCCACGGCTCGCGCACATCCAGGAGCACATGATCTCCGCCCGCCTGGCGCGCTTCCGCCAGGGCGAGCACCGATATTTCTCCGTCCGCCATTTCCCCGCATGCTTCGCAAAATTCCCCCTCCGCCTCAACCGGCAAATCACGGCGTCCGTCGGCACACCGCGCGCAATCCGGATCGCGGCGCAGCGTGAACTCGCGGAATTTCATCGCCGCCCCGTCGATGTGAAGCAAGCGTCCGACCAACGGTCGCCCCACTCCCGTGATCAACTTGATCGCTTCCAAGGCCTGCAGCGTCCCGACCAGGCCCGGCATGACGCCGAGAACTCCCGCCTCCGCGCAGGAGGGAACCGTGCCCGGTTCCGGGGCGCGCGGGTTGAGACAGCGGTAGCATGGACCGCCGAGATGCGGGGCGAAGACCGACACCTGCCCCTCGAAGCGCCAGACCGAACCGTAAACATTGGGGATCCCCAAGGCCACACAGGCGTCGTTCGAAGCATAGCGCGTGGGGAAATTATCACTCCCGTCGACCACCACGTCCCAGCCCCGCGCCGACTCCAGCGCGCTGGCCGCGGTGAAACGTCCGGCCACAGGCTCGACGCGGACATGCGGATTGACCGCACCCAAACGGCGCCGGGCGGACTCCACCTTGGGCCGGCCCACGTCGTCCGTGCCGTGAAGAAGCTGACGGTGCAGGTTGGAAAGCTCGACCTCGTCCGCATCCACGATCCCGAGCGTCCCCACGCCCGCCGCGGCCAGATAGAGCGCCGCCGGCGACCCGAGTCCCCCCGCCCCGATGAGCAGGACGCGCGAGGCCCGCAATTTTTCCTGTCCGGCCGCGCCGAATTCCGGCACGGCCATCTGGCGGGCATAACGCGTCAATTCATCGGGCGAAAGCATTGCGCCCCTTTTTAGCGGCGCGCCGTGACCGCCGCAACCTCCCCAAAAAAAAAGACCCCGGGGTTTACGCCCCGGGGTCATGGTGAAAACTGAGCTCCGCGGCTATTTGCCGGAGTTCGCCTCGATGTATTTGACGACGTCGCCGACGGTTTGGAGCTTTTCGGCCTCCTCATCGGGCACTTCGACGCCGAACTCCTCTTCGAACGCCATGACGAGCTCGACGGTGTCGAGCGAGTCGGCCCCGAGGTCCTCGATGAACGAGGCTGTGGGCGTCACCTGCTCGGGATTGACGCTGAGTTCTTTGACGATGATTTCTTTGACTCTTTCTTCGATGGGTTTGTCGGACATAAGATTTGTTTGGATTGAACGGGACACGCTTATTGGCGAACCGGATCCATTGCAATAACGAAAAAGACACCCCGCCGGCAAGCACTCCGTCATCCCCCATGCCCGTCTTCACCCGCTCGACCGTCGTCCCCGCCCGTCCGGATGATCTCTTCCGCTTCCACGAGAATCCGCATAACCTGCGGCACATCTCGCCGCCGGGCCTGCGCATCCTGGAAATCCGCGCCACGGAAACCGCGCATCCCGGCGGGGAATTCACCGTCGCCGTGCGCCAAGGCCCCCTGACCCTGCGTTGGACCGGCTGCTGGGAAACGGTCGAGGCCCCTCGCCTGCTCGTCGATACCGGCACCCGGTGTCCGTTCGCATTCTGGCGCCATCATCATAGGTTCGAACCGCACCCCGACGGCACCCTGCTCACCGACCGCGTCGAGTTCCGCCTGCCGTGGCACCTCGGGGGCCCGCCCGGCGACCTCGTCTGCCGGTGGCTGGTCTTTCCGCGGTTGTTTGCCGCACGCCACGCGGCCACCCGCGCGTGGTTTGCCAAGGGCCGATCGTGAAAAACCACTGGCCGACTCCCGCCACCCGTGCCATTGTCCCCGCTCTTATGAAACCTGATCCCCGCCGGTTCGCCGGCCTCCTGGCTCTCGCCACTGCTTTCGCGGTCACCGCCGTGGCCCAAGACGAGAAACCCGCCGCCAAAGCCGACGACACCGACCTTCCGGATCCCGTCGCCATCGTCGAGGGCGAGAAAATCTCCCGCGCCGACCTGCAGGAAACCTTCAACAACGCGCTCGCCGCCTCCGGTATCAGCCCCGACGACCTCACCGCCGACCAGAAAATGGCCGGCTACCGCGAGATCCTCGACGAGCTCATCGTCGACAAGCTCGTCTCACGCAAAGCTTCCTCGGTCGAGATCCCCGATGCCGAGGTCGATGCCGAGATCGCGCGGGTCAAAAGCCAGTTCCCGGACGAAAACACGTTCAAGGCGGAGATGGCCAAGGCCGGGGAAACCGAGACATCCTTCCGCGACACGGTGAAAAAGATGATGCAGCAGCAGAAGTGGATGGAGCAACAGATCGGCGACCAAGCCAAGGTGGCCGACGAGGACATCAAAAAATTCTACGAAGAGAACAAGAAGGAGTTCGAGCACCCCGAGCTCGTGCGCGCCAGTCATATTCTCATCCGTGTCCCCGAGGATGCCACCGAAGAGGTTGTTGCCGAAAAGAAGAAGTCCGCCGAAGCCGCCCTCGCGCGCGTCAACGACAAGAAAGAGGACTTCACCGTTGTGGCCAAAGAAGTCTCCGAGGAACCCGGCGCCAAAGAATCCGGCGGCGACCTCAACTTCTTCCCCAAAGACCGCATGGTACCCGAATTCGCCGAAGCCGCCTTCGCCATGAAGAAGGGCGACATCAGCAAAGAACCCGTGCGCACCAAATTCGGCTGGCACGTCATCAATGTGACCGACCGCAAAGACGCCGGCTCCATGCCCTACGAAGAAGTGAAGGAGCAAGTCGGCTCCTACCTCGGGGGCAGCAAGCGCCGCGATGTGGTCCGCGGCATCATCGAAAGCGTGCGTTCCGAGGCCAAGGTGGACAACAAATTGCCGGCCGCCCCCGCCGCGCAGGCCCCGGCCGCTCCCGCCGGCAGCTGAAATCCGGCATGACCCCCGCAGCCCCGCGGGCCGGCGTCCTCGGCCTCGGACTCATCGGGTCGCGCGTCGCCGCTCGCGTGCAAGCTGCGGGTTTTCCGCTGGCGGTCTGGAACCGCAGCGCGCGGAAGTTCGACGGGCTGCCCGCCCCCGCACCGGATCCCGCCGCCGTGGCACGCGCGGCGGACATCCTGCAAATTTTCGTCGCTGACGACGAAGCCCTGCGCTCCACCGTGCACGCCCTCCTCCCCGCCCTCGCGCCGCATCACGTCATCCTCGGCCACGCCACCGTAGCGCCGGAAACGGTGTGCGGCTTGGCCGCGGAAGTCGCACCCACCGGTGCCGCTTTTCTCGATGCCCCTTTCACCGGCAGCCGCGATGCCGCCGCGCAGGGACAGATCACCTACTACATCGGCGGCGATTCCTCCGCCCTCGAGCGCGCGCGCCCCGTGCTCGCCGCCAGCGCCAAAGCCATCCTGCCCATGGGAGAGATAGGACAAGCCAGTGCGGTCAAACTTGCCACCAACATCATGGCCGCCGCCGCGGCCGTCTCGCTGGCCGAAGCCATCCACCTCCTCCGCGCCAATGACGTCGATCCGCAGGTCCTCGTCACCGCCCTCGAGAACAACGCCGCCCGCTCCGGCGTGGTCGACCTAAAACTCCCCTGCATGCTGGGCGACGAGTATGCCCCACGTTTCTCCGCCCGCAACATGCGCAAGGACCTCCGCCTCGCCGCCGCCGCCGCCCATCCGCAACACCGCGCCCTCACCGAGGCCATGCGGTTGCTCTACGAGCAAGCCTGCACCGCAGGCCTCGGCGAAGAAGACTTCGCCACCGTGGTCAAAGTCGAATCCTAGAAGCGTCAGTTTCCAGTGATCCAATTTGCAGATTTGGTTGCTTGCGTGGACTCCGGTCCCGAAAACTGAACCACTGAAAACTCCTTTCCCTTCTTGCCTCCCCCGCCGGGTTCTTGAATCCTCTGCCTTCATGAAAGCGGTTCTTGTCCTCGTCGCCCTTTTGCTGGCCCCGCTGGCCCAGGCCCAGCAACTCGGACCCGAGGTCGCCGTGGCCACGGTCAAAGTGGGCAAAGAGCGCGACCTGCGCCGGGTGGTCATCGGACTCTACGACGGCGCCGCCCCGCTCCACGTGCAGAATTTCAAAGACCTTGTGGCGCGCCGTTACTACAACGGCATGCGCTTCCACCGCGCGTTTCCCGGCGCACTGCTCCAGACCGGCGACCGCTACAGCAAACACGGTCCCACCGACCGCACCGGCACCGGCGGCCCGGGCTATACCATTCCCGCGGAAATCCGCCTTCCGCACAGCAAAGGGGCGATCGCCGCCTCGCGCATCGACGGGCCGATCAATCCCGCGCGCGTTTCCAACGGCAGTCAATTTTACATCTGTCTTAAATCCATGCCCGACTTGAACGGCAAATACACCGTCTTCGGACGCATCCTCGAGGGTCTGGAGGACTTGGATGACATCAGCCGCAAAACAACGGACCCCAACAACTTTCCCTTGGAAAAAATCGTCATCAAAAGCATAGTCATGGAGCCTCGCGCCACATACTAGCGGCGCTGGCGGGACAAATTTCTCGGGCAGGTTCCGGAGTGGCCAAACGGGGCAGACTGTAAATCTGCTGGCTTATGCCTTCAGTGGTTCGAATCCACTCCTGCCCATATTTCGCGCGCCAGCGCGCACACAGGGAAAGGTCGCCGCGGCGACCAATCCACTCCTGCCCGGGTCCTCCCGAGGCAAATGCTTTGACTCGTTCCGGCGGAAGCCGGACATTCCTCCCGATGCGCGTCATCTTGCTTTTGCTGACGACCGCTCTGCTGGCAGGGTGCGGCACGCCTTACGGGATGCACGGCTCGCTGGGCGGGGTGAAGGTCTGGGAACACCCACAAGACAAAGTCGAAATCCTCGTGGTCGGCTCGCATTACGCGAACTACGAACGGCTGGCCAAAATGTGGCGCATCAAAGCCGAAGAGGCCGCCATGCTGCGCGGTTCGCGCCGATACGAAGTCGTGTCCTTCTCTACCGGTCGCGAAGTCCTCGGGATGGAGATCATGGGCGAAGGCAGCAACATCGAGCGCTACGCCGACGATGCTCCATTTTGGACGCCCAAAGTCGCCCGAGGGGTCATCCGCGTGATCGATCCGCGTATCGTGCGCCCGTAACTGCCCCCGGGGCGGCGGGACGACGGGCGCAGCTCCGCTTTGACCCGCCGCGGGGCACGGCGTATGAGAGAAGGGTGGAAGCGGATGCCGATTGGACCCGGGCGAAGAATTATCTCGCCCGCGCTTTGCGGCTGGTCTGCCCGGTTTGCGGGCGGGCGCCGATGTTTCCCGCCGTGGCGCGGACGCGCAACCTGCACGACTGGTTCACCCCGCTCGACGGCTGTCCGCGCTGCGGCTACGCCTACGACCGCGAACCGGGTTATTTCCTGCTCTCCATTTGGGCGATCAACTACGGCATCGCCGCGCTGCTCGGGTTGGTGCTCTATGCCGCTTTCGAATGGTTTTTCGACTGGCCGGTCTGGACACTGATCGGAGCGGTCATTGCCCCGGTCATTTTCTTCAACCTGCTTTTCGCGCGGCACTCCAAAGCGATCTTTGTCGCCTGGGACCATTTTTTCGACCCGCACGAACGCGAGGGCGGAGACGGCGGCGGCAATGTGCCGGCCGATCCGCCGCCCGCGCCGTCGCAACCTCCGAGGCGTGCGCGTGTTCCGGTCGATGCGGGGGTCTGATCGCCGACTGCGGCGCGGCGCCGTATTGCCGCCCGCCCGCCAAAGCCTAAGATGCATCCATGCCGGAACTGTTGAAGGCCCTGCTGGTCAGCGCTTCCCTCGGGGCGCTCGTCGGCCTCGAGCGCCAGTGGAGCGGGCAGCGCAACCACCCGAAGGCGGAAACGGTCGCCGGGGCGCGCACCTTCGCACTGTGGGGGGTCTTGGGGACACTGTGCGCGTGGATCGACCGCAGCCATCAGCCGGGCATTTTCCTCGCCGGCTTCGTCGGCATGGTCCTGCTCGTTTCGCTGTTTCTTTTCCGCCGCGCCGTCCGCGACCGCGACATCGGACTGACCACCGGGGCGGTCAGCCTCGCCACGTATCTGCTCGGCGGACTGGTTTCCTACGGCGAAGTGAAAACTGCCGTGGTCGTGGCCGTCTCGCTGGTCGTGCTGCTCGCGTCGAAAGACTGGCTGCACCGGATGTCGCGCAAATTCACCAGCGCTGACGTCTACCAAGCCCTCCAATTCGCCGCCGTCACCGGCATCGTCCTGCCGCTCGTCCCGGATCGCCCCTACGGCCCCTACGGCGCGTTCAATCCCTTCAACATCTGGCTGATGGTCGTTCTCGTCTCGGGCCTGGGCTTCGCCGGGTATGTCGCGGTGCGGATTTTCGGCGAGAATCGCGGCCTGGCCATGACCGGACTGCTCGGCGGCCTCGCTTCGAGCACCGCGACCACCCTGGCCATGAGCCGTGAGAGCCGCGTGCGGCCCGCGCTCGGACAGGTCTGCGCGTTGGCCGTGATTTTGGCCTGCACCGTCATGCTCGGGCGTGTCGCCGTCCTTGTCGGGGCGGTCAGTCCGGCGCTTCTCGGCGCCGCCGCACCGTGGCTCGCGCTCACGGCGGTGCCCGCGCTCGTCTTTGCCGCGTGGAGCTGGCGCCACTTCCGCGGCGAGGAAACAGCCGCCGGCACCACCAGCCCCGCCGAGGCGCACAACCCGCTCAGCCTGCGCGTGGCCATCCAATTCGCCATCCTCTACGCTCTGATCGTCCTTCTCGTGAAGTGGGCGCAGGACGTCTTCGGCGGAGCCGGACTTTACGCCGCCAGCTTTTTGTCCGGCCTTACCGATCTCGATGCCATCTCGCTTTCCCTCGCGCAGCTGCAAAAAACCGGGCATGTCCCGGCCGGCGAGGGTGCCCGCGCGCTGGTCATTGCCGCGATGGCCAACGCCCTGCTCAAAGCAGGCCTGACCGTGACGCTGGGAAGCGTGTCCATGCGGCGCCCCGTCATGCTGGTCCTCGGCGCAACCGCCCTCTGCGCCGGTCTGGCCGCTTGGCTGATCTGATCAGCGCACGGCCGTCTGCTGCGCGGGGGACGCAGGGGACGCAGCGCGCGACGGGGACTGGCGGTCCTGCAGGGCGAGCAATTGGCTCACCGTGGCGAAACCGTAGCCCTTGGCTTTGAGGTCGCCGATGGTGCCCGGCATGGCCTCGATGGTGCCGGGGTGGATGTCGTGGGCGAGGAGGATGCCGCCGGAAGTGGCGCCGTCGACCAAGCGCTGGCGCACCACTTCGGCGCCCGGACGGCGCCAATCGAGCGGGTCGACCGACCACATGATGACGTCGAACCCGTGCTTTCGCAGGAGCGCCTGCTCGACGCGCGCGTTGATCGCCCCGTAGGGCGGACGCATGTTGGTCGGGCGGCGTCCGGTCGCGCGCACGATGGCGTCCGTGGTCCGCGTCATCTCGCTGTCCAATCGAGCCGCACCAATCTGCGTGAGATTCGGGTGATTGTAGGTGTGGTTGGCAATCTCGTGCCCCTCGGCCACGATGCGGCGCGCGATGTCCGGATAAGCATCGACATTGCGTCCTATGACATAAAAGGTGGCCCTCACGCCCTGCTGCCGCAGAATGTCGAGCAGTTGCGGGGTGAGCTGCGGATGCGGCCCGTCATCGAAGGTCAGGGCCACCACCGGCCGGTCCGTCTTGACCGAGCGGTAATTGGCCGGGGCGCGCGGCGGCGGCGCGGGCACCGGCCCGGTCGTGCCGATGCTGATCGAAGGTTCGTGCCGCGGAGGCGCCGCGGCGCCCGGGGATCCGGTTTGCTCCTGCGCGCAGGCGGCCACGAGCAGGACCGAGGCGACAAACAGAGGGGTGGCGGTTCTCATGAGCGGCCGTCGACTTAGCATACCGGGCACTAATCCGCCAGATGCGCCTGCTTGGCAAGCTTGGGCCGCAGGGTGTTGCTGCGCAGCAGTTCCAGAAAACGCCGCAAGGCCGGCGAGCCGGCGCGGTTGTTTTTGGTCACCACTCCCACCGGACGCCACATGGCGGGGGAGGCAATCTCCACCGGGATGAGCGAACCGGCCCGGCGCTCGTTGGCCAAGGCCGTCTCGGGGAGGATGGAAACCGCCCCGTCGATCTCAACCGTGCGTTTGACCGTTTCGATGTTGTCGAACTCTCTCTCCGGCCGCACGTGGAGCCCGGCCGCCCGCAGTGCGCGGTCCAACGCCTTGCGGGTCGGGAGATCCGCAGCGAAGGCGATGAATTTTTCGGCCGCCAATTCCCCCAGGGGGACGCGGGCCCGGCGGGCCAGCCGGTGGGAAGGACTGCAAACCAGCACCATGCGGTCCTTCCAGAGAACCTCCGAGGTCAGACCGCGTCTTGTCGCCGGGTAAGCGACCAAGCCCGCTTCGGCGCGACCGGCCAGCACCGCGGCATAGACTTCGGAGGAGCGCAGGTAGTCGGTGTGGATCTTCACCTGGGGATAAAGCCGGGCAAACTGCCGCGTGTAAGGCGGCAGCTCGTGCAACCCGACACTCAACACCGCGGCCAGCCGCAGGTCGCCCGTGACCACTTCGCTCAACTCGCGCAGCCGCGTATCAAGACCGTCGACCACGGCGAGAATTTCCCGCGCCGCCCCGAGAAAAACCCGGCCTTCCGCGGTCAGGGAAAAACTTTTTTTCCCGCGCTCGATCAGACGGACATCGTAGCGTTTCTCCAGCGCCTTGACCTGCTGGCTTACCGCACTCTGCGTGATACCGTTCAGCTCGGCGGCCCGCGAAAAACTGGCGGTTTCGGCCAGATCGCGGAATACTTTGAAGAGAAGCGTCTGCACGGGATTATGAAATCACCTTATAGTCTGCATGTGATGCATAAGCAAATCTAATGACCCAACTCGCCGCCCAACTGGCCGCCGTGCAGCGGCAGATCGCCCAGGCCGCTGTCCAAGCCGGCCGCGACCCGGCGACCGTGCGCCTCGTCGCGGTGTCCAAGACCCACCCGGCGGAGTCGGTCGTGGCGGCGGCGGAGGCCGGACAACGCGTCTTCGGCGAGAGCCGGGTGCAGGAGGCGCGGGAGAAGATTCCTTCCTGCCCGCCCGGCCTCGTCTGGCACTTCATCGGGCACCTGCAAAAAAACAAAGTCCGCCAGGCGCTTCCCCTCTTCGGATTTTTCCACAGCATCGACCGCACGGCGCTGGCCCAAGCCATCGACCGCGTAGCCGGGGAAAACGGCCAAACGGTTGAAGGCCTGCTCGAAGTCAATGTCTCCGGCGAGGAGACCAAACACGGCTTCACCCCGGAGCAATTGCGCGCCGAATTTCCGGCCCTGGCCAAGCTGCCGCACCTCCGCATTTGCGGACTCATGACCATGGCGCCTTACAGCGATGATCCGGAAGAAGCGCGGCCGTTTTTCCGCGCCCTGCGCCAAATGCGCGATGAATTGCAGTCCGCCCACGGTCATCCCCTGCCCGAGCTTTCCATGGGCATGAGCGGCGACTTCGCCCCGGCCATCGGCGAAGGCGCGACCCTCGTGCGGATCGGTTCATCCATCTTCGGAGCCCGCCCGCTTCCACCGGAATGACACCGCAAATCGGCAACCTGCAAGTCATCGGACGGGAACTGGCTGTTGCCTGGAGCGATGGTCACGAGACTTATTTGCCGCTCGAAGAGATCCGCAAAGCATGCCCCTGCGCGGTCTGCAACGGCGAACCCGACGTTCTCGGCCGCGGCGACAACCCCGAAGTCAAATACACCCCGGCCAGCTTCGAATTGGCCTCCTATGAACTGGTCGGAGGCTACGGATGGCAGCCGAAATGGGCCGACGGGCATGCCACCGGAATTTACTCCGTCGGCTACCTTCGCCGACTCGACCCTGCGGCACCGCGGTGACCGTGCCCGGCCGGTGAAGCCCCGCGGCCCTCTTTACCTTTGACCCCGGAGGCACGGCACTTCTTAAATATCCGGTTCATGCCGACCCAACCGACCATCATCTACACCAAGACCGACGAGGCCCCGCTGCTCGCCACCTACTCCTTTCTTCCCGTGGTCGAGGCCTTCGCCAAGCCCGCCGGTATCGCCGTCGAAATGCGGGACATCTCCCTTGCCGGGCGCATCCTCGCCGCCTTCGCCGACCGCTTGCCCGCGGGACAAAAGTCCGGCGATGCCCTCGCCGAATTGGGCGCCCTCACCCTCCGCCCCGAAGCCAACATCATCAAACTTCCCAACATCAGCGCGTCGGTCCCGCAGCTCAAAGCGGCCATCGCCGAATTGCAGTCCCAGGGATTCGCCCTGCCCGGATACCCCGACGTGCCGGCCGACGAGGCGCAGCGCGAAACCAAAGCCCGCTATGACAAAGTCAAGGGCAGCGCGGTCAATCCCGTCCTCCGCGAAGGCAACTCCGACCGCCGCGCGCCCAAAGCGGTCAAGGATTACGCCCGCAAACATCCGCACAAGATGGGCGCCTGGAGCGCGGACGGCAAAACCCGCGTCGCCACCATGACCGCGGACGATTTCCGGTCGAACGAGCAATCGGTCACCATCCCCGCCGCGACCACCGCGAGGATCGAGTTCCTGCCGGCTGCCGGCGGGGCTCCGGTCGTGCTCAAAGAGGCGATCAAATTGCAGGCCGGCGAAGTCTTCGATGCCACCTTCATGAGCAAGAAGGCGTTGCTGGCTTTCCTCGAGGAGCAGATTGCCGAGGCCACCGCCCTCGGGGTCCTCTTTTCCCTGCATCTCAAGGCCACCATGATGAAGGTGTCCGACCCGATCATTTTCGGACACGCCGTGAAGGTCTTCCTTGCCGACTTCATCCGTGAAAATGCCGCGATGCTGGAAAAGCTCGGCGTCGACTTCAACAACGGCCTCGGCGACCTCGCGGCCAAGATGGAGACGCTTCCCGCCGCGGAGAAAGCGGCGCTGGACAAAGCTCTGCAAGCTGCCCTGGCCGCACGGCCAGCCCTGGCCATGGTCAATTCGGACAAAGGCATCACCAACCTCCACGTGCCGAGTGATGTCATCGTCGACGCTTCCATGCCGGCCATGATCCGCGAAGGCGGCCAGATGTGGAATGCGGACGGGAAAACGCAGGACACCCTCGCGGTCATCCCCGACAGCTCCTACGCCGCCGTTTACCAGGCCGTCATCGACTTCTGCCGGCGGAACGGCGCGCTCGATCCGGTCAAGATGGGCTCGGTGCCGAATGTCGGGCTGATGGCGCAAAAGGCGGAGGAATACGGCTCGCATGACAAGACCTTCGAGATACCAGCCGCCGGCGCGGTGCGCGTCACCGGGGCCGGGGGCGAAATTCTCACCGAACACCGGGTCGAAGCCGGCGATATCTGGCGCGCCTGCCAGACGAAGGACGCCGCCATCCGCGACTGGGTCAAACTCGCGGTCAAACGCGCCCGCGCCACCGCGGCGCCCGCCGTCTTCTGGTTGGACCGTTCCCGCGCCCACGACGCACAACTCATCGCCAAGGTGGAGCAATACCTGAAAGACCTCGATACCGCCGGCCTCGACCTCCGGATTCTGGCCCCGGGCGAGGCATGCCGATTCAGCCTCGAACGCATCGCCCGTGGAGAGGACACCATTTCGGTCACCGGCAACGTCCTGCGCGACTATCTTACCGACCTTTTCCCCATCCTCGAAGTCGGGACCAGCGCGAAGATGCTTTCCATCGTCCCTTTGATGAATGGCGGCGGACTCTTCGAAACGGGGGCCGGCGGTTCCGCGCCCAAGCACGTGCAGCAATTCACTGCGGAGAATTACCTCCGCTGGGATTCTCTCGGGGAATTCTTCGCGCTGGCCGCGTCGCTCGAACACCTGGCCGAGACCAGCGGCAGCAAAAAGGCCAAAATCCTCGCCGAAACCCTCGACGCCGCGACCGGCAAGTTTCTTGAGAACGACAAGAGTCCCGGACGCAAACTCGGCACGCTCGACAACCGGGGCAGCCATTTCTATCTCGCCCTCTACTGGGCGCAGGCTCTCGCGGCACAGAACAGCGATCCGGAACTCCGGAAGCTCTTCGCCCCCTTGGCCGATCAACTCGCGGCCAGCGAGAAAACAATCGTGGGTGAACTGGAGGCCGTGCAAGGCCGGTCCGTCGATCTCGGCGGCTACTACCGTCCCGACGAGACCAAAGCCTCGGTGGCCATGCGCCCGAGCGAGACCTTCAACCGCCTCCTCGCCTCGGCTCTCTGACGCGGCCGACCCGGGGCTTGCTGCGAACAGATCGCCCCGCAAACCGCGGACCGAAGTGCCGGAACATTTCCCCCCCCTACTCCACCGTCACACTCTTGGCCAGGTTGCGCGGCTTGTCCACGTCGCAACCGCGGTTCACCGCGATATGGTAGGAGAGCAATTGCAGCGGAATCACTGTCAGCACCGGCATGAGCCAGTCCGGTGCGTCCGGCACCCAGAGCACGTCGTCGGTGATCCTTTCGATCTCCCGGTGCCCCTCGGTGCCGACCCCGATGACCGGACCTTTCCGCGCCCGCACTTCCTCGATATTGCTCGCATTTTTCCCGAACAAAGCGTCGTCGGGGGCGATGAAAACGGACGGCATGTCGGGATTGACCAAAGCGATCACCCCGTGCTTCAACTCGGCGCTCGGGTAGCCCGATGCCGACATGTAGCTGATTTCTTTCAGCTTCAGCGCCGCTTCCATGGCCACGGGGTATTGGAACTGCCGCCCCATGAAGAGCATCCCGTGGGCATTGTCATACTTCGCCGCCACCTCCGGAAGATGCGGGTTCATTTCCAGCACCCGCGCGACTTTTTCGGGCAGCTTCTCCAGTTCCTCGATGATGCGCAACCCGTCGGAACTGGAAAGATTCCGGATACGGCCCATGAGAAGGGAAAGAAGGGTGAGGATCGTCACCTGCGAGGTGAACGACTTGGTCGCGGCGACCCCGATTTCGGGACCCGCGTGCATGTAGACGCCGCCGTCGCTCTCGCGGGCGATCGTGCTGGCCACGTTGTTGCAGATACCGAGCGCCCGGTGCCCCTTGCGCTGGCTCTCGCGCAGCGCGGCCAGCGTGTCGGCCGTCTCGCCGCTCTGGCTGATGACGAAAGTCAGCGTGTATTTGTCGAGCGGCATGTTCCGGTAACGGAACTCGCTGGCGATCTCCACCTCGGTCGGCAGGCAGGCCAGGGTCTCCATGAGATACTCGCCGACCAGCGCCGCGTGGTAGGCCGTGCCGCAACCGATCAGGATGATCCGCTCCACCTCGCGCAGTTCGGCGGGCGTCATGTTCAGGCCGCCCAGCTTGGCCGTCGCCTCTTCGGGCGAAAGCCGGCCGCGCATCGCGTCGCGCACCGTCGCCGCCTGCTCGTAGATTTCCTTGAGCATGTAGTGCGGATAGTCGCCCTTGGACGCTTCCTCCGCGTCGAAGTCGACCGTGCTGATCTCGTAGTCCTGACCGGCGCCGGAGAGCGATTGGATCTGGAAACTGTCGGGCCGCAGCAGGACGATCTCGAAATCTTTCAGGTAGACCACGTCGCGGGTGTGGTTGACCAGAGCCAGCGGATCGCTGGCCAGGAAGTTCTCGCCTTTGCCCACGCCGAGCACCAGCGGGCTGCCGCGCCGCGCGCCGATCAGCAGGTCGGGCACATCGCGGTGCATGACGGCAATGCCGTAGGTGCCGTGCACTTCGCGCAAGGCCATGCGCACCGCCTCGACCAGATGGTCGGCGGACGGTTCGCCGAGCTGGATGGCGAACTTGCCGATGAGATGCGCCAGGACCTCGGTGTCGGTCTGCGACTGGAAAACGTGCCCCTCGTGCTCGAGTTCGGTCCGGATTTTCTGGTAGTTCTCGATCACCCCGTTGTGCACGAGGACAATGCGGCCGCTCTGGTCGGCATGCGGGTGGGCATTCTCTCCGGTCACCGCTCCGTGGGTGGCCCAACGGGTGTGGCAGATCCCGCGATTGCCGTGCACGGGATCGTCGGCGATCAACTGCGCCAGATTCTGGATGCGACCGACCGCCTTGCGGACTTCCAAAGTGCCGTTGTTGCCCAAGGCAACCCCGGCCGAGTCATAGCCGCGGTATTCCAGCCGGCGCAACCCGTCCAGCAGGATGGGCGCCGCTTCGGACGGGCCGACGTATCCGACAATGCCGCACATAAGGTGAAACATCTTGAGGCAGCCGGGCGCGGGACGCAACTACGGGAATCAACCCGGGGTGCGGCCTTGCCATTCCCGGCGTGACATTGGCCGCGGTTTGCGCGACTCCGTTGAACGTTATGCCAGACGAGCATCCCATCCGGACGACCGACGCCTTGGCGCGCACCCTCGGTATCATCATGGGCGGCGGCGCGGGCAAACGGCTCTTCCCCCTCACCAAGGACCGCGCCAAGCCCGCCGTCCCGCTCGGCGGCAAATACCGGTTGGTCGATATCCCCATCAGCAACTGCCTCAACGCCGGCATCCGCGACATCTACGTGCTGACCCAGTTCAACACCGCTTCGCTCCACCGGCACATCAACGCCACCTACAAATTCGATATTTTCAGCTCCGGCAGCTTCGTGGAGATCCTCGCCGCGCAGCAGACCCCCACCGGGTCCGGTTGGTATCAGGGCACGGCCGACGCCGTGCGCCAAAACCTCGCCTACTTTCTCGAGCAACCCTGGCAGTGGTTCCTCATCCTCAGCGGCGACCAGCTTTACCAGATGGATTTCCACGAACTCATGGCCGGCCATCTTGCCTCCGGTGCCGACCTGACCATCGCCACGCTGCCCGTCAACCGCCATGACGCCGAGGGCTTCGGCATCATGCGCACCGACGACCGGCGGCGCATCGACCGCTTCGTCGAAAAACCGTCCGACCCCGCCGTCCTCGACACCCTGCGCATTCCCGCACCGCTGCTCGCCGAACTCGGACTCCCCGCCGGCAAAGAGAGCTACCAGGCATCCATGGGTATCTATCTTTTCAACCGCGACGTGCTGGTGCGTTGCCTCGACAACAACTTCGACGACTTCGGCAAGCATGTCATTCCGTCCGTCATCAAGGATCATCGCGTCCAGGCGCACATTTTCCAGGGTTACTGGGAGGACATCGGGACGATCCGGTCGTTCTTCGAAGCCAACCTCGCACTGGCCGAAATCGAGCCGCCTTTCAGCTTCTACCGTCCCGGCGCCACCGTCTATTCCCGCCCGCGTTTCCTGCCGGCCAGCAAGATCAACGGCGCCACCGCGCACCGCGCTGTCGTCTCGGACGGATGCATCATCACCGACGCCACCCTCGACCGCTGTGTCGTCGGCATCCGCAGCATCATCGAATCCGGCGCGGTGCTGAAGAATGTCGTCATGATGGGCGCCGACTACTACGAGGCCCAATCGACCCCTCCGCCCGGCGCCCCACCCATCGGCATCGGGAGCAAGACGACGATCAACGACGCCATCGTCGACAAAAACGCGCGCATCGGGGAACGTGTCGTCATCAGCCCCGAGGGAAAACCGGCCGAATACGACGGCGGGAACTACTTCATCCGTGACGGCATCGTCATTGTCCCGAAGAACGCCGTGATCCCCGACGGCACGTGGATCTGATCCCTCCCTCAACCCTCAACTCTCAACCCTCAACTCAACAATGTCCGCCATCATCCCTCCCTCCGGTCCCTCCGGTGCCCGACCGCTGTCAGGCCGGACCAAGCCCATCGTCTACTTCATCGGGCTCACCGCCGCGCTGGCCGGACTTCTCTTCGGTCTCGATGTCGGGGTCATTTCGGGCGCGAACGAATTCATCCAGAAAGATTTCGGCGTCGACGACCGCACCATCGAGAATATCGTCAGCTCCCTCCTCTGGGGCGCCGTCTTCGGCGTGCTCATCAGCGGGTTCTTCTCGCTGCGGCTCGGACGCCGCGGCACCATCCTGATCAGCGCGCTTGTTTTCGCCGCCGGTTCGATCTGCTGCGCGCTCGCGCCGTCGCCCGGCGCCCTGATCGCGGCGCGGTTTTTCCTCGGCATCGCCGTTGGCATGGCCTCGTTCGTCGCCCCGCTCTACCTCTCGGAAATCGCGCCGCAAAGCGTGCGCGGAGCGCTAATTTCCATGTATCAGCTGATGATCACCATCGGCATCGTGCTGGCCTTTCTGAGCGATACCTTCTTCGCCACCTACGCCGACCTCAAACCCCTCGCCACGACCATCAGCGAGTCGGTCAGCGCCATGGCCGGCGGTCGCGGACAAATGGTCATGGAAGCCTACTTCGCGGTGCCGTGGCGGTGGATGCTCGGAGTCATTGCCGTGCCCGCGCTGCTCATGTTCGGCGGCATGCTTTTCCTCCCGGAAAGCCCGCGCTGGCTCGTCCTGAAAAACCGCGTCCCGCAGGCGCGGGAGATCCTCCACCGCCTCGCCGGCAGCCCCGCGGAAGCCGAACGCGAACTGGCCGGGATCGAAGACAGCCTCAAGATCGAGCAGAAGGGGTTCAGCCTCTTCCGCGACAACCGTCACTTCCGCCGCGCTGTTTTCCTCGGCGTGGGATTGCAAGTCATCCAGCAATTCACCGGAATCAATGTCATAATGTATTACGCCCCGCGCATCCTCCACGAGGCCGGCTTCAACACCACGGCCGAGCAGATGTGGGGCACGGTCCTCATCGGCACGATCAACGTGCTGGCCACTTTCATCGCCATCGCCTTTGTCGACCGTCTCGGACGCAAGCCCATGATGTATGCGGGTTTCACGGTCATGGGATTCGGCATGCTCTCCCTCGGCGCCCTTTTCCACCTCGGTATCGGTGGCGGCAACATCAGCATGAGCTACCTCGCGGTGGCCTCGCTCGTGGTTTTCATCATCGGGTTCGCCATGAGCGCCGGGCCGATCATCTGGATCCTCTGCGCAGAAATCTTCCCGCTGGCCGGACGCGACTTCGGCATCACCTGCAGCACGGTGACCAACTGGGCGGCCAACGCCCTCGTCGGCATGACTTTCCTGACCATGCTCAACGTCCTGGGGCCCGGGAACACATTCCTCCTTTACGGCGCGCTCAACGCCGCCTTCTTTGTCTTCTTCCTCGCGCTGGTACCCGAGACCAAAGGCGTCTCGCTCGAATCCATCGAGCAAAAACTCCTCGCCGGCGCCCCGCTCCGGGAAATCGGACGCGGCCGCACCGCACTCACTCCTCGATCGTGACCGGAGTGCCGGTTTTGACCCGCTGGTAAACCAGAGGCGCGACATCGGCCGGCAAGCGCACCGCGGTGTCCGCCGCTGGATACCCGGGCAGACGTCCGGCATGCAGGGCCAGTCCCGCCTCGTCGAGTCGCAGGTGGTATTGCACCGGGACCACGACGAACACCGTGCCGCTCGGGGCGGGATCGACGCGCGTGCTGACCCCTTGGCGCACCGGGCGACCCTCGGGATCGACAAAATCCCCGTGCTGGTTCGAGGCGTGCGTGGCCGACTTTTCGAGAATGCGGTAGTCGCCGGCCGGCGTCTGCGCCCGCCGCTTGCCGGTCGAGACCGGAGCGTCGATCGCCACTTCGTCCCCGACCCGGAGGTAGACCCGTTGTCGTCCCAGGGAGACGATGATGCGCGCGTTCTCCGGCGTGGCCAGATCGAGAACACGCGGCACCACCTTGGGTGGGTCCTGTGGCACGGTCAGTTCCGCGGGCGGCGTCAAGACCGGCCCCGCGTCCTCGGCGCGAGCCGGACACATGGCGAGGAGAACCGCAACCAGGCAGCAGCAAGCGCATCGGACCATGTCTCCGCAACGTAGGGTTCCACTCGCCATTTTCAATCCCATTCGCTTTGATGCCGGCGTGCGGCCGAACAGACTTCTCCTCGCCGCCGCCCTTGGCGCGGTCCTTTCCGCCAACGCCCCCGGACAGTCCGGGCAAGCCCTCTGGAAACCGCCCGTCGCCGCCGGCACCAATGTCTCCGTGTGGCACGGCGACCGCGTCGGCATCGCCCTGCGCGGGTTCCACGGGAACAACCCGGTGGAATACGTCATCGACCGCCCGCCGCGCCACGGCCGGCTTTCGCCGGTTCTCCAACCCGACCCGGATCGCGTCTCCCTCTCGACCGACGGCTCCGTGACCTATGTGCATGACGGCGCCGAAGACGGCACAACGGACGAATTCACCTTCCGGGTCCGCGGACTGCGCGGCGGACTCAGTTCGCCGGCCACCGTGCGCATCGACGTCCGCGACCGTCCCCCGGTGCTGCTCGCCCCGGCCGCGCTGGAATTCGAAGCTGCGGCAGGCGAGACTATGACATTACCGCTGGAACTGGCCAACGCCGGGGGAGGCGTGTTGTCCGTCGAAAACCGCGTCGAGCCGCCTTTTGAAATTCTCGGACCACCGCGCTTCCAATTGGCCCGCGGACAGTCGACCAACTTGACCGTGCGCTACGCACCGGCCTCGTCGGGACAATCCGACCGTCAGGTGCTCCGGCCCGGCGTCAATGATTCGGCCGGAACCCAAACCGTCCTGCTCGGACGGTCTCACGCACCCTTCGAGGTCGCGGCGGAGCGGCCGGAATTCACGTTGGCAGGCCGAGCCCGCGAGGCGCGCCTTGTCTTGCAGAGCCGGGCCGGGTTGCCCCAGGACATCAAGATCGAGGTGGAACCGCCGGATCTGGTGGTGACCGAATCCCGCGTGGCGCTGGCCCCCGGCACCGCCCGCACACTGGAACTGCGCATCCCGGAAGAACGCAAAGGCGCACGCCGCGAGGTCAAAGTGACATTCACCACCCCCGTCCACCGCGGTGAAGTCTCGCTGGCGGCCCCGCCGGTGCCGGCTGATCTGAAGGTGCTGACCACAGAACTTGATTTCACCCGGAGCCCGGAAGCGGGCCTGACCGTGACCAACGCCGGCGGTGTCCCCGGGCGCTTCACGATCGAGGCGGAGGCCGGACTGAAACTGTCCGGCGGGAACTCGCTCGACAGCCGCGAATTCACGGTGGCCCCGGATTCGGTCGAGACCGTGACGCTGCAACTCGACGCGGGACGCGATGCCGTGCGTCCCGAGTTGGTCATGGTCAATATCGGACGCGGTGCACCGGCCCGCCTGGCAGTCAAGGCCCCCGCACCCGCCGCGGAAACGACGGCAACAGCGCGCGAGCCCGCCGGGCCTCTGCCAACCGCGCCTCGGCCCGCGCCGCGACCTTGGAAACTCAACCGCGACGTCCGCGTCGCCGGCAACACCTCAGCTCCACACCGCTTGGAATGGCGCACCGCCGGCGAGGGATGGGACAAGATCCGGCTCGAATTCATGGAGGACGGCGTCCGGTCGGATTACACGCCGCCACCCAGGCCGCGCGGATGGATCGGGCGGATCGGCGACCGGCTCACGGATTTATTCCGCGGACTGGTTCCTCCTCCGCGCGACGGCACGCCCGGCCACGAAGCCGCACCGGCCGAGTGGGCGGCCGGGGAGATCGATGCCACGGCGGCGGAAGACGGTTCGCGTCGATGGATTCTCAGCGGCCAAAGGCAGGGTTCCGGGCTCCGTGAACCGGTTTCCGATCCGTTCCGCATCGTCTGGGAAGAAAACAAACTCGAAGCTTTCCCCGAGCCCCCAATGCGCGCCCGATCGCGGGCCACACCCGGGACCGCTACAAGAGACCTGACCCTCGCGCTCAAAATGGAAAGCGCGCGCGCCGAGACCTCGCGTCACTCCGCCCGGATTCAAGTGATCTTCGCGCGCGATCCGGACGCCGATGCTTACCGTTTGGAGCACGGCTTCAACCCGACGCTGCAGGATCCGGCCACCGGCCTGCCCTACGCGGGCGACTTCCGCCCCGCCCCGCATCCGGCGGTGGTCAAGATCCTCGGCACGGCCGAACTCGAACACGAGGGGCGCGAACTGACGGCACTGACCGCCGCAATCGACGGACTGGACGCCGGCACGGCCAGCACTTGGCGCGTTGTCACCATGGCGGGGGGTCGGGATCGCTGGCCGACCGGAGAATTCGTCGTCTCGACCAAGCCACCTTGGCAGATTCCCTGGCGAGGCGTGCTGCTGTGGGCCTGCTTCGCGGCCTTGGCCGGAGTCCTTTACCTGCGTTGGCGCCTCGGGCGGCCACCCGCGTGAGCGCCCCAATCAAACAACGGCAATGATCTGGCTTAATCATTTGCTCGGGCGTATGTTCACTTCATGACCCGTGCCGCCGGTCTTTGTCTGACTGCGTTCCTGCTGTGTGCATGCGCCACGCCGATGCCCCCGCCGACCACCGTGGCCGCGGTCGATTTGGCCCGCTACGCCGGCGAATGGCATGAGATCGAATCGTTCCCGAGTTGGTTCCAAAGCGGTTGCACCGGGACTAAAGCCGCCTACACACCGCAGCCCGATGGCACCATCAAAGTGGTGAACACCTGCGTGCGCCGCAGCGGACGTGCCAGCTCGATCGAAGGATCGGCTCGCGCCGTGCCCGGCAGCAACAACGGCAAACTCAAAGTCCGTCTCTTCGGCCCCTTCGAGGGAGATTACTGGATCGTCGACCTCGATCCCGCTTACCGCTGGGCTGCCGTCGGCACACCCGACCGGCGTTACCTTTGGATTCTCGCCCGCCAACCGGAACTCGATCCCGCGCTTCTCGGACGCATCCGCGCACGGTTGGCGGCCCAGGGATTCGACGTGAGCCGCCTCCGGCCCACCGCCCCATCCGGAGTTCCTGCGCCATGAGCACAACACCGGGTCAACCCGGAGGGCTGCCATTCCGTCCGCCCCACTTCTTCCTGCCCCGCAAGCTGCACAGATCAGACCGGGCCCGTGGCGATGGTGCCCAAATCTTCCTCTCTTGGGATGAAACCATTTACGGACCGGCCAGCGCGGAAGAAGTCATGGCGGGACTGCGCGCCAGCTGGTTCGAGGATGAGGCACTTTTTTGGTTTGAGGGTCAGGCCGACTGGCTTCCGGTCGACGAATTTCCCGCCGTGTTGGAAAGCGTTCCCCGGACTGTCGCAACGCGCCGCCCCGGCGCGGAACCCCAAGCGGCCCCGCCCCTCCCCCCCGCCAGCGGGGAAAAACCCTCGCAACCGGGTCGCCGTCGCCGCCGGCACCACCGCAAGGAAGGCGGCAAATCGCCGCGGCGCGGCGCACGTCATGGCCGCGCCGGCCGCCGCTTGGTCTTCGGCATCATCCTGCTCGCCGCCGTGGTCACGGTGGCCCTGATTTTCCTGCTCATGCAGGTCTGAAAAGGAGCGGTCCGACCGCTCAGGACGCACCGGGGGCGCGCAAGGCCGCGACCTTGAGGCGGAGCGCATTCAAACGGATGAATCCCGTGGCGTCCGACTGGTTGTAAGCCTGCGTCGGATCGGCCTCCATCGTCGCCATGTGCGGATTGTAGAGGCTCAACGGGCTGCGGCGTCCGGCGGCTATGACATTCCCCTTGTAGAGCTTGACCCGCACTTCGCCGGTCACGTCCTTCTGCGTCTCCTCGACCAGCGCCTGCAGCGCGTGGCGCTCCGGCGCGAACCAGAATCCGTTGTAGACCAAGGTGCTGTAGCGCGGGATGAGGGAATCGCGCAGGTGCATGGCCTCGCGATCCATGGTGAGCGACTCCATCTGACGGTGGGCAAAATGCAGAATCGCCCCGCCGGGCGTTTCGTAGACCCCGCGGCTCTTCATGCCGACGAACCGGTTCTCCACCATGTCGACCCGCCCGATGCCGTGCTTGCCGCCGATTTTGTTGAGGACGCGCATGACCGTGAGCGGGTCCAACTTCCGGCCGTCGCCCGTGTGCCCGATTTCCCCGAGCGCCTGCGCCACCCCGTCGCCCTCCAGGCCGGTGCAGTCCCCCCGGCGGAAATGCAAAATCACCCGCTCGGCGGCGTCGGGCGCATCCTCGGGCGACGCGCCCAGGCGGAACATGTCCTTGTTTTCCTCCTCGCTCGCGTCGAACCACGGGTCCTCGAGGATTCCGCTCTCGTAGCTGATGTGCAGCAGGTTGCGGTCCATGGAATACGGCTTCTTCGCCGTCACCGGCACCGGGATCCCGTGTGCCTCGGCGTAGGCGATCATCTCGGCGCGGCCGGGAAATTTTTCGCGGAAGCGCTCCTGCCGCCACGGCGCGATCACTTCCAACTCCGGAGCCAAAGCCGCGGCGGCCAGCTCGAAACGCACCTGATCGTTCCCCTTGCCCGTCGCCCCGTGGGCCACGGCGGACGCGCCCTCGGACCGCGCGATCTCGACCATGCGCTTGGCGATGAGCGGACGCGCGATGCTCGTGCCGAGAAAATACTGACCCTCGTAAAGCGCCCCCGCGCGGAACATGGGAAAGATGAAATCCCGCGCGAACTCCTCCTGCAGGTCGTCGACATGGCACTTGGCCGCGCCCGTGGTCAGCGCCTTCTGCTCCAGCCCGTCCAACTCCTCCTCCTGCCCGATGTTGGCGCAGAAAGCGATGACCTCGGCCCCGTAGGTTTCCTTCAGCCACTGCAGCAGGACCGAGGTGTCGAGACCGCCCGAATAAGCGCAAACAATCTTCATCCTAGCGTTTCTAAACGGACCCGCCCCCGCTGGCAATGCCGCGCCGGACTTGCAGATCACCGGACCTAGGCCCAAGATGCCTCGCCCTCCATGAAAGTTTCCAAACGGGGAGAATACGCCCTCCGCGCACTCATCGACCTCGGCATCGCCGCCGAGCTCGGGCGTCCCATGCTCCGCGCCCAGGAAATCGTGGCCCGGGAAAATCTGCCCAAAGGTTTCCTCGACCAGATCCTCATGCAATTGCGCAAAGCCGGCTTCATCCGGACCAAGCGCGGCAAGCACGGGGGGTATTTTTTGGAGAAGCCGATGGACAGCATCACGCTCGGACAGGTCATCCGCCTGATCGACGGGCCGCTCGCCCCCATCCGCTGCGTGAGCCAGAGCAAATACGAAAAATGCTCGTGCCCCGACGAGAACACCTGCGGACTGCGCATGGTCATGCTCGACGTGCGCAATTCGGTGGCCGACATCCTCGACCGCCATACCCTCGCCGATACCGTCCGCCGCTCCCTCGACAAAATGCGCGCCTGCGGCGTCGAGCTTCCCCTCGCCGGTTCCGCCCGGCGGTAGCGGACGGACGGGAAGGCAAAAAAAGAAGCGGCCCCCGAGGGAGCCGCTTCGGTGAAACGCCAGATGGCTGCTCAGCTCTGAGCGCCTTCTTCGGTCTTGGCTTTGTCTTTCTTCCCGCCTTCACCGGGGCATCCGCCGCAACTGCCGGCGAAAGAGGTGGTGGCGAATGCAGCCAGGGCCAAGGCCGTGACAACGAGGGTCGGTAGGTTTTTCATACAACTGTCACCATTGCCCAGCTGCCCGCCCGGCGCAAACGAAATCGGACCCTCTCCCGGCGGTGCCCCGCATTGACAAACATCCGCGGCGGCCCGACCGTCCGACCCTCACATGCCGTTTACCAAGCTTGGATTGTCCAAGCCACTTCTCGAAGGCGTCCAAGCCATGGGCTACGGGGAACCGACCCCGGTCCAGCTGCGGGCGATCCCTCCGGCCCTCGCGGGCCGCGATGTCATAGCATCCGCCCAGACCGGGACGGGCAAAACCGCCGCTTTCGCGCTGCCCGCCCTGCAAAAGCTCGGCTCCCACGGCAAACTGCGCTGCCTTGTCCTCGAACCCACGCGGGAGCTGGCCATGCAGGTGGAAACTTCCATGCGCGACCTCGCCCGCTTCACCGACCTCAAAGTCGGCTCCATCTTCGGCGGCGTCGGCTACGGCGCGCAACGCAGCGCCCTGCGCTCGGGCCTCGACGTCGTGGTGGCCACGCCCGGCCGCCTCGAGGACCACCTGCAACAAGGAACGATCAAACTCGATCACGTCGAAGTTCTCGTCCTCGACGAGGTCGACCGCATGCTCGACGTCGGTTTCCTCGCGCCGATGAAACGCATCATCGCGAAGTGCCCGAAGGTCCGGCAGACGCTTTTCTTCTCCGCCACCCTGCCGCCCGAGATCGCCGAGCTGGCCGGCTGGGCCCTGCGCGAACCCGAACGCATCGAGATCGGTGCCGGACGCTCCGTCGCCTCGATGGTCAAGCACGGCGTCTACCTCACCGACCAGGGCGGCAAATTCGGCATGCTCCTCGCCCTCCTCGCCGCCACCGACTACCAGAGCGTCCTCGTCTTCTCCCGCACCAAGCACGGCGCCGACCGCATCGCCAAACGCCTGCGGGCCAACAATCATTCCGTGGCCGTCCTCCATGCCAACCGCTCGCAAAACCAGCGCATCGAGGCCCTCGAAGGATTCAAATCCGGACGTTACGGCATCATGGTCGCCACCGACATCGCCGCGCGCGGCATCGATGTCGCCGGGGTCAGCCACGTCATAAACTACGACATCCCCGTCCATCCCGAAGACTACGTCCACCGCATCGGACGCACCGGCCGCGCGCAGCGCACCGGCGACGCCTTCACCCTCGTGGCGCACGACGAAATGAAAAAGCTGGCGGCCATCGAGCGGTTCATCGGGCAAAAAATCGACCGCCTTCACCTCGAGGGACAGAACGTGCCCAAGCACGGCGAGGAAGCCGTGGCACCCCGGCGCCCGAAGCTCGAACCCCGCCTCGACGGCCGCGCCGCCCCGACCCGCCGCCGCCGGACCTTCCGGCGCTGACCCCGCCGGGCGCCTCAGTGCATCCCCGAATCGCCAGCCAGCGCCTTGGCCATATCGCCGACCACCGCTTTGGCGTCACCGAAGACCATGAGGGTCTTGTCCATCGTGTAGAGCTCGTTGTCGATGCCGGCGAATCCGGGCTTCATCGAGCGTTTGACCGCCAGCACGGTGCGGGCGCGGTCGGCTTCGATGATGGGCATGCCGTGGATGGGTGACTTCGGATTGTTCTTGGCCGCGGGATTGACCACGTCGTTGGCCCCGAGCACGAGCACGACATCGACCTGCGGCATGTCGGCGTTGATCTCTTCCATCTCGACGAGATCGTCATAAGGGATGTCCGCCTCGGCCAGGAGCACGTTCATGTGGCCCGGCATGCGGCCGGCCACCGGATGGATGGCGAACTTCACCTTGATGCCCCGCTTGGTCAGCTGGTCGTAAAGCTCGCGCACGCGATGCTGCGCCTGCGCCACAGCCATGCCGTAGCCGGGCACGATGACCACGGTGTCGGCTTGTTCCATGATCTCGGCCGCCTCGGACGCGCTGGCGCTCTTGACCGTTTTTCCGGTGTCCTCGCCCGACGAGTCCTGCACCGAACCGAATGCGCCGAAGAGCACATTGGTGAAGCTGCGGTTCATCGCTTTGCACATGACGATGGACAGAATCAAACCGGACGACCCGTCGAGCGCCCCGGCAATGATGAGCAAGGTATTGTCGAGGACGAAGCCCATGGCCACGGCGGAAAGCCCTGCGTAGGAATTGAGCAAGGCGATGACCGTCGGCATGTCCGCCCCGCCGATCGGGATGATGAGCATGATGCCGAAAAGCAGGGAAAGAATGACCAGCACCGGGAAGAGGAACGCCCATTGCGGGTTGATGATGAGCCCGGCCGCGCAAGCAATGGCGCCGCCGAGGATGAGGAAGTTCACGATCAACTGACCGCGGAACGTGATCGGGCGTCCCGGCAGGATCTCCTGCAGCTTGCCGGCCGCCATGAGGCTGCCCGTGAAGGTGAGGAAGCCGAGGATGACCTCCGCCGAAATGGCGAACATGCGGAACGTGGTGAGGTTCGCCCCGCCCTCGTGCAACCACAGATAATATTTCGCCGTGCCGACCAGGCCCGCCGCCAAGCCGCCGAAGGCGTGCGATAGCGCCGTCCGTTGCGGCACCGCGGTGAGCGGGACCTTGGAAAGCGGCACGCCGATCAACCCGCCGACCATCACGGCCACCGCGATCCACGGCAGACTGGAAACCGCGACCGCGGGATTGGCCAGCGTGCCGCCGATCCCGAGCACCATGGCCCAGACACCGGCCCACACGGCGCGCCGCGCGGTCTGCGGCGAGTTCATCCACTTGAGCGAGAAAATGAAAAAGACCCCCGCCACCAGGTAGGTCAATTGGACGAGCGCGTCGCGCAGCTCCGGACTCACGGCTTCTTCTCCGGTTCGCGGCTCTTGAACATCTTGAGCATGCGGTTGGTGATGAGGAATCCGCTGACGATATTGACCGAGGCTGCCGCGATGGCGACCAGTCCGAGGATGGTGATCCAGAGCGGATGGTCGTCGCCGACCTGCGGACCGGCCACGAGGATGGCGCCGACGATGACCACGGCGGAAATGGCATTGGTCAGCGACATGAGCGGCGTGTGCAGGAGGCGCGACACATTGCGGATGACGTCGAGACCGATGAAAGTGGCCAGCACAAAGACGAAAATCAGCGGGATATACGCGTTGAGGGAGGACGGTTCGGCCGCGGCGAGAAGGAATGGGATCATGGTGAAAATGGTTGGTCAGCGGAAACGGGCGTCGCGCACCTGGCCGTCCGCGGCAAGGAGGCAGCCCGCGATGATTTCGTCATCGGGGTTGAGATTGAGCTTCTTGGTCTCCTTGTCCCAAAACTCCTCGAGAAGACCGCAAATATTCATCGCGTAAACCTGGCTGGCATGATGCGCCACGCGTCCGGGCAGGTTGCGCTCGCCGACGATGGTCGCGCCGCCGACCTCGACCGTCTCGCCCGCCACGGAGCCCTCCACATTGCCGCCCGTCTCGACCGCCATGTCCACGATCACCGAGCCCGGTTTCATCGCCGCCACCATGTCAGCCGTGAGAAGGCGAGGAGCCGGGCGACCGAAAACTTGCGCGGTCGTCACCACAAGGTCGGAACCGGCGCAAAGCGCCTTCATGCCCTCGCGCTGGCGGGCCAACTGCTCCGGCGTCAGGTCTTTGGCATAGCCCTGGTCCGTCTGACCCGTTTCGCCGCCGAGATCGATTTCGACGAACTTGGCCCCGAGCGAACGCACCTGTTCGGCGGTGACCGGACGCGTGTCGAACGCCTCGACGCGCGCCCCGAGACGGCGCGCCGTGGCGATGGCCTGCAGGCCGGCCACCCCGACGCCGATGATGAAAACTTTGCCGGCCAGCAGCGTGCCCGCCGCGGTCGACATCATGGGGAGCACTTTTTTCAAGCGGTTGGCTCCGAGCATGACCGCGACGTAGCCGCCGAGGTTGGCCTGCGAGGTGAGTGCATCCATTTTTTGCGCGCGCGTCGTGCGCGGGATCATTTCCATGCTGATGACCGAAAGCTTCCGCGCCGCCATGCGGGCCAGCAGTTCTTTCTCGTTGAACGGATCGAGGAAACTGACATGCACCGCACCCTCGCGGAGAAGATCGAGTTCCCCGGCCGGCGTGTGCCGCACGCGCACCAGAGCATCCGCCGTGCGGAACAACTCCCCGCGGTCCGCCATGACATGCGCCCCGGCCGCCTCGTAATCGCCGTCGGCGTAGCCGGAGGCCCCGCCCGCCCCGCACTCCACGGCAACCTCCAGGCCGAGTTTGACCAGCCTTTTCGCCGAAGCCGGCGTGACCGCCACCCGGGTTTCGCCGGGCGCCGTTTCTTGGGGGAAACAAAATTTCACGAACCAGTAAAAGTCTTAACGGCATTCGCCCCCGAGCGGCAACCAATTTGTCCAGGTCAGCCGCCGGTCAACCAAGTCCACAGCTGCTGCACGCCGGCCACTCCGAGGACGAAAATCAGCCCGACATAACACAGCCCCAAGATGGCGAACCCGTAGCCGACGAGCGTGCAGACCCCGTCCCTCTCCATGATGCCCAACGCCATGAAGATGACGGCCAGACCCGGGATCGTGTTGGTCAAGGGAAAGGGCGGCGGAATGGGCAGACTGAGCAAAATTCCGCCGATCATGATCATGAACCCCATGAGATTGATCATGCCCGGCCAACGCTGCAGGAAATGCATGCGCGGACGCACCAGCTTCTCCACCTTGCGGTAGAATTTCGCCGCCGTGGTCACCAACTTCTGCAGCAGATCGTAGGAAATCTCCCGCCGCAGGATGAAATCCGGCATCCAGAAGCTGTGGCCCAAGCCGAGGCGCAGACCGCACAGCGCGATGGCAATGCCGAACGGGATGGACAATCCGGGAATCGCCACCGGAAACAAAAAGGGCACGCAGAGCAGGACGATGAGCGCCGGCAGTCCCCGGAAATGCAGGTGCTCGACGATCGTGCGCAGCTTCATGGGGCGTCCGGGCGCGATCTCCAGCAGACTCTCCAGCTCCTCACTCAGCCGTCTGGCCTGCGGCGGGGGATCCGCCTCGCGGCCGTGGACCTGGCTTCTCATTGCCGCGGCACTCTAACCCGCCACCGCGCCGCGGCAACTTTTCAATCGCCGCCCGTCATCCGACCCGTTAACTTCACCATCGCACTATGCATTCGGAATTACTGACCGCCATCGACGAAGGAAAAATCACCCCGCAACAAGCCAAAATTCTCGACCAACTCGCCCCCGGGGCCTTCGCCCTGCACAAAAGCTGGGGCTGCGCGCGCGTGGCCGGCGCCGATTTTCTCCTCGGCCAGCTCGATCTCGAATTCCTCGGCGGCCGCAAACAAGCCATGCAAATGGCCTTCGCCGCGTCCTCGCTCGCGCCGATTCCCGAAACCCACGTCGAGGCCCGACGCCTCGCGGACGCCGCCGCGGTGCAAAAAGAAGCCCTCGATGAACCCGTCGACTTCGTCCACCGCGTCGTCTCCGACTTCAACTCGCGCCTCACCCTCGACGCACTCTCCGACTACCTCGGCGCCGTCCTGCCCGACAGCGCCTTCCCCAAGCCCGGACCCGGCGCCTTCAAGCGCTGGTGGACCGCCCTGCGCAACAAGCTGAAGGGCGACGGCCGCTTTGTCGTTCCGTCGAAGAAAAACGAATTTGTCGTCGTCCGCGAGCGCCCCGCCTCCCCGCATCTCGACATTGTCGATGCGTTCGAAAAAGCGCGCCAACCCAAGGACCAGGCCGCCGCCGCCGAGGCGCTCCTCAAGGGGCTTGAAAAATTCGCGGGTGCGCCGGACGAACTCCAACGCGTCCTCGGCCTCCTCGAGAAAGCGGCCGACGACCACCAGCGCCGCCATCCGGCGCATTCCATCCACCTCCTCTGTGTGCGCGACGAAATCCTCGAGCGCGGCAAAACCCCGCTGCCGGAAGGCGCCCTCACGCTCACCGCGTTCCTATCCCATCCGCCCGCGCACCTCGCCGCCCTCATCGCCCCCCTGCCCCCCGCCCGCATCCGCCACGCCCTCGAAGCCGGCGCCGCCCTCGGCGGCACCGCGGGAGACAACCTGCTGCTCGAAGTCGTGCGCGAGGGCGACGGCAAAGTGGTCACGGAAGCAACCCGTCTCCTCCTCGATCAAGGCCATCTCGAACCCCTTCGCGAGCACCTCAGCCGCAGCATCGCCGAGCGCAACACCAACCCGGAACTCCTCGCCTGGTATCTGGCCAAGCGCCCCGAGGGTTTCGGCGACCTCCTCCATCCCGCCACCCTCGAAGCCGCCATCACCGTCGTCGAGCGCGAGAACATCAAGGACAGCAAGCGCGCCGCGAAATTGCACAAGGTGCTCGCCGACGACAAAAAGCTCATGGCCGAAGCCCTCGCTTCCTCCGACCCCGAAGCCGCCCGGGACCTCATGCGCAAGATCATGCGCACCGCCGTTTTCGAGGAAATGGACAAGCGTGCCCTCCTCGCCCGCGCGATCAAAGCGCGCCCCGAGTTGCAGGAACTTCTCGAGGTCAACGAAGACAAATCGGCCGCCGCCGCGCCCGCCGCGAAGATGCTCACCGTTTCCTGGGCCAGCCTGGAAAAGCGCAAGCAGGACTATGACGAACTCGTCAACGTCCGCATCCCGGCCAACAGTCGCGACATCCAAGTCGCGCGGGAACAGGGCGATCTGCGGGAAAATGCCGGCTTCAAGTTCGCCAAGGAACAGCAGGGCGTCCTCATGCGCCAGAAGGCCGAACTCGAACACCAGCTGGCCAACTGCCGAGGCACCAATTTCGAAAATCCCGACACCGCACGCGTCGGCCTCGGCACCACCGTGCGGCTGCGCGACAGCGCCACCGGCAGCGAGGAAGTGCTCCACATCCTCGGCGCGTGGGACGGCGAGTCGGCGAAAAACATCGTCAGCTACCTCGCCGCCGCCGCCACCGCGCTCATCGGCCACGAAGCCGGCGAGACTGTCCCGATGCCCTCCGAGCACGGCGAACGGCAGGTCACGATTGTTGCCATCGAGCCTTTCAAAAACCTTGAAATTCTCTGACCGGCGGGACAACTCTTCCTGTTAACGGCGCCCGCGCCGAATCTTTCGTATGTCATCCACGCTCATCAAATCCGTCCGCGGCCGCGAAGTCATCGACTCGCGCGGCAACCCCACCGTCGAAGTCGAAATCACCCTGCAGGGCGGCGCCACCGGCCGCGCCATTGTCCCCAGCGGGGCCAGCACCGGCGAACACGAGGCCTGGGAACTGCGTGATGGCGATGGCTCCCGCTACCTCGGCAAGGGCGTGCAGAAGGCCGTGGCCAACGTGAACAAAGCCATCGCCGGCGCCATCACCGGACACGACGCGCTCGACCAAGTCGGCGTCGACCGCGCCATGCGCAAACTCGACGGCACGACCAACAAAAAGAAGCTCGGGGCCAACGCCATCCTCGGCGCCTCCATGGCCACCGCCCACGCCGCCGCCGCGCAGCTCGGGCAGCCCCTCTTCAAGTATATCGGCGGACCCAACGCCAAGGTGCTCCCCGTCCCCATGATGAACATCGTCAACGGCGGCGCGCACTCCGACGCCCCGATCGACTTCCAGGAATTCATGGTCATGCCGCGCGGGCTCCCCACCTTCCGTGAAGCCCTGCGCTGCGGTTGCGAAATTTTCCACGCCCTCAAGTCCGTGCTCAAAAGCCGCGGCCTCTCGACCAGCGTGGGTGACGAAGGCGGCTTCGCCCCGAATTTCGCCTCGGCCGAGGACGCCCTCGACACCATTGCCAGCGCGGTTAAGAAGGCCGGTTACAAATTCGGCAAAGAAGTTTTCATCGCCCTCGACTGCGCCTCGAGCGAGTTCTACGACAAGACCAAGAAGGCCTACGTTTTCAAAAAGTCGGACAAGTCCGTCCGCTCGGCCGACGACCTCGTCGCCTACTACAAAAAACTTTGCGCCGCCTATCCCATCATCTCGATTGAGGACGGCTTCGCCGAGAACGACTGGGCGGGATGGAAAAAACTCACCGACGCGCTCGGCGACCAAGTCCAGCTGGTCGGTGACGACCTCTTCGTCACCAACGTCGATTTCCTGCGCAAGGGTATCGACAAAGGCGTCGGCAATTCGATCCTGGTCAAAGTGAACCAGATCGGCTCGCTAACCGAGACGCTCGACGCCATCGAGCTGGCCCGCGAGAACCGCTACACCGCGGTGATCAGCCACCGCTCGGGCGAGACCGAGGATGCCACCATCGCCGACCTCGCCGTTGCCACCAATGCCGGCCAGATCAAGACCGGATCCCTCTCCCGCACCGACCGCATCGCCAAATACAACCAGCTCCTGCGCATCGAAGAGATGCTCGGATCCGAGGCGGTCTACGGCGGCAAGATGCACGTATGAAATTCTACGAGGAGGAAGACGATTTCGTGGTCAAGCGCCGCCGGCGCAACGAACCCGACTTCTGGCACCGCCTCAACCGCGTGCTCCAAGTCCTCGTCGTCGCCGGCTTCCTCCTCACCGTGGGCGTGATGTTCTATCCGGTCTGGCAGAAGCAGAACGACATGCGCCTGCGCCTCTTGACCCTTGAGGCCGAGAAGAACGGAAAGACCGCGACTCTGGCCAAGAGCCAGCGCCAACTCGACCTCCTCCGCAACGACCGCGAATACCTCGAAACCATCGCCCGTGACCGCCTCAACGTCATGAAACCGGGCGAAACCATCTTCCGCATCGAGCTCCCCCGCTCGTAAAGTAAAGTAGAAGCGGCATCCTGCCGCTTATCTTCAGGACCAAGCGCCAAGATGGCGCTCCTACTTTTCCCCAAATATCCGTGCCATCCGCGTCATCCGCGGTTAAAAATTTCCCCATGTCCCATCTCGAATTCGACACCATCGACGCCTCCGGGCTCGCGTCGCGCCTGACGCAGCTGCGGAGGTTTCTTTGACTACGACAAACTCGCTTCCGAACTGACCGCCGTCGAAGGCCGCATGGCCGAGCCAGGCTTCTGGGACAACAAAGACGCCGCACAAGCCAACGTGGCGAAAGTCTCCCGGCTGCGCGGACTCATCGAGCCCTTCCGCGGGCTCGAAACCCGCATCAACGATCTCTCCGTCCTCCACGAAATGGCCTCCGAAGAGCCCCCGGGCGAGGCCCGCAGCCAGGCCGAGACGGAAGTGGTCAAAGAATTCCACGAACTGGCCAAGGCCCTCGATGCCTTCGAAATCACCTGCCTCCTCGGCGGCGAGTTCGACCGCAGCGACGCTTATGTCACCATCCACAGCGGCGCCGGCGGCACCGAAGCCTGCGACTGGGCCGACATGCTCATGCGCATGTATCAGCGCTGGATCGAGCAGCACGGCATGAGGTCCGAGATCATGGATATCCAGCCCGGCGACGAAACCGGTGTCAAATGGGCCACCCTCAAAGTCAGCGGCGACCACGCCTACGGCTACCTGCAAACCGAACGCGGCGTGCACCGCCTCGTGCGCATCAGTCCGTTCGACAGCAACAAACGCCGGCACACGAGTTTCGCCAGCATCGACGTCACCCCCGAAATCCCCGAAGACGCCCCGATCGAAGTCGAAGAGCGCGACCTCCGCATCGACACCTACCGCAGCGGCGGCAAAGGCGGACAGAACGTCAACAAAGTCGAAACCGCCGTCCGCCTCACCCACCTTCCCTCCGGCATCGTCGTCGCCTGCCAAGCCGAACGCAGCCAGCTGAAAAACCGCAACCTCGCGATGAAGCTGCTCAAGGCGAAGCTCTATCAGGTCGAGCAGGACAAAAAACGCGCCGAAGTCGAACGCCAATACGGCGAAAAAGGCGACATCGCCTGGGGCAACCAAATCCGCAGCTACGTCTTCCAGCCCTACCAGATGGTCAAAGACCTCCGCACCGGCGTCCAGACCAGCGACGTCCAAGGGGTCATGGACGGCGACCTCGACGCCTTCATCCACGGCAAGCTGCGCGGCCTCACCTACAAGAAGGGCGCCGCGGACGATGACGAGGATTTGTAGGCCATCCCCGGATTTCGGACTTGCGCCCGGGCCGGACCGCGGATAATCCTTGTCACTTGCGCGTCACCAACCGCGCCGTAGGTCCTTGGGCTCGGGAGCCTCGTCTCCGGAGTCATACGCGCCAAGGGTAACCCGGCGACCATCAGAGATAATACCATGCCTGTTCGTCTTGGACGTTTCGAAATGCCCAAGTCTCTCGTCAAAGACGAGAAGACTGCCACCGACACCTACGCGAAGTTCATCGCGGAACCCTTCGAGGCCGGTTACGGCCACACCGTCGGCAACTCGCTCCGCCGCGTGCTCCTTTCCTCGCTGGAAGGCGCCGCCATCACCTCGATCCAGATCGAGGGCGTGAACCACGAGTTCCAGACCATCCCCGGCGTCACCGAAGACGTCGTGGAAATCATCCTCAACCTCAAGAAGGTCAAATTCAACACGCACGACCACGACACACACCGCGTCGTGCTCAACGTGAACAAGGAAGGCGCCGTCACCGCCGGTGACATCGAATCGACCAACCAGTGCGAAGTCCTCAACCCGAAGCAGCACATCGCCACCCTCGACAAGAAGATGAAGTTCTCCGTCGAGATGAACGTGCGCAAAGGCCGCGGCTTCTCCACCGGTGACGAAAACAAAACGACCGACCAAGCCATCGGCGTCATCGCCATCGACTCCATCTTCTCGCCGGTCACCCGCGTGAAATACGCCGTCGAGGCCACCCGCGTCGGCCAGCGCACCGACTACGACAAGCTCGTGCTCGAAATCTGGACCGACGGCCGCATCACGCCCGAAGAGTCCCTGCTGCAATCCTCGGCCATCCTGCGCCACCACCTTGATGTCTTTGTCGGCAACGACGACACGCAGGTCGAGTTCGACCAGACTCCGGAAGCGGTCAGCCAGGAAAATGCCAAGCTCAAGAAGCTGCTCAACATGTCGGTCAACGAGATCGAGTTGAGCGTCCGCGCGGCCAACTGCCTGAACAACGCGAATATCACGACCGTGGGCCAGCTGGCCCTCAAGTCGGAAGCCGAGATGCTCAAATACCGCAACTTCGGCAAGAAATCGCTCAACGAGATCAAAGACAAACTCGAGGAACTCCAACTCGGCCTCGGCATGAAGTTCGAGCCCGGGCTCATCGAGATCCAGCCCGAGGCGGACAAACCCGCCGACGAGGAAGAAGAGAAAAAATCCAAAAAGAAGTAAGCCATGAGGCACCAGAACAAGACCGTCAAACTCGGCCGTTCGCAGGCCCACCGCGACGCGCTGCTGGCCAACCAGGTCTGCAGCCTCATCATCCACCAACGCATCCGCACGACCCTGGCCAAGGCCAAGGCCGCGCGCCCGCTGGCGGAAAAAATGCTCACCCTCGGCAAGAAAGGGACCCTGCACGCCCGACGCACCGCCGCGGCTTACCTGCACCAGCCGTCCGCGGTGAAAAAACTGTTCGAGGAAATCGCGCCCCGCTCGGCCACCCGCGCCGGCGGCTACACGCGGATCGTCAAACTCGGGCCGCGCAAGAGCGACAGCGCTCCGATGGCCGTTCTCGAGTGGGTCGACACCGCCCCCGTCGAGGCCGCCTCCGAACCGGCCGGGGAAGCGAAGCCCAAGCCGGCCAAGAAACCGGCCGCGAAGAAAGCCGCGCCGGAAAAAGACGCCGAATAGAATCCCGGATTACTCACACCACGCCGCCGCGGCCCCGTGCCCGGCGGCGTGTTTTGTTTTTGCAGCGGCGGCCGGCCGACCACTGCACCACTACCGGTTTTCCCCGGCTCCGCCCAAAAGCTCCGCACGCTCCTGGAGAAACGGGGCGACGAAGTTGCGCGGGACGAAGACCACGCGGTCCTTGAATTTCGCGGCGGCAGCCAATGCGCCGGCCGGCGCGGCGGTGTCCGGCAGAGCCTCGGCGGTCACTTGGACCGGCAAGTTGTCCCCGTCGCCGCGTCCGATGGTCAGCGCATAGCGCACACCGTCGAAGGTATCGGCGGTGACGCTCACCGGATTTTCCCCGAGAGGTTTGACCCGCGGGTCTTCCGGACCGTCAGACACGTCGGCCAGGGCCGGGCCGGTGAACATCGGATCGATGCCCGCGACTTTGGCCGTGTCGAGCGACTGGTTTTTGCCCAGACCCTCCATGGTCCAAGGGGCGCCGGCCGCTTCGCGACTGACGACCCATTGGCCGTCCTTCGACCGGACTTCCACCCGGCGCGGCAGCCCGGGACGGATGAAGGTTTTGTCGATCCAGGCGGAGGGTGCGGTCTCCAAACCGGCGAAAGTTTCGGCCACAAGATAGGCATTGCCGCCGCGGTCGGCAGGCATGACATAGCGTCCGGTCGCCGTGCCTCCGGTTTCCGGCCGCATGCCTGGCGGGGTGGTGAGGTGCGTTTTGCCGAGGATGAGCGCGGCCAGCGGTTGCCCCGTGCCGCCGGAGAGTTCCACCACCGTGCCGGTCTCTTCGGGCGGGGCGCCCTCCTCCCCGCTGCGCAAGGCAAGCACGCCGTAGTCCGCCTCGCCGACCGGGATGCTTTGCAGGGCCTCGAGGCCGGAGATCTTGAGGATGAGCGCGGAGAGCAGCTCGAAATCAGCCGGTGCACCGGCCCGCTCCGCCACGCCCCAGCCGTTCGCTCCGCGTTGCAAGGTGACGCGGCCCTCCGGCCCGGACAGCGTGATCGCAGCCACGTCGTTGACCGGGAATTCCCCGTGGATCCTCGAGCCCGGAGCAACCGCCTGTTCCCGCCACCTGTCGCGTTCGGAGCGGTGCTGATACACGGCGAGGGCGGCGAAGACGGCCGCGGTGAAGAGGAGGAGAAGAAACGTCGATCCCTTCATGGCTCAGCGGGCACTCTGTCTCCGGTGCCGGAAGAAAGCGATGAGCAGGCCGGCGGCCGCCACGATGAGCGGCATGGCCAGAATGTTGCTCCATTTGACACGTTGCTCGAGGGCATCGACCTCGCGACGCAGGGTTTTGCGCACTTCCTTGAGTTCCTTTTTCGCCTCGGCCTCTTTCCGGCGGAAGGCTTTGATTTCCTCCTGCTGCTCGGGGGTGAGGATGAACTGCTGGCCGGCATCCTTGCCGCGCTCCAACTCCGCGAGCCGCGCCTGCGTTTCGTTGAGTCCCTGCTCGAGCTCGGAGATTTTGTCGCGGAATTTTCCCTCCGCCTCGGCCTGCAGGCGTTTGACCACGGTGAACGGCCGGTCGCGGGACGCGCGGCTGCGCACCGAGGCGAGGTCGTCGCCGCCGGCCAGTTGCTCGACCATCGACTGCGCCAGATCGATGTTCCCGTTGGCCGGCACCACCACGGGGCGGCCGAAGGGCGTGGGCACCTCGGCGACGGCCAGCGGATCGAAGAGCATGTCGACGTCGCCGACCAGATAGACGGTGGTCGGGGACGATGAGGCCTGCAGTCCGGGTTCCGCAGCGGGATCGGGCGAGGGTTCCGTCCCGGGCCGCCCCTGCGGGAAGGCGGTTTTGAACTCGCCCTCGAGCTTCACGGCCAAGGCGTATTCGGCCCCGCTGGGTTTGAAATTGCGTTCGACCATCTGCGGCGAACTCTGCGTGAAAGACGGGTCGGCCAACTCCGATTGCCGGGAGGAAAAGACGAGCACCGTGCGCGCCAACCCCTCCGGCGCCTCGCCTTGGTAGGCGCCGGCCAAGGCCATGAAGAGACTGTCCACACCGCCTGTCACCACGGAATCGGTATCGAGCGCATCGGGGCCGAGCGCGAGGATGCCGGGGGCGCGTCCGCGGCGCGTGTGGCCCACGTTCTGCATGTCGACCACGATTTCGGAGGTGTTGAAGCGCACGCCCCACGCCGGGAGCAGTTTTGCCAGAGTCGAGACGCTGGGCGGGGCCATTCCCGCCATCGGCCCGCCCGGCGGCGTGTCCATCGCGCACATCGGGTCGAGGAATGCGACCAGCTTGCCGCCGCGCAGGACGAACTGGTCGATGGCATACTCCGTAGCCTCGGAAATCTGCCGCGGGTGCACGACGACAAGAGTTCCGATGTCCGGGGGAATCGCGGTCGTGTCGAACGGGATCTCCCGGACCTCGAAGGCGCGGCGCAACTCCTCGAAGAATACGCCGGCCGAGGGAATACGCTCCATCATCATCCCGGGCAGCGGGCCGGTGGCCAACGGGGTGAGCAATCCGACGAGCGGCTTGCGCGCATTGGTCACCGCGTTGATGGCGCGCGCGATGTCATACTCGAGCAATCGCTCGCGGTCGGGGGCGAGAAAGGGCAGCGCCGATTTCCGGTCGAGCTGCGAAAATCCGAGTCCGAGATAAATGCGGTCTCCATCGGGGAAGACCTGGGGATCCACCCCGTCGAGCCGGGCGGAATCCTCGGCATCGGAATCCGGGACGGGATCGAGGCACTCGACTTGGAACCTGCCGCCCGAAGCGGCCGCCATGGCATCGAGCAGGTCGTTGACGCTCTGCGCGTAGTTTTTCAGCGCCATGGGCATGGCCTCGTCGCTTTGGCTGTAGTAAAAGCGCACCTGCACGGGGGATTTCAGATTGGCCAGGATCCGGCGCGCGCCCTCGCTCAGCGTGAAGGCCCGTTCCTCGGTGAGATCGGCGCGCCATGGCAGCCGGGAACCGACCACATTCAGCCCGACAAGCAAGACGAGCATGGCGGCAACGACCGCGGCGGCGCTGAGGGGAGAGTCGAACCGGCGCTTCTTCATGACGGATCAGCCGGCACGCCGCGCGAGGAGCACGGCATGGGTGGCGAAGAGAAAGAAGAGGATCACGGAAAGAAAAAAGATGATGTCGCGCAGGTCGAGGACGCCACGCTGGATGCTGTCGAAATGGGTCATGACGCTGAACGCGGCCACGAAGTCGATCAGACCCGGACTGAAGACGCGGTGGAGCAGGTTCAGGACCGGTGGCCAGCCGGCAAGGATGAGGAAGAGACAGATGACCACCGCGAGGATGAAGCTGACCACCTGATTCCGCGTCAGGGCCGAAGTGAACGAGGTGACCGCGAGATACGACGCAGCGAGCAGCAGGCTTCCGGTGTAGCCGGCCACGATGATGCCGTTGTCGGGGGCGCCGAGATAATTGACCGTGATCCAGACCGGGAAGGTCAGAAGAAGGGCAACGGCAATGATGATCAGATAGGCGAGAAATTTCCCGACAATGGCCTGCCACGCGGTGACCGGCAGGGTGAGAAGCAACTCGATGGTGCCCGAGCGCCTCTCCTCGGCCCACATGCGCATGCCCACGGCCGGAACGAGAAAAAGATACAACCACGGATGCCAGCCGAAGAACGAGGCCAGCGAAGCCTGTCCGCGCTCGAAGAATCCGCCGATCATGAAAGTGAAGAAAGCGGAGAGGAGGAGAAAGATGACGATAAAGACATAGGCCACGGGGGAAGAAACCGTGCCGGAGAGCTCCCGCTTGGCCACCGACCAGATGTTGCCGAAGCAGTTCATTTCCCGTCCCCCTGGTTGTAGCGGCGGTCTGTGACCGCCGGTGCCTTACTTGTTCGCATGTTCCGGCGGTCACAGACCGCCGCTACAAAATCAGACGAAAGGCAACGCTTGCTCATTTTGCGTCCCTCCCCGGCGCCGTATCCGGCAGCGTGATCGAGCGGAAGACATCATCGAGACGCCCCTCCTCGATGCGCAGCTCGATGAGTTTCCATTTTTCGCGCACGGCCAATTCGTGCACGCGCGCGGCGAGGCCTGATGCGGTGGAGGCATCTTTCGGACGCAGCCGCAGAACAGCCGGCTGTTCCTCCAGCACCTCCACCGCAGAGCACCCCTCCACTTTCTCCAAAAATGGCCGCAGCGCGGCGCCCCCCCGGTCCGCCGCGCGCAGCACAATCGTCCCCGCCCCCGACGCCCGGCCTTTCAATTCGTCCGGCGTGCCGTTGGCCACGATGCGCCCGCGGTCGATGATGATGGCCCGCGTGCACACCGCCTCCACTTCCTCGAGGATGTGGGTGGAAAAAATGATGGCCTTGTCCTTGCCCATCCGCCGGATGAGCGAACGCACCTCGTGTTTCTGGTTCGGGTCGAGCCCGTCGGTCGGCTCGTCGAGCACCAGCACGGGAGGATCGTGCAGGATGGCTTGGGCCAGACAGGTGCGGTGACGGTAACCTTTCGACAGCGTGTCGATGCTCTGGTGAGCCACCGGCTCGAGGAAACAGGTGGCGATGGCGCGGCCGACGGCGTCATTGAGTTTGCCCCCGCGCAAACCGCGTGCTTCGCCGCAAAATTTGAGAAAACCCGACACGAACATGTCGTCGTAGCACGGCGCGTTCTCCGGCAGGTAACCGATGAGCCGCTTGGCTTCGACCGGCTGGTCCTCGAGATCGAACCCGTCCACCTCGGCCGAGCCGGACGTCGGCGGGAGAAACCCGGTGAGGATCCGCATGGTCGTCGACTTGCCCGCACCATTGGGCCCGAGAAAACCGAGGATTTCCCCTTTCTCGACATTGAAGGACACGCCGTCCACCGCAGCCTTGGTCCCGAAATTTTTCCTCAGATCCTCGACTTTGATCATAAACCGAGCGCGTGGGCCTGCGCCCGCGTGCGTAGTGTGCGACAAATCACCCCGGCAAGGCGTTCAAAAAAATATGGGAGCGGCGGACGTTGCCAACGGCCCCCGACCGGAGCGAAGATGAAAAGATGTCTGTTCCTCCGACCGCCAACCAAGCCTTACTCGATTGGGTCGAAGAAGTCCGCCAACTCTGCAGGCCGGATGATGTTGTCTGGTGCGACGGGTCCGAGGCGGAGGACAGGCGCTTGCGCCAGCTCATGATTGCTTCCGGGTCGGCCATCCGTCTGAACGAGCAGAAGCGCCCCAACTGCCTGCTTGTCCGCTCCGATCCGCGCGACGTGGCCCGCGTCGAGAAACGGACCTTCATCTGCAGCCAGTCGAAGGACGACGCCGGTCCGACCAACAATTGGGAAGACCCCGCAGTGATGAAGGAAAAGCTGCACGGGCTCTACGAAGGCTGCATGACAGGCCGCACCATGTATGTCATCCCGTTCAGCATGGGCCCGGTCGGCTCGAAGATCGCGCGCATCGGCGTCGAAATCACGGACTCCCCTTACGTGGCGGTCAACATGCGCATCATGACACGCATGGGCCGTCCGGTTCTCGATGCGCTCGGGGCGGACGGATTTTTCGTCAAATGCCTGCACTCCGTCGGCAGCCCGCTGGCCGCAGGGCAGGAGGACGTCCCGTGGCCCTGCAATCCGGACAACACTTTCATCACCCACTTCCCCGAAGAAAGGCTCATCATGAGCTACGGCAGCGGTTACGGGGGGAATGCCTTGCTCGGCAAAAAGTGCCTCGCCCTGCGCATCGCCTCCGCCATCGGACGCGACGAGGGCTGGATGGCCGAGCACATGCTCATCCTCGGCATCGAAACGCCGGACGGGAAAAAAAGTTATGTCACCGCCGCGTTCCCCAGCGCCTGCGGCAAAACAAATTTCGCCATGCTCGTCCCGCCCGATGCGCTCAAGGACTGCAAAATCACCACGGTCGGGGACGATATCGCCTGGATCGTGCCGGGACCGGACGGCCAGCCGCGCGGCATCAATCCCGAGGCCGGCTGGTTCGGTGTGGCGCCGGGCACGTCCTACAGGACGAACCCCAACGCCATGGAATCCTGCCGCAAGGACAGCATTTTCACCAATGTGGCCCTGACCGACGACGGCGATGTCTGGTGGGAGGGCATGACCGAGGAACCGCCGGGACATTTGATCAGCTGGCTGGGCGAAGACTGGACCCCCGGATGCGGCAAGCCTTCCTCGCATCCGAATTCGCGCTTCACCGCACCGGCGAAAAATTGCCCGTCGATCGATCCGCAGTGGGAAAATCCGGACGGAGTCCCGGTCGATGCGATCATTTTCGGCGGACGCCGCATGAATGACATTCCGCTGGTCTTCGAGACGCGCGATTGGAACCACGGCACCTTCACCGGGGCCACGCTTTCGTCCGAGCAGACCGCCGCGGCCGAAGGCAAGGTCGGAGCGTTGCGCCGCGACCCGATGGCCATGCTGCCTTTTTGCGGCTACCACATGGGCGACTACTTCCGGCATTGGCTCGACATGGGAGGGAAATTCGGCGCAAAAAAACCGCGCATCTTCCACGTCAATTGGTTCCGCAAGGACGGCAACGGGAAATTTTTCTGGCCCGGCTTCGGGGAAAACCTGCGCGTCCTTTTGTGGATCATCGGACGCTGCCGCGGCACCGCGGACGGCCGCCCGAGCCCGCTCGGCGTCGTGCCGCGCCACGCGGATCTCGACTGGCGCGGTCTGGACTATCCGGAACAACGTTTCGAACAGCTCATGGCCGAGAATCCCGTCATCCTCGGCGAGCAGGTGCATTCCAACGACGGGTTCTTCGCCTCGCTCGGGGAAAAATTCCCCGCCGAACTCGCGGCCGAGGAGGAGAAAAACCTCCGCGCGCTGGCATGACCACCCTCCGCCGCATCATGGTGGCCAGCGGCGCGCTCGCCGCCACCGTCCTTGCCGCGGATCCGTCCCCGGGGGAAATCGGCGGTCAAGTGGCCGCGCGCCTGTTCGCCGGATTGATGACCACCCTGCAGGAAAAAATCGCGAGCGAAGGGCCCGAAGCCGCCATCGCTTATTGCCGCCTCGAAGCCCTGCCTCTCACCGCCGAAGTGGCGGATGAATTCCCGCAGGTCAAAAATGTCCGCCGCACCGCCTTGCGCGTCCGCAACCCCGCCAACGCACCCGATGACACGGACCGCTCGGTTCTCGAAGAATGGCTCGCGGCTTGGAATCCCCTCTCCCCGCCCGAACCCGTGATGAAGGAATTCACTGCCGACGACGGCGCGAAAGAATTGCGCTATTACCGCCCGGTTCCGGTCATGGCCACCTGCCTCGCCTGCCACGGAAGCGGCGCGGAGATTCCCGGCAAGGTGCGCGCGGCTTTGCAACGTGACTATCCGCAAGATGAAGCCGTCGATTTCCGAGAGGGCGATTTGCGCGGGGCGATTGTGGTGACTTTCGACGCGGAATAAGCCTCCGCCGGAACATGGAAGTTCATAAAGCACCGACGGTCACAGCCCGCCGCTACATTTCAAAAACCCGCCGCAAAAATGCCAGCGCGCGTCGCTTGAACTCGGCGAACTGTCCGTTGCTGCGCGGCGACTCGGCGTCGAGGTGACCCGTGTCGCGTAGGCGCACCACCTGCAACTCACCACCATAAGCGGACAGCATCCCGCGCGCGTTGCCGTTGGCGTTGAGCGGTGCGGGATCGGCGAGCAAGGCCAGCCCGGGAGCGCGGACTTTGGGCGCAGCGAGGCGCCCCTTGCCGTCACGATCCACCGGATCGAGTCCGACCCACGCATCGACCACCTCGCCCAACTCCGCCGCAGCCAAGATCGTCTCGAATCCTCCGCGCGAGAAACCAACCAGCGCCACGCGTCCGTCCGTCCCGGCCCCGACCGGCCAACGTCCGGCACGCCCCAGCTCGACCAGACCGACAATGGCCTCCGTATTGCGCCCGTCGTTCGCCAAGGTCGGATTGGTCGGCACGGCGACGATGAAGCCTTCGCGCGCGAGCAAGACGCCCCAATGCGCCATGCGGTCCTTGTTGGCCAAGAAGCCGTGAACGACAACCGTCAGTGGCCGCGGCTTCGCACCGGGGCGGAAATAAAAATCAACCGCGACGGATTCGCCGCCCGCCTCGACGCGATGCGTCTCCTTCCGGACTTCCGGCGGAATCTCCGGAGAGCTGACGCATCCGGACAGCAGCAGAGAGAAAAGAGACGCCCTTCGCCTCACGCCAGCAACTCCCGGCCAAGAAGAGCCTTCTCCCAGCGCTCCGGCACGGGCGCGCCTCCCGCGCCGACCAACGCACCCACGACGATCCCGCGATGGCAGTTGTCGCCGCCGAGGTTGGTGTTGGCCACCAACGCGTTCTCGAGACTGTCGGCGTATTCCCAAGCGAGAAACAAAGAGGCGGGAAACGAATCCTCCAAATAGCACGCCGGACTCAGGATGCCGCCGACGACTTCCTCGTCCGTCCGCTTTGCCCAAGCTTCGAGCTTTTGGCGTCCGACCCAGCCATTGCCGAACTTTTCGATGCTCTCGCGCACGCCAGCGCCGTTGAGGATGGCCAGCAGCATTTTGGTCAAGTCACGCGCCGCTGTTTCCACCAACTCGCCGCGATGCGTGACCCGCACGTGCTCGCGCACGGCGGCCAACGCGGCGGCTTCATCATCGGCATACCAGACAGCCAGAATCGGCACGTGCGCGAGACCGCCGATGTGGATGTCTTCGCCCCCGCAATCCTCCGGTTTCTTGCCGCGCGCATACTTGGTGAAGAAATTCCGGTGACATTCCTCGATGTAAGTGTCGCGGTGGCGTCCGGGAGTGGTCATGAATTCGATGTAACGCCGCGTGTAATCGCGGGCGTCGTATGCGCCGCACGCCCGGAGCGAAGCCAGCAGCTCGAGGGCGAGTTGCATATTCAGCGTGTTTTCCCCGGCGCGCAGAAACTGGTGATAGTGCACTCCGCGCTTTCCCCAATATTGCGCCTGGTCATGCAAGATTTCCCCTTTGGCGTTCGGTGCCGCGTAGCTCGAACGCCAAAGGATGCTGTCCGCATGCGGATTTTTCGGGGCAACGAGGTCTGTCACCCGCCCGTAATCCCGCGCCAACGCGGCGCGGTCGTAATACCAGTGCGCCGGCATGGCCAAGGCATCGCCCAGGAAAGCGCCGAGCAGGCAACCACGTTTGCGTCCTTCCCATCCGGTCATGCCGGACTTTCCCCCCTCGTCTTCCATCCCTCAACCCTCAACTTTCCCCTCACTGCGGCACGATCATCTGCTCCGGCAACGGGGCGGATGCCGTCTTGCCGCGGCGCACGACCATTTCGGCCGTCACGTCGGTCCATTGCACGTCCGACACCACTGTGCGCCCCGGCTGCATGATCGGCACGAAGGTCGTGTAGTTCTGCGGCACGTTCTGCCAGTTGCCTTTTTTGTCCTTCACCTGCGCGTAGTAGACGTTGTTCACCGGTATGGTCTGCCACGATGGCGGGATGTAGTTGTAGGTGCGCCGCGTATCGAAGGCCAACTGGCGCAACACCACCGCGTCGGCACCCTGCAACCGGGCATTGTAGAGGATCGCCTTGTAGAGGAAGGGATACCCGCGGTCCGATTGCGCGACAAACCGCCCGATCACCCGGTGCGGCCACAACGGCGGCTCGGTCAGCACCGGCACCGGTGCATCCTTGGGCAAAGGCGGGAAAAATTCCGCCGTCGCGGGCGTGTAGAAGACCGTGGTCTCCTGCAACGAGGCACAACCGCCGAGGCCGCAGGCCGCCAGAAGGATCCACCACCGTCGCGTCATGTCCCACTGGCTACACCCGCCGCCCCGCCGGCGCAACAGCCCGCGCCGTATTTGACACCATCCCGCTGCTCCCGTAATCATTCACCCTCCTGCCAATGGTGGCCGTAGCTCAATGGCAGAGCCCCGGATTGTGATTCCGGTTGTTGCGGGTTCGAATCCCGTCGGCCACCCGCCCCCGATGTCCAACGACGAGAAATTCATGCGCGAAGCCCTGCGTCTCGCGCGGCGCGGACTGGGCCAAACATGCCCCAACCCCGCCGTCGGCTGCGTGCTGGTCAAAAACGGACGCATCATCGCCCGCGGTTGGCACCGCTGCGCCGGATTGCCCCATGCCGAAGTCGAGGCTTTGCGTTCGTTGAAGAATCCCGCGACCGCCCGCGGCGCCACGGCTTATGTCACGCTCGAACCCTGTTCGACCCACGGACGCACCCCGCCCTGCACAGCAGCCCTGATCGAGGCCGGCATCCGCTGCGTGGTGGCCGGGGCCATCGATCCCGATCCGCGCCACCGCGGACGCGGCCTTGCGCTCCTGCGGAAAGCGGGGCTGGCCACGCGCCAAGAGGTGCTTGCCGCCGAATGCGAGGCGCTCAATCCGGATTTCCACCACGCGATGACAACCGGCCTTCCCTGGGTCATCGCCAAATGCGGCATGTCCCTCGACGGGCGCCTGACCCGTCCGCGCGGTGAAGGCCAATGGATCACCTCTCCGGCCGCGCGCGCCGACGCCATGAAACTCCGGGCCCGCGTCGGGGCTATATTGGTCGGGGCCGGCACGATCCGGGAGGACGACCCCGCGCTCACCCTGCGCGGGATCGAGGGAACGCAGCCATGGCGCGTGGTCTGGGCCCCGCGCGGCGGGATTCCGCGGAAGGCACGCGTTCTGCAGGACCGCTGGAAAGACCGGACGATTGTCCTCCGGACCCCCAGTTTACGGACCGCGCTCCGGGCCTTGGCCCGCCGCGGCATCCAGTCCGTGCTGGTCGAAGGTGGAGGACACACCCTCGGCAAACTCTTCGACGGGAAATTGGCGGACGAAGTGATTTTTTATATCGCTCCCCTCCTGGCCGGAGGCAAAGTGCCGGCCGTGGGCGGACGGGGAGCCGGCCGGCCGGGGCAAGCCGTCCGATTGACCGGCACAGCCTACCAAAGGATCGGCGGCGACCTTCGGATCTCCGGACGCACCCGCCGGGATGAGGCACCGGCAGTCGCTCGTCCTTGATCCTCAGTTAATTACGAAATCTGGGGCCCCCAAAAAAAGGGGGCTTTTTTCCTAAAAAATTGCTTGCACCCCTCCCGCTGTCCGCTACTCTCACCGGCAGCGGAGTAATCCGTCGCAAACAAACCAACAAACCTAATCATGAAAAAATATATCATCACCAGCTTGGTGGCTGTCATCGCTGCGACTTCGTCGTCGTTCGCTGGCACCGAAACCGCAAGCTACAAGAAAACCGTCGTTCCTGTGGAAGAGCCCTGCCTCTACCGCGACAACGAATTCCAAATCGATGCCTTCGGCATGGGCGGCTTCTACCGCTCTGGCGACCCCGTCTGGGGTGGCGGCTTGGGCTTGAACTACTTCTTCGCCCGTTACTTCGGTCTCGGCGTCGAGCAGTTCGTGGCCGGCAACGACGGAATCGGCACGGAATGGGGCACCTTCGGTCACCTCTTCCTCCGCTATCCGTTCTGCTGGGGCCTCTCGCCTTATGCCATGGTCGGCATCGGCAAGATCTACAGTGAGAACAAAACCGGCATCGGCGGCGGCGACGTCGGCGGTGGTCTGGAATACCGCTTCACCGAGAACATCGGCCTCTTCGTTGACGGTCGCTGGTTCTACTCGCCTGACATCAGCAACAGCGGCGGCGCCATCGCCCGCACGGGTCTGCGTTTCGCGTTCTAATTGCTGAACTGATCAACTTCACAAACGGCGCCGGAGCAATCCGGCGCCGTTTTTCTTTGCCCGGAAACGCAAGGGGGCGTTCTTGGCTAACCCCCCCCGCATCGGAAGGCGGTTTGAGTTTGTCTGTAGCCGCACAACAACGAACGAACTACAGCTTCTCTTAAATTGCCCTAGCCGGCCACGGATAGCAGGAACACCAAGACGGAGCGTTCCGTCTCTGCGTCCTCTGCGGTTTCCGTTCTCCGCCGAGCGGGAAATAATACCAACTCCGAAATGGTTATGGACTTTACCTCTTAAGGTAGGGACGAGCGGCTCGCTCGTCCGCCCTCTGCACAACGGACACGCGGGCCGCGTGTCCCCTACCCGACGATCGTCATTCGTGAGTCCAAGTCCCTTTGAGGATTGGCATAAGTTCCGAGGCCGCTGCGGGTCCACACGCGGCGCAGCACAGGCCAGAAGACGATACCGGTCCAGGCGCGATCAAGAAACCGCTGTAGTTGTTTGTCGTTCCGGCACCGGTCGTTTGAAAGTCAGGGACCGGCGGTCACAGACCGCCGCTACAAAACAAGCCAACCGGGGAGAGAACTACTCCGAAGCCGGCTCGTCGGCCACGCCTTCGCCCACCATATAGCGGGTGAAGCGGCGGATAACGATGTTTTCGCCCAGTTCGGAGATCTTCGATTTAACCAAGTCGGCGATCGAGACGTCCGGGTTTTTGATGAAAGGCTGCTCCATCAGGCAAATCGTTCCGTAGAATTTGTCGACCTTGCCCTCGACGATCTTGTCCACGATGTTGGCCGGCTTGCCTTCGACTTGCTGGCGGTAGATGGCGCGCTCGCGCTCGATCTCGGCGGGATCGACCTGCTCGCGTGAGACGCAGGTCGGATTGGCCGCGGCGATGTGCAGGGTGATATCTTTGACGAACTCGCGGAAGTTTTCGTTCTTGGCCACGAAGTCGGTCTCGCAATTGACCTCGACCAACACCCCGACCTTGCCCTGCAGGTGGATGTAGGAGGCGACGATGCCTTCCTTGGCGCTGCGGGAGGCTTTCTTGCCGGCTGAAGCGATACCTTTGGCGCGGAGGATGTCCTCGGCCTTGGCCAAGTCGCCGGCGGCCTCGGTCAGGGCGCGCTTGCAGTCCATCATCCCGGCGTTGGTTTTTTCGCGGAGTTCACGGACGAGTTGGGGTGAGATGTCAGCCATACTTGAAGTTTACGGTGTTCAGTTTGCAGTTTTCAGCCGGAGCATCGCGGAGCGACGCTTTCCCTACTCCGCCACGGCGGCGAGGGCGGGGTCGGCTTTCTTTTGACGGATGCCGGACGCGCTCTTGATCGCCTCGACCAGTTTGGCCAGGACCACTCGGATGGAGCGGATGGCGTCGTCATTGCCCGCGATCGGGTAATTGATCAGTTCCGGATCGCAATTGGTGTCGACGATGGCCACCACGGGGATGCCGAGACGGTTGGCTTCGCGGACCGCGATGTCCTCGCGGGTGGTGTCGATCACGACGACCGCGGCGGGCAACTTGTCCATTTCGCGGAGTCCGGCGAGGTTCTTCATCAGACGGGCGAGTTCGCGGCGCAGGGAGGCTTGCTCCTTCTTGCCGATTTTGGCCACCCCGGGACTCTTCAGCTTTTTCTCGATCTCATTGAGACGGGCCACGCTTTTGCGGATCGTCGCGAGGTTCGTGAGGGTGCCACCCAGCCAACGGTTGTGGACATAGAACTGTCCGCACGACTCGGCTGCTTCCTTGATCGCTTCCTGGGCCTGCTTTTTGCAGCCCACAAAGAGGACTTTGCCGCCGCCCGAGACGATACCGGAGAGGAATTTCGTCGCCGTCTCCAGTTGCTCGACCGTGCGGCTGACGTCGATGATGTAGATATCGTTTTTTTCTTCGAGGATAAACTCCCGCATCTTGGGGTTCCAGCGCTTGGTCTGGTGTCCGTAGTGGACGCCGGATTCGAGGAGTTCGTTGATCAGTTCGATGGATGCCATGGTCTTGTTTTTGCTGACGGTTTAGCCGGCTTCTTTCTCGCTCTCGGCCGCGGCGGCGAGTTCCTCGCCGAGATCGGCCGCTTCGATTTCGATGTCGCGGGCGCCCTGGAAGCCGGTGCCGGCCGGGATGAGGTGGCCCATGATGACGTTTTCCTTGAAGCCGCGCAGCTGGTCGGTTTTGCCCAGCGTGGCGGCGTCGGTGAGGACGCGCGTGGTGTCCTGGAAGGACGCCGCGGAGATGAAACTTTCCGTGCTGAGCGAAGCGCGGGTGATGCCGAGCAGCACCGGTTCTCCCTCGGCGGGTTTGCCGCCGAGCTTGGTGATGCGCTCGTTCTCGTTGTCGAACTCGGTCCGCTCGACTTTGTCGTCCCAGAGCAGCGTGGTGTCGCCCGGGTCGGTGATCTTCACCTTGCGCAGCATCTGACGGATGATGATTTCGATGTGCTTGTCGTTGATCTCCACGCCCTGCAGGCGGTAGACCTCCTGCACCTCGTTGAGCAAATGCTCCTGCAGCGCGGCGGGTCCGCAGACCGCGAGGATCTCGTGCGGGAGCACGGGACCTTCGGTCAACTGGTTGCCCTTCTTCACCCGGTCGCCGTCGGCCACGATGATGTGCTTGTTCAGCGGGATGAGGTGTTCCTCCTCTTCCTTGGTCTCGACGTCGAGCACGAGCAGACGGCGCTTGCCGCGGGCCGTGCCTTCGATTTTGACAATGCCGTCGATCTTGGCGATCTCGGCGGAATCCTTCGGCTTGCGGGCTTCGAACAATTCGGCCACGCGGGGCAGACCGCCCGTGATGTCCTTGGTCTTGGCGATTTTGCGCGGTGTTTTGGCGAGGAGCTGTCCGGCCTCGACCTTGCGGTTGTCCGCCACCACGACGTGGGCGCCGGCCGGGATCGAATAGCTGGCCACGACTTTCTTCTCGTCGTCGACCACCACGATCTGCGGATGCAGGTCTTCTTTGTGCTCGATGACGACGAGACCGGTGATGCCGGTGGCCTCGTCGACCTCGCGCTTGACGCTGAGGCCGGGGATCATGTCGCGGAATTCCACCGTGCCGGGGCGCTCGGTCAGGATCGGGAGGTTGTAAGGATCCCACTGGACGAAGACCTCGCCCTTCTTGACCTTGCCGCCGTCATTCACGGAGACAACCGAACCGATCACGATGCTGTGGCGCTCGAGTTCGCGGCCATCCTTGTCGTTGTAGATGCCGATGAAGCCGTTCTTGTTGAGAACGATATTGTTGCCGTCGGTCGAGGTGACCGTGCGGAGCTCGACGTAACGGACGGTGCCGTCGTGCTTGGCCTTGATGATCGGCTGCTTGAAGGTCTGGCTGGCCGTTCCACCGATGTGGAACGTACGCATGGTCAGCTGCGTGCCGGGCTCGCCGATGGACTGCGCGGCGATGATTCCGACCGCTTCGCCGACCTGGATGAGTTTGCCGTTGGCCAGGTTGCGGCCGTAGCACTTGGCGCAGCAGCCGCGCTTGGATTCGCAGGTCAGGACCGAGCGGATGCGGAGTTGCTCCACGCCCATGTGCTCGAGCGCGGCGGCGGTTTCCTCGTCGACGATGTGGCCCGACTTGATGACGGTTTTTCCGGTGACGGGATCCTTGATCGTTTCGCAGCTGGTGCGGCCGATGATGCGGGTCTTGAGGTCGACGACCTCCTCGTCACCTTCGTAGATGGGCTGGACGACGATGCCTTTGACCGTGCCGCAATCTTCTTCGGTGATGATGACGTCCTGCGCGGCGTCGACCAATTTGCGCGTGAGGTAGCCGGAATCGGCGGTCTTCAGCGCGGTGTCGGCCAGTCCCTTGCGGGCGCCGTGGGTCGAGATGAAGTATTCGAGCACGGTGAGGCCCTCGCGGAAGTTCGAGGTGATCGGGCGCTCGATGATTTCGCCGGACGGCTTGGCCATGAGACCGCGCATGCCGGCCAACTGCTTGACCTGCTGGCGGTTGCCGCGGGCGCCGGAGTCGACCATGAGGAAGACCGGATTCATTTCCTTGCGGCCCTCGTTGTGGTCGAGGGTGCGGAACATGACGTTGGAGATCTCCTCGCCCGCGTGGGTCCAGATATCGATGATTTTGTTGTAGCGCTCGCCGTCGGTGATGATGCCCTTGCGATACTGCTTCTCGACTTCGTCGATCTGCTTGTGGGCGCGGTCGATCTCGAGCTGCTTCTCCTTCGGGATGATCATGTCGACAATGCCGATGGAAATGCCGGCGCGCGTGGCTTCGCGGAAGCCGAGGTCCTTCAGGCGGTCGAGCGTAAGCACGGTCACCTGCTGTCCGCCCACCTGATAGGTGTTCCAGATGATTTCGCTGAGCTGCTTTTTGCCGACCGGCTTGTTGATGAAGCCGAGGCCTTCGGGCCAGATTTCGTTGAAACGGACACGGCCCGCGGTGGTTTCGACCACTTTTTTCGAGGGGTCGCCGTAGACGGTCTGTTTCCCGAGATCGGGATTCTTGAAAAGGATGCGGGTGTGCGTCTGGATCGCACCTTCACTGATGGCCAACTCGACTTCCGAGGCGTCGGCGAAGAGCGGCAGGCGCACGTCGCGGTTCTTGTCCGTGATGCGCGGGTTCTGCGTCAGATAGTAGCAGCCGAGGGTGATGTCCTGCGACGGCGTGGTGATCGGCTTGCCGCTGGACGGCGAGAAGATGTTGTTCGTGGCCAGCATGAGCATGCGGGCTTCGAGTTGCGCCTCGGCCGAGAGCGGGACGTGCACGGCCATCTGGTCGCCGTCGAAGTCCGCGTTGTAAGCGGTGCAGACCAACGGATGGATGCGGATGGCTTCGCCCTCGATGAGTTGCGGCTCGAAAGCCTGGATCGAGAGACGGTGCAGGGTGGGCGCGCGGTTGAGCAGCACCGGATGTCCTTTGGTCACCTCTTCGAGGATGTCCCAAACGATGGGTTCCTGGCGCTCGATGATTTTCTTGGCGCTGCGCACGGTATGCACATAGCCGAGTTCCTTGAGCCGGCGGATGATGAACGGCTCGAAAAGAACGAGCGCCATCTTCTTCGGCAAACCGCACTGGTTGAGCTTGAGTTCGGGTCCGATGACGATGACCGAGCGGCCCGAGTAGTCGACGCGCTTGCCGAGGAGGTTCTGACGGAAACGGCCCTGCTTGCCCTTGAGCATGTCGCTGAGCGATTTGAGCGGACGGTTGCTCGCGCCGGTGACGGCGCGGCCGTGGCGTCCGTTGTCGAAGAGCGCGTCGACCGCTTCCTGCAGCATGCGCTTTTCGTTCCGGATGATGACCTCCGGCGTTTTCAGCTGGAGAAGATTCTTCAACCGGTTGTTGCGGTTGATGACGCGGCGGTAAAGGTCGTTGAGGTCGGATGTGGCGAAACGTCCGCCTTCGAGCGGGACGAGCGGGCGCAGGTCCGGCGGAATGACCGGCAGGGCGTTGAGGATCATCCAATCCGGCCGCGTGCGCGACTGGAGGAAGCCCTGGGCGAGCTTGAGACGTTTGGCCAACTTGGTCTTGGTCGTCTTGCTCTTGGTTTTTTCCATCTGCTCCTGCAAATCCTTGACCAGTGCACCGAGGTCGATGCGCTCGAGGAGTTTTTGCAGCGCTTCGGCGCCCATGCCGGCGGTGAAGTCCTCGCCGTATTGGTCCTCCGCTTCGCGGAATTCGGTTTCGTTGAGCAGCTGCCCGGCCTCGAGGCTGGTGTTGCCCGGATCGATGACAAGGTAATCCTCGTAGTAAATGACGCGCTCGAGCTGCTTGGCCGTGAGGTCGAGCATGAGGCCGAGGCGCGACGGCGTGCACTTGTAGAACCAGATGTGCGAGACGGGCACGGCCAGCTCGATGTGGGCCATGCGTTCGCGGCGGACCCGCGCGAGGGTCACTTCGACGCCGCAGCGGTCGCAGACCACGCCCTTGTGCTTGATGCGCTTGTATTTGCCGCAGGTGCACTCCCAGTCACGGGTCGGACCGAAGATGCGCTCGCAGAAAAGGCCTCCCTTTTCCGGTTTGAACGTGCGGTAGTTGATCGTCTCGGGATTTTTCACCTCGCCGTGGCTCCAGGAACGGATGGACTCCGGGGAGGCCACCGTGACGGAGACTTGGTCGAAAGTCGGGGCGGTCTCGCCCGACAGGTCGCGTAGCATTTGGTCGCTCAT
>CAMDUL010000013.1 GCA_945878135.1 Chthoniobacter flavus | reverse complement strand
CCGAACGCGAGGATCAGGGCGTAAATGGCGATAGCTTCGGCCAGCGCCATTCCGATGATGCCCAGCGTCAGCACCTTGCCGAACGCTCCGGGGTTGCGGCCCACGGCCTCGACGGCCTTGGCGCCGACCATGCCGATGCCGATGGCGGCACCGGCGCCGGCAACGGCGAGGGTGAAACTTCCGGAGATGCCCGAGGCGGCAGCCGCGGCTTCTGCGATGATGGGTGTGATCATATTATTTCGTGTGTTGTTGTTGGTTCACGCCGCCCACGCTCTGGGCATGGTCACGGCGGGAAAGGGTCAGTGCGCTTCCTCCTCGTCGTGGGTCGTGGAGAGCGTGATGTAAACCGCACAGAGCAGGGTGAAAACCATCGCCTGGAGCAGTCCGATCAGCAGTTCGAGGAAGTAAAAGGGAAGAGGGAGAACGATGCTCGAGAGGTAGGCGACGAAATCGGGAAGACCGAGCTTCTTGCCCAGGGTCAGCATGGTGACCAGGAGGTTCTCGCCGGCGAAGACGTTGCCGAAAAGGCGGAGGGAAAGGGAAACCGGACGGAAAGCGATGGAGACGACTTCGATCACCCCGACCATGAAAAAGATGGGCATGAGAACAATAGCCATGAAGCCCTTGAGTCCGCCCTTGACCCCGAACATGTGCTTGAGGAAACCGCCCACGCCCATTTCCTGGATCGACCAGTAAAGCCAGAGCACCATGAAAACGAGGGCCATGGCCAGGGTCATGTTGAGGTCGGCGGTGGTCGGACGGAGAATGGGCACCTCGATGTTCGGCACGGTGAGGAAGCCGGTGCGCTCCCCGAAACCGATCGAGCCCACGCCGGGCAAAAGGGCGAACCAATTGGAGATCAGGATAAAAAGAAAGAGCGTGGCCAGAAGGGAGAACACTTTGCTCACCATATGCGGGCCGACAATTTCCTCCACCGTGTCGTAGAGCGTCTCGACGATGGCCTCGAAGGCATTCTGCGGACCGTCCGGAACGAGCTTCACTTCCTTGGTGGCGCGGCGGGCGAAGAAAAAGACGATGCCCACGACCAGGAGCGAAACGAGGATCGAATTGGTCAGCCAATCGATCTCCAACAAGAGCTTGTCGGCATAGAGCGGAATGTCGGCAGCGATCGGCAAAAAGAAGGTCATGGACATTAAAAAGCCGCAAGCGCGAACTCGCGGCAGAACGCTTTTTATAAGCTGTCCTAATACTCCGACTCAAGCCCGAATTGCAGAGGGAAACGTCACAAAAAAGGGGTCTCCACCCTGTCCGGAAGAGCAGAAGCAGCGTCCCCGCCGCTTATCGTCGGGTGTCGAGCGGTGGGACGCCGCTTCTACCCTTCAGAGCACTCACCCCCAGCCCGACCAGAAGGACGACCAGCGTCCCGACCACCACCGTCATGAAGGTGTGGAACGGACTCTGCAGCTCCTCGGGCCACGCGGCCGCCCCGGGGGTCAGGGTCATCCAGAGAATGACCAGCACCCCGGAGACCACGGCCGTGACCGCGGCCGGATTCCCGGCCCGCCGCGAAATCAGCCCGAGCAGGAACAGTCCGAGCATCCCGCCGGCAAAGATTCCCGAGAGCATCCACCAGGCATCGAGCGCGGCTTTGACCCCGATCATGGCCAAGGCCACCCCGGTCCCGAGCATTCCCCAGGCCAAGGTCGCGCCGTGCAGCACGCGCATCGACTCGCGCTCGTCGGCCTGCGGGCGGAAAAACCGCCGATACCAATCGGTCAGGAGCAAAGTGGCCGACGAATTGAGGCTGGTCGAAATCGTGCTCATCGCGGCGGAAAAAATCGCGGCCAACAAGAGCCCCTTCGCGCCGGCCGGCAACTGGGTGAGAATGAAGTAAGGCAAAATGCGGTCCGCCGCGTCCGGGCCCTGCAACGCCTCGGGCAGCAACTCCGGTTGCGCCCCGTAGAAAACAAACAAGCCCGTGCCGATGAGGAAAAAGACAGCCGACACCGGCAGGTAAAGGATCCCGCCGAACCACAGGCTCCGCCGCGCCGCCGTTTCCGACCGCGCGGCCACATAGCGTTGCACGTAATTCTGGTCGATGCCGAAATTTTGCAGATTGATGACAATCCCGTAGGCCAGCACGACCCAGAAGGTCGGCTCGCCCAAGGACGCGCCGAAACTGCCGAGCGAAAATTTGTCGGACGCCACCGCGACATCCCAGCCCGCCGCCGCCCCGCCGGGCAAACCCATGACCAGCAAGACGAGGCAGAGCAACGCACCGGCCATCAGAATCAAGGCCTGCACCGCATCGCTCCACATCACCGCGACGATCCCGCCGAGCAAGGTGTAGATGATGACCGACACCCCCGTCATGAGGATGATCCAATGCATTTCCCACCCGAGCAGAAGATGCATCGGCAGCGCCATGAGGAACATGACCGAGCCCATCCGCGCCAGCTGGGTCAGCAAGTAGCAGACGCCCGCGTAAACCCGCGCCCACGGACCGAAGCGAGTCTCGAGATGGCTGTAGGCCGACACCTCGCCCGTCGCGCGGTAATACGGCACAAACCATCGCGCCGCGACCCACAAGGCCAGCGGCAGCGAGAGACTGAAAACAAACGCATTCCAGTTCCCCGCGTAGGCGCGCCCGGGCAAGGCGAGGAAGCTGATGCTGCTGACATAGGTGGCGAGGATGGACAAAGCGACAACCCACCCCGGCATGGCGCCGTCCGCCTTGGTGAACCCCGCCGCGGTCGAACTCTTCCCCGAGCGGTAGAAATAAACCCCCACCCCGAGCATCGCCGCGAAATAGAGCGCGAGGACGACCCAGTCGAGGAAGGGCAGAGCGATCGCTTCCGCTCCCTCAGCGCTCATCCTTCAATCCTCAACCTTCCTAATAAATTTCCACCGGCGAACGCTTGCCGTCCTCGACACTCTTTTCGCGCGCCTTCTCCTCGCCGAGCGTGGCCACGCGCAGGTCCCAGATGTCGCGGTTGATCGCGTCGAATCCGGCCGGGGAAAACGCGGTCGGCGCCGCCATTTTCTTTTTGAAATCCGCCACCCGCCGCAAGGCCGGCTGGCGCACGGACTCCGGTTGCTTCTCCAGCACGGCCCGCGCCTGGTCGAGCATGTCCACCCGGTGGCAGATCATGAGCAAGTCGTTGCCCGCGGCCAGGCCGAGCGACAGCATGTCGTCGAAGGACGTCGTGTTGAGAATCGCGCCCATGTCGAGGTCGTCGGTCATGACCAGCCCGTCGAAGCCCATTTCCCGGCGCAGCAAGCCGTTGATCATGGCGGGCGAGAGCGAGGCCGGCCGGACCTCCGGATCGAGCGAACCGTAGTGGATATGCCCGATCATCATGCTGTCGACCAGCGGCGCGAAATGACGGAATACGGCGAGTTCATTGGCCTCCATGGCCGCCCGGTCGCGCTCGATGACCGGGAACGAATGGTGCGGGTCCTCCACCGCCGCGGCATAACCGGGAAAATGCTTCCCGCAACTCAAGACGCCGCCGCCGCGCAAACCGGTGTTGAATTCGCCCGCCAAGGCAATGACCTGGTCCACTGTCTTGCCATAGCAACGCCCGCGCAGGGAATTGTCCGCCTCGTCATCGAAGGAAAGGTCGAGCACCGGACAAAGATCGAGATTGAACCCGAAGAGGCGGAGCAATTTCGCGGTCAGCTCCCCGTGACGCCGCACCAGTTCCGGATTCCCGCGGTCGCGCAATTGCTGCGCATTGGGCGGCTCCTCGCCGATCAAGCGCAGACGCGAGACGCGTCCGCCTTCCTGATCGATGGTGATGACCGGCTCGACCTCCGAAAGATCGCGCAGGTCGTCGATCAACTTCCGCAACTGTTCCGGCGCTTTGATATTGCGGCCGAAAAGAATGAACCCGCCCGGCTGCACCCGCCGCAGCATGGTCGCCGTTGCCGCGTCCAATTCCGTTCCCGGCACCCCGACCAAAAGCAACTGACCGACATCGTTCGACATGCGCGTTGAGAAACCAGATCCGTCCATCTGTGTCGATGCGAAAAGCCTGTAGTGTCACCGTCCCCGGCGACGAATCGCTGAAACGACCGGCGACGGGGGCGCCGCTGCTACATTTTGCTGAAACCCAGGCGCGGCTTGGTCGCCAACCACCCGCCGATCGCCGCGAGAAAGACTTGTCCGTAGTCGGACAACTTCCGCTCCCCCACTCCCGGCACCTGGAGCAGCGAAACCTCATCGCGCGGATACTCCCGCGCCATGTGGCGCAGGGTGGCATCGGAGAAAACGACATAAGGCGGCACGTTGCGGGCGCGCGCCAACTCGGCGCGCAGCTTGCGCAGCACCTCAAAGAGCCCCTCGTCGCATTCCACTTCGCCGGCGCGCGGACGCCGCTTGCGCGGACCAGCCGGCCCGCGATCCCTCGATGGCACGACCATCGGGCGGACCAGCTGCACCGGTGAACGGTCGCGCAAGACCTCCATGCCGCGCTCCGTCACGCTGACCGTGGCGAATTTGTCCTCCGTGGCTTCGAGCAAACCGAGCCGGAGCAATTGACGTCCGAGGTCGACCCAGTAAGCCCGCGGCTGGTCGCTCCCCACGCCGTGCGTGCTGACCGCGTCGTGCCCCCAGCGCAGAATCTTTTCCGATTTGCCCCCGGTCAGCACTTCCACCGCGTGGTTCAATCCTGTGCTGAACCCGCTCTTCTGCCGCAGTCGCACGATACAACTGAGCAGCTTCTGCACATCGGTGGTGGCGTCCCACTTTTCGCGCGGTGCGAGACACTGGTCGCAGGCCCCACAGTTCTCCACGGTCCACTGCTCCCCGAAATACCCGAGGAGCGCCACGCGGCGGCAGCGCTCGTCCTCGGCAAAGTGGGTCATCTTCTCGAGCTGCGTCCGCGCCTCGCGCCGGGCCTGCAGGTCGGTGATCTCCTCGAAAAAACGCAGGTATTTGACCACGTCGCCGCGCGAGTAGAGGAGGAGGCACTCGGACGGCAATCCGTCGCGCCCGGCGCGTCCGGTTTCCTGGTAATAGCTTTCCACGTTCTTGGGCAAGTCGGCGTGGATGACGAAGCGCACGTTCGGTTTGTTGATCCCCATGCCGAAAGCGATGGTGGCGCAGACCACCTGCACTTCATCGCGAAGGAACGCCTCTTGGTTGCGCGACCGTTCCTCCGCGTCCAGTCCGGCATGGTAAGGGGCCGCTTCGATCCCCGCATCGCGCAAGGCGGCGGCCAGCGACTCGGCTGCGCGGCGCGATTGGGCATAGACGATGCCGGACTCCCCCGCACGATCGCCCACATACTTGACCACCTGTGCGGCGGCTTTCGCTTTGGGGATGACGCGATAGGTCAGATTCGGACGGTTGAAACTCGCGATGAAAATTTCCGGATCGCGCAATTCGAGCTGCGTGCGGATATCCTCCCGCACCCGCGGCGTGGCCGTGGCGGTGAGGGCGAGCAACGGGATGCCGGCGAAAGTTTCCCGCACTTCGCGCAAGCGACGGTATTCCGGACGGAAGTCGTGGCCCCACTCGCTGATGCAATGCGCCTCGTCGACGGCCAGCGCCTTCATCCCCCACTCGCGAAGCTTGGGCAGGAAATCCGGCAACATGAGCCGCTCGGGCGCGAGGTAAAGCATGCGGTATTCGCCGGCGTACAGCCTGGCGAAACGTTTCTTGGCCTCGGCGGACTCGAGCGATGAATTCAAAAAGGTCGCCGCCACCCCGCTGGCCGTCAGTTGGTCGACCTGATCCTTCATCAGGGCGATGAGCGGCGAAACGACCACGGTCAACCCGTCCCGAACGATGGCCGGGAGCTGGTAACAAAGGCTTTTGCCCGCTCCGGTCGGCAAGATGGCCAGGGTATCGCGTCCGGCGAGGAACGACTCGGCGATCTCCCGCTGGTGCGGACGGAACGTGTCGTAGCCGAAGACTTCCTTCAGCTTTTGTTCGAGCGCGGGCATGAAGATGATTCCAGCATGTCCGGGAAAAAGTAGAAGCGGCATTTGCCGCTTGAACCGTTTCCGATAAGCGGCAGGGACGCCGCTTTTACTTTATCAAGCCCCCGTCTTCGAAGCGGCGCGCTTGCGGGCGGTGGCGTCGAGGAGCTTCTTGCGGAGACGCAGGGTCTTGGGCGTGACTTCGACGTATTCGTCGGGCGCGATGTATTCGAGCGAGCGCTCGAGGGTCATCTGGATGGGCGGGGCCAACTGGATGCCCTTGCCGTCGCCCTGGCTGCGCATGTTGGTCAGCTTTTTCGCCTTGCAGGGATTGACCGGCAAATCGTCCGGACGCGCGTTCTCGCCGACGATCATTCCTTCGTAGATTTCTTCCTGCGGCCCGATGAAAAGGCGCCCGCGTTCCTGGATGGTATCGAGCGCGTAAGCCATGCTGATGCCGCCCTCCATGGAAATAAGCACGCCTTTGCCGCGGCTGGGGATGTCGCCTTTGTGCGGTCCGTATTCCTTGAACAGGTGGCTCATGGTGCCGAGGCCTTTGGTCGCGTTGACCAAGTCGGTCTCCAACCCGATGATGCCGCGCGTCGGGATGACGGCCTCGACCAGCACGCTGTGCGGATGGTGCTCCATGTTGGCGATGTCGGCTTTGCGCGCGGCCAGCGACTGGAGGATGTCGCCCAAGTTGTCCGGCGGCACGTCGACGTAAAGGGTCTCCATCGGCTCGAGCAGGGAGCCGCCGGCGTCACGTTGGAAAATCACCTCGGGACGCGAGACAAGAAGTTCGAACCCCTCGCGGCGCATCTGCTCGACGAGGATGGCAATCTGCATCTCGCCGCGGGCTTTGACTTCGAATTGCCCGGCCGCTTCGGTTTCCGAGACCTGCAGGGAAACGTTGGTCCGCGTTTCGCGGATGAGGCGGTCTTTGATCTGGCGCGCGGTGAGGAGCTTCCCCTCGCGGCCGGCCAGGGGCGAATCGTTGACGCAAATCCGCATGCTGATGGTCGGAGGATCGATCTGGACGAAAGGCAGCGCCTCGCGCTCTTCGTTGTCGACCAGCGTCTCGCCGATGAAGACGTCCTCGAACCCGGCCAGGCCGATGATGTCGCCTTCCGCCGCGGATTCGATCTTCACCTTCTCCATGCCCTGATGGCCGAAGATGGCCGTGACATTGGCCCGTTCCTTGCGTCCGTCGGCGTGGATGCAGACGATCGATTGCCCGACCTTGACCGATCCGCTGATCACGCGCCCGTAGGCGATACGTCCGAGGTAATCGCTGTAGTCGAGGTTCGAGACGAGCATCTGGAAATATTCGGCCTCCGATTTCTTCGGCGCCGGGATATGCCATGCGATGGCCTCGTAGAGCGGCACCATCGTATCACTCGGATCGACCAGCTCGCGTTTGGCGAAGCCGGCTTTGGCACTGGCGTAAATGTGCGGGAAATCGAGCTGTTCGTCGGTCGCGTTGAGTTCGAGGAAAAGCTCGAAGACCATATCCAGGACCTTGTGCGGGCGGGCGTTGTCGCGGTCGATCTTGTTGATGACCACCACCGGCTTGAGGCCGTTTTCCATCGCTTTGCGCAGGACGAATTTGGTCTGGGCCTGCGGGCCTTCGTAGGCGTCGACCACGAGCAGGACGCCATCGACCATTTTCATGATGCGTTCCACTTCGCCGCCGAAGTCGGCGTGGCCCGGAGTGTCGACGATGTTGATCTGGTATTTGTCCCACTTGAGCGAAGCGTTCTTGGCCCGGATGGTGATCCCCTTCTCTTTCTCCAGATCCATCGAGTCCATGACCCGCTCTTCGAGTTTCTCGTGGGCCTGGAAGGTGCCGGACTGACGGAGCAGCTGGTCGACGAGGGTGGTTTTGCCGTGGTCGACGTGGGCGATGATGGCGACGTTGCGTATGTTTTCCATGCGGGTGCGAAAAGGAGGGCGGACTATGGTGGTGCGGAGGCGCGGTGTCAATGGCGGGCCCGTTCCTTCTGTAGCGTCGCCGCCCCCGCCGGCGGTTGCCCGGACGAAACAACCGGCGGTGAGGCCACCGTTGCAGCTCTTACGCCACGATCAGCGGCACCACGGAATCCGGCACTTGGTGCATGATGTGCATGACACGGCGGAAACCTTCGGCGTTCGTCGTGATGCAGGAGCGGGAATCGGGGACGCCGCGCGGCCCTTCGGGATGCAGCAGAATGGCGTCCGCCTTGTATCCGGGCCCCGGCTTGCCCACCGGCTGGCCCGGACCGGTGATGGCCGGGGTCTGCGCCGGCCAATTGGCGCCGCTTTGGCGTTTCGGTTGCAGGGTGTAATGTCCGAGCGGAATGCCCCGTGTGTTGCCCATGAACCCGTTCTCGTTGGTGCGGAAGTCGCCGAGGTAACCCTGCTTGCCGTAGACATACATGGTACCCGGCGAACGGCGGTCATTCGGATTGTCGCGCTCGAGAATCACCCCGACCCAACGATCCTTGGCGCCCTTCGGCTTTTTGCCCGGATCGCGCAGCGGACGGTAAGCGGTCTTCGGTCGGGGCAACCGGCGCATACAGGGTCAGCTCAGGGGCCGGTGACCTGCAGCCGCAGGAACTTCGACCCGCCGTCCATCGGAACGGACGCCTCCCGGCGCTGGAAGCCGGCCGGGACATCGAGTTGGTTGACACTGGGGGCCACGGAGACGCCGTCGGTTGTCCAGTCGGGGATCGCGAGGCCGGTGGAAACCATCGGCGCGATGCCGAGGGAAGCGCCGCCGTTCGTGCGCTGCAGCCATTGCAGGACCAGGCGGTTGCTTCCGCCGGCGTTGGTCGGCCATGACGAAAAGAGCCCTCTGGTGTTGGCTGCCACGGGACTGCCGCCGAGGGCGTATTCCAGCCGGTGACTGAGGCCGTCGCCGTTGGGATCATGGTCCCAACGCGGATCGGAGCTGTTCGTCGGCAAAGGCGCAGGCAGCCCGTTGGTTTCCCACCACTCGGTGGAAACCGGGTAGCTGGTGATCGAATAGGCCCCGGAGAATTCGTTGAAAGCGATGCGATAGCGTCCAGCGACAAAGTTGTTGGAGAGATTGCCGGCCCCGGCGACGGCGGCCGTGCCGGGCGGGACGCCGGCACCCGTGCCGTAGTTGGCGCCATCCCACCCCGGCCCGCTGGCGAACTTGAATTGGTACGTTCCGGAGAATGACCCGACCCACTCCCAACTCTGACGCGCGTCGGACCACGTCATCCGCAGCGCGGCGTTGTCCGGAGTCCAACCCAGCGGGGCCCGGTCTCCCGCCAATGACATGCGATCAGCGATCAGCGGGTCGCTCGAACGCCGGAACTCGGCCAGATTGCTGATGCCATCGCTGTCAGGATCGGATGACGCGGAAAAATCGGTGACGCCGGTCATGGCTTCCCAGCCGTCCGGCAAGCCGTCCCCGTCCATGTCATCGAGCGCCACGCCCGCGGGCGCTGCGGTGCGGGCGAAGATGATCGCACTGTGCGGCGCAATGGTGATCCGTGAACCTGTGCTCCCGCTCACGCTGACACTGCCGCCGGGCCCGACATTGCCGAAGTCGTCCCCATACACTTGCCAGTCTGTATTCATCTGCACGTACCATGTCCCGGGGGCAGGAAACAGGACATTGATGTCGCTGCGGGTTTGGCCGGAAAAATTCATGAAAACGACAACATCATCGTCCGGCGCTCCGGAAACGCGCCGCCAGTAAACGAGGAGGTCGGCGGCCTCATCCACCCCGCCCGGGGCGGTGGCGAGGTCGGAGTTGCGCAACGCCGGCAGAGTCTCCCGCAGGCCGACCAGATCGCGGTGGGCGCGGAAAATGCGGTGCTGGGCGGAGGCGCGGCGCCAGTCGAGCGGCACACTGTCGCTGAACGGCCCGGTGGCCTGGAACTCCTGGCCCATCCAGAGCATCGGCGTACCCGGGGCGGTGAGGGTGAGGACGGCGTTGAGCAGCGTCTTGCGGCGCGCGGTTCTGCCCTCCGGATCGAGCGGATCCATGCGATTGGCCAAGCGCGTCTCATTGTTAAGGCTACCCGACTTGTCGTGGTTGTCGCTGAAGATGACGCGGTAGCCCGGAGGCTCGGACCAGCCGCCGACCTTGTCCCGGATTTTCCCGACGTTGGGCGAAGCCGAGGCGATCTCCGGCGTGATTTCGTTGTGGAAACTGGTCTGCCAGTGGCCGTGGAAACTGTCGGTCGCGTCATCGACGCGCAGCAGGTCGAGAAAACCTCCCGGCGGATACCACGCCCCCTCCGGCCGCACGGTGAGCAGGTCGGCATCCTCCGCGATACTCCAGCGCCCGGGATACTGCGAGTGGATCAAGCGGTTGATCTCCATAAGCAGGCTCTTGCCGTCCGGCAGCAGGGTCTGGGGATTGCCGATGTCGTATCTTTCCTCGCCGTTGACAACGAGTTTGGTGCCGTTGGCATCATAACCGAGGACGTTCTGCGGCGAGTCCCAGCGGAATCCATCGACGCGGAAATCGTCGAGATAAGCCAGGATGTTCTCGCGGATGAAACGCCGGACCTCGGGTTGGGAATAGTTCGGACGACGCCCCCACGCCGTCCAACCCTGCGGGTTGTCCGGATAGAAGTAGATGTTGTTTGTCCCGTCGAATTCCCAAAGCCCGTCACCCGGCGGATTCCAGTGGTTGTGCACCACATCGAGCTGCACTTTCATGCCCCGCTCGTGCGCCGCTTTGACGAATCTTTTCAGCCCGTCCGGCCCGCCGTAGGCGGACTCGATGGCGAAGAGGTGCTCCGGATTGTATCCCCAGCTGTAATCCCCGCCGAACTCGTTGACCGGCATCAGGGCGATGACGTTCACCCCGAGCCCCTGCAGGTAACCGAGGCGGGAAATCGCATCGTCGAATGTTCCCGGACGATTATCCGCGGGATTCGGATCGTAGAAGCTGCCGATGTGCAGCTCATACATAACCTGCTGCTCGACCGGAATTGTTGGACGCACCGTCGTCCCCCAATCGAAGGCGCTGTGGTCGTAGATGACGGAGTTTCTGTTGCGGACGAGAAATACCCGGGGATCATGCTTCCACGTGCCGCTGGTGTTGCCCGCCCAGCGCAGAAAGTATTTGTATTCCTGCCCGGGACGCGCGGCCGGCACCGTGACTGTCCAATACCCGGTGGCATTGTCTTTGGTCATGGCCGTCTCGCCCCAGCTGTTGAACTGCCCCCGCACCGCGACTCCGGTTGCATTGGGCGCCCAGACCCGGAACGTCACTCCGGTGACACTGCTCCCGTTTTTGTTGACCACAGCGCCAAGCGGCAACTGGCTAATCCCGGCTTCCGCGGACAGCAGGAAAACAAAAATCGTCCGCAGGAAAATCGCTTGGCGCACCCTTGGACGATAGCGGGGTATTAAGGCCCGTCAAGCGGACGCGACCGGCTCACCAGAAGCTTTGCGGCACCTCGATGTGGTCGCCGGGCAGAAGGACGATATCGAGCGACGGGTCGGAGCGGACGGCTTTGATGTCGACGATCTGGGCGCGGCCTTTCCTCAGAAGCCGGACCTTGCGCTGGTCGGCGTAGTCGGTGAAACCGCCGGCGGCGCTGATCGCACCCAGCACGGTGAGGTCGGGAGTGTATTCGACGCGCCGCGGTTGGCGGACGTCACCACTCACGTTGACGAAGCGCTGCGTGGCGGGAATGGTCACGGTGATGGTCGGGTTGGTGTAAACTTCCCCGCTGCGGTAGGCGGCTTCGACCGCACTCTGCAGGGCGGCCTGGCTGAGTCCCGTGGCGCGCACTTTGCCGATGTGCGGGAGGTTGATGAAGCCGTCCCCGTCCACCGTGTAGGCCCCGGTAACCAGTTGCGTTTCCTCGGCGGGCACGCCCCCGATGCGCAGCTCGATGGTGTCCCCGTTGCGGAAGGCGGCATCGGAAGCGAGCGCGGACGGAACCGCTCCGGCCAAGAACACCGCGAGGAAAACCAGGGTCGGCAGGGCGCGCATCTTAATACTCATCCTCGGAGGCCGAGCGCGCGGAGCGGCGGGCGACCGGTTTGGGCCGGCCTCCGGACGCGGGCAAGGCCCCGTTGGTCCCTTCGGCCGCGACCCGGGGTGTGTAGTAGTAATTGTAGTAGTTCGTGTAGTATTCGTAATACTGGTCGTGACGGACATCCACGTTGTTGAGCACGACCCCGAGGATGTTGCCGCCGACGTTTTGCACGGCTTGTTTGACGCGCTGTAGCATGGCGCGGGGGAAACGGCGGTGTTGCACGACGACGATGGTCAGGTCGAGGGCGCGGACCAGCACGGAGGCATCGCTCACTCCGAGGATCGGGGGCGAGTCGAAAAACACGATGTCGAAGCGGTTCTTGACCTGCGCGACCAGGTCCATCATGCGCTGCGAGTTGAGCACACCGACGGCGTCGTGGGGCAGTTTGCCGCTCGGCAGGATGAAGAGATTGGGCAGCGAGGTGGTCTGCACGATGTCCTCGAGGTCGATGTCGGTCGTGAGGAAGTCGGAGAGGCCGTGGTCGCCGTTGAGGCCGAAAATGCGGTGCTGGGTCGGACGCCGGAGGTCGGCGTCCACGATGAGCGTGTTGTAGCCACCCTGCGCGAACGTCCACGCCAAGTTGGCCAAAGTCGTCGACTTGCCTTCCCCGGCGCCGCCGCTGACGAATGTCACGGTGTTGGCCTCGGCCGACGAGCGGTTGAATTCCACGTTGGTCCGCAAAATGCGGTAGGCCTCGGCATCGACCGTGGATTCCGGTTGGTCGACCAGCAGGGCGATTTCCTTGGGCACCACGGCAAGGACGGGCACTTGGAGGAAGTTCTCCACGTCCTCCATGGTCTTCACGCTGGTGTCGAGATACTCGAGGAAGAAGGCCAGACCGATACCGACAATGAGCCCGACGACCGTGGCGAGGGCCATGTTGAGGAGGACATTGGGCTTGGAGGGTGCGGAGGCGGGTTCCGCTTTTTCCCAAATGCGGGCCGGACTCATCGGCATGCTGCGCTGCATGGTCTCGGTGGAGAAACGTAGTTCCGCCGCCTCGAGGACCTTTTTGACTTGGATGTAATTGTTCTTGGCCCGGGCGTATTCGGCACTGCGGTTCTTCGTGTCGCGCTGGCTCCCGCGCATCTGGTCGAGTTCGCCCTCGAGCGTGGAGAGCGAGCGCTCGGTGATTTCCAGATTGGCGGCCAGGGTGCGGCGGATGCTGCCCACTTGGTCGGCCAGCTGCTTTTCATAGGTCGCTTTCTTGGCCGCCAAGGCCGTGATGGTCGGGTGGCGACGCGCGAGGCCGGACTGCAAAGCGCGGGCCAGCTCCGAGTCGGTCTCCTGGTATTGCGGCAGGATCTGGGCGACCGTCTGATCCTGGATTTCCAGAGTGGGCAGCGCGCGGATCAGATCGTCGCCCGAGAGTTTTTCGATTTCCTCGTATTTGGTGCGCAGGGTGGCCGCCCGGCTCCGTGCCTCCCCGACGATCGATTCCTGGTCCATGAGGACTTTTTCCTGCGCCTGCAGGGGGTCTTCCATGCTGTCGGGGTTCAAGTCGGTGATGCCGAGTTCGGTGCGGATCCGGCCCATTTCGTCGTTGGCCTCGGCCACTTTCTTGCGCTGTTTGCCCACCTCTTCTTCCAACGTGGCAAGGGAAGCGCTGAGCAACTTCTGCTGCTCCTCGATGCGCTTGCGCTGGTATTCCTGCGCGATCGAATTGGCCAATTCGGAGGCTTCCTCGGGATTGGTGCTCTCGACGCTGATCTGGAGGAGGTTCGTGTTGCGGACCTCGCGGACGTCGATCATGCCGCGGAGCTTGAAGTAGGCCTGTTCGCGGGTGCGGATGCCGAACTCCTCGCTCCACCGCTGCACCAGGTCGAGCGTGTCGATCACCGGATAAAGCATCTCCTTGCGCTGGATGATCTGGAACTGCGTGGTGGCGAACCGGGGGTCCATGCCCATGCCGCCCTCGTAGCCCTCGCGGAAAATCCTGATCTTCTGCTCGTTCTGCTCAACCTCGATGATGACGTTCGACTGGTATTGCCGCGGCAGGAAATAGGTCGTCACCCCCGCGGTGACCACGACGAGCAGGAAAGCCAGCACGATGATCGGCAGGCGGAGGCGGATGACCCGCCAGTAATCAAGAAAGTGCAGTTTGGCGTCCTGCACGGCACTAGTTTCGCGGTCAGTCATGACAAGTGTTCCGGAGATTCCACTATAGCAGGCGGGGAGTCGGACGCAAGAAAAGAGCAGAGGATCAATTTTTCGTCCGGAAAGCCGCGACGGGACGCGGTGGCCGGGGTTATATGGGCCAGATGAACAGCAGATTTCTTCTTTTGACGGGAGTGGGCGGAGCCCTGCTCGCCTGGGGCGCGTGGCACATTTACTCCGGCTGGGGCCTGGTCACCATCGATGCGGAAAACGCGCCAATCGAACAGGTCCTCGGCGAGATCCGCCGCCAAGGCGGTGTGGAAATCGTGTCCGACTTGCCCCCCGACACCAAGGTGTCACTCCGCGTCCGCCGCATGCCCGCGGTGGAAGCTCTGGACATCACGGCCGTGCGCACCGGGGCCAACTGGCGGCTCGCTTACCTCGGGGCGCCAGACGCGGCGGCGATCGAAGCGGCGCTGTCGGGATTCGGAGCAGGCCGCGAGACAGCGGGGTGGACCTCCTACCAGGCCGGCGGTTTTTCACTGGTCGAACCCGAGTCGGGCCAGGCCATGGACCTGCGGGAGATGCAATGGACGCCCTCGGGCAGCGGCAAACTCTCGTCGCTCCTGCAGGAAGGCGCGGAGAAAACCGGCGTGTTCTTCGCCGCGCCCGCCTCGTGGCAACCCGAAGTGCCGGAAGTGTCGCCGGGCACCGTCCGCTCGGTCGCCACCTCGCTTTTCCGACAAGCCGGCGGCGTTTCCCGCGAAGTCTTCCTGCTGCGCGGGAGCGGCGAGCGGACAGGCGGCGACCGCGAACAGGGGCAACGCGGACGCGGCGCGTGGATCGGGGCGGCTCCACGACAAGAGGCGGGCGGGCGCGGTGGAGGGGGTTGGATGAGGAATCCCGAGCGTCTGGCCGAACGCGTCGAAGCCCAGATCGCCCTGCTCCCCACCGCCGAGCAGGCCAAGGCCCGCGAGGATTTCCAGACGATGCGCGACTTCTGGCAGTCCGTGCGCGACCTGCCCGAAGAGGAACGCCGCGACAAGGCGCGCGAATTTTTCAACCGTCCGGAAGTGCAGGAACGCATGGAGGACCGCCGCCTGGCCCGTGAGGCCAAAATGACCCCCGAACAACGCATCGATCGCAGCAAGCGTTATTGGGAACGCAAATCGGAAGGCCGCCGCGAGTCGCGATGAGCCGCGCCTTCACCCTCGTCGAGTTGCTTGTCGCGATGGCCATCCTCGCGGTGCTCGCCACCCTCGCCTCGCCCGCCATCGGTCTGGCCATCGAGCGCGGACGTTCGGCCAAGTGCGTGAACAACCTCCGCCAGATCGGGGTCGCCGTGCAGCAATACGCGGCGGACAACGACTACCGCTTTCCCGCCATCGAAACCGATCCGCCCTCCCTGCCCGACGACCTGCCCGACAAAGGCACCGCGCTCGAGCTGCTCGGACCTTACGACGTCACGCGGGAAACCCTCACCTGCCCGACCGACGCCGCCACCGCGCGCGTCGTGGAAAGACACGGCACCAGCTACCACTTCTCGCCGGTCTTGCAGGACGAAACCCCGGTAAGCGTGAAAATTTACAGCCGCCGCGGCACCTTCAACATCGAAAACATCGGCCGCCTCACCGTCGCCTCCGATTTCCAACCCGTCCACCCCGGCAAACCCATCGGCGTGAACGTCCTCAAAGCCGACGGCCGCGTCATCCAGCGCTGAGAGTAGGAAGGACCGGCTTTGTCCGCGCTACCCGACAACGCCGCCCTATGGGGTCACATCTTGACATTTGACATTTCTTTTTGGAGCGACGCGTAGAATTTCGCCAGCTTGCGGTCTGTCTGCATCCTCGCTTCCAACCGCTTGACCGCTTGGGTCACGGCGGAGTCGTTCCGTCCTCCCATCCAATCGGCCAAGGTCCGGTTGTCGATACCAGCCAGGCGACGCGCGGCCATCAGCACCATGGGACGCCCCCAGTCTCCATGCCGCGCGCTCTTGTCTTTCCGCGTCTGGCCCCGCAAGCGCCGGACTGCCGCCACGATTTCGGGGAGGCCGACCTGCCGCTTAATCTCCTTCCAACCCGGTTGCTCGCGCGGATCGGCTTTGGCCTGCTTTCGCACCTTGCCCAAGAGATCCTTGCCGCCGAGCACGAAGCCCCCGACGAGATTTTGCCACGGGCTTTCCGGCCATCCGCCGCGGACCGCTTCCTCCACATAACGCCGATATTGGGCCACTCCCCGCGAACCCCGGCCGAACTTGGCCAAAGTCTCCGCCGTGTGCAGCCATGGCGGGCACTCGCTCCGGCCCGCGTAGGCCGGATAGGAACTCCAGCGTTCTTCCCGCAAGCGCGCCAGTCGGCGGTCGGCCTCCTCTTTGGGAACCACTGCACCCAGACCCTCCCGGTCCGCCGCCCGCGCCCTCTTGTCCAGCCCGTGCCGCTTTGTCCGCACCGGGTTGAGGTGGATGTAGCGGCTCAACGCTCCGCCCCAAGCATCGAAGTCCACCACCACAGCTTTGAATCGCCCCTGAAAAAGGTGCCCGCTGCGCCGGTGCCGGCGGTTGAACCACACACTATAGCTCACGCCCAAAAACTGCATGCCCGCGCTCAAGCCCCTCTCCCGCCGCATCCGCACCAGCAGATGGTAATGATTGCCCAGCAAAACATAAGCATGCACCTCCAACCCGAAGCGCCCCTCCAACTCCGCAAGCAGATCGACAAAGTGCTCCCGATCACGATGATCGCGGAAGATGTCCTTGCGCTCATTGCCCCGAGCCGTGAGGTGATACCAACCACCGGGAAACTCGCATCGCACAGGCCTCGCCACGGCCAAATCCTGGGACAGCCGCCCGCGATATGTCAAATGTCAAGATGTGACCCCAATTGTGTGCTACTCTTGCTGCCTGTTCTCACGGGACTGAACTGCGGACACAACGGAACCCCAGACCGCTGCTGACGTAGCCGGGGTCGCGGCCGGCCGTGCGGGTGTTGCTGGCGTTGCTGCCCCAACTGCCGCCCCGGCGCACCCGGGCGGAACCCGAAGTAGCACCTCGCGGGTCACTCGACGGAGAACTCGCATAATAGCTGCTCGAATACCAATCCCACCAATCCCAGCACCACTCCGACATGTTCCCCGCCATGTCATAGAGACCATATGCGTTCGGTGCGAACGACCCAACGGGCGAGGAGTAGGGCTGGCTCCCCGTCGCGTAGGTCGGGTGATACCAGCGCGTCCGACTCACGTCGTAGCTGAAGAATGCGTCACTGTAGTAGTTCGCCTCGCTGTGCTTGATCGTGTCCCCCCACGGAAACCGCTTCCCGCTCAACCCTCCCCGCGCCGCCTTCTCCCACTCCGCCTCCGTCGGTAAACGATACCCGCTCGCCAAGAAATTGCAGTCCGGATCGGATGTCCCCGTCCTCATCACCACACCGCCCACCGTGTAGCACGGCGTCAAACCTTCCTTCTGGCTTCGCGCATTGCTCCACTTGACTGCCTCATACCAAGTGAGGTTGTAGGCCGGATGGTTCGCCGCTTTCCCGTCCGCGCTCGCCGCACTAATGTCATACCCATTGGCCGCCGCCCAGTTCGCCACCTCGTCCCACAGCGCCTTGGTCACCTCATACTTGTCCATGTAAAAGGCGCTCACATTCACCGTATGCACCGGCCGCTCGTCAGAGCCACCTTCACTGAAGGCGTCGCCCATCAAAAAACTCCCCGCCGGGATCAGCGCCATGACTGGTGAGGTGGTATCCGCGATGGTCAGCGCCAGCGTAGCTTGGCCGGTGCCTCCCGCATTGCTGGCCGAAATGGTCACCGTAGAAGTCGCCGCCGTGGTCGGCGTGCCGCTGATCACGCCGGTGGAAGCATTCAGGCTCAATCCAGCCGGCAGGCCCGTGGCACCGAAGGACGTCGGCGAGTTGCTCGCGGCAATGGTGTAGCTGAAGGCGGTGCCCACCGTGCCGGCAGCCGAGCTGCTGCTGGTGATGACCGGGGCGGCAGAAAGTGCCTCGGTCAACCAACCGCCGAAGACAGACGCCCACCCCGCGGTGCCGCCCAGATAGTAGACCGTTCCAAGCGGATTAATATTGTCGAAAATCCCCAACCCGACCGAGGGAGAGTTGCCCAGAAAATATACTGTGGTTAAGAAGTAGCAATCTTTGAACGCGTAGTCCCCGATGCGCGTCACACCGCTACCGATCGTCACGCTAGTCAGGCCGAAGCACCGCTCAAACGCACCCGCCCCGACGCTGGTCACGCTGTCCGGTATCGTCATGGTTAACAGTCCGCTACCGCCGAACGCATAGTCCCCAATACTCGTCACGCCGCTGCCGATCGTCACGCTGGTCAGACTGGTGCAGTTGTTGAACGTGTGCTCCCCGATGATCGTCACGCTGTTCGGGATCGTCACGCTGGTCAGACTGGTGCAGTTGGTGAACGCAAAGGGCCCGACGCTGGTCACGCTGTCCGGTATCGTCACGCTGGTCAGGCTCGTGCAACTTATGAACGCAGCGTCCCCGATGGTCGTCACGCTGGACGGGATCGTCACGTCGGTCAGGCCGCGGCAATACCCAAACGCAACGGCTCCGATCGTCGTCACGCTGTTTCCGATCGTCACGCTGGTCAGGCTGGGGCAATCAATAAACGCACGTTCTCCGATCGTCGTCACGCCGTTGCCAATCGTCACGCTGGCCAGGCTTCCGCAACCCCCGAAGGCAGCAAATCCGATGCTCGTCACGCTGTTCGGGATCGTGATGCTCGACAGACTGCATGCCGCAAATGCCAAATCTCCGATGCGCGTCACGCCGCTGCCGATCGTCACGCCAGTCAGGCTGCTGCACTGGTAAAATGCATAGTCCCCGATGTTCGTCACGCTGTCGGGGATTGTGACACTGGTCACGACGAGCGGGTTGCTAAATATACTCGGTGCCCAACCGTACTCATCAATCTCAGCGCCCAATGCTCTCACCGGATATCCATTAACACTCGCCGGAATAACCACGTGACCGCCAGGACCATTGTAAGACGTGATGGTTGCTTCGTTGTTCTCGTTCAAAGTGTAAGTCCACTCGGGTATCAGCGCGATGGTCAGCGCGAGCGTAGCTTGGCCGCTCCCGCCCGCATTGCTGGCCGAGATGGTCACCGTAGAAGTCGCCGCCGTGGTCGGCGTGCCGCTGATCACTCCGGTGGAAGCATTCAGGCTCAATCCAGCCGGCAGGCCCGTGGCGCCGAAGGACGTCGGCGAGTTGCTCGCGGTAATGGTGTAGCTGAAGGCGGTGCCCACCGTGCCGGCAGCCGAGCTGCTGCTGGTGATGACCGGGGCAGAAAGTGCCTCGGTCAACCAACCGCCGAAGCCAGACGCCCACCCCGTGGTGCCAACCACATAATATATTTTTCCGGGTTGGTTGATACTTCCGAAAACCTGCGTTCCGAGCGAAGGAGAGTTACCCAGAAAATAAACGCTGGTCAACGCACTGCACTCCGCAAACGCACCGTCTCCGATCGTTGTCACGCCATTGCCGATCGTTACAGTGGTCAGGCTGGTGCAACTCCGGAACGCATAGGCCCTGATAATCGTCACGCTGCCCGGGATGGTCACGGCGGTCAGGGTGCAGCCGAGGAAGGCATAGGATCCGATGGTCGTCACGCCATCCGGAACAACGTAGGAACCGGTGAGCCCTCCGGGAAAAGCAACCAGCACGGTCGCGTCTTTGCTGAAGAGGACACCCCCGATGCTCCGATAGTGGGAATTGCCGGTCGCAACCGCCAGACCAACCAACTTGATACAGTATCCAAACGCACCGCTCCCGATACTGGTCACACCAGTGCCGATCGTCACAGTGGTCAGGCTCGTGCAGTTGCTGAACGTCCAGTTCCCGATGATCGTCACGCTGTCCGGGATGACCACGCCGGTCAGACTGCTGCATTGGTAAAACGCATAATCGCCGATGCTCGTCACGCCGCTGCCGATCGTCACGCTGATCAGGCTCGTGCAGTTGCTGAAAGTCCAGTTCCCGATGATCGTCACGCTGTTCGGGATAACCACGCCCGTCAGACTGCTGCATTGGTAGAACGCATAGTCGCCGATGCTCGTCACGCCGCTGCCGATCGTCACGCTGGTCAGGCTCGTGCAATTGCTGAAAGTCCAGTTCCCGATGATCGTCACGCTGTTCGGGATGATCACTCCAGTCAGGCTGGTGCATTGGTAGAAGGCATAGTCCCCGATGCGCGTCACCCCGCTGCCGATCGTCACAGTGGTCAGGCTCGTGCAGTTGCTGAACGTCCAGTTCCCGATGATCGTCACGCTGTCCGGGATGACCACGCCGGTCAGACTGCTGCATTGGTAAAACGCATAATCGCCGATGCGCGTCACGCCGCTGCCGATCGTCACGCTGGTCAGGCTCGTGCAATTGCTGAAGGTCCAGCTTCCTATGGTCGTCACGTTGCCCGGGATAATCACTCCAGTCAGGCTGCTGCACTGGTAGAAAGCGTAGTCCCCGATGCGCGTCACACCGCTGCCGATCGTCACGCTGGTCAGGCTCGTGCAGTTGCTGAAGGTCCCGCTCCCGATGATCGTCACGCTGCCCGGGATAACAACCCCAGTCAGGCTGCTGCACTGGTAGAAAGCGTAGTCCCCGATACTGGTCACACCGTTGCCGATCGTCACGCTGGTCAGACTGGTGCAGTTGCCGAACGTCCACTTCCCGATGATCGTCACGCTGGACGGGATCGTCACGCCAGTCAGGCTGCTGCACTGGTAAAATGCATAGTCCCCGATGTTCGTCACGCCGCTGCCGATCGTCACGCTCGTCAGGCTCGTGCAACCCATGAACGCAGCGTACCCGATGGTCGTCACGCTGGACGGGATCGTTACGCTGGTCAGACCGGTGCGGCCGTAGAACGCATACGGTTCGACGCTCCTGACAGGATACCCGTTGACGCTGGACGGAATAACCACCGCGCCACCCGGGCCGCTGTAACCCGTAATGGTCGCCTCGTTGCCGTCGTTCACCGCATAGTTCCACTCGGGCGCCAGCGACGGCGGGGGTGGCGGCGTGGGTGCCGCCAGCGCAATCTTCATCCGGTAAAAAGCGTTGGTGTGTGCAACCGCGTTGGTGACAACCAGTGCCGTCTGCCAACTCGCCATCCTATTGGTTGATTGCTCAAGCGTCAGGACGACCACGTTATTTTGAGCCAAGACGCCGGGCGGCATGGCAAACGCGAGGCATAGCACCGCAACTGCAGAAAATAGGGTGCGTGTTTTCACTGGGAACTGCCGCCAGTAAACCCCGCGAGCATCGCGTTGCCAATCAATAATCAGTCGCGATACGCGCTTTCCGATGGTTGTTGCTGATGACCAGAGGGATGCAGAGCCTCGTCCACACCAGACTGCCGGCGGTCAGGGCCATCACGCCAGCCTGCTGAGCTCGGCGCCGGCAGGCGAGCCATGGGAGCCGGCAGTCGGGCTCGAACCGACGACCGCCCGATTACAAATCGGGTGCTCTACCACTGAGCTATACCGGCGCAGAAGACAGAAACCTTAACGCAGGAACCGGAAACGGGCAATCAATCATGCCCGAAAGTCTCGCGTGCTGAAAGCAAGGGGCCACAGGAACTCGTCACTCGTCACAAATCACTCGTCACAGCCGGCGCGCGCGTCGGCCTCAAATCCCGAGGCCGGGCAATCCTCCGAGTCCGCCGGCGACTTGGCCCATGGTGTCGGACTGGAGTTTGCGGGCGGCGTCCTGGGCTTCGCGCACGGCGGAGAGGACGAGGTCCTCGAGCATTTCGACGTCCTGCGGGTCGACCACTTCGGGCGCGATCCTGATCGCGGTGATGTCCCCCGCCCCGCTGACGCTGATGTTCACTTTGCCGCCGCCGGACGAGACGTCGATCGTCTGCTCGGCGAGGTCGTTCTGCGCTTTGGCCAGGCGCTCCTGCATTTTCTGCGCCTCTTTCATCATTTTCTGGATGTTCATGATTTTTCCTCCGGTTCGAGTGTGGCCCCGAACAACTCGATGGCGGCCTCGATGCCCGGGTCGTTTTCGAAATCATCGGCCGTCGGCACCGACGCCGCGGACGCGGCCGCAGCCACCACTTCGCCGGTCGCCTCGGGACGGAAGACCACGGCACGGCCGGTGGTTTGCTTCCACAGTTCCTCGATCAACTTCCCCTGCTCCCTGGCGTGGGGCGTTTTGAGTTGTTTGTCCTGGTCGCGCGGGAAGACCACGCGCAAGGCGCCATCTTCCTCGGCCACCTCGCCGGCCGCGTCGAGCCAGGCGCTGCGCAACGGGTTGCGGGAGATGACTTCCGCGACGATTCCGCGCCAGGCCGCGCGGGCATCTTCAACCGGCGCGGGTGCGGCAACCACGGCGGGCTTGGCGGGCGCGGCAACCGTGGCGGGTTTGGCGACGACGGGAGCGGCGGGCCTCGGCGCGGCGGCGCGCGGGGCCGGGCGGACCGGCGCGGGGGCCGGCGTGCCGCCACGCAAGGCGGCGAGCGTAGCAAGAACCTCGTCGAGGTCGGCGGTGTGCAGAAGTTGGATGCCCTTGATCACCGCGATCTCGAGCGGGAGTTTTTTGTCGGGCGAAAAACGCAGGCCGGCCTCCGCGGCGGACAGGATTTCGAGCAATTCGGTGAGTTTGCGCGCCGTGAAGCGTCCTCGCAGCGGCACGAGCAATTCGCCCCGGCGGCCGGGGGCGTCCTTTCCGGTCACCTCGGCGACAAGCAGGTCGCGGTTCATCGAAACGAGGTCGGACAAAAGCCGTCCGAGGTCCTTCCCCGCTTCCGACTGCGCCGCGACGAACTCGAGCGCGGCGGCGGCATCACCGCCGAGGATGTGTCCGCCCAGCGCGGCGACATCGTCCGCCGAGGCGAAGCCGAAAATCGAGAGCACGTCCTCTTCCGCGACCTTGTCGCCGCAGAAAGAAACAACCTGGTCGAGCATAGACTCGGCATCGCGCATGCCGCCCTCGGCGGCGCGGGCGATAACTTCCGCCGCGGCGGGCTCGAGCGCGACTTTTTCCTTTTTGGCGATGGCCAAGAGGTGGGCGGCGGCCACCTCGTCGCGGATGGGTTGCAGATCGAAACGCTGGCAGCGGCTGATGATGGTGGCGGGAAGTTTGTGCGCCTCCGTGGTGGCGAAGAGGAATTTCACGTGCGCCGGCGGCTCCTCCAGCGTCTTGAGCAGGGCGTTGAAGGCCGCGTTGCTCAGCATGTGCACCTCGTCGATGAGGTAGATGCGGTATTGGCCGCGGGTCGGGAGGAAGCGGACGTTTTCCCGCAGGTCGCGGATCTGCTCGACGCCGTTGTTGCTCGCGCCGTCGATCTCGAGGACGTCGAGGCTGTTGCCGCCGGCGATTTCGCGGCACGGATCGCATTCGCCGCAAGGGGTTTCGGTCGGGCCTTTGACGCAATTGAGCGCCTTGGCGAAAATGCGGGCGGTGGATGTCTTGCCCACGCCGCGCGGTCCGACAAAAAGGTAGGCGTGGGCCAGGCGGTCGCTTTTGATCGCGTTGCGCAGCGTGCGGACCACGGAATCCTGTCCGAGAACCTCGTCGAAGACCTGCGGACGGTATTTGCGGGCGAAAACCTGGTAACTCACGGACGGAGACAGTAGCGCATGGTCGGCACCGGTGCGGAGGAATTAATGCCGGAAGTGGCGTTTTCCGGTCAGGATCATGGCCAGATCGCGCTCGTCGGCCGCCTGGATGACCTCGTCGTCGCGGACCGAACCGCCCGGCTGGATGGCCGCGGTGGCCCCGGCCGCGGCGGCGGAGACCAGTCCGTCGGGAAACGGGAAAAACGCGTCGCTGGCCACCGCGCTGCCGGCGAGAGACAACCCCGCCTCGCCCGCTTTCCACACCGCGATGCGCACCGAATCGACGCGCGACATCTGCCCGGCACCGATGCCCAGCGTGCGGTCGGGTCCGGCGAAAACGATGGCGTTCGATTTGACGTGCTTGACCACCTTCCAACCGAAGTCCATGGCCCGCCGCTCGGCGTCGGTCGGCGCGCGCCGCGTGACAAGGCGCCCGTCGGACGCGGACTCGCCGGACATGTCGTGGTCCTGCACGAGAAATCCGCCGATGACCGAGCGGACATCGCGGGGCGCGGGCGACGGAACGCCGCGCAGGCGCATGAGGCGGAGGTTTTTCTTTTTCTGCAGCACGGCCAACGCCGCCGGGGTGAAATCCGGAGCGATGATGACTTCGCTGAAGATTTCCGCGATGGCCGCGGCCAGGGCCTCGTCCAACGGACGGTTGCCGATGATGATGCCGCCAAAAGGCGCCTGGCGGTCGGTGGCTAGGGCGTGGTCCCAGGCGGCGCGCAGGTCGCCGGCACTGCCCACCCCGCACGGGTTGGTGTGCTTGAGAATGGCCACGGTGGGCTCGGCAAATTCCCCGATCAGGTCGACCGCCGCGGTGATATCAAGGATGTTGTTGTAGGAAAGCTCCTTGCCGTGGAGCTGTTCGAGATGTTCGGAGAACCGCCCGTAAAGCCCGGCCGTCTGGTGCGGGTTCTCGCCGTAGCGCAGGGCGGCGGCCAACGGCAGGTCGCAGCGGAACGACGCCGCGCCGGACCCCGCACCGAGGTAATCGGCGATGGCGCTGTCATAGGATGCGGTGACGTCGAAAACCTTGGCGGCCAGCCGGGCGCGCAGTTCCAGCGTGGTCGCCCCGCCGCCGGACTGCATTTCGCGCGCAACCGTGTCATAGTCGGCGGGATCGCAGACCACGGTGACGGCGGCGTGGTTTTTCGCCGCGCTGCGCAGCATGGACGGACCGCCGATGTCGATGTTCTCGATGGCTTCTTCCCTCGTCACCCCCTCGCGGGCCACGGTGGCGGAGAACGCGTAAAGATTCACCACGACCAGATCGACCGGTTCGATCCCGTGGGCCGCCGCCTCGGCGACGTGCGCGGGCAGATCGCGGCGGAAGAGCAGGCCGCCGTGGATCATCGGATGGAGCGTCTTGACCCGTCCGTCGAGCATCTCGGGAAAGCCGGTGTGCTCGGAAACGTCCTTCACGGGAAGTCCGGCCTCGCGCAGAACTTTGGCCGTGCCGCCGGTGGAAAGAAGTTCGACCCCGTGCCCGTGCAACCCGCGGGCGAAGTCGACGAGGCCGGTTTTGTCGGTGACGGAGAGGAGGGCGCGTTGGATTTTCATGCGGCGGCGGGATGGTGGAATTGCATTTCGTAAAGCGTGCGGTAGTCGTCCGAGGTCCGGAGCAACTCGGCATGCGTGCCGGTGGCCACGACCCTGCCGCCGCTCATCACGGCAATGAGGTCCGCGGTGAGCACGGTGGACAGGCGGTGCGCGATGGCCACCACGGTCTTGCCGGTGGCCAGCTTCTCCAGGGCCGACTGGATCATCCGCTCGCTCTCGGAGTCGAGGGCCGACGTGGCTTCGTCGAGCAGGAGGATGGGCGCGTTTTTGAGCAACGCGCGCGCGATGGACAACCGCTGCTGCTGGCCGCCGGAAAGCAGACACCCTTTGTCGCCCACCACGGAGTCGAAGCCTTGCGGTTGCGCGAGGATGAATTCATACGCATACGCTTGGCGCGCGGCTTCCTCCACTTCCTCCCTGGTGGCGTCCGGACGTCCGAAACGGATGTTGTTGAAGATGGTGTCGTGGAAAAGGAAGGTGTCCTGCGTGACGATGCCGATGTGGCTGCGCAGCGATTCGATCTGCAGCGTGCGGATGTCGTGTCCGTCGAGACGGACCGTGCCCTGCTGCGGATCGTAAAAGCGGAGGATGAGCGAAAGGATCGTGCTCTTGCCCGCGCCGCTGGGCCCGACCAAGGCCACTCGTTGTCCGGGGTCAACCCGCAGACCGACCCCGCGCAGGGCCGGCGCGTGCGGACCATAGGAAAAGCCGACTTCTTCCAGCACGATCTCGCCGCGGCAGGCGGGCAGCGCCACGGCGTCATCAGCCTCGGTGACCGTGCGCGGACGCCGCATGAGTTCGAAAATGCTCGTCGTCGCGGCCAGGCATTTCTGCAACTGGAGGTGGATGCGGCTCAGGGCCTTGACCGGTTCGTAGAGCAGGAAAATTCCCGCCATGAGGGCGAGGAATTTCGCGGCGCTCAGCTCCGCGAGATAAACATAGAAGAGCGCGATCCCCACGCCGACCGCGGCGACGATCTCGACCAGCGGCGTGGTGATTTCGGTGCTCTTCTTGACGCGCAAGGAATTGCGGAACTGGCGCAGCGTCGCGTTCTCGAACAGTCCGGTCATGAGCTTCTCCCGGGCGAACGACTTGATCACGCGGATGCCGGAGAAGGTTTCCTGCAGTATGACATTCATTTCGCCGGCCAGCTGCTCTTCGGCCTTGCCCGCCTTGCGCACCTTGCGGCCGTAGATGGCCACCGGAATGATGCAGATCGGGAAGAGCACGAGGGTGATCAGACTGAACTTCCAGTCGATGTAGAGCACGGCCGCCATGCCGGTGACCAGGGCGATGGGCTGTTTGAAAAGATTGACGCTCAACTGCGACAGCGTGCTCTGCGCGACTTTGGTGTCGTTCATGACCCGCGACATAAGGCGCCCCGTGCGGGCCTGGTCGAAAAATTCCATGCTCTGGGAGACGATGCTGCCGAAAAGTTTGCTCCGGATGTCGTTGAGCACGCGCAGGCTGACCCAGGACATCTGGTAGGCGTTGAGGTAGGAAAAAAATCCCCGCAAAATCATGACCACCGGGACGAGCAGGCAGGCCAACAGGACGCCGTCGACCCGCCCGCCGCCGCCCGATACCGCAGCGGCGTGGATCGCCTCCTGGTCGGCCCCGCCGGGGAAAACCCGGTCGCCGACGTATTTCACGATGATCGGAATCGACCCGTTGAGCAGCGCGTAAAGCACGCCCATGGCCACCCCGATGGCGAAACGGCGGCGGTAGGGATGGAGATAGGCGAGCAGCTCGGCGTAGGGACGCCACTGCGCCCCGAACCTCTCACCCCGAGTTTTGCGCGGCTTGGACATAAGTAAGGTAAACCGGCGCGGCACCTTCCGCTCCGGACGGGCAGGCTAACAGCAAACCGCGCGGCGGCAAATCCCGCGTGCGCCGGGGATTGACGCGCCGGGCGCCCCGCGCGCATGCTTCCGGGAGCCGTGACCGAACAAGCCCTGCCCGGTTTCCACCTCGTGCGGCATCCGCTGGCCGACCTGAAAGTGTCCGCCCTGCGCGACCAAGACACGCCGCCACCCGAGTTCCGGCGTCTCCTGCAGGAACTCTCGCAACTTGTCGCCTACGAGGCGCTGCGCGATTTCGAGACCGTGCCGGCCACCGTGCAAACCCCGCTCGGTCCCGCGCCGGGCGCGCGCGCCGCCCGCCCGCTCGTGCTCGTCCCCGTCCTGCGCGCCGGTCTGGCCATGGCCGACGGCGTCCTGCGCATGTTCCCCGCCGCCGCGGTCGGGCATATCGGCATGTTCCGCAACGAGGAAACCCTCGAACCGGTGAGCTACTACTTCCGTTTGCCGCCCGGCGCGGGCCACGCTCAAGTCCTCCTCCTCGACCCCATGCTGGCCACCGGCAACAGCCTGGCCGCGGCGGCGGAGCGTCTGAAAAAGGAAGGCATCCCGAAAATGACCTGCGCCTGCATCGTGGCCTCGCGGCCGGGTGTCGCGCGTCTGCGCGCCGCACATCCGGATATGACAATCTTCGGGGCCGCCCTCGACGACGAACTCGACGAAAGGGGCTACATCACGCCGGGTCTGGGCGACGCGGGCGACCGGATTTTCGGGACCTGAGGCGCCGCCCTTACAACCGCGGCGCGCTGCGCAGCTTGTCCTCCCAGCGCGTCAGCAGGTGGATGACCATGTTGGTGCCGAACTTGTAGGTGTCGAGCAGGCTCTGGACCGGCGGACGCGGATCGGTGTTGTGGATGTACAGGCCGCTGTTGATGTACAGGTCCCAGTCCAAGGCGACCCGCTCACCGCGCGCGTTGCGGTCGTTGTTGATCTCCCACTCGCGCGGCCCCTTTTGTTTGATCCCGAACTGCCACATGTCCCCGTAGTCGTTGGCCGTGTAGATGATGGCGATTTCCCCGAAGTAACGCATCACATAGACCGGCTCCTCGTAGTAGTTGAGCCCCGACGGCTGTTGTTTGACCTCCGCGAAATAGGGCGTTGCGCGGAACATCCGGTCGTTGGCCGCGAGGGGCTCGAAATCCTTGTCCTTGTCGGGCATGACCCGCCTCATCTCGCGGCGGAAGGCGATGTCGAAACGCGAGCCGCGGCCCGGCACCGAGCTGTCGCCCCAGATGGCCCCGCCGAGACGCACGTATTTCTGCAGGTTGGCCACCTCCTTCTCGGTCAGCACGAAATCGCGCGAGCCGGTGAAGAAAATGAAAGGCGGTTTGGCCGCGAACAGCTTGTCGCTGTCCAGCGCGACCGGCTCGACCTTGTTGTAGTTCGTCTTGATCTTGTCGCGCGACTCCTTGCTCATGAACTCGAGCAAATTCGGCAACGCCCCCTGCGGCACGCCGTCGACCACGCGGAAGACCGAGTCCCAGTTGCCGCCGGCGTATTTGGCGATGAAAGCGGTGAATTCGAATTCCCGCTGACGCGTGCCCGTCCCGCTGCCCGAGCCTTTGCCCCAACCGCCGGTGAACCCCGCGATCTGACCCGCGACTTCCGCACTCATGCCCGCGGCGCCGGCCGCGGCGGCGGGCGCGGCGGCCACCGCCGCGGTGGCCGAGGGTTTGATCACGGACGACGGCGTGATGATGGCGTCCATCGAGAAATTGAGCGGGTTCTGGCCCGTGGTGGTGATGGCCGCGACCGTCGTGTTTTGCACCGTGGGTGTGGTCACGGTGAAGGTGGTCTCCTGCGGTTGCACCTGCGCGGCGCTCGGCGGGGGCGCCGTTTCTTCGCCTCCGGCCAGAAAGCCGCCCTCCCCGCCCTCGAAATCCGGCGGTTCCTGCATCGCCTCGAAGAGTACGGTGCCGCCGAAAATGACGATCAACAGGACGTGCAGCACGAACGAGATCGTGAAGAACCGCGAGTTGTTGAACTTGTCGACCAGCTTGTCGAGCAGCGTCGTCTTTTCGGGGGAATCCATGGGCGAGCGTTCAAATATCCCCGCCGCGTCCGGAAAATCAACGCCGGACTGGACGCTTGGCGCGCCGCGCGCGGTTTGCCAACCTCGCGCCCGCCATGCAGAGCAACCCCGTCCGCCCCACCGCCCCCCAGCGCGCGGCCGCGTTCGCCGGGGCCGGGCTCATGCGTCTGCTCTTCGCCACGCTGCGGATCCGCGTCCACGACCCGCACGGCCATCTCTCCGCCCCGCCGCCGCACCCTGTGATCTACGCCTTCTGGCACAACCGCATCCTCGCCATCACCGCCGCATTCCTGCGCGTCTATCCGCCGGGACGGCGCGGCGTGCTCGTGCTGACCAGCGCGAGCAAGGACGGCATGTGGCTCGGCCTGGTCGCCCGTCATCTCGGGATGGGCTCGGTGCGCGGATCCAGTTCCCGCCGCGGGGCCACCGCCATGCGCGAACTGCTCGACCGCGTGGCCGCGGGTCACGACATCGCCATCACGCCCGACGGTCCGCGCGGACCGCGCTATGAACTCGGCTCCGGGCTGGTCTACCTCGCGCAGAAAGCGGATATCCCGGTTATCCCCTGCCATGCGCGCTTCGGCCGCGCGCTGCGACTCGAAACCTGGGACCGTTTCGCCATCCCGCTCCCCTTCTCGCGGATCGACGTCACCCTCGGCCGGCCGGAAAGCGTTCCGTCCGGTGCGAAGGGCGCGGAATTCGAGGCGGAACAGCGAAAAATGGAATCGGTTTTGCGCGCCGAGGCCGATTAGTCTGCCGTCATGCCCGCCATCATCGACGGAAAACAAACCGCCGCCCGCTGCCTCGCCGAGACCGCGGCGGACATCGCCGCGTTGCGCGTGGCCGGCGTCACCCCCGGCCTCGCGGTCGTGCTGATCGGCGAAAATCCCGCCTCGCTGGCTTACGTGCGGTCGAAGGACAAGACCTGCCGCGAACTCGGCATGCATTCGCGCAAAATCGAGTTGCCCGCCGACACCCCGCAGGACGAAGTGCTGCGCCTCATCGCCGAACTCAACGCCGACCCCGCCATCCACGGCATCCTCGTGCAATCGCCGCCTCCGCCGCACATCGACGAGGCCGCCATCGTGCGCGCCATCGACCCGCGCAAGGACGTCGACGGATTCCATCCGCTCAATGTCGCCGCGCTGGCCATGGAAGATCCCTCGGCCATGGTGCCCTGCACCCCGCTCGGCTGCCTCGAACTACTGCGCGCCCACGACATCGCCACGGCCGGAGCGCGCGCCGTCGTTGTCGGACGCAGCCTCATCGTGGGCAAACCGATGGCTCTCCTGCTGCTGCGCAAAGGCACGGACGCCACCGTCACCGTGGCCCACTCGCGCACCGCGGACCTTGCCGCGGTCTGCCGCGAGGCGGACATCCTCGTCGCGGCGCTCGGCCGTCCCAACTTCCTCGGCGCCGGCCACGTGCGCGAGGGCGCGGTGGTCATCGACGTCGGCATCAACCGCGTCGACGATCCGTCCGCCCCGCGCGGCTACCGGCTGGTCGGCGATGTCGATTTCGACGCCGTCGCGCCCAAATGCCGCGCCATCACGCCGGTGCCGGGCGGGGTCGGGCCGATGACCATCGCCATGCTCATGGGCAACACGGTGCGCGCCTGCCGGCGGATTACGGGTAAATGCTGAGGCATTTTATGCTGGCCACACCCGTCCCGCGGGCCCATTGAAAGGGCGTGGCGATGACGGACGCTCTTGCCCCGGTGCCACCGGCAAAACGCTGGTGGCTTCCGCCCGGGCCGGCCGTGCAGCGCGCCTTTTTCGGCGGCTGGACGATCGCCGTGTTCGCGTTCCTCTACATCCCCATCCTCCTGCTCGTCGTCTATTCGTTCAACGACTCGAAGCTCAACCTCCACTGGGCGGGTTTCACCACCAAATGGTATGGCCTTCTCCTCGGCAACGAGGTCCTGCTCCGCGCTTTCAAAAACAGCCTCATCGTGGCCGGCGCCTCCACCGTGCTCGCGGTGTTCATCGGCACGACCGCAGCGTGGCTGCTTTACCGCTACCGTTTCCCCGCGCAACAAACCCTCGGACTGCTCATTTTCATCCCCATGGTCATGCCCGAGGTGCTCATGGGCGTGAGCCTGCTCGTGCTCTTCGTCAACCTCGGCATCCCCCTCGGTTACACCACGCTGATCATCGCCCATACCACGTTCTGTTTCCCCTTCGTCCTCGTCGGCGTGCAGGCGCGGTTGCAGGGCCTTGATCCGTCGCTGGAGGAAGCGGCACAGGACCTCGGGGCCACCCCGTTCAAAGCCTTCTGGCTGGTCATCGTGCCCTACCTCATGCCCGCCATCGTGGCCGGCGCGCTCATGTCCTTCACCCTTTCCTTCGACGAATACATCGTCACCATCTTCACCAGCGGCTCCGAATCGCAAACCCTCCCGCTCAAGGTCTACGGCATGGTCCGCGTGGGGTTGAACCCGCAACTCAACGCGCTGAGCACGCTTTTCATCGCCGCCACGGCCGTGCTGGTCATCGCCAGCCAATTCTTTACCCGGAAAAAAACCACATGAAAAAACACCAAAACACACTGATCGCCGCGGCCTGCGCCGGAGCCATGCTCCTCGCCGGTTGCGGGAAAAAAGACGACACCCTCAAACTGTTCTGCTGGTCCGAATACGTCCCGCAGGCGGTCATCGACAAATTCACCGAGGAAACCGGCATCAAAGTCTCCGTGGAGAATTACGCCTCCAACGAGGAAATGCTGGCCAAACTCCTCGCCGGCGGAGGCGCTTACGATCTCATCCAGCCGAGCGAATACACCATCCAGGCCATGACCAAGGAAGGTCTGCTCCAGGAACTCGACCAGGAGAAGATCCCCAACCTCAAGAACCTCGCCCCCGAGTTCCGCAACATGCCCTTCGATCCGGGCAACAAATACTCCATCCCGTGGATGGCCGGCTTCGTCGGCATCGTCTACAACGCGGAGACGGTCACCACGCCCGTCGTCGGCTTCAGCGACGTCTTCAAACCCGAACACGCCGGCCGCATCGTCGTCCTCGACGACTCGCGCGAAATCGTTTCCTGGGCCCTGGCCACGGCGGGCATTCCGGTCAATGACGTCAGCGACCAGAACCTCGCCACCATCACCCCGATGCTCAAGGACTGGCTCTCCAAGGTGAAAGTCTACGACTCCGACAGCCCGAAGACGGCTATGAGCAACGGGGACACCGACCTCGGCGTGGTCTGGAGCGGCGAAGGCGCGCTCCTCTTCGCGGAAAACCCCAAATTCCAGTGGGTCATGCCGGCCGAGGGCGTCCACATGTTCGTCGACAACCTCGCCATCCCGAAGACCTCGCAGAACAAGGACAAGGCCGAGGCGTTCATGAACTTCATCCTCCGCCCGGACATCAGCAAAATGATTTCCGACGACTTCCCCTACTACAACCCGAACGCGGAGGGCCGCAAACTGCTCAGCGCCGAGCAGCTCAACAACCCGGCCAGCTACCCGCCCGGGTTTGACGTGACCAAGGCCGAACTCTTCACCGACATCGGCGAACAGGCCTCCAAGGTCGACGAACTCATCACCACGATCAAGGTTCAGTAAGCAAGGAAGATGGCCATCACGGCCGCCACCGCAGCCTTGGCCACCTCCGGTCCGTCGCCCCAGCGACGGGCCGGACCCGGCCCGTGGTTCGCCCTCACCCCCATGCTGGGGTGGCTGCTGCTTTTTGTCATAGTCCCCACCCTGATGCTCATCGTGGTGAGCTTCAGCGAACGCGACGCCCTCGGACGCGTCGTCTATTCCTTCAACTTCGAGAACTACATCCGCGCCTTCGATTGGAAGTGGCTCAAAATCCTCGGCATCTCCGTCTGGTATGCCTTCCTCACCACCGTCATCTGCCTGATCCTCGGCTACCCGGTGGCCTATTTCATCGGACGGTCCAGCGAACGCGTCCGCGGACTGCTCATCATGCTCGTCATGATCCCGTTCTGGACGAGCTTCCTCATCCGCACCTACGCGTGGATTTCCATCCTGGCGCAGGAAGGGCTGCTCAATGCGTTGCTCATGACGCTGAACATCACCAGCGCCCCAATCGGCTTCATGTATACCCCCTTCGCCGTGGTGCTCGGACTGGTCTACAACTTCCTGCCCTTCATGATTCTTCCCATCTACACCAGCGTGGAAAAACTGGACGGCTCGCTCATCGAAGCCGCCTATGACTTGGGCGCGCGACCGGCCCGCGTTTTCGGACAGATCGTCCTGCCCCTGACCAAGCCCGGCATCGCCGCCGGCATCCTGCTCGTGTTTGTTCCCGCCATCGCCATGTTCGCCATCACCACGCTGATGGGCGGCGGGGCCAACCCGACCATCGGCGAGGTCATCCAGAACCAGTTCACCAAAGCCCGCAACCAACCCTTCGGCGCCGCCCTCGGCGTCCTCCTCCTCGCCATCTTCCTCTTCAGCCTCTGGCTCAGCACCAAGTTCCGCCGCGGCGAGGAAGATTGACCGCCGTTCGAAACGGCCGCGGCCCGGGACTGCTTTTCGTTCCTTCAGGCCCGCCGATTTGTTGTCCATGCCGCCCACCAATGACTTCAGCCTCATCATCACCGCCCACCGCGGCGGTCCGATGCTGCAGGCCTGTCTCGACAGCGCGGCCAGACTCGACCCACCCCCGCGCGATTTGATCCTCGCCATCGACGGCGCAGATCCCGCCGTCCTCGACGCGGTGAAATCGCCGGTCTTCAAAGTCCTCACCCGACCGCAGGGTCGCGGAGCCCGCTTGCGTCACGCTTTTGGCCTACCCGGGAAAACCAAAAGAGCAGCCTTTCTGAACCAACGACGGGAGGGGCCTCGCTTCGCTCAGGCTTTTTCCGGCTCCACGAAATGGAGCCGAAGAGGGGACTCGAACCCCTGACCCGCGCATTACGAATGCGCTGCTCTACCAACTGAGCTACTTCGGCATTGCGGGAAGGCGAAAATATCGGTCTGGCCGCTTGTTTGGCAAGTCCCGCCTCTTGCCACCGTGCCTCCGCAACCCCATACTTCGCGGCGTTTTCATGGAAACCCTGCTTCGACTCCTGCAACAGAACGCCACCGTGTCCCGCGAGGATCTCGCGCGCCAGCTGAACCTCACCGTCGCGGAGGTCAACGACCGCATCGCCGCCCTCGAGAAGGACGGGGTCATCCGCGGCTACCAGGCGATCGTGGACCGCGAGCGGTTGGACCAGAACACAGTCACCGCTTTCATCGAGGTCCGCATCACGCCGGAGCGCGGGGGCGGGTTCGACCGCATCGCCCAGCGTATCGCCAAGTTCGACCAGGTGGTCAGTTGTTACCTGATCAGCGGCGGCTACGACCTGCTCGTTGTCGTGGAGGGCACCAGCCTGCGCGAAGTGGCCAGCTTCGTTTCGGAAAAGCTGAGCACCATCGAGTCGGTCATTTCCACCGCCACGCTCTTCCGCCTCAAGACCTACAAGGAGAACGGCGCGCTCTTCACCGCCGACGTGCCGGAGGACCGGCTCGTGGTCAGCCCGTAACACCCGGCGCCCATGGAAGACAAAATTGCCGCGCACGTGCGCGATATCCCGCGCTCGGGCATCCGCGATTTCTTCGAAATCGTGCAGTCGATGCACGACGTGATCTCGCTCGGCATCGGCGAGCCGGACTTCGTCACTCCCTGGCACATCCGCGAAGCCGCGCTCTTCTCCCTCGAGAAAGGCCGCACGGGCTACACTTCGAACCTCGGGTTGCCCAAACTGCGCGAAGCCATCGCCAACTACGTGTCGCGCAAATTCCACGTCGACTACCACGCCCCTTCCGAGGTGCTGGTTTCGGTCGGCGTCTCCGAAGCGATCGACATCGCCCTGCGCGCTTTGCTCAACCCCGGCGACGAGGTGCTTTACCACGAGCCCTGCTACGTGAGCTACAACCCGAGCGTGACCCTCGCCCACGGCAAAGCGGTGTCCGTGCCGGTGCATGAAAGGGACAACTTCCAGCTCCGCGCCGGGGAGTTGGCCAAGCGGATCACGCCGAAATCGAAAATTCTCCTGCTCAATTTTCCGACCAATCCCACCGGTGCGACCATGCCGCGCGAGGCGCTCGAACCGATCGCCGAATTGTGCGTCAAGCACGACCTGATCGTCCTTTCCGACGAAATCTACGCCGAGCTGACTTACGACGGTGCGGAACACGTTTCGATCGCCACCTTGCCCGGGATGCGTGAGCGCACCGTGTTCCTCCACGGCCTGAGCAAAGGCTGGGCCATGACAGGGTTCCGCATCGGCTACGCCTGCGCGCCCGCCCCGCTCATCGAAGCGATGATGAAAATTCACCAATACGCCATCCTTTGCGCTCCGATCACGACGCAGGACGCGGCGATCGAGGCCCTCGAGCACGGGGACGCCGCGGTGGCGCACATGCGGGAGAAATACGAACTCCGCCGCAACTATATCGTGTCGGCGCTCAACGAGATGGGCCTCCCCTGCCCCACGCCGCGCGGGGCGTTTTACGTCTTCGCCGACATCCGCCCGACCGGCTTGACCAGTCGCGATTTTTCCCTGCGGTTGCTCGAAGAGCAGAAGGTCGCGGTCGTTCCCGGCACCGCTTTCGGCAAGGACGGCGAGGGCTTTGTCCGCTGCAGCTACGCCACTTCCCTCGAGCAGATCAAAATCGCCATGGAGCGCATGGCCGTTTTTGTCGCGGGCTGCCCGCGCCGGTAAGACCGTCGGGCGGCGCGGTCGGGCGGATTACTCAGCTGCCCGGGGCCGTCTGCAGCATGGCGGCCAGGCGCTGGTCCGGGCTCGAGCCAAGCTCCAGGGCTTTTTCGTAGTGGCGCTTGGCCAGCGCGATGGAGGGCGGTTTGGCCGTGGCGTAAATGACCGCGAGGTTGAAGTGCGCTTCGGCGTATTCGGGTTTGACCGTGATGGCCCGGCGCAGGGATTGCTCGGCCTTGCCGAATTGCCCGAGCTGGCTGGTGGCCACGCCGAGGTAGTTGAGGGTGATCGCGTCGTCGGCTCGCGCGTCATTGGCCCGCTCGAGGTAGCCGATGGCATCCTCGATGCGGTTCTGTTCGATCATGACCGCACCGAGCGTGGTCAGGCTGAAAGCATCGTTAGGGTCGGATTTGATGGCGCGCTCGAGGGCCAGTTGCGCGGCGGTGAGCTTGCCCTGGCGGAACTGGGCGACACCGAGGTTGGCCAGGGCCACGACATTGGACGGCTCCAAATCGACGAATTTCTGGTAGAGCCCTTCGGCTTTGGCGAAGTCGCCCTGCACGAAAGCTTCGCGCGCCTCGGCCACGATGGCCGCGGTTTCGCCGTCACGCTCCGGCGGCGGGGCGGGAGCGACCGCGGGTGTTTCCTCTGCGCCGGATGCGGCCACAGAAGGATCGGCGGACGCGGTTTCGGCGGACCCGGGCGCGGATTCATCGGTCTGCGGCTTGGTCATTTCGACCCGGCCGGTGACCTTGGCCTCTTCGGTCTCGAGCAGCATGACCGGCGGGCGCTTGAGCATTTCCTGCTCGGCCGCGGTCAGCTGGAGAGTGGGTTTGGCCAGCTCGTTGATTTTGTCGTTGAGCGTGTCCGAGCGGATTTCGAGGCGCTCCATTTCCTCCTGGGCGAGGCGGTAGGCCTGCTCGCGCCGCGCCTGCTCTTTGATCTGGCGCATGATGATGCCGCGGAGGACTTCGTTCTCCTGCTGGACGAGTTTGCCCTCGGCGGAGGAGACATCGCCGAGTTTGACCGCGGCCAACTCGCCGGTGACCTGATCGTATTCCTTGAGGAGTTGTTCGTTGACGGCCTGGAGTTTGTCGAAGCGTTCGCGGTCGTCCTGGAGCTTGGCCTGCGCCCCGGCCAGTTCCTCGCGCACTTTGTCGAGGTCGGCATTGAGCGAGGCGACGAGCGCGGTTTTTTCGGCGGCATCGCTTTCCATGCCGGAGATGCGCGAGGCCGCGTCGGCCAGTTTCTGCTCGAGTTGTTTGTTCGCCTCGATGAGGTCGGCGCTTTTTTCCAGCGCGGTTTTGGCCTCGGCCGCTTCCTGCTGCGCGGTGTCGCGCGCGGCGATCAACTGGGCCCGTTCCTCCTCGAGTTCGGTGACCCGCACGGTGAGGGTCTGCACTTCACCCCGCGCCTCTTCGGCTTCGCGGCGGGCCGTGTCGCGCTCGGTTTCCAGCTCGCCGGCACGGGCTTTGGCCTGCTCGGCTGCGGTGCGGGCGGCTTCGGCCTCGCTCTGGACACCGGCCAGTTCGGCTTTGGCTTTTTCCGCCTCGCCTTGGGCCGCGGACAACTGGGACGTGAGTTCTTCGATCTGCTTGGTGCTTTCGGCCATCCGTTCGGACAATTGGGCTTTCTCCTCGCCGGCCGCGGCCAGGGTTTCCTCCAATTCCTTGGCCACCCCGCTCAGCCGGTCGAGTTCCTCGCGCGAAGCTCCGTCCGCCTCCGGGGCCTCGGCCGGCGCGGCGCCGGACTCTTCGGCCGTGCGCAGGCGCGCGGTGAGGTCGACCACGGACACTTTGGTCTTCTCCAACTCCATGCTGACGCTGGTCAGCTCGGCCTCGCCTTGTTGGAGGCGGGTCTGCAACTCGGCATTGCGTTCCTGCTCCATGGCCAGGCGACGCTGCAGGGTCTCGACCTCCGCGCCGGACGACGCGGGCGCGGGAGCGGCGATCTCGGCGGGGGAGGCCGGAGGTGCCTCGGCTTCGCCGGGGGGTGCGATGGAAATGGTGGGGCCGGACGGAGCGGCGGTGCGGCGCGGACCGGTGACCGGCGGCAGGATGTCCTCGTCGATCGGTGCGGCGAGATCGGGCGGCGGCCCGAGGGTGGGCGAGGCCAGCGAACCCTCGAGGCGCAGAACCGCTTCCGAGGTCTTGCGCAGACGGAAATCGACGACCAGCGGTTGCCAGTCGGGGTGCTGCGATTTGATCTGTCCGAGTTGCGCCGCCACGTAGCGGAACTTGGCAATGGCGTCATCGTTGCGGCCCTCACGCTCGAGGCGCTCGGCCCGCTGGTATTCCTGGTAAGCGGCGAAAAAGGCGCCGGAGGGATCGTCTTGGGCGGACAAAGGCGCTGTTCCGGCGACCAAAGCCACCAGGATTGCCACGAGACGTGCCGGATTCATCGAACCTTGAAGGATACGGAAAGCCTGGCGAATTGCAATATGGCTCCACGAGGGCCTGCCGGGCGTCCCGTTGACAGGAAAACGCCCGGAAGCTACTTTGCGGAGGTCCGGCCGGATCCCCGTGCCGCCCACACCACCCATGGAGTCGCTGCTCGACAGGCATGTGCTGGTTCTCAACCGGCTGTGGCAGGCAGTCAATGTCTGCAGCGTCCGCCGCGCCTTCACCCTGCTCTACCAGGGCCACGCCAATGTGGTCTGGCGCGACGACGAGAACAATTACCTGACCCACGACTTCGGAAGCTGGCACGATTTTTCCCAGGCCGAACCCGGGGCGGACATGGTCCAGTCCGTGAGGTTCGACATCCGCGTGCCGACCGTGGTGGTCCTCCTCTTCTTCGACCGCCTGCCGAGCAAAGAAGTGAAATTCACGCGCCAGAACATCTACGAGCGCGACAACCACACGTGCCAGTATTGCGCGCGGCGCCTCGACCGGCAGGAACTGAATTTGGACCACGTCATGCCGCGGCAGCGCGGCGGCCAGACCAGCTGGGAGAATGTCGTCTGCTCGTGCATCCCCTGCAACACGCGCAAGGGCAACCGCCTCCCGCACGAGGCCGACATGAGGCTGCTCAAGGAGCCGAAAAGACCCCGCTGGCGTCCCTTCATCCACCTGACCTATTCCTCGCCGGTGCACGACACATGGCGGCACTTTGTCGATGTGGGATGCTGGAGCGTCGAACTGGGCGATTAAGGTCTCCCTTCGCCCTTGCCAACCGGCGCGGCCGGACCTATAAAAAACCATCATGAAAGTCCTCCCCGCCCTGACCGCCGCCGCCCTCCTGGTCTCTCTGGCGCATGCCGACATCCAGCAACCGCCGTCCTCCGAATGGGGTCCGACCCGCAAGCTCGGCCGGGGCATCGGCAACATCGCCTTCGGCATCACCGAATTGCCGAACTCCATGATGTCGGTCAACTACTTCGACGGCAACAACGCCGCCTTCAGCTACGGCATCGTGCGCGGTGTCGGCCGCACCTTCGCGCGTCTCGGCTACGGGCTCTACGACACGCTGCTCTTTCCTTTCCCGACCTACAAGGGCACCTACGCCGCGCCTTACCGCAGCAATGTGCAATGGATCTGGAGCGGCTACTCCGAATTCCCGCCCGAGATGCTCTTCGAATCGCGCTACCCTTACGTGCGCAACGACCAGCAGGATCCCTGATCTCCCCGCGGTGCGGACGCCGCTAGGTTGACTCGCGGTGCGGCTTGTAGCCGCCGACAAACTCACTACGGAACGCGGCGAACGTTCCTGCTTCCAGCGCCGCGCGCGCTTTGGCCATCAGGCCGAGATAAAAGTGCAGATTGTGCAGCGTGATGAGGCGCAGCCCGAGGATTTCCTCCGCCTTGACCAGGTGCCGGACATAAGCGCGTGCGAAGTTCGCGCAGGCGTAGCAGCCGCATCCTTCCTCGATCGGGCCCTCGTCGAGCGTGAAGCAGGCATTCTTCAGGTTGAGCGAGCCCGCCGCGGTGAACGCGGTCCCGTTGCGCGCCACCCTTGTCGGCAGCACGCAGTCGAACATGTCGATGCCGCGCGCCACCATCTCGACCATCTGCGGCGGCGTGCCCAGGCCCATGGCGTAGCGCGGACGGTCCGCCGGCAGATGCGGCACGGCATGCTCAACCGCGGCCATCATTTCCGGTTCGGGTTCCCCCACACTGACCCCGCCGACCGCGTAGCCGTCCCAGCCCATGGCAACAAGAGAACGCGCCGACTCTTCGCGCAGATCCGGGTAAGATGATCCCTGCACGATACCGAAGAGCAGCGGTCGCTCCCCTCCCTCGTTGCGGCCCGCCCACCAGTCCAGACTGCGCCGCTCCCACCCCAGCGTGAGTTCGAGACTCTTCGCCGCCTCCTCGTGCGTGCACGGGTGCGGCGGGCACTCGTCGAAAGCCATGACGATATCCGAGCCCAGCGTGTGCTGGATTTCCATCGACGTTTCCGGACCGATGAAGCACGGCGCGCCGTCGAGGTGGTTCTGGAAATGCACGCCCTCCGGCGTGATCTTGCGCAGCTTGGCCAGCGAGAAAACCTGGAATCCCCCGCTGTCGGTCAGGATCGGACCGTCCCAACCCATGAACTTGTGCAATCCGCCGAGCTTGCGGATGACGTCCAAACCGGGCCGCACGTACAGGTGATAGGTGTTGCCGAGGATGATCTGTGCGTGCAGTTCGTGCAGTTCGCGCGGGCTGACCGCTTTGACCGTGCCCTGCGTGCCCACCGGCATGAAAATCGGCGTCTCGATCACGCCGCGCCGGGTGCGCAACCGGCCTCGACGCGCGGCCGAGGAAGGATCCGCGGCCAGAACTTCGAATGTGCCGCTCACTCCGGAACGTTCCAGACCGTCCGGCCGCCGACGATCGTCCGCACCGCCCGCCCCCGCAGCGGCCACCCGTGGAACGGCGTGTTCCGCCCCTTCGAGGCAAACTGTTCCCGGTCCACCACCCACGCGCGGTCCGGATCGAGCAGGGTGACATCGCCCGGCGCGCCCGGGGCCAGCGTCCCGCGGTCCAGCCCGAGCAGGCGCGCCGGATTCACGGTCAGCATGGAGATCAACCGCGGCAAATCGACGACCTGTTGCCGGTGGAGGAGGATCTCGCAAAAAATCCCCACGGCCGTCTCCAGCCCGACGATACCGAAAGGCGCGGAGGCGAATTCCACCTCCTTCTCGTAAACCGCGTGCGGGGCGTGGTCCGTGGCGAGAATGTCGATGGTGCCGTCCGCGATCCCGCCGAGCAGCGCGTCGATGTCGGACTGCTCGCGGAGCGGCGGGTTCATCTTGGCATTGGTGTCATAGTCCTGCAGCGCCTCGTCGGTCAGTGCAAGGTGGTGCGGACAGACCTCGCCGCTCAAGGTGATCCCGCGCTGCTTGGCTTCGCGCAAAAGATCCACGCTGCCGGCCGAGGAAAGATGCTGGCAGTGGATCCTCGTGCCGGTGGCCGCCGCGAGCATGGCGTTGCGCGCCACGATGATTTCCTCCGCCATGCGCGGCCAGCCGGGCAGACCGAGCACGGTGCTCCAGAAGCCTTCGTGCATGGCCGCCTCGGGTCCGGCCAGCGACGCATCCTGGCAATGGTCGAGCACCGGCAGGCCGAACATGCCGGCATACTCCGCGGCGCGCCGCATGACCTCGTGGCTCTGCACGCAACGTCCGTCGTCGGTCACCGCGACAATTCCCGCCGCGGCCATGGCCCCGATCGGCGCGAGTTGTCCGCCTTCCGATCCGACGGTGATGGCGCCGGTGGGAAAAACATTGACCACGCCGGTCTCGGCGGCGCGTTCTTCCATCCACGCGATGATGCCCGGATGATCGGCCACCGGGTTGGTGTTCGGCATGGCCACCACGCTGGTAAAACCGCCGGCCGCGGCGGCGCGTGTCCCGGTCGCGATGGTCTCCTTGGCCCCCTGACCCGGTTCGCGCAGGTGCACGTGCATGTCGATGAAACCCGGACAGACCACCAGCCCGCGCGCGTCGATCTCGGCGGCGCCCGGCGCCGGGGCGGCGGCGAATGTCCCGTCCACGATGAAAACATCGGCCGTCCCGTCGCGTCCGGCCGACGGATCGATGACGCGTCCCCCGCGGATGTTGACCGAAAGGCTCATGCTTCCTCCTTCGGCGGCACCGAGCCGCACAGGTAGAGCACGGCCATGCGCACGGCCAGTCCGTTGGTCACCTGGTCGAGAATCACGCTATGCGGACCGTCGGCCACCGACCCGTCCAGTTCGACCCCGCGATGGATCGGCCCGGGATGCATGACAAGGGCCTCCGGCTTGAGACGCCCCGCGCGCGCGGCATTCAAGCCGAAGAGCGCGGCATACTCGCCGGTGCCCGGGAAGAACCCGGCCTTCTGCCGCTCGTGCTGGATGCGCAGGAGATTGATCACGTCGAGGTCGCCGAGGACATCGTCGAGGGAATGCGTGATGACCGCGCCGAGCCGCTCGAATTCCCGCGGGACGAGGGTGGGCGGACCGATGAGCGTGACGCGGGCGCCGAGTTTGACCAGTGCTTGGAGGTTCGAGCGGGCCACCCTGCTGAAGCGGATGTCGCCGACGATGCCGACTTTGACGCCGGCCACGCGGCCGAGGCGTTCGCGGATGGTGAAGACGTCGAGGAGACCCTGCGTCGGGTGCTCGTGCGACCCGTCGCCGGCGTTGATCACGCCCGCGCGCAGACGTCCGGCGAGGAAGTGCGCGGCGCCGGCGGCGGAATGACGCAGCACGATGAGATCGGCGGCGAGCGCCTCGAGGTTTTTCGCGGTGTCCTTGAGGGTTTCCCCCTTGGAGAGGCTCGAGGTCTGGGCTGCGATGTTGACCACGTCGGCGCTGAGGCGCACGCCCGCCAATTCGAACGACGTGCGCGTGCGGGTGCTCGCCTCGACGAAGAGATTGACCATGGTCTTGCCGCGCAAGCTCGGCACCTTTTTCAGGCGTCGCCGGCCCACGTCCTTGAATTCCGAAGCGGTGTCGAGAACGAAGCTGATTTCCTCCGCGGAGAGGTCGGACAGCGCCACGAGGTCTTTGCGCGTCCACTTCATGATTCGTAGACGCCCTCCGCGCCGTCATCGGTCTCGGCCAGCCGCACGCGCACGCGGCGGCCGGGCCCGACCGGGAGGTTGATCCCGATGAAATCGGGGCGGACCGGAAGTTCGCGGCCGCCGCGGTCGACGAGCACCGCGTAAAGAATGCGGCGGGGCCGGCCGAAGGCGAGCACGGCCTCGATCGCCGCCCGCGCCGTGCGCCCGGTGTGCTGCACATCGTCGACCAGGATCACGTCCCAGTGGTCGATATCCATGGGCAGATCGGTGCCTTGCAAGGCGGACACCCCCTCGCGCAAACCGAGGTCGTCGCGATACATCGAAATATCAACCGCGCCCCGGCGGCAAGCCACCCCGCGCCGCTCCAACCGGGTGGCGAGGCGGGCAGCCAGACTGACCCCCCGCGTCGGAATGCCCGCAAGAAAAACAGGCCCAGCGCCGCCGAGGGCCGCCGCGATCTCGTCGGCCAGACGTCCGATGGCTGCCTCCAAAGCAACGCGGTCGGCCAGTTCGCGATCGGTTCCGGTGCGGCTCATGCCGCGGCATCCTGCCACAGGCGCGGCCGGGGCGCCAGCAACACAGTCTTCAATTCGCACCGGCCGTCGCCCGCGCCCGGTTGCCCAGACCACGGCTCTGGCGCCATCCGCCGCGGTGGCGCAGCACCCATTCCAGCAGGGCCTTCTCGAAGCCGATATCGTGACCGACCTTCTCGCTCTCGATCCACTTGTGACGAAGGATCTCCTCACGCTCGGCGAGAAACTCGCGGTAAAGCGTGGAGTTACGAACGAGGGAGGCTCCCTCGTCGTGGGAGGAGTTCATGGGGGAAACATAGCCATCATCAACCGGTCCGGTCAAGTTCGGCCATCGGAAGACGGCGGCAACAAATATCAGCCGCCGGACGGGATCACGCCCGGACTGCCATGGCGGACGCGCCCTCCAACTCTTCCCGCAAGGACCGCGCGATCTTCATGAATTCGCGTCCGACCGCGCTGTCCTGCGCGCGGGCCACCACCGGCATGCCGGTGTCCCCCGCTTCGCGGGTGGCCATGTCGATCGGCACTTCGCCGAGGAGCGGCACGCCGAGGCGGCCGGCTTCGCGCCGCCCGCCGCCGGACCCGAAAATGTCATAACGCAGGCCGTCGGAAGGGCAGACGAAGTGGCTCATGTTCTCGACGATCCCGAGCACGCGCACGTTGGTTTTGTGGAACATGGCAACTGCTTTGCGCGCGTCGATCAGCGCGACTTCCTGCGGCGTGGTCACGACCACCGCGCCGGCCAAAGCCACGGTCTGGACCACGGTGAGCTGGATGTCGCCCGTGCCGGGAGGCAGGTCGAGGATCAGGTAGTCGAGATCGCCCCAGTCGACCTGACGCAAAAACTGCTGCGTGTAGCGCGTGACCATCGGTCCGCGCAGGACCGCCGGCGTGTCCGGGTCGGTGAGAAAGCCCATCGACATCAGTTTCAGCCCGTAGCGCTCGACCGGAACGATACGGTTGTCCTCCGTTGCCGCCGGCTGTTCGGTCGTGCCGAACATCAGCGCGATGCTCGGCCCGTAGAGATCGCAATCGCAGAGGCCCGTGCGGGCGCCGCCCAGGCTCAAGGCCTGGGCGAGATTCGAAGCGACGGTGCTCTTTCCCACCCCGCCCTTGCCGCTGGCCACGGCGACCACGTGCCGCACGCCCTCGATTTTCGTCGCCCCGGGCGACGCGGCGGCGGGCGGCTTTTTCAAATCGACGAGCACATGAGGGGTGCGCACCCCGGGCACCGCCGCGAGGGCTTCCATGCATCCGCGGTGGATCTGCTGCGCGACCTTCGGGTCTTCCACCGCCAGCGAAAGCTTGACGAAAACCTCGTCCCCCCGCACCTCCGCCGATTCGACGAGGCCGAAGGACACGATGTCGCGGCTGAAGCCGGGATACTTCACCGCGCGCAGCGCCTCGCGCACCGTTTCTTCGTTCAGGTTCGGCATGGAAAGAATATTGTCGTTGCCTCGCGCGCGGCTCAAAAGGATTTTCGCAGATGACTCGGCAGAATTCCGAGCGCCTCGCGGTATTTGGCCACCGTGCGGCGCGCCACGGCGAGACCGTCGGCCCCGAGTCGCGCGACAATCTGCTGGTCGCTCAGCGGCTTGCGCGGGTCCTCGCCGCGGACCAGCGCGGCGATGACGTCTTTCACGCTCGTGCTGCTGATCTCGGCCCCGTCGGCCGCGCGGTAACCGGTGGTGAAAAAGAATTTCATTTCGAAAGCGCCCTGCGGCGTGGCCACCGTCTTGCCGGCAATGGCGCGGCTCACCGTGGTTTCGTGCACGCCGACCGCTTCGGCCACCTGCGCCATGGTCAGCGGCACGAGCGCGGCCACGCCCTCCTCAAGGAAGGCCCGCTGCCGCACCGCGATCTCGCGGGCGATGGCCAGGATGGTCTGCTGGCGCTGCCGGATGCTTTTGATGAGGAATTTTCCCCCGCGGATTTTGTCCCGCAGGTAATGACGGACATCCGCCTGCCCGGCGGCCGTGCCGAGCAGATCGCGGTAGGCGCGGCTGATGCGCAGCTGCGGGACGCTGTCGCGCACCAGGGAAACCACGAATTCGTCGCCCACCCTCTCGATGATCACGTCGGGGGCCAGAACCGGCGCGGCTTCCCCCGCGAAGGCGCGGCCCGGCTTGGGGTTGAGCGCGGCAATGACCGCGCCGGCCTCGCGCACGGTGTCTTGCCCGACCCGCAGGGAGGACGCGATCTCGGCGAATTTTTTGCGTCCGAGCAAATCGAGGTGCTTTTCCGCGATCCGCGCCGCCGTGCTTTGCCCCTCGCCGCGGCGCGCCAGTTGCAGGAGGAGGCACTCGGACAAATCGCGCGCGCCCACCCCGGGCGGATCGAGCGTTTGCAGCAGGTGCAGCATCCCGATGACTTCCGCGGTCTCCGCCCCCGCCTCGTCGGCCACTTCCTCCGGCGTGGCCGCGAGGTATCCGTCCTCGTCGAGATTGCCGACGAGCAAAGACGCGATGCGACGTTGCACGGGATCGAGGGCGAGGCGCCCGAGTTGTTTCTCCAGATGACCGGCCAGCGTTTCGGGCGGGGACACACCCTCGAGAAAGTGCAACCGTCGCGCTTCGGCGTCCGCATCGCCGCGCTGCGCCCCCTCGCCCGAGAACGCCCCCCAATCCTCCTCCAAACGGCGCAACTCTTCGGCTTCCTCGGAATCGTCGTTCGTCTCCCCGTCGGTTTCCGCCGACACCTCCTCCTCCGGCACCTCCTCTTCCAGCACGGGGTTGGACTCCAACTCGAGGCGCACCATCTGTTGCAGCTCGAGCGCGGTGGCCTGCAGGATTTCCAGGCTTTGCCGCATCTGGGGCGACAACATCTGCTGCTGCCCCAACTGCGCACTCTGGTGGAAACCGGACATGGGCACTACCACGCCCGTCTTGCATCGCTACTGCAAGCAATTTTCGCGCCAAACGTCAGGCGTTGGCGAACAAATCTTGACCCAAAGTGGGAACGATGTCCTGCCCCAGCGGGGAGGTCCGCCCCGCCCGCCAGTGCAGCGCCGCGACGTAAGCGATCATGGCTGCGTTGTCCGCGCAGAGCCACGGCTCGGCGAAGCGCACTTCGAGGCCGCAGTGCGCGGCTTCCGCGGCCAACCGTTCCCGCAGGCGCGCGTTCCCCCCCACCCCGCCGCTCACCGCGACCAGTTTCCGCCGCCTGGCTCGGGCTGCGCGCACTGTCTTCCCGACCAGCACATCGACCACCGCTTCCTGGAATCCCGCGCAGAGATCGGCCCGGTCGGCGGGCGCGGTCTGCGGCAAAAGATAGCGCACCGCCGTCTTCAACCCGCTGAAGCTGAAGTTGTGATCGCCCGAGCACTGCATGCTGCGCGGCAAAGCGAAGCGTTCGGCGCATCCGCCGCGCGCCACGGCTTCGATTTCTGGTCCGCCCGGATAACCGAGCCCGAGCAACTTCGCCACCTTGTCGAAAGCTTCCCCCGCGGCGTCGTCGAGCGTGCGCCCGAGCAGACGGTAATGCCCCGCCGATTCCACATCGACCAGCAGGGTGTGGCCCCCGCTGACCACCAACCCGATGCAAGGTGGCACTTCTTCAGAGCCGAAAAACGGCGAGAGCAAATGACCTTCCACGTGATTGACGGCGAGAAACGGTTTTTCCGCAGCCAGGGCCAGACCCTTCGCCGCCGACGCGCCGACCAGCAGCGCGCTGGCCAATCCGGGCCCCGTGGTCCCGGCGAAAGCCCCGATCCGGGACAGCTCCACGCCCGCTTCCTCCAGCGCTTGCCCGACCACACCGCGCACCTGGGCCAGGTGGTTGCGCGAAGCGACTTCCGGCACCACGCCGCCGTAGGCCGCGTGCAACTCGGCCTGCGAAGCGATCACGCTCGAGCGCAGGCGGGTGACACCTTCGATCACCGCAACCGCGGTCTCGTCGCACGACGTCTCGAGCGCAAGGATCAGCGGCGCGCTCAACCTTCGCCGGACGGCTGACCCGCCCCCTCCTTGGCATGGAGCAAAACCCCGCGCAAAGCGTCCGCGGCCCGCCGCAAGGGCACATCGTCGACCGGTTCGAGTTCCTCGCGCTCGGTCCCGGCCGGCAGATCATCCTGCCGCCGCAGGGCGAGCAAGCGCGCTTCGTCCGCGGACGACATCGGCGCGCTCACATGCGGGGCCACGCCTTTCTCGTGGATCGGCTGGCGGCCGGGCGTGAAATATTCGGCCGTGGTCAAACGCACCGCCGAGCCGTCCGGCAAAGACACCACGCTCTGGACCGAACCTTTGCCGAAGGTTGTTTCGCCGACGAGCAAGGCGCGGCCCGAATCCTTGAGCGCGCCGGCCACGATCTCGGCACCGCTGGCGCTCGAGCCGTTGACCAGGACAGCCACGGGGTAGTTGCGCGGACGCCGCCCCTGGCCGGGCGCGGTGTAGCGCCGTGCCGCGGCGGCCGAGCGTCCCTCGGTGTAGGCGACGAGCGCGCCGCCCGGCAGGAATTCCCCGGCCACCTCGACCGCACTGCCGAGCAAACCGCCCGGATTGAAACGCAGGTCGATGACGAGCGCTTCCATGCCCTGCTTTTCCAGTTCGCCGAGCGCGCGGGCGAATTCGCGTCCGGTCGGCTCGCTGAACTGCGTGACCCGCACGTAGCCGATACGCGGACCCCCGCCGTCGAGGATCTTCGCGCCGCGCACGCTGGGTACCTTGATCACTTCGCGTTCGAGCTGGTATTTCAACGGGTCCGCCTCGCCGGCGCGCGCCACCGCCAATTCCACGCTGGTGCCGGCTTCGCCGCGGAGTTTGTCGACCGCATCGCGCAAAGACATCTGCTCGGCCGACTGGCCGTCGATTTCGAGCAGGATGTCCCCGGGCAGGAGGCCGGCCCGGAAGCCGGGCGTGCCCTCCATCGGTGCCACGATGACCAGACGATCCTCCTTGCGCGTCACCACCACGCCGAGTCCGCCGAATTCGCTGCGCGTGTCTTCCTGCATCCCCTTGAAATCCTTGGGGTCCATGAAATCGCTGTGCGGATCCAGTTCCTCGAGCATGCCGCGCAGCGCGCTGTAGACGAGGTCCTCGTAATCCGTCTTGTCCTCGTCGACATAATCCTGCCGGATCAGTTCGACGGCGCGGGCCAGCGTCTTCATTTCCTTGTAGGGCGAAACGTCTTCGTCGGTCTGCGCCGCAGCCGGGCCGGGCAGGGCCGCGGCCAGCACGGAGAGTAGGAACCGGCGAAGCATGGATCTTTGACTAACACGGCTCCCCCGCGGCGGCAAACCGCCCGCGTTCCTGCTGTCCCGGGCCGGCCGCGTCCCGTAGCATCCGGTGCATGGTCCGCCCCAGCAGCGCACCCCGGCCGGCTGGCCTCGCTCTCGGCTCCAATCTCGGGGACCGGGCGGCGCACCTGCGCGCCGCGCGCGACTTCCTTGCCACGCTGCACGAGGGGGAAGACCCGCCGGCCGTGTCCCCCGTGTACGAAACCGATCCGGTCGACTGTCCGCCCGGTTCGTCGACCTTCCTCAACGCGGTCCTCGAGATCGACACGTCTCGCACGCCGGAGGAACTGCTCGGACTGCTCGGAGAATTCGAGCGCCGGCTCGGCCGCTCCGCCCAGCGGGAACGCAACGCCCCGCGCCCCGTCGACATCGACATTCTCTACGTGGGCGAACTGCGGATCGAGAGCCCCGGACTCGTCGTGCCGCACCCGCGGCTGGCCGCCCGCCGCTTCGTCCTCCAACCGCTCGCCGACATCCGTCCCGGATTGGTTCTGCCCGGACACCTCTGCACCGTCGCCGTGCTGCTCGCCGCGTTGCCGGCCAACCCGGCGGTGCGGCGGGCGCCGTCCGCGTGGTGACAACCGGGCTTGCCGCCCGCACCGATCGGCGCGAGATTCGATCTTCCGTCCGCATGAACGATACCGCAACCCGTTTCCGGGAACTCAAACGCAACGGGCGCAAAATCGCGGCGCTCACCGCCTACGACTACCCGACGGCGCGCCTGCTGGATGAAGCCGGCATCGACCTGATTCTGGTCGGCGATTCGCTCGGCATGGTCGTGCTCGGTTATCCCGACACAACCTCAGTGACGCTCGACGACATGGTGCGCCACACCGGCGCGGTGGCCCGCGGCGCGGGGAACACGCTGGTGGTGACCGATCTGCCCATCGGCACCTACGGCACGCCCGCCGAAGCCGTGGCCAGCGCGCAACGCCTGGTCGAAGCCGGCGCACAGGCGGTCAAACTGGAGGGCGGGGCGGAAGTCGCCCCGCAGATCCGCGCGCTCACCGCGGCCGGCATTCCCGTGCTGGCGCACATCGGCATGCTGCCGCAGCACATCCGCGAGGAAGGCGGATACAAAGTGAAAGGACGCACCGCGGAGGAAGCCGACGCGATCCGGCGCGATGCCGGCGCGGTGCAGGATGCCGGCGCCTTCGCCGTGGTCATGGAGATCATCATCCACGGCCTGGCCGCCGAGATCAGCCCGGCGCTGCGCATCCCCACGATCGGGATCGGGAGCGGCGACGGCTGCGACGGACAGATCCTCGTCCTGCACGACTTGGTCGGACTTTTCCCGTGGTTCCGTCCGAAGTTCGCCGTGCCCCGGGCCGAACTGGCCGCGCCCCTCGCGCAGGCCGTGCGGGAATATGCCGCGGCGGTGCGCGGCGGCGGGCACTGACGGCAGTTTACTCGTCGCCGCCGGGCGCGCGCTCGAAAGCGGCGTTTTCGAAGCGGGTGTATTCCTTGATGAAAGTCAGCGGGACTTCGCCGATCGGGCCGTTGCGCTGCTTGGCGATGATGAGTTCGGCTTTGCCGGCCAGATCGGACTTCGCATCTTCGTCTTCCTCGTAGACTTCGGGGCGGACAAGGAGCGCGACCAGGTCGGCGTCCTGCTCGAGCGACCCGGATTCGCGCAGGTCCGACATGCGCGGCTTGCCGCCGCCGCGTTGCTCGGGCTGGCGGTTGAGCTGGGCCAGGACGATGATGGGGATCTCGAGTTCCTTGGCCAGGCCTTTGATGCCGGCGGAAATCTCCGAAATTTCGATCTGCCGGTTGTCCTGGCCGCGGCGCGAGGTCGAGCGGCAAAGCTGGAGGTAATCGATGGCGATCAGCTCGATGCGGTGGCGGTCGCGCATGCGCCGGGCTTTGGCGCGCAACTCGAGGATGGTGAGACCGGGCGTGTCGTCGATGAAGATCTTGCTCTCGCTCAAAGCGGCCGCAGCGTCGTTGAGTTTGCCGTGTTCCGCGCGGGCCAGCATGCCGGAGCGGATTTTCTTCATGTTGACCCGGGCGCGCGAGCAGAGCATGCGCTGCACGAGTTGCTGCGTGCTCATTTCCAGACTGAAGACCCCGACGGGTTTGGGCTCCTCGAGGTTGAGCGCGACGTGCTCGACGATGTTCATGGCCAGAGCGGTTTTGCCCATGGAGGGACGCGCCGCGAAAATGATCATTTCACCGGGATGCAATCCGTCGGTCATCTGGTCGAAGACGCCGAACCCGGTGGCCAGGCCGCTGATGCGGCCGCGCTGCTGGTACATTTTCTCGATGTTTTCCAGCGCGGTGAAGACCTCGTCGCGCATGTCGGGGGCGCTTTTGCGGAAGCGCGTCTCGCCGATGGTGAAAATCTCGCGCTCCACGTCGTCGAGCAGCTGCGGCACGTCGCCCTGCTCCTCGTAACAGCGGGCGGCCGACGACGTGCAGGCCGTGATCATGCGGCGCAGGAGGGATTTCTCGAGGACGATGTCGAGGTAGTGCGGGGCGTTGGCCGCGGTGGGCACGTAACCGAACAGGTCGGTCACCGCACCCGGACCGCCGACCGAATCAAGCAGGTTCAGGTCGCGCAGGCGGTTGGTCAGGGTTATGACATCGACCTGCTGGTTTCCCGACCACATCTCGACGAGAATGCGGTAGATCGTCCCGTGCGCGGGGGAATAGAACGCTTCTTCCGTGATCTGCTCGGCACAGTCGTTGAGCACCTCGCGGGGCGCGAGCAGGATGGAACCGAGCAGGCCTTTCTCCGCCTCGACATTTTGCGGCAGCGGACGGTGCGCATCGGCGGCCGTTGCCGTCTGGGGCGCGGCGTGGCCGTTGCGGCGCGGACCATTGCCGCGGCGCGCGGGGGCAGCTGTGAGGTCAACCGGAGGAACCATGGGAAAAACCATAGTGCGTCCGCCGGACGGGTCCGGTCAAACGCGGACGGGTGCGGCGGCGCGAAATAAAAGGCCGCCCACATGGGCGGCCCCGCGAACAACTTGTGAACAAGTTCAGGCTTCCGCTCCGCCCGCGGCTTCATGGCCTGCGGCGCGGCGACCCCGCGGTCTGGCTTCACCCTCCGCCTCGCCGTCGGCGGCGGGCTTGGGATTCTTGGCCGTGACCGTGAGTTTGAGCGTGGCGTGGACCTCCGGATGGATGCGCACGTCGACCGTGAAATCGCCGGTTTCCTTGATCGGACGTTCCAGGACGATCGCGTGACGGTCGATTTCTTTGCCGCTGTCGGCTTTGACGCGGTCCGCGATGTCTTTCGCCGTGATCGCGCCGAAGGCCTTGCCGCTTTCGCCGGTTTCGAGGACGAAAGCGAGCTTCAGCTTGCCCAGTTTCTTGGCAACTTCGTTGGCCTCGTTCAGTTCGCGGGCCTCGCGTTCGGCGCGGCGGGTCTTCAGGGAATTGGTCATGCGCAGCGCGGCCGGGGTGACTTCATGGGCCATGCCGCGGGGGATGAGGAAATTGCGCGCGTAGCCGCGGCGGACTTTGACGACATCAGCCTCGGCTCCGAGGCTGGGAATAGGCGTGGTCAGGATGACTTCGGTTTGGGACATAGGACAGAAACGATTTGAGACGAAAAGAAAGGATGAAACAGAAGCCGGGAGGGTGTCAATCCCGATCAGGCATCCGCCACCCGCACGGGAGCGAACAACTCGCGTTGGAGCCGTCCGGTCAGGTCCCCGGACCGATCCAGAGGGGCCAGCGGCCCGCAGTCATCGAGCCAGTCCAGTCGCAGATCCGGGCGGCCGACCACCCCATTGGGCGGGTCGCCGGCGTGGCGCCCGGGCCACCAGACGGTGACCGGCACGCAGACCTCGTCCAAGCGGGGAAGAGGTCCGGCCTGCAGGCGGCCGGAAAGAATCCGCAGCACGGCCCACGCGGCGCCATATTGCCGGGCGAAGGAAGCGAAGACGGAGACCGCCTCGGACAAATCAAGTTCTTTCCCCTCGCTGCGCCGGCCGGCCAGCCAGCGGGCCAGACTTTCCGGGGACGAGAGAAAGCGGCGGTAAAGCCAACGGCCTCCCGCCGCGGTCCAGGCCGCGCCCCGGACCGCGCGCGGGGCACGGTCGGCCAGCCAATCACGCGTGCCCGCGGGGTGAAAAAGAATCAAGCGGGCGGCGAATTCCGGATGCCGGGCCGCCGTGAGGCAAGCCAAGGCGGCGCCCAAACCCGAAGCCACCACGACCGGACGCCGTCCGCCGCAGGTGGCACGGCAGAACTCGTAAAGACTCTGCGCATAATCTTCGGCCCGCAGCACACGGTCGGGACGCTCGCTTTCGCCGAAGCCGATCCAATCCGGCGCCAGCACGCGGTGCGTGGCGGCGAAGGCGGGGTAAATTTTCGACCACTCGTAGGACGCGGCACCGGGAAAAAGGTCGTGGAGAAAAACCAAAGGACCGCCTTCGCCGCTGGCATGGTAGACAACCTGGCCGCGCGTCGTGCGTTGCACGCGCCGCGCGAAGACTGCCGGGGAAATGATATCCGGCAAGGAAGGTTGCGGCAGCGGGCGCGGGCGCAGGCGCAAGGCCACCACAGCGGCGCCGAGCAAGCCCGCGCCGAGCCCCATGCCCAGTCCTTTTCTCCAAAATGCCGCCATGAAGGTGCAAAGTTAGCCTCCGGCTGCGTTGTTTGACAATGCGGCGGCGCTTGCCGGCGGGGCACGGACGCCGCACGATGATGAGGTCGCCATGCCGAAACGCTACCGCCCGAACGTGGCCGCCATCATCCGGCGCGCCGACGGTCGCGTGCTCCTCGGGCAGCGTTCCGACTTTCCCGACAGCTGGCAATTCCCCCAGGGAGGGATCGATCCCGGCGAGACCCCGGAGCAGGCGGTGCGCCGCGAGGTGGAGGAGGAAGTGGGCTTGCCCGCGGATCTTTATGACTTGCGGGAACGCCGCGGCCCCTACCGCTACGATTTTCCGTCCGGTCCGGACCGGCGCGGTTACCACGGGCAGGAACAGTGGTATTTCCGCTGCGACCTGCACGGACCGGAGGAACCCGCGATTGACTTGGCGCGCACCTGCGGGGAGTTCGCCGGGGTGCTCTGGGTGACCATCGGCGACTTCCCTCTCACCTCGGTGCCGGCGATGAAACAGGAGGTTTACCGGGCGGTTTTGCGGGAGTTCTTCGGGCGGACGGAGGATTGGCGTTGACGGGCGAAATCCCTCGGGTAGGTTTAGTATCATTCATGTTGAGCTTCGGATCACTAGCTGTTGTGGTGACGACCCTTTTGGCAACCATATGGTGGGTCTCGCGCGAGGAGGAACGCGGTTCGGGCTCCTGAATGACCCCCGGAAAGTTTTATGCCAATCCCCAGCAAAGCCGTGCAACTGACCCAGTTCCGCTGGAACCTCGCCGGCCTGCCCGCCGACATCGCAGAGATCCCCAAGCCGTTCACCCTGCGCACCGCGGGCGACCAGGAGATCGAGGACGCGGTGCGCGTGATCGAATCGAGCTACGACCTCGACCCCGATTGGAGCGGTTGCGACAAACACGTCGAGCAGGCCGTCATCCCGGGAGCCAGAAAGGCTCTGGCCGGAGCAGGCGAATGCCTTTTCGTTCTCCATGGCAACCGCGTCATTGCGGCCTCCGTGATCAATCCCGAGCCCGGCGAGGGAGAAGTTCATCTGGTCAGCGGACCCTGCGTCCTCATCGAATACCGCAACCGCGGGATCGGTGGCAGCTTGCTCGGGGCAACTCTCGATGCCTTGCGAGCCCGCGGGCTGAGCGAGGCGCTCGGACGGACGCGACCCAACGGCCCGGCGGCCAAATTCCTTTGCGGCAAATTCGGCGGTCAACCGGTGGCCGCACCCCCCGCCCCGGCCACCTCCGCGGCGTCCGAGGGCGCGGTCGCCGCCTGACAATCCCGCTTGCCCCGGCGGCTCCCCCGTGCTCATTTGCCGGGACTCCGATGCTCGAACTCCTCTTTGTCGTCGCCCTGGTCTCGTGGGCCGTGATCAGCGTGCTGCAATACCTGGCCGCCTTGCCGGCCGCCCCCACCCTTCTCGCCGCCGCACTCGTCGTCCCGGTGCTGGCCTTCCTCCGCACGCGCCGGATCGCACGGCAGCGGAAGATCGAGTTCGTGCGGCGCGGAAACAGGCTGCCGCTGCCGCCGGAAAGATTCTACTGGCCGGCCACGCGGCGCTGGCTCGGACGCCGGACAATCTTCGCCGGATGTATCGCGGCCGCAGCGTGGCCCTTCGCCATCATCCGGCCTGTCCAGGCGAAGTTCGAGGTCGCCGCTCTCGCCGAATGGGGGGCCGCGGTCCTCGCCATCACCGCGCTGGCCGAAGCGGCGGCCGCGCTCTGGCTTTATGTCACAACCTCGCAGCGCTTCAACCGCCAGACCCCGGGCCTCGTCGGTTGGCTCCGCCGTGCGCTCTACCGTTTGTCGGACAACCACGAGTTCCTCGCCGAGGAACCCCTGCCGCGGGAGAAGCGCGCCCGCGAAGCGGTCTACTGACCCAGCGGGGGCACCGCTCGCACCGTCACCGAGGCGGTGTCCAAGCCGAGCGCACTCCCCGCCACCTCGAGGAAGCGGTCCGGCGGATCGGTGAAGCCCAGTTGCAATGATCCGGCCGCCGTCCCCGGTGCGGCCAGGCCGCGGGCGGACAGCAACCGCGCCACCACCGCGGCGCAATTGGCCGCGGAGTCGACGAGACCGATCGAGGGTCCGACCGCGCGCGCGATGGCCGGGGCGAGCAGCGGATAGTGCGTGCAGCCCAGCACCAACGTGTCGACGTCGGTGCTACGCAAAGGCGCGAGATAACGCTCCAAGACAGCCCCGGTTACCGGATCATCGAGCAATCCCTCTTCGATCAGGGGCACAAGCAACGGACAGGCCAGGCTCGTCACCCGGATGTCCGGACGCGCCGCGCGCAACCCCTGCTCGTAGGCACCGCTGCCGATGGTGGCTTTGGTGCCGATCACGGCGACGTGCCCGCTGCGCGTCGCCTCGAGCGCCGCGGCCACGCCGGGAGCGATGACTCCCTCGACCGGCACGGGGAGTTTTTCCCGCAGCCTCGGCAAAGCCAGCGCGGTCGCGCTATTGCAGGCCACCACCACCATTTTCGCCCCTCCGGCCACGAGCATCTGCGCGATTTCCGCGCTGTAACGTTCGATTGTCTCCCGCGATTTACCGCCGTAGGGAACGCGCGCCGTGTCGCCGAGGTAAACGATGTTTTCCGCGGGAAGCACGCGCCGCAGGGCGCTGACCACGGTCAAACCGCCGATGCCCGAGTCGAAAACCGCGACCGGCGCCGACCACTTTGCCCCGGGGCCGGACATCAAAAACCCGCGTTCCCGCTGTCCCCGCTGCCTTCCTGCTGGCTGCCGAGCACGTCGAAAGCCAGCGGCAGATTGACCTGCGGCGCGTCCTTGAGCGTCAGCATGAGCAGGAATCCCACCCCGACTTCGCCGCCGGAACGGTTGTTGAACGTGGCGCGGTTGTCGGTGACCAGCAAGCCGGCGGAAACCAGCCAGGAACTCAGGTCGCGGTGGACCATGTAGCGCTGGACCTCCCATGTTTCCCACGTGAAGTCGTAGCGTGACGAGGCGCTGACCGCCCAGTTCTCGTTGACCCGCCAGTAGCCGCCGGCCGTGGCCTGGCTGTCATCCTGGAAGTAGGGGTTGTCGTCGATGTAGCGCTGCGAGACAAAGAAAGACACCTCGCGCACCGGTTGCCAGCGGACGTAGCTGTTCGCATCGGTGAAACTGCCGTCGCCGTCCGAAATCGGGATCTGCGAGGAGAGGCCGACCGTGAACCACGGGACCGGGGAGAAAGCGAAGTTGTTGTAGAAATTGGAAAGCGCCCCGGGATCGTCGAGGTAGGGGTTGTCGAAGTTGACATCGACGAAGGAATCCCACGAGAACCAGGCGAACGTGTCGTTGTCCCGGCGCGTCAGGAGTCGGTTGCGCACCCCGAGGCGCAGGATGTTGGAGGAATCGATGCTGTCGATGGCGCTGAATTGCGGGAAGTCGAGCGAAGGCAGGATGGTCGAGGGCACCAGGCGGTCGAACTGCAGGATTTCGTCGGCCGAAAGCCCGGCGTTCTCCACAAAGGCGTAGTTGGCGAAGGGCTGGATGACGTGCATGAGGCCGTCCAAACCCCAGAACGTCGACTGGATCTGCTCGTAGCGCGCGGAGAGTTTGAAGGAGGTTTCCAGCCCGGCGTTGATGACCGGACGGAAGGTGCCCGCGCCGTAATCACCGGTCAGGCCGACGAAGTCCGGCGATTGCTCGTCCGAATTGCCGGTCTGGCTGTAGTAGGTGCCGCGGAAACCGAGGCGGGGCGTGAGGGACAGCCAGCCGAAGTAGGTGCGCGGGTAGGAAATCTGGTGGAAGGTGTCGAAACGCGCGGCGTTGTAATTCTGCAGGCCCGTGGTGTCCTCAAGCGAGTCGGCGGTGTAGACCGCTTCCTGCAGCTGCGTGATGTATTCGGGCTGGGACCCGGAGGGGTAGTTGCGCTGCAGGTAACCGAGGCGCGTCTGGCCGTCATAGAAAACCGGCAAACCGAAGAGCGGCTGCTGCTTGGCCGTCCAGGTGAACTCGGGCAGCCGTGAGGTGACTTCCTGCCACGCGTTCATCTGCCAGCGGGCCATGATGTTGAACTGGAAATTTTCCGTCAGCCAGTTGCCGGAAACATTGCTGTCCGGCTGCGGGTCCTCGACGAATTCGGCCGGGAAGTAATCCTGCAGGAAATACTCGTCGCTGATGCTCGTGATGTCGGCCGTGGCGTAGACCTCGTCGGTCACGACCAGACGGTTCTGGAAGGACACGATCCAGCGGTCGTTGCTCGGTTCCTCCGTGCGCTCGAAAGCGGTGTCATTCTCCCCGGGATTGGTGTCGTCCGCGTAGTACGCGCGGAAGTTGGCCTCGCTCTTGTCGCCCGGACCGTAAACGGAATCCAACTCGATGCCGACCCCGACACCGCGCTCCGTGCGGTAGTCGAAACGGACCTCCGCGTCGGTGTCCTTGGTCAGCTCGAACCGGTAGCCGAGGAGGAGGAACCCGCCCCACGTGTTGTTGTAGCCCGGGCGGATGCTCCAGCCGGTTTCACCGAGGGGCGCGTAGAGATAGGGGAACCAGAAGATCGGGGTCTCGCCCACGTAAAGAGTGGCATTGGTCAGGACGACACGATCATCCGGATAGACCCGCGCGCCCTTGGCCTTCACGTGGTAGTCCGGCTCGGAGCTGTCGCTCGTCGTAAGCTTCAAGGAACGGGCCCGGAACTCCCGCAGGGTCGGCGCACGCATGCTCAAGGTGCTGAACTTGATCATCTGGTCCCCGCCGTCGAAATCCAGAGCGCGGATCTGGCGGCTCTCCATGTTGTAGACCGCGCGCTGGCCCGTCAGGATGCGGTCCTCGTTGTAAATGCGGATGTTGCCGACCAGGAGCACCTCGCGGGTCTCGGGGTTGTATTCGGCATAGTCGCAATAGATGTCCGTCCCCTGGAAGTGGATCTGCACGTTGTTCTCGGCCACCGCGACGCCGCCGACGAAACGCGTCTCGCCGTCGGCGCGGATTTCCACCGGGACATCGGTGAAGCTGCCGCCGAACTGCGCGTGGGCGGGAAGGACGAAAAGCGCCAGGCCCAGCAGCGAAAGGAGAGGTTTGCGCATGCCGGCGTCAGAGTAGGAAAGCGGGGCGGCGAAGCAAAGCAAATGTGCAGGCCTCAATCCCCGTAGCCCGTCGGGTGCCGGACATGCCAGTCCCAGGCATTGCGGACAATGGCCTCGATATTCTGGAAACGGGGTTCCCAGCCGAGTTCGCGGCGGATTTTGTCCGATGCGGCGATCAACCGCGGCGGATCACCCGCCCGGCGCGGTTGCTCGCGCACCGCGATGTCTTTGCCCGTCACGCGGCGGCAGCAATCGATGACTTCCCGCACCGAAGTCCCCCCGCCCGTGCCGAGGTTGAAAAACCCGCTCTCCCCGCGGTCCAGGGCCCGGATATGCGCGTCAGCCAGATCAAGGATATGGATGTAGTCCCGGATGCATGTGCCGTCGGGCGTCTCGTAGTCGGTGCCGTAAATTTCCACCGCCTCTTTCTGTCCGAGCGCCACTTTCAGAATATTCGGGATGAGGTGCGTCTCGACCCGGTGGTCCTCGCCGAACTTTTCCGAGGCCCCCGCCGCGTTGAAATAGCGCAAGGCGGTGAAGCGCAGCCCGTGGATCTCGTCATACCAGCGCAGGATTTTCTCGAACATCAGCTTCGACTCCCCGTAGGGATTGATCGGACGCTGCGGGAGGGTCTCGTCGATCGGCATGCGCTCGGGGACGCCGAAGGTCGCGCAGGTCGAGCTGAAGACGAGCCTCTTCACCCCGTTTTCCACCATGGCGTCGAGGAGATTGATCCCGTTCGACACATTGTTGCGGAAATACTTCGAGGGATTGGTCATCGACTCGCCGACCAGCGCATTGGCCGCGAAATGCATCACCGCATCGGGCGCGAATTCCTTGACCGCCAAACCCACCGCCACCCGGTCCGCCAAGTCGGCCTCGTAAAATGTGGCCCGCGGATCCACCGCCGCGCGGTGCCCTTCGGTCAGGTTGTCCAGCACCGCGATCCCGTGTCCGCGGTTGAGCATTTCCTCCACGCAGATGCTTCCGATGTAGCCCGCGCCGCCGGTGACCAGAATTTTCATGGGCAGCTTATACCGGAACCGCCCGGACCGATCAAACAGCTTTGCCGACCGGCTCGTTGCGGTGGGTCAGATAAAACAGCACCGGCACCGCCATGCGGCTGAGGAGCAGGGACGCGATCTCGCCGGCCATGAGCGAAATGGCCAGGCCCTGGAAAATCGGGTCGAACAAAATCACCCCGGCGCCGACAACCACCGCCATGGCGGTGAGCAGCATCGGACGGAACCGCACCGCGCCCGCGTCGATCACCGCCTGGTCGAGCGGCATGCCTTGCGCGCGGCGCAACTGGATGAAGTCGACCAGGATGATCGAATTCCGCACCACGATGCCCGCCCCGGCCATGAAACCGATCATCGAGGGCGCGCTGAAAAACGCCCCCATGAACCCGTGCGCCGGCAGGATGCCGACCAGGGAAAAGGGAATCGCCGCCATGACCACCAAGGGTGTGATGAACGACCCGAACCATCCGACCATGAGCAGGTAGATGAGCACGAGCACGGCCGCGAAGGCCAACCCGAGATCGCGGAAAACCTCGATCGTGATGTGCCATTCGCCGTCCCATTTGACCGCCGGTTGAAAGTCCGTGAAGGGCAACGTCGCATTGTAGATTTCCACCCCGCCGGCCGCGCCGCCGAAATCGGACGCGTCCAGTTCGGCCAGCCGCTGGTTCATTTCCAGAATGGCATAAACCGGGCTCTCCACCTCGCCCGCCACGTCGGCCATGACATAAACCACGGGCATGAGGTTTTTCTGGTAGATGCTCTTGTCCTCGAGCGCGTTGTCCACGCGTACCAGCTCGCGCAGCGGCACGAGCGGCGTGCCGCCGGCGGTGCCCGGCTCGGGCAGCGCGTTGGCGTCGCCGGAACGGACCCGCAACGAGAGCAACTGCTCGGGCGAGGCTTTGTCGCGGTTGGGCAGTTCGAGGAAAATGTTCACATCCTCCTTCTCGCGCGGCTGGTGGATGAGATCGACCGACTGGCCGCGCGCCGCGATGGCCAAGGTGCGCGAAATGGTGTCCGCACTGATCCCGTTGAGCGCCGCCTTTTCCTTGTCGACGACGAATTTCGCCTTCGCCTGGCCGGACTCGACATACCAGTCGACATCGACCACACCGGTCGTCTCCTCGAAAATTTTCTTCACTTCCGCGGCCAATTTCAACCGCGAGACCTCGTCGGGACCGTAGACCTCGGCCACGATGGTCTGCAATACGGGCGGACCGGGCGGCACCTCGGCCACGGCCAAACGCGCATTGTGGCGCTTGGCGATCTCGGCCAAACGCGGACGGACCCGCTTGGCGATGTCGTGGCTTTGCTCTTTGCGGTGATGACGCCCCAACAGGTTGACCTGCAGGTCGGCCACCGCCGGACCGGAGCGCATGAAGTAATGCCGGACCAGACCGTTGAAATTGAACGGCGACGCCGTGCCCGCGTAAATCTGCACGTCGCGCACTTCCTTCTCGGGCAAAAGCGCATCGGCCATCTCCCGCGCCACCGCCGCGGTCTGTTCGAGCGAACTGTCGTCCGGCATGTTGAGGATGACCTGGAACTCGCTCTTGTTGTCGAAGGGCAGCATCTTCACCTTGACGAAGCCGAGCGGCACCAGCGCGAAAGAACCAAGGAGCATGGCCACGATCGCCGCGAGGAAGGTCCAGCGCCATTTCGGGTCGTGGATGAGATGCCCCATCCATTGGCGGTAGAGCAGGGTGAATTTGCCTTCTTTCTCGCCTTCTCCATGGTGCGCCTCGACCTCGCGGGCCAGCATGCGGCGCGCGGCCCACGGCGTGACGATGAACGCGATGAGCAAGGACCAGAACATCGCCGCGCTCGCGCCGATCGGGATCGGACGCATGTAAGGACCCATCAGGCCGCTGACGAACGCCATGGGCAAAATCGCCGCGATGACCGCCAGGGTGGCCAGGATCGTCGGGTTGCCCACCTCGGCCACCGCCTCGATGGCCACCTCGCTCAAATCCCGCTTCCGGTTCTGCGGCATGCGGTAATGCCGCACCACGTTCTCCACCACGACAATGGCGTCATCGACCAGGATGCCGATGGAAAAAATCAGCGCGAACAGCGTGATGCGGTTCAGCGTGTAACCGTAGAGATAAAAAACCAGCAGGGTCAGCGCCAGCGTCGTCGGAATGGCAATGGCCACGACCAGCGACTCGCGCCAACCGAGGACGAACATGACGAGCAGCGACACGCTGACCACCGCGATAGCCATGTGGAACAGCAGTTCGTTCGATTTCTCCGACGCCGTCTCGCCGTAGTCGCGGGTCACCGTGATCTCGACGTCGGACGGCAACATCTTGCCGCGCACCTCGTCGACCTTGCGCATCACCGCGTGCACCACGTCGACCGCGTTGGCCCCGGGTTGCTTGGCCACGCTCAAGGTCACCGCCGGCTCGATCCCCTGCCCGCGGACGGACTGATAGACATAAGCTTTCGGTTCCTCGGGACCGTCGACGATTTCCGCCACATCCCGCAAGTAGACCGGTCGTCCGTCATAAACCCCGACCACCACCTGTCCGGCCTCGGCCGCATTGGTGATGAACCCGCCGGACTCGATGAGCACCGTCCGGTTGCCGGACGTGATCGCGCCGGCCCGCGACTGCCGGTTGCTCTGCTGCAGCATGGGAATGATCCCTGCCGGAGTGACGCCGCGCGAAGCCATGCGCACCGGATCGAGCAGCACGCGGACCTGGCGCTTGAGCCCGCCGATCAGCGCGGTTTCGGCCACGAGCGGGATCTGCTTCACCGCATCCTGCAACTCCGCCCCGAGCCGCCGCAATTCCATCGGACCCTGCACCGCGCTGTGCAAAGTCAGCGCGAGGATCGGCACATCGTCGATCGTCCGCGGCTTGATCAACGGCACCGAAACCCCGTGCGGGATGCGGTCGAAATTGGTCTGCAGCTTCTGGTTCAGCTTGACGATGCTGTCCCCGAGGTCCGACCCGACCTTGAACCGCACGATGACCAGGCTCTCGGCCGGACGCGACGTCGAATAGACGTATTCCACGCCGGGAATTTCCCAGAGCAATTGCTCCATGGGACGCGTCACCCGCTCGGCCACCTCGCGCGCGCTGGCCCCCGGCATAGACACCATGACGTCGATCATCGGCACTTTGATCTGCGGTTCCTCCTCGCGCGGAAGCAACAGGACCGAGGCCAACCCGAGCAGCACCGAAGCCACGATGAGCAGCGGGGTCAGTTTGCTGTCGACAAACATCCGGGCGATGCGCCCGGCCAAGCCGTCGGCCACCTTCTCGACTTTGTCCAGACCCAGACCGCTCACGGGGCCACCTCCACCGCGGCGCCGTCCCGCAGGAGATGCGCGTCTCTCGACGCCACTTTCTCGCCGCCGGACAGTCCGCTGATGACTTCCACCTGTCCATTGTGGCGGCGCCCGGTCTTGACCAAACGCAACCGCGCCACGCCGTCCTCGATGACGAAAACACTTTCGATCTGGCCGCGCCGCACCACCGCCCCATCCACCACCAGCACCGCCGGACGCTCCCGCACCGGCACGCTGACCCGTCCGAATTGACCAGCGCGCAATTTCTCGGCCGGCGGGAGGTCGAGTTTGACCAGGAACGTGCGGCTGCCCGCCGAGGCGGAAGGGGCAATCTCCGACACCTTGCCGGTCAGCGCGACGCCCGCCGCATCGATGGCCACCGGCAACCCGGCCCCCATCTGCACGCGGTCGATGAGCGCTTCGGGAATCTGGCACTCGAAACGCAGCAGGGAGGAATTTTCCATCTCCAAGAGCGGCTTGCCCGGCGTGGCCAGATCGCCGACCTCGATCAGCTTGCGCGTGACCACCCCGTCGAAGGGCGCCGCGATCTCCGTGTATTGCAGCATGGTCCGCGCCTCGACCAACGCCGCATCGGCCGTGCGCAGCCGCGTCGTGACCGCGTCGAACTCCTGCCGGGTCGAGGAACCGCTCTGCAGCAAGCGCTCGATGCGGGCGAAATCCTTCTTGGCCTGATCCTGCGCCGCCTCGGCCGAATCGAGCCGCGCGCGGATCTCCCGCGCGTCGATCGTAGCCAGCACCTCGCCGCGGGCCACGCGCGCCCCCGGCGCCACTTTGAGGGAGTCAATCACCCCCGTCACTTTGGCCGACAGCACCGCATGCTGCGCCGCCTCCACGTTGCCCACCACCTCTTCCTCGTCCCACAACGGCTGCACCGCGACTTCCGTCACCGCCACGGACACCGACGGCACATTCGGTGCGGACGCCTCTTCCTCTTCGTGTTTGCCGCAGCCCGCCAACAGCACGGCGAGCAGCCCGGACAGGATAATTTTTGCGCTCATCATTTTTCTATTGAAATATTACCATTTGGTAATAAAGTAAAGAGAAATCGAACCATGCCCAAAATCGACCAGCGCCAACTGAACCGCATGGCCATCCTCTTCGCCACGCTTTCCGACCCGGCCAGGTTGCGCATCCTCAACAGCCTGCGCGGCGGCCCCCGCAGCGTCGGCGAAATCCACCGCACCTGCCGGCTCAAGCAGGCCAACACCTCGAAACACCTCCGAGTCCTCCGCGAAGCCGGTCTGGTAACACCCCAGCGCGCCGGGACCACGGTGCATTACGCTATCAGTGAACCCCTCATCTTCGGCCTCTGCGACCTCGCCTGCGGCGGCCAAAGGCAAAACGGACACTCATGAAGAACCTCATCATCCTCGGCGCCGGCACGGCCGGCACCATCATGGCCAGCCACCTGCGCAAGAAACTCGCGAAGTCGGATTGGACCATCACTATGGTCGACCGCGCGACGCACCACGACTACCAACCCGGCTACCTCTTCATGCCTTTCGGGATTTACTCCGCGGACGACGTCCGCCGGCCGATGAAACGCACCGTCCCGCACGGCATCGACTTCCGCGAAACCGACGTCGATCGCATCGACGCGGAAGCCAACCGCGTTCTCCTGCCGGACGGCACCGCGCTCCCCTACGATGTCCTCATCATCGCCACCGGCGTCCACCCCGCCCCGGACCAGGTGGAAGGCATGGTCAACGGCGACTGGCGCAAAAACGTCCACGAGTTCTACACCTTCGAAGGCGCGCAAGCCCTCGCCGGACGCCTGAAGTCATGGCAAGGCGGCAAACTCGTCGTCCATATCTGTGAGATGCCGATCAAATGCCCGGTGGCCCCGCTCGAATTCTGCTTCCTCGCCGACGCCTGGCTGCAAAAGCAGGGACTGCGCGACAAAACGGAAATCATCTACGTGACCCCGATGTCCGGCGCCTTCACCAAGCCCGTCGCCTCCGGCATCCTCGGCAAACTGCTCGACGAGAAACGCATTTCCGTCGTCCACGACTTCGCCATCGCCCGGGTCGACGCGGAGAAAAAAGCCATCGTCTCGTGGGACGAAAAAGAAGTCTCCTACGACCTCCTCGTCACCGTGCCGCCCAACATGGGCGCGGAAATGATCGAGCGCTCCGGACTCGGCGACGAACTCAACTACGTCCCGACCGACAAGCACACCCTGCAGTCGAAGGCCCACCCCAACATCTTCGTCATCGGCGACGCCACGGATTGTCCGACCTCCAAAGCTGGCTCCGTCGCCCACTTCGAAGCCGAGGTCCTGACCGAAAACATCCTCCATTTCATCGCCGGCGAACCCCTGCGCAGCCGCTTCGACGGACACGCCAACTGCTTCATCGAGTCCGGCCATGGCAAAGCCTTCCTCCTCGATTTCAATTACGACCAGGAACCGGTCACCGGCACCTTCCCGTTGCCCGCGGTCGGACCGATGAAGCTCCTCGGCGAATCCCGCCTCAACCACCTCGGCAAAATGGCCTTCAAGTGGATCTACTGGAACGTCCTCCTGCCCGGCTTGCCCATTCCGTTCATCGGACACCAAATGTCCCGCCTCGGGAAAAACATCCCGCCCCAAGACCTCAAAACCGCCGCTTGAAAAACTTCCCATCACAACCATCGAACATCACACCATGCCGACCAAAAACCTCGCGGGCACGCCCGTGGACACCAACGACGAGGGCTACCTCGTCAATCGCAGTCAATGGAACAAAGATGTCGCCGCCGCGCTCGCCGCGGAGGAAGGCATCACGCTGACCGACGGACACTGGAAAGTCCTCGACTTCATCGACGCCGACTTCAAGGAAAAGGGCGCCGTGCCCGGCATGCGCCGCATGAACAAAGTGGGCAACATCCCGACCAAAGACCTCTACGCCCTCTTCCCCGATGGCCCGATCAAAAAAGCGGCCAAAATCAGCGGCTACCCGAAACCCGTGAGCTGCGTCTGACCGGAGGAAAATTATGTCCGACAAAATCAAAAAAGTATCCATCGTCGTCTCGAAGGGCTCGCTCGACGGCGTTTATCCCGGCCTCATCATGGGCAACGGCGCCCGCATGGAAGGCATCGAAGCGAACATCTTCTTCACCTTCTTCGGCCTCTACGCCGTGCTGAAGAAATACATGGGCGGCATCAAAATCGCCACGGTCGGCAACCCCGCCATGCGCGTGCCGGACGCCAAAGGCTTCCCGCTTCCCACCATCCTCGGCGCCATCCCCGGCATGTCCGCCTTCGCCACGCACATGATGAACAAGGAAATGGACGCCCTCGACATCCCGCCCATCCCCGAGTTCATCGAAATGATCCACGACGCCGGCGGCAAACTCTACGCCTGCAAAGCGACCGTCGACATGTTCCATCTGACCCCGGACGACTTCTGCCCGCAGGTGGAGAAAGTCCTCACCGTCGGCGAGTTCTACGAGCTGGCCGGCGGCGGACAGATCATCTTCACCTGAGGAACAACATGCGCTACGTCGTCGAAACAAAGAAAACACCCGCCGCCGCCGTCGAAGACCTCCGCGCCGCGGTGGTCGCGCACGGCTTCGGCGTGCTCCACGCTTACGATCTCAAGGAGACGCTGACCTCGAAAGGTTACCCCCTCGAGCACGCGTGCCACATCCTCGAAGTCTGCAATCCGCAGCAAGCTTCCAAAGTCCTGGCCGAAGACATGGGCATGAACATCGCCCTGCCCTGCCGCATCTCGGTCTACGAGGAAGACGGCAAAACCAAAATTGCCACCGCGCTGCCGACGAAATTGCTCTCCGCCCTCGCCGCCTCCCCCGCCCTCGCCGCCGTGGCCGAGGACGTCGAGACAAAGATGAAAGCCATGATGCACGACGCGGCCTGATTATGGCCGCGCAAACCGTCGCCGTCCTCGGCGCCAGCAACAATCCGGACCGTTACTCGAACCTGGCCGTCCGCCGCCTGCGCGACGCCGGCCACCGTGTCATCCCGGTCAATCCCGCGCTCGATGAAATCGAAGGCTTCGCCGTCGCCAAATCCCTCGGCGAAATAAAAGATACCGTCGACACCCTTACCCTCTACGTCGGCCCGCAGAGGTCGGCGCCGATGATCAACGACATCGTCCGCCTCGCCCCCAAGCGCGTCATCTTCAACCCCGGAACCGAATCACCAGAACTCGCCGCCGCCCTCGACCGCGCCAACATCCCCCACATCGAAGCCTGCACGCTCGTCATGCTGCAGACGGGCCAGTTCTGATATTGGTCAGCAGCACTTCGCTCCCTGACCCACTCCGGCCTTGAGTAAAATTTTCTCCAGCGGACAGAACCCCGTGAACGCCGTCTGGAACAGATTGAACCCGACAAACGCCGGCAAGAGGAACCACAGCTGGTTCACGAAATAACCGAGGGCCAAACCGGTCAGCACGAAGGTGCCGGCCACCAAGTAGATGATGCGTTGAGTGCTCACGCCCCGATCCTAGCACACCGTCCCGCCCGTTCTCAATACGCGCAATACGTGCGGTGGAAGGCGATATCCAGCCGGATGATCTGCTCCTGCACCCCGTCGAGATACTCGTGGAGGCCCTGGCGGAAAATCTGGTCGATCGTCGCATAGTCCAACTGCGAGCGGAGCAGCCCGGACAAACGCTCGGGCTCGTTGCGGAAGCGGCCTTCCCCGGCCGACGCGATGTCGTGCAGCACTTCATCGAGGCGGTCCACGCAGAAGCGGATGGAACGCGGGAATTCATCGTGGCTGATGAGAAACTCGGCCACGCCCCACGGCGTCACGTCGCCCTTGCGGATTTTCAAATAGGCTTCCATGCCGCTGCAGGAGCGCAGGACGGACGTCCATTGCGAGGTGTCGACATTGCCCCCGACCTGCTCGCCGCTCGGCAGCAGGACGTGGTATTTGAGGTCGAGGATGCGCGAGGTGCTGTCGGCGCGCTCGATGAACTTGCCCGCCTGCACGAAACGCCACGCCTCCCCGTGCGTCATGGTGGCATCGGTCACGCCTTGGAAAAGCTGCGAAGCGTAGGTGACTTTGTCGTAGAACTCGTGCGAGTTGGCGCGGAAATCACGGGCCGCCGAACCGTCGCGGAAATACAGCCAGAGGGCGTTGATCTGCTCCCACATCTCGCTCGAGATCTGGTCGCGCACCGCCCGGGCGTTCTCGCGGGCGTAGTTGATGCACGAGCTGATCGAGTTCGGATTCCGCGGCTCGAAGGTGACGTAGTCGAGCACCGCCGCCGCGGTGAATTCGCCGTGCAACCCGTCGAACAACTCGGTGTCCTCCAGCGTGCTCAGGATCGGCCCCCAGAACTGCCGCTCGGTCCCGTCGCGACGGCTCTCGAAATCGAGCAGCATCTGCACGTTGACGTCGAGCAGGCGCGCGTTGTTCTCGGCGCGCTCGATGTAGCGGCCCAGCCAGTAGGTGGAATCCCCGACGCGGCTCAGCATGACGCGCTCCCCCCGTCGAGCACCCACGTGTCCTTGCTGCCCCCGCCCTGCGAGGAATTGACCACCAACGAACCCTCCCGCATGGCTACTCGGGTCAGACCGCCGGGAATGATGCGCACTTCTTCACCGCAGAGGACAAAAGGACGCAAATCGATGTGCCGCCCCTGCATCGAACCCTCGCACCACGTGGGGGAGCGCGAGAGGGAAATGACCGGCTGGGCCACGAAGTTGCGCGGATCGGCTTCGATCAGCCCGCGAAAATGCGCGATTTCATCTTTGGTGGCGCGCGGACCGATAAGCATGCCGTAACCGCCGCTCTCGTTGGCCGACTTGACCACGAGGTTTTCCAGATTTGCCAGGATGTATTTGCGGTCGGAGGGGACGGCGGACAAAAACGTCTCCACATTCGGCAGGACGGGATCCTCGCCGAGGTAAAATTTGATCATGGCCGGCACGTAGTAGTAGACGACTTTGTCGTCGGCCACCCCGGTGCCGATCGAATTGGCCAGGCTGACATTGCCCTTGCGGTAGGCCTCGACCAGACCCGGGACGCCGAGGAGCGAGTCCGGACGGAAGACTTTCGGGTCGAGAAAATCGTCGTCGATGCGGCGGTAGATGACGTGCACCGGCTTGGGGCCCTTCGTCGTCTTCATGTAAACGCGGTCGTTCTGCACCACGAGGTCCGCGCCGGTCACGATCTCGATGCCCATGGAGCGGGCGAGGAAAGAGTGCTCGAAGTAGGCCGAGTTGTAGATGCCGGGCGTGAGCAAGACCGTGGTCGGGTCGCCCGCCGCCGACGCCGGGGCCACGTGGCGCAGCACGTCGAGAAGATCCTGCGCGTAACGGTCGACCGGACGCACCCCGTAACGCGCAAAGAGCTGCGGGAAGACCCGCTTCATCGTCATGCGGCTTTCGAGGACGTAGGAGACCCCGGACGGACACCGCGCGTTGTCCTCCAGCACGAGGTAACGCCCGTCGCGGTCGCGGATCAGGTCCGTTCCGCAGACGTGGATGTAGATGTTGCGCGGGACGTCGAAGCCCATGAATTCCGGACGGAAATGCTTCGCGCTGCGGATGATTTCTTCCGGGATCACGCCCTCCCTCACGATCCGCTGCCCGTGGTAGATGTCGTGGAGGAAAGCGTTCAACGCGTTGAGCCGTTGTTTGAGACCGCTCTCGATGTGCCGCCACTCGTCGCCGGGAATGATGCGGGGGACCAGATCGAACGGGAAAATGCGCTCCGTTCCCTCCTGCTTGTCGTTGTAAACGGTGAAGGTGATCCCCTGGTTCAGGTAGGCGCGCTCGGCGATCTGCCGTTTGCGGTTGAAGTCGTCGACCGTCAAACCCTCCGCCCTCTCGAGCAGCATCCGGTAATGCGGGCGCACCTCGCCCGGCGCGGCGAACATCTCGTCGAAGAAGTCGGCGGGGTCGTAGTTGCGGAAAAGCGAGGACATGGCGGGAGGGTCGAGGTTAGGCAAACAGCACGAAATATGCCATCCTTGGCCCCGCGGCCCCGCTCCGCCCCCGCAGCCCGATCTTTCTTTAACCGCCGCGGCCGCGGCCCTAAATTCCCGCGCGTCCGACCCATGTCTGCCCGCGAAAAAAAGAAAAACCCGAAACCGATCGACGTCGCCGGCCGCACGCTGCTGGCCGCCAACCGCAGCGAGATCGCCATCCGCGCCTTCCGTGCCGCCACCGAGCTGGGCATGCGCACGGTCGCGGTTTACGCGGAAGAAGACCGCTTTTCCATCCACCGCTTCAAAGCGGACGAGGCCTACGTGGTCGGACGCGGGAAAGGTCCGGTCGGGGCTTACCTCGACATCGAGGGCATCGTCGGACTCGCCCGCGAGCGCGGGGTGGACATGATCCACCCCGGTTACGGATTCCTTTCCGAAAACGCCGGTTTCGCCCGCGCCTGCCGGGAAGCCGGCATCACCTTTGTCGGACCGCATCCCGAGTTGCTCGAAATGATGGGCGACAAAACGGCCGCCCGCGCACTGGCCGTCAAACTCCACGTGCCCGTCCTCCCCGGCACCGAGGAGCCCGTGACCGAGCGCGGCGAGGCCCTGCGTGTCGCCCGGAAAATCGGTTTCCCCCTCATCATCAAGGCGGCCTTCGGAGGCGGCGGGCGCGGCATGCGCGTCGTGCGCAAGGAAAGCGATCTCATCCCCCTCCTCGACGAGGCCCGCAACGAAGCCGGCCGCGCCTTCGGCAATCCGGCCGTCTTCCTCGAGAAATACATCCCGCGGGCCAAGCACATCGAAGTGCAGATTCTCGGCGACTCGCACGGCGGAGTCCTTCATTTGCACGAACGCGACTGCTCGGTGCAGCGCCGCCACCAGAAAGTGGTCGAAGTCGCGCCTTCGATCAACCTGCCGGACCGCGTCCGCGCCGACCTCTGCGACGCCGCGGTCAAAATCGCCAAAGGCATCGGCTACAACAACGCCGGCACGGTCGAGTTCCTCTACGACTACGACAAGCACGAGTGGTTCTTCATCGAGATGAACCCGCGCATCCAGGTCGAGCACACTGTGACCGAACAGATCACCGGGGTCGATTTGGTCGGCGCGCAGATCCTCGTCGCTGCCGGGGCGCGTTTGCACGGACCCGAACTGGCCCTGCCCGCGCAGGACGCCGTGCCGCGCAACGGCTACGCCGTGCAGTGCCGCATCACCACGGAGGATCCGGCCAACAACTTCACGCCCAACTACGGCAAAATCGTCACCTACCGCAGCTCGGCCGGCTTCGGCGTGCGTCTCGACTCGGGCATGGGGACGACCGGGAGCACGATCACGCCGTTCTACGATTCGCTGCTGGTCAAACTGACCACCTCCGGCCGCACTTTCTCCACCGCCCTCGACCGCATGAACCGCGCCCTGCGCGAATTCCGGGTCCGCGGCGTGAAGACCAACATGCCGTTCCTCGAGAATGTGGTGGCCCATCCGGTCTTCCGCGCCGGCGACGCGACCACGACGTTCATCGACAAAACCCCCGCACTCTTCGAATTCAAGCCGCGGCGCGATCGCGCGACGAAACTTCTCCACTTCCTCGCCGATGTGACGATCAACGGCAATGCGGAAAGCAAAGGCTACCGCCCTGCCGTCCGCCCCGCTCCCGCCCCGCTCCCGAAAGTCGACCTGCGCGTCGACCCGCCCGCCGGCACGCGGCAGAAGCTGCTCGAGCTCGGACCGGAGAAATTCGCCGCGTGGACGCGCAAACAAAAGCGCGCCCTCTTCACCGACACCACCTTCCGCGACGCCCACCAGTCGCTCCTCGCCACGCGCGTGCGCACCCACGACATGCTGCTGGTGGCCGATGCCGTGGCCCGCCGCACGCCGCAGTTGTTCAGCCTCGAAATGTGGGGCGGCGCGACCTTCGACGCGGCCATGCGCTTCCTCCGCGAGGACCCTTGGGAACGCCTCCGTGCCCTGCGCGAGAAAGTGCCGAACATCTGCTTCCAAATGCTCTTCCGCGGATCGAATGCCGTCGGATATTCGAATTATCCGCCCAATGTGGTGGCCGGTTTTGTCCGCCACGCGGCGGAAAGCGGCATGGACATCTTCCGCGTCTTCGATTCGCTCAACGACCTCTCGAACATGCGCGCAGCGATGGAAGCCGTGCGCGAGACCAGGGCGGTCTGCGAAGGCACCATTTGCTACACCGGTGACATCCTCGATCCGCAGCGCAGCAAGTATTCGCTCAAGTATTACGTCAAGCTGGCCAAAGAGTTGGAAAAGATGGGCGCGCACTTCATTGCCATCAAGGACATGGCCGGACTCTGCCGCCCATTTGCGGCCCGCGCCCTGCTCAAGGCCCTGCGCGCCGAGACCGACCTGCCGCTGCACTTCCACACCCATGACACCAGCGGGGTCAACGCCGCCTCCGTGCTGGCCGCGATCGAATCCGGGGCGGACATCGTCGACTCCGCGATCAGTTCGATGTCCGGTTCCACTTCGCAGCCGAACTTGAACAGCTTGGTCGCCGCGCTGCAGCACACGCCGCACGACAGCGGGCTCGACCTCGACGCGCTCAACGAATTCGCCGACTACTGGGAGCAGGTCCGCACGTTCTACGCGCCGTTCGACACCTCGCCCCGCACCGGGAGCGCCGAGGTCTACCTCCACGAAATGCCCGGCGGACAATTCACCAACCTGAAAGAACAAGCTGCCTCCATGGGTCTCGGCCACCGCTGGCCGGAAATCGCCCGTTGCTACGCCGAGGTCAACCAGCTCTTCGGCGACATCGTCAAAGTCACCCCCTCGAGCAAGGTGGTCGGCGACATGGCGCTTTTCCTTTTCACCCGCGGCATCAAACCGTCCGACGTCCCCAACCTCCCGCCCGGCACGCCCTTTCCCGAATCGGTCAAAGACATGCTGGCCGGCGGACTCGGCCAACCGATCGGCGGATGGCCGAGGGACGTGGTCAAGGCCGTGCTCGGCAAGGCCAAGCCGAAGCCCGCGCGCGCCGCGAAAGTCAGTCTCGAAAGCGTGCGCAAGGAACTCGCGGGCAAACTCAAGCACGCACCCGACGAAGACGAACTCTACAGCCACCTCATGTATCCGGACGTCTTCGCCGCCTTCACCAAGTTCGCGCGCGAATATGGCGAGGTCAGCGTGCTGCCCACCCCCGCCTTCTTCTACGGGCTCAAACCCGGCGAGGAAATCGCGGTGGAAATCGAGCAGGGCAAAACGCTTTTCATCAAAATGGTCAACCTCGGTCCGGTCGACAAAGACGGACACCGTATCGTTTTCTTCGAACTCAACGGCATGCCGCGGGAAGTCACCGTCACGGACAAATCGCTGCAGACCACGAAGAAGGCCCGCCGCAAAGCCGATGCCTCGAAGCCGCTCGAGATCGGCGCACCCATCCCCGGCATGGTGACCAACCTCGACCACGGCAACGGCGCCAAGGTGGCCAAGGGCGACAAGATCCTCACCATGGAGGCCATGAAGATGCAGACCACGATCTACGCCCCCTGCGACGGCGCGATCGAGGAACTCTTCGTGGCCGCCGGCGACGCCGTCGACGCCGGTGATCTCCTGCTCAAGCTGCGGGAGTGAAACCGAAACGCCGTTAGCCTCAATTGTAGCGGCGGTCTATGACCGCCGGACGCAGATTGTCCAAAGGCACCGACGGTCATAGACCGCCGCTACATCAAGCCGCTTTGCCGATCTCCGTTGCTTCGGCGATTTCTTCCAATTTTCCCGTCTTCACGTCGTAAAGATACCCGTAGACCGGGATCGACTTCGGAATGAGCGGATGGTTCCGGATCTTTTTCACGTCGTCGATCACCGCCTGACGATCGTCGGTGAAGGTCAGCCAGTCGATCTTCGCGCCCTCCGGCGAACCGGGCCCCGGCCCCACATCGTGCCAGCCCTTCTCGTCGACCACCGCCTGCTCGAGACTCTTCGAGAGCAGGTCACCCATGATCTGGTTGTTGAAAAGAACCATGCCGCAGTCGGTGTGGTGGATGACGAAAAATTCCTTCGTCCCGAGCAGCTTGTAGGAAATGACCAGCGAACGAATCGCATCGTCGCTCGCCCGGCCGCCGGCATTGCGGATGACGTGCGCATCGCCCTCGGACAACCCGGCGAATTTGGCCGGATCCATCCGCGCGTCCATGCAGGTCAGCACAGTGAAGCGGCAGGCCGGCGGGAGCGGCAGTTTGCCTTTCTCACCGAAAGTGGTGACGTAGGCGGCATTGGCTTTTTCGACGCTCTGGACAACGGGGGATTTGCTCATAAGACCGTGCACGCTACGTGCCTTCCGTGGCTTTGACCAGCCTGCAACCACGGATTGACGCGATCCTGAAATCCCTGTGCAATCCGCGCGAACAACCATGGACTGGGGCCTCGCCATCGCCAACATTTTGAATCCCGCCGCGCTTTTCTTCGCGCTGGGGTTTGCCGCCGTTTTGCTCAAGACGGACCTCGAGATCCCGGCCCCGCTGCCGAAACTTTTCTCCCTCTATCTCATCATCGCCATCGGCTACACCGGCGGCACCAAGTTGGCCGCCTCGGGCCTCAGCGGCACCGTCCTCCTCTACATCGCGGCTTCCATGGTCATGGCTCTGGTCGTGCCCGTCGTGGTCTTTTTCGTCCTGCGCAAATTTCTCTCCGTTTACGACGCCGCCGCCATGGCCGCGACTTACGGCTCGATCAGCATCGTCACGTTCATCGTCGGCACCGAATTCCTCGCCCGCAACAACGAGGCCTACGGCGGTTACATGGTGGCCATCATGTCGCTCATGGAATCACCCGCCATCATCGCCGGCATTTTCCTCGTCCGCATGTTCGCCCCGCGCCGCGCCCTCGCCGCACCGGAGACCACCGCGTCCTCCCTCCTCCGCGAATCCTTCCTCAACGCCTCCGTCTTTCTCCTCCTCGGCAGCCTGCTCATCGGATGGATTACCGGCCCGGCCCATGGCAAATCGCTCGAACCGTTCATGTCCGGCCTCTTCAAAGGCATGGTCATCTTCTTCCTCCTCGACACCGGCATGCACGCCGGTCGCCTCGTCGGACTCTTCAAAAAAACCGGCGCCCCGCTCGTCGTTTTCGGCCTTGTCGCCCCGCTGGTCAACGCCGCACTCGGAGTTCTCGTGGCCAAAGCCGTCGGCATGTCTCCGGGTGATGCCCTGCTCTTCACCATCCTCTGCGCCAGCGCGAGCTACATCGTGGCCCCCGCCGCCATGCGCCACGCCGTGCCCGAATCGAACCCGGGCCTGGTCGAACTCCTCTCCCTCGGCATCACCTTCCCCTTCAACATCACCCTCGGCATCCCGCTTTACTGGATGGTCATCCGCTGGTGGTGGGGAGTGGCTTGATCCGCGACCGGAAGACAAAGCCTCAGGCAAAGGGGTCGATCGCGCGGATGCCGGGAAACTTGGAAAAGTCCGCCGTGTTTTCGGTCACGATCAACGGAATACCCTCACGCAGCATGAGCGCCGCCAATTGGGCGTCGAAATAAGCCTGCCGCGTTATTCCCGCCTCCGCGCAGAGGTCGAGCGCCCGCCATGTGGTGTCCAAGGTCAAAGGCAACACGGTCAGACCGCGCAGGCGCGCCACCGATCGGATTTTGTCACGGGCCAACGACGGACTGTCCGGCGGCTGGTTTCTCGGACCGGTGAGGTTCGGATACATTTCGGCCAGATTTTGCACCGAGATGAACATCTCCACCTCAACGCGCGACCTCTGCTCGAGAACCGACCGCGCCCGCCCGTGCCGCGGATCCGCCGCGAGCGTGGCATAAATGAGCACGTTGGTATCGACCAAGACGCGACCAGTCAGCGACCGGATCCGGTCAGCGGGCATAGGTTTCCTCGCGGCTGAAACTACCGTCGAACGACCCGCTCGAAGTGACAATCTCCTCGGTCGGCGCCGCGCGCTCGCGGAGGAAGGCGTCGAGAGCCATCTCGATCACCTGACTGCGCGACCGCCGCTCCTCCGAGCCGTAGCGATCCGCTCGTTCGAGGATCTCCTCATCGATTGTGGCACTAATATGTGATTTCATGCTATATTACTATTACTTGTCCGCTTTCCCGTCAACCATTCGTCGACCAAACCAGCGGTAACAGAGGCAAATTGGGGAGAGAATAGATCGTGAAGTTGCGCAGGAATCCTTTTTGTGCTAAACAGGGTGCATGAAAACAACGATTGATATTCCGGATAACGAGCTGAGGGATGCCATGCGCTTCACCGGGGCCAAAACGAAGCGCGCGGCGGTCGTTGAAGCGCTCACCGATTTCAATCGCCGCCGCCGCATGGCCGCGCTCGTTCGGCACTCACGCTCTTTCGAGAGCTTTCCGACGCTGGATTCGCTGCGCAAACCCGAGGCCGGACGCGACAGGCTGACTGGTGCACGATGACCATTGTCGACACCTCACTCTGGGTGCACCAACTACGGCGGCACGGTGACTCCAAGAAGCGAACCCGGGTCGAGGAACTCCTGCTGGCCGGCGAGGCTGCATGGTGCGCGCCCGTGCGCCTCGAATTATGGCGGGGCGTCGGCGCCGAAAAAGAAGCACGTGTGCTCAAAGAATATGAGCAGGCGCTGCCCGAGTATGCCGTTGATGAAGAGATCTGGGAGCAAGCCTGCGAACTGGCCTACCGCTGCCGATGCGCGGGGAAAACAGCTCCTTTCGCAGACATCTTGATCGCAGCTTGCGCGCGCCACCATAAGGTTGAAGTTGCCCACGACGACGCGCATTACGACTTTTTGATGGCGATATAGAGGCAATCCTCTTTGCCCAGGGGCGACCGCAAGTCCCTTCGTTGTCTTCGTTTCCTTCTGTTGAATTCCGAGCCACCGCAAGCGTCACCCTGTCACACTTCGTGTCTCGGATTGCGCCATTTGCGCCATCGTGTCACACTTGGCGCGCACCCTGCGCTGCGTGATGATTTTCCCTAAGTCACTCGTCACAAGTCACATGTCACTCGTCATACCCCCTATGGCACGGGACGTGCTGAGTATAATGGTCCAACTTTAACTTTTTCCAAACTTTATGAGCAAAATCCTCGGAATCGACCTCGGCACGACCAACTCCTGCATGTCCACCATGGAAGGCGGGGAGCCTGTTGTGCTGGAAAACAGCGAAGGCGCGCGCACCACACCGTCCGTCGTCGCCTTCACCAAAACCGGCGAGCGCCTCGTCGGCCAAGCGGCCAAGCGCCAAGCCGTGACCAACCCGACCAACACCGTTTTCTCGGTCAAGCGCTTCATGGGGCGCAAATTCGACGAGCTGAACGAGGGCGACAAACGCGTCCCCTACAAGCTGGTCAAAGCAGCCAACGGCGATGCGCACATCGAACTGGACATCAATGGCCAGAAAAAATCGTTCAGCCCGCCGGAAATCAGCGCGATGATCCTCGCCAAGCTGAAGTCCGATGCGGAAGCCAAGCTCGGCGAAAAAATCACCCAGGCGGTCATCACTGTCCCGGCCTACTTCAACGACTCGCAGCGCAACGCGACGAAAGACGCCGGCAAGATCGCGGGCCTCGAAGTCCTGCGCATCATCAACGAGCCGACCGCGGCCTCCCTCGCCTACGGCCTCGACAAGAAGAAGGACGAAAAAATCGCCGTCTATGATTTGGGCGGCGGCACCTTCGACATCTCGGCGCTCGAAATCGGCGACGGCGTTTTCGAAGTCAAAGCGACCAACGGCGACACGCACCTCGGCGGCGACGATTGGGATCACAAGATCATGGATTGGATCATCTCCGAGTTCAAAGCGGACTCCGGCATCGACCTCTCCAAGCAGCCCGACGCCGTGCAGCGCATCAAAGA
>CAMDUL010000012.1 GCA_945878135.1 Chthoniobacter flavus | reverse complement strand
CCGATCAACATCAGACGGAAAATAAGTGTATGATCAGCAACGAGATTAAAACTCTCTGGCTCAAATCGGATCAAGTGCCGGAACTTGATCGTGGGCAAACCGGCGTAGCGCAGGTTGCGGATCTCCCGCACGCTGCAGCCGATGTAGCGAGCCAAGTCATCGGCCGTCCAAAGGCGTTCGTTCGGAGTTTGAGTACTGATTCGTTCCGGTTCAGGCAGCGGTGTGTCCATGCCTGCCGCTGGATGTCTAATCACGTAGACCAGCAGATGTTTCGTCGCCACTGCTCTTCCCTACTTGCTGCCCGTTCAGGGGACTTGACACATCTGGTGGTGGTGCCATATTGGCACCATGCCTGTTATCGCTGAACGAAGAACTCGCTTGGTGGCGCGGATGCCCCTGCGCACCCGCAAAACCATCCAAGCTGCGGCTGAACTCCAAGGCGCCTCCTTGAATCAATTTGTCACCGAGGCGGCTCATCAAAAAGCTCTCGAATTGCTCGAACAGGCATCTTTTATCCGGTTGAACTCTGAACAGACGCGGCGCGTTTTTGATCTGATGGACAAGCCACCCAAACCAAACCGGGCTCTGCTCGCCGCCAAGGCTCTCCACCACCGCCTTGTCCGTGCTTAAGATCGAAACGCTCGACGGGGGTCACGACCGCGAAGGGTTTGATTGCGGTGTTGAGGCTCTGAATCTCTACCTGCGGCAGATTGCCAGACAACACATCGCCAAAGACATTGCTCGCACCTATGTCTTGGTCGATGAAGAGAGCCGCGGGCCGAAGCCAGTGCTCGGCTTTTTCACTCTGTCTATCTGCCAAGTGTTTGCTGAAGACATCCCGCCGAAGTGGGCCAAAAAACTTCCGAAGAGTATTCCGGCCATCAGGCTTGGACGTCTGGCCGTCGCCAAAGCTCGGCAAGGTTCCGGCTTAGGCAAGACGATCCTTGTCGAGGCTCTCTACAGGACAGCGCGAGCTGCGGAGATTGCCGCGGGTATCGGCCTGTTCGTCGATGCAAAAGACGATAAAGCGGCGGCCTTTTACGCCAAGTTTGGCTTCCAAGAAGTCTCGGGAACGCCGCTTAAACTGTTTCTGCCGATGGAGACCGTGCGGCAGTTTGCCGCAGCAGGTGCAGGGAAGAGCTAAGCATTGCCGAATTTGCGGTAACAAATGGTGACAACTTGCGTGCCGAGTTGCTCCCTTTCGTGCCGGTCAGGCAAAACGGTCGCCCGTCGATGAGCGGAATAAACGGGCACAAATCAACATCATACAGAACATAAGTGTATGAACAGCAACGAGATAGAAACACTCATAACCTGAAGGTCGCGGGTTCAAATCCCGCCCCCGCAACCAACTCTCGGCCAGCAGTTTAGGAGCATTTCGCGGCCCGGATTTTCCGGGCCTTTTTCATGGTGGTGGGAAGCAAGGCGGGCGCGGTGATCACTTCCACGAGGCGAGTCGGTATCCCGTTGACTTGCGTTTCATCCTGCCGGTGGCCTCGCGACCGCGGCATCGCGTGCGTGCACGCGCGAGAATCGGCCGAAAGTGCCCGAGAGGTGAGGGACTCCGACGAGGAAAAGCCGGCGCTGGATTACGCAGTCGCCGGCGGCCATGCTGGCATCATGAAAACGGCGATTCACTGGTTCCGGAGGGATTTGCGGATCACGGACAATACCGCGCTGGCGGCGGCGGTGAAGGAGGCGGAGGAAGTTGTGCCGGTCTACGTGGCGAGCGACTGGAAGAAGAAGCACGGCTGGACGGGGCCGGCGCGGCAGACGTTTCTCGCCGGGTCTTTGGCTGCCTTGGACGGGAATTTGCGGGCCATCGGCAGCGGACTCGTCGTGCGCGAAGGGGAGGCCGAAGAGGCACTGGTCAAACTGGCGCGCGAGACCAAGGCGGAGGCGGTCTTCACCAACCGGGATCCGGATCTGTTCGGGCGCGGGGCGGAGATGCGGCTGGCGAAGATGCTGGCCGAGGACGGACGTGAATTGCGGACGTTCAAGGACGCGGCGATCCATGAGCGCGACGAGGTGAAGACGGGGGAGGGCGGGAATTTCCGGGTCTTCACGCCGTATTCCAGGGCGTGGGCCAAGTTGGACAAGCCGGCGGCCGGTCCGGCGCTGAAAAAGCTCAAGACGCCGGAGGGTGTCAGGAGCGAGGGGTTGCCGACAGCGGCGTCATGGGGGTTGCCGGAATTCACCGGTGGGGTGGAGGCGGGTGAAAAGGCGGCGCGGGCGCGGTTGAAAGATTTTCTCTCCGGTCCGATCCATCGCTACGGCGCGACGCGCGACCTGATGGGCGAGGACGGGACGTCGCGGTTGTCGCAGGATTTGCGTCACGGTTTGCTCTCGATCCGCGAGGTGTATCATCGCGGCAAGGCGGCGGCCGAGGGTGCTGATGCCGCGGGACGGGACAGCGTGTGGAAATACATCGCGGAGCTGATCTGGCGGGAGTTCTATTTCCAGATCCTCTGGCATCACCCCGAGGTGCTGGAACACGAGTTCAACCCGAAATACCGCGGCATGGCATGGGACCGGGATGAGGTGAAATACCGTGCCTGGTGCGAGGGGCGGACGGGTTTTCCGATCGTCGACGCGGCCATGCGGCAGCTGAACGAAACCGGTTACATGCACAACCGCTCGCGCATGATTGCCGCGATGTTCCTGACCAAAGACCTGCATCTCGACTGGCGTTTGGGGGAGCAATATTTCATGCAGACGCTGATCGACGGCGAGATCGCGAGCAACAACGGCGGATGGCAATGGAGCGCGGGGACGGGCGCGGACGCGGCTCCGTATTTCCGCGTCCAGAATCCGTGGAGCCAGACCAAGCGCTACGATGCGGAGGGCAAATACATCAAGAAATGGGTATCCGAGTTGCGCGATGTTCCGGCCGCGAAATTTCTCGAGGCGCCCTCGGACGGCAAGCCGGTTGCTGCGGGGTATCCATTGCCGATGGTCGACCACGGGACGGAGCGCGACGAGACGTTGCGGCGGTTCAAGGCAGTGGGGTGACCATGGCACGGTTTTTTGTTCCGGTTGAGATGTGGCACGCGGGGATCGTGGAATTCACCGCCTCCGAGGCACGGCATGCGGCGCAGGTGCTGCGGCTGGCGGCCGGCGGCCGGGTGGAAATTTTCGACGGCACGGGGCGGGCTGCGCAGGTGGAATTGGAGGAGGTGGGCAAGCGCGGGGTGACGGCGAGGGTCTTGCGGGAATGGCACGAGGTGCGGCCGGAGCCGGCCATCCACCTCATCGTCGCGCTGATCAAAAACGAGCGTTTCGACTGGCTGGTGCAGAAGGCGACCGAGCTTGGCGCGGCTTCGATTCGTCCGGTGGCCGCGGAAAGGAGTGTGGTCCGGCTCGAGGGGAAAGATGCGGAGAAGCGCCGCGCCAGGTGGCAGCAGGCCGCGGTGGAAGCGGCCAAGCAATGCGGTCATTTGGTCTTGCCGCAAATCTTTCCGGTGTCCAAGCCGGCGGAGGCCTTCCGGTCGGCGGCGGAAGGGGTCAAGGGGATTGCCGCGGTGCGGGCGGGCGGCTGCACTTTGGGGAAATTTTTGGGTGCGGGAGCGGCGGCGGTGACCTTTGCCATCGGGCCGGAGGGGGATTGGACGCCGGAGGAAACGGGACAGGCAGTTGCCGCGGGTTTCGCCGCGGTGGATCTCGGACGCCATGTGCTGCGCAGCGAGACGGCGGCCCTGCATGTTCTGAGTGCGGCGGGGCATGTGTTGCATGGCGGCGTGGGGGGCGAACGATGAGCGCGACCGGAATACGGATGCGCCGGCCATCCGACCCTGCCGCGGAGGAAAGGATATGAATTATTTCATCACGGGCACGGATACGGACTGCGGGAAGACGTTCGTCACGGCTTTGCTGGTCAAAGCCGCGCGGGCGGCCGGGGTGGACGCGGTCGGCGCGAAGCCGTTTTGTTGCGGTCCGCGCACCGACGTGGAAATCCTCGCGGCCGCGGCGGACGGGGTCGAGCCGCTCGCGGCGATCAACCCGGTCTGGCGGCAAACACCGGCGGCGCCGCGGGCTTGTCAGATGTCGGGCGAGCCGGCGGCGGATTGGGCCGGAGCGCTCGCCGCGGTGCGCGATTTGGCGGCACGCCACACTCAGGTTTTCTGCGAGGGGGCGGGCGGCTGGTTGGTGCCGGTGACGGACAAACTCACCCTGGCCGATTTCGCCGTCGAACTCGGTTGGCCGGTGATCGTCGTGGTGCGCAACCGGCTGGGCGCGCTGAATCACACCCTGCTCACCATCGAGTCCGTGCGGGCGCGGGGGTTGGTGCTCTCGGGGGTCGTGCTGAATAACGCGGATGGCTTGGACGACGAACCGAAGCGGACGAACCGTGCGGTGTTGGAGGAGTTTTGCCGCTGTCCGATTCTGGCCGAGGTCGGGCGCGACGAGGCAAAGATCGAACTGGCCGGGGATCTGTGGCGGTTGGCCGACCCGAGGGTCACTTGATGACGACCTTGGCGCCGACGGGGACTTGCTTGAAAAAATCGGCAGCGTCCTTGTTGCGCAGGCGGATGCAGCCGTGGGAGGCGGGGTAGCCCGGGAGGTGGCCGGCGTGGAGTCCGAAGTCGCGGCAGGAGAGGCGCAGGTAAAACGGCATGCTCGCGCCGTAGAGGGTGGATTTCCAATGGCGGTGTTTGTTGGTCACCACGTATTCGCCGGTCGGGGTGCGGAATTTCTTTTTGCCCGACGAGATCGGCGCGGTTCTGACCGTGGCATTGTCGCGGATGAGGGTTGCGGTTTGCGACGAAAGGTCCACTTCCACCCGGGTGCGGTCGGCGTCGGAGCCGCGTTGCACTCCGAGGAGCAGTTGGATGACGTCGGTTTTTCCCGCGTAACCGGCGAGCCAGAGCGCATCGGTGCCATGCCGCCTGGTGCGTGCGTTCTTCTTCGCGCCCCGGGCGAGGAGCAATTCGACGATGTCGCGGTGCCCGCGGGCCGCGGCGAACATCAGGGGCGTCAGTCCGCTTTCCTTGGTCACGTAATACAGGAGGAAGTCTTTGCGGAAGCGCGGGAGCATGTCTTCCCCGACCGGAACGGGCACCGTGGTGCCGGGGTCAAGGCCCGCGTCCAAAATCGCTTGCACCGTCGCGATGTCGCCTTCATCGATCGCGGCGAAAAGACGGTTGGCCTGCGCGCTCCGCTCCGCCTCTTCCTGAGGATTCGCCGCTGGGCCCGCAAGGTGCCATGGGAGCGCGGCCTGCGCCGCGGCATGAGGGTCGGCCGGCAACGGCTCCCCGAGTCCGGCCTCGGGCATGGGAACCTCCGGGGCAGCGTCCGCGGCGAGGACGAAAGGCCGCGGGGCGAAGGTGTCCTCGCGCGGTTCGTCCTCGGCAACGGCGAGGCCGGCGGCCGCCAGGACAACCGGCATCAGCGTGAATATCATTTTCATCTCCGGTGCAGAGCAAAGCGCCGCGTTGTCCGCATGGCAAGAGCGCCGCGGCTTGATTTTGCGGGCAGGGCGCGCGAAAAGCAGTGATGCGGAATGTGCGGGCGATGATGGCGGGTGTGTTGCTGGCGGGGGGATGTGTCGGCTACGACACCATGGGCATCCGGGCAACCGGCGATTTGCCGGTCAGCGGCTTGAGCAGCGAGCAAATGAGCCAGCTGAAGTCGGCGGCCGATTGGGGCGAGCCGAGCCTGATCGCGACGGCGGCGCGCATGGCCTGGGAAACGCCGGAGCATGCGGACTCGCTGGCCAACTACGCGGCGAACCTCATGCCGGAAAAGTCGGCGGAAATTGCCGCCGCGGTGCGGCGTTCCTCGCGGCCTTGAGCCCGCGGCGGGTCAGCGTGCGGAGTCCGTGCGGCGGATCTCGGTGACTTCCAGACGGAGTTGGTAGGGACGGACGCCTTTTTCGTCGGTGACCACATAGATGCGGTAAGCCCGTGCGCCCCAGCGGCCTTTGGGGGAGTAGGTGAACGGGATTTCGCCGCTTTCGCCCGGGGCATAGTCGCGTTTGGCCGGTTTGGCCGCGACACATCCGCAGGAAGCGGGCACGGAACGGATCCGCACGGTGCTGTTGCCGGTGTTGGTGAAACGGAACGCCCCGGCAACCTTGCCGCCGCCTTCGATGGCCTCGATGGCCACGGTGGAGTCCTTCCATTGCAGCGACTGGGCCGCGGCGGTGGCGGCCAGAGCGACGAGCAGGAGCAGGGCTCTCATGACGGTCAGCGCGAGGATTTGACAATGCCGCGCACCACCGCGTCGGCGAGGCGCTGGCGGTAGGAGGCGGACTTGATCAGGCGGAGTTCGCGGGGATTGGACATGAAGCCGAGTTCGACCAGCGCGGCGGGTCGCGCGTTGTTGCGCAGCACGTGGAAACGGGAGCGCTTCACTCCGCGGTTCGGGCTCGGGGCCACGCGGTCGACTTCGCGCTGGATGTTCGCGGCCAGCGGGTAGGACCGGGAGTTGTAGTAGAAGGTCTCGGTGCCGGACACGGCGCTGTTGCGCGTCCAGTTGTAATGGATGCTCACGAAAACCGCGCCGCGCTGACGATTGGAAGTGGCGACCCGCGAGGGGAGTGGCACGAAGTAGTCCCTTCTACGGGTCATGACAACGCGGTAGCCGCGGGCCCGGAGTCCGCGTTCGATGCGCTTGGCCGTGTCGAGGGCGTAGACTTTTTCGACCGACCGGCCGTCCATACCTCTGGCCCCGCGGTCGAGTCCGCCGTGGCCGGCATCGACCACGACCGTGCCGAAACGCCCGACTCCGTAGGGGCTGGAGGCGCAGCCGGAAAGAAAAACGACGAGGCTGCAGGCCAAGATCGCGCATAAAACCGGTCGCATCTGTGAAAGGTAAAAAACAAGCCCGCGAAGGCAATCCAATTCAGCGCTGCATTGCGCGGGAACCGCTGACCCGCCATCCTGCCCCGGTGCTGACCAAAAGGATCATTCCCTGTCTTGACGTGACCGGCGGACGCGTGGTGAAGGGAACGAAGTTCCTCGAATTGCGCGATGCGGGCGATCCGGTGGAGTGCGCCAAAGCTTACGACGCGCAGGGCGCCGACGAGCTGGTTTTCCTCGATATCACGGCGTCTTCCGACAACCGGGCGACCATGGTCGAGGTGGTCGAGCGGACGGCGTCCGAATGTTTCATGCCCCTGACGGTGGGCGGCGGAATCCGGACGGTGGAGGACATGAAGACCATGCTGCGGGCCGGGGCGGACAAAGTGAGTGTCAACACGTCCGCCATCGAGCGCCCCGAGTTGGTGCGTGAGGGCGCGGAGCGCTTCGGCTCGCAATGCATTGTGGTGGCGATCGATGCGCGGCGGCGGCCGGAAGGTGGATGGACGGTTTACACGCATGGCGGGCGGAATCCGACGGACCTCGAGGCGGTGGCGTGGGCCAAGCAAGTCGCCGCTCTCGGAGCGGGGGAAATTCTGCTCACCAGCATGGATGCGGATGGAACCAAGGAAGGCTACGACATGGATCTGGTGCGCGCGGTGAGCGAGGCGGTGAGCATTCCGGTCATTGCCAGCGGCGGGGCGGGAAAGCTCGAGCACATGGCCGATGTGCTGCAGAACGCCGGGGCCGACGCCGTGCTGGCGGCGAGCATTTTTCACTTCGGCGAATATACGGTGGGAGACGTGAAGCGATTTCTCGCCGAGCGCGGGGTGCCGGTGCGGCTGGGCGAGGTTTTGGCTTCTCGTTGAAGGATTGTAGCGGCGGTCTGTGACCGCCGGAAACTTTCCAATGTCTGGCACCGGCGGTCACAGACCGCCGCTACAACCGGTGCGGGCGAAACGGCTGCTGCCGAGGTTGGTTGCGTTACATTTTGCCGGTCAGCCACTCGATCAAGACGGCGTTGACTTTGTCGGTGCGGGCATCGGGTTGAAGCGGGTCGATGAAGTCGTGCGGGATGTTTTCCGAAGCGGGGAATTCGTAGATGAAAAAATCGGTGTCCGGGGACGCGGTGCGCCATTGCTCGACCACACGTCTGGTGCGGGCGTTGTTCACGGCCTTGTCATTCTCCGTCAGGATCACACCGAGGCGGTTGACGCGTAGTGTCTGGTCGGGTTGCGCGGCTTGCAGTCCGAGACGCAGCGCTTCGCCGAGTGCGCGTGTGGGGAAACGCGGATAGTTGTAGGGCGGTCCCGGAAGGTTTTCGCGGACGCGCGGATCCCACCACATCATTTTATTGGGGAGTCGCGTCAGCGCGGCGGCGAAAGCCGGGGTGAGTGCGTCAGGCACGACGGCGGGGCCGAAGAGGGGGGCGAGGAGAAAGACTTGGTCGATGTCGTCACGATTCTGCGCCAACCATGCGGCCGATATGCCGCTGATGGACAGTCCGACCACGGTGACCTTTTTTCCCAGGCCTTGGGCCAGGTCGACGCCGTATTGGGCGTAGGCGATGAGGTCCTGCGCGGTGAGGGCGGCGTGCGCGTCGGTCATGCGGTCGGCGAGGCCGTGATGGGCGAGGCGGGGAATGACCACATTGGCACCGGTGGCGAAAAGTTTCCCGCCCAGTTCACGAAATTGGCGCGGGGCATTGGTCAGTCCGTGGAGCAAGACGAAGACGCGATCAGTCTCGCAGCCGTGAGTAAGAGCGATGCTGCGTCCGCCGTCGTGCAGCGGTCGGGCGCCTTCCTGTTCTTGCGCCCGCGCCCATCGGGCCATGGCATCGTCATAGGATTGCGCGGGATCGGGTGTCGAGACGAGGTCATCGAGCGGGAGTGGACGCACAAGCCAGGCAAGGCCGAGCAGAAGGAGCGCGGCGAGGACAGCGGAAATTCGCAGGCTGGTGCGCATGGTTTTCTTTGGCGGTATTGTCTCGCTGGCAACCACAGATCAGGCCGCGATAGCCGGAGTATTCCGCATACCGGCCTGCTCAGGCGAGGGGATCCGACCAGTCGATGCCGGGAAAACGCGCGAAATCGCGATCACAGGAACGGATGGATGCGCCGGTTCGCAGCGCGATGGCGGCAATCTGGGCATCGGTGACAAGGTTGGCGCCGGTGCCGGCGGCAAGAAGCAGCTTGGTGGCCGAGGCGAAATCCTCCGCTGCCGTGTCGAGCCAGACCACATTGGGAAATTCCAGCCAGTTGGCCACGCGGGCACAGGCGTCCTTCACGCTCAACGGTTGGCGGAAAACTTTGCGGTTGGTGGACAGGCGGAGAAAAGCGAAAGCGACAACAGAGCAAAGCCCCACTTCGTCGTCTCCATGCAAGGTCCGGCGCCACCACGCGGCGGATGCTTCATGGTCCGGGCATTCCTTGTCCGTGGCATAGAGCAGCAGGGTGGCGTCGGGAAGAATCACGGCTCAGCGGCAACGCCGGGCGGCCGTCCGCAGATAACTTTCCGCCTCGAGCTCATCAGCCAGTCCGGCGAGGTCGCGCGGATCGATGCCGGTGCGCAGTCCCATGGCACGCGGCGGCAGCAGCTTGGGGCGTTTGGTCGGCCTGCGGCGCAGCGAAGACCGCACCGCGCTGTTCAGCACCTCTTTGAAGGTCTTCTTGGTCCGGTATTGCTCGTCGTGCAGCAGTTTGACCACGTCCGGTTCGAGGGTCAGGGTCGTGCGCACGGAAGCATCAAAGCATCATCTGAACATGCTGTCAAGATGACTTCCTGAATCAGACCTCCTCGCGGATGCCGTAGAAGATGGCGTAGAGAACGGGGGTGACGAGCAACGACAGCACGGCGGCGAAGGAGAGGCCGAACATGATGGTCACGGCCATGGAGGAGAAAAACGGATCGGTGACCAGCGGGATCATGCCGAGCACGGTGGTGAGCACGACCATGCAGATGGGGCGCATCTTGCTCGTGCAGGCGTCGAGGATGGCGCGGTAGGGACGTTCGCCTTTGTCGATCAGGGTCTTGATTTTGCTGACCACGACAATCTGGTTTTTGATCAGCTCGCCGCCGAGGGCAAGCAAACCGAGGAGGGCCATGAAGCCGAAGGGCATGCGGGTAAGGAGGAGTCCCGCGGTCACGGCAATGATGCAGAGCGGCATGACCAGCCAGATGAGGACGGTGGTCCGGATGGAATTGAAAAGCGCCACGACGATGAACGCCATGATGGCGAAGAACCACGGGATGGGTTCGGCCAGCGCGCCGCGGGCGCGGCCGGAGTCTTCGTATTCGCCGCCCCATTCGAGCCGGTAGCCGGGCGGGAGTTCGATGTCCTCGATGCGGTCTTTGACGCGGTCGCGCAGTTGGCTGGGCAGTCCACGGCGGGGATCGGCGTGGACGGTAAGCGTCGGTGAACGGTCGCGGCGGGCGATGACGGGATTTTCCCAGGCGACTTCGGTGCCGGCGGTGACTTGGGCCAGCGGGATCATGCGCGCGGCGGCGGGACTCCAGATTTGCAGGTTGCCGATGGCGGCGGCGTCTTCGCGTTCGGCCAGCGGCGGACGCGCGATGATGGACAGGAGGCGGTTTTCCTGCGGGAAGAGGCCGGTGCCTTCGCTGCCGGGCTCGCGGTAGAGTCCGACGGGGCGTCCTTCGAAACTGGTTTCCAGCGCGCGGGCCACATCGACGCGGGTCAGGCCGTTGCGGCGGGCTTGCTGTTCGAGCACTTGGGGGCGGATGACTTGCACCGGTTCCTGCCAATCGCTGCGCACGGCAACGGCATTGCCGTCCTCCTCGAGGACTTGCATGGCTTGTTCGCCGAGTTGACGGAGGACGGCGGGGTCGGGACCGCTGAAGCGGATCTGGATGCGTCCGCCGGAACCCGGACCGAGGAGGAATTTTTTGGCGATGCCGTTGGCGCCGGGGCGGTTGGTGTCCAGTTCCTGTTGGATGGCCGCGGCGACGGGATCGATTTTCCGCCAGTCGTCGACATCGACGAGGAATTGCACATAGGCGCGGTTCTCGTGTTCCGGCGAATAGACGAGGAGAAAGCGCAATCCACCGCCGCCGATGAGCGAGGTAACGTGGGTCACGCCGTCGAGTTCTTGGATGTAATCACGGAAGTCTTCGGCAAAGGCCTCGGTCTCCCGGATGTGGGTGCCGGCCGGGAGGTGGACATCGACCATGAACTGCGGTCGCGTGGAAGGCGGGAAGAAGCTCTGGTCGACGTAGCGGAAGCCGTAGAGTCCGGCGGCGAGGCCGGCGATGGCCAAGGCCACGACGAGCCAGCGATGACGCAGGGCGGCGGTGAGCAGTTTGCGGTAGACGCGGAAAGGAAGGGCGTCGTAGGGATCGCGGGCGGCCTCCGCGCTGCCGGGGGCGAGCGGACGGAAGAAAATGTAGCTGAGCAGCGGCGTGGCCGTGACCGAGGAAACCCAGCTGAGGCTCAGGGCGATGAGGATGACCCAGAAAAGCGAGTTGGTGTATTCGCCGGTGTTGTCTTCGGAGAGTCCGATGGCCGCGAAAGCGATGATGCCGATGGCGGTGGCGCCGAAGAGCGGCCATTGGTTTTCCGCCACGACCTCGCGCACGACCTGCAATTTGTCGCGGCCTTTTTCGATGCCGACCTTGATGCCCTCGATAACGATGATGGCGTTGTCGGTGAGCATGCACAAAGCAATGATCAGCGCGCCGAGCGAGATGCGCTCCATGAGCAGGTCGCCTTTGAGATACATGACGAGAAACGTCGCCATGATGGTGAGGAAAAGAACCCCGCCGATGATCAGGCTCGTTTTGCGGCCCATGGCGAGAAAGAGGACGACAAAAACAATGGTGACGGCTTTGGCCAGGTTGAAGACGAATTCGTTGGTCGCGGAGGCGACGGCTTCGGGTTGGAAGTTGATCTCGCCGATTTCCATGCCGACGGGTTGCGTGCCGGCCAGCCCGGCGAGTTTCTCCCGCACGTAGGCGCCCATTTCCACCACATTGCCGCCGGGCACGATGGAGATGCCGATACCGATGGCCGGCTTGCCGTCGTAGCGCAGCAAGCGGCGCGGCGGGTCGCGGTCGGCGCGCTGCAGGGTGGCGATGTCGCGGAGGCGGAGCTGGCGTCCGCTCCGGTCCGACCCGATGATCATCTCGAGCATGTCCTCGGCCGAGGTGAAGGCGCCGGTCGGATCGATGGCGATGTGGAGATCGCCGGCGCGGACGCGTCCGCCATCCGCCGCGACGTTCTGCTCGCGCAGCTTGGCGTAGATCTGCTCCTCGTCGAGTCCGAGTTGGGCGAGGCGGAGTCGGGAAATCTCGAGATAAACCACTTCCTGCCGCTCGCCGAAGAGGACGACGCTCTTGACCATGGGGACGCCGAGCAATTCGCGGCGCAGGAAATCGGCGTAGCGCCGCAGCTCGGGGAAGGAGTAGCCGTCGCCGGTCAGGGCGAAGAAGATGCCGTAGACATCGCCGAAGTCGTCGATGACGACCGATTGTCCGCGCGCCGCGGGCGGCAACTGGCTTTGCACATCGGCCACTTTGCGCCGCAATTCGTCCCACACCTGCTGGATGCGGTGTTTGTCATAGCGGTCTTTGATCCGCACGGTGACGAGGGATTGTCCGCGGGTCGATTCGGATTCGATGTGGTCGATTTGTCCGAGTTGCTGGCAGGCGATTTCGATCGGATTGGTCACTTCCTGCGCAACCTCGGTTGCGCTGGCGCCGGGATAGGGGGTGATGATGAGCGCCTGCTTGATGGTGAACTCGGGATCTTCGAGACGCCCCAAGTTCCGGTAGGCGACGAGTCCGCCAAGGACGGCAAGCGCCATGGCCACGAGGACCACGCGGTTGTGTTGGACCGAAAAAACGCCGGGGTTCATGGCCGGCCGCCGAGCGCGTCCCCGAGATCGCGCACCTTCATGCCTTCGCGCAAATGGCTGGCGCCGGCCGCGGCAATGCGGTCACCGGGTTGCAGGCCCTCGGTGATTTCGATGAGGCCGCCGGAAATGGCGCCGGTGCGCACAGCGCGCGCGCGGACTGTTCCATCGGGACCGATGCTCCACACGATGGATTCACCTTTGCTGTCCTGCACCACGGCGGAGACGGGCACGGAGATGTTCGGACCGAGGACCGCGGCGCGGCGGTAGTTCATCGTCACGGTGGCGGTCATGCCGGGGAGCAGGTTGAGGTCCGATGGGGCTTGCATGGTGGCGCGGACATTGAAGGTTTGTGTCACGGGGTCGGCGCGCTGGGCGATCTCGCGCACTTGCACGGGAAAGCTGCGGCCGGGTGCGGCGCTGAATTCCGCGGTGAGCCCGGTGATGTCGGCGGTGCGCAGGGCCGAGGCCATGACCGACTCGGGGACATCGACGGCGATTTCGATTTCCTCGACGTCTTGGAATTTCACGACCGGTTGTTTGGCGCGGATGCTCTGGCCTTGTTCGACAAAGCGGCGGGCGATGACGCCGGCGTAAGGGGCGGTGAGGGTGGTGTCGGACAACTGGATGCCGGCTTCGACCACGCGGGCTTCGAGCCCGGCGATTTCGGACTGCTTCGCGAGGATGTCTTCCTCGCGTCCGGTCAGGCTTTGATCGAGCGAGGCCCGCGCGGCTTGGCGGTTTTCCAAGGCGACCCGGAAGGCGGTGTCGGCACGGTCGAATTCGAGTCGGGAAATGGTTTGCGAGCGGAGCAATTGCGTCGCGCGGTCGAGATCGACGCGGGCATTGGCCAGGGTGGCGTCGGCCGAGCGGAGCTGGGCTTCGAGGCGCTGTTGCTCCTCCGGACGGGCACCGGCTTGCAAGGCCTGTAGGTCGGCGCGGGCGCGGGCGAGTTGTCCTTGCAGCGCATTGAGGCGTGCTTGGAATTCGTGCGGACGCAGCCGCGCCACCAGATCGCCCTGCGCTACGCGTTGTCCTTCGCGGACCGGCAACTCGAGGAGCAGACCGGGAACTTGGAAAGTGAGCTCAACTTGTTTGGACGCATCGACCCGGCCCGGAAACGTGCGGCTTCCGGTGTCCTCGCCACCCGCCACCACCAGCGTGCGCACTGGTCGGACGATTTCCGTCGATGCTTCCGGCGGACGCGAGCAGGCGGTGAGGACCAAAGCCGCGGCGGCGCAAACTGAGAAATCAAAGATGGATCGGGTCATCGTAGGAAAGTTTCTGCGCCCGGAGAGCACCGGGTGATTTACCAGAGGCTACCGAGGCAAGCCATCTTATCCGTAACGAGGCAGTTGATGGCAAAGGTACAAGCGGCGTCCCCGCCGCATCCACTCTTCCGAGCCGCTATGGTGTGGGCTTCACGAAACGACGGGAGCTTTCCATCTAATGCCTTGAGGTCTGGGTCTCTGGCGAAGAGGCTCGGCTTATGGAAAACACCACGCACCAGAAAAGCAGCATTTGGTATATCCTTGGCGGCATTCTCTCCATCCTCGTCGGCTTGTACGCCATGAACCGTCCGGGTTTGGCCACGCTGGCGGTGACGCAGGTGGTCGGGATCATCGCTTTGGCCAGCGGCCTCGTGTTGTTTTTCGCCGCGGTCTTCGGCAAAGCGCGGCAACACCGGCTCTATGACTTCTTCTCGGCGGCCTTGCGCATCATCGTCGGCCTGCTCCTGGTTTCCAACGTGCTCAAAGGTGTGTTGGTGCTGACGCTGGTGCTCGGGTCGGTCTTTGTTATCGAAGGTATTTGCGGTCTGGTGCTCGGCTTGAAACTGCGCGGCAAAAATCCGGCGTGGGGCTGGGTGGTGCTCAGTGCCGTGGCCTCGCTCGTGCTCGGCGTCATGCTCATCGCGCAATTCCCGGGCAGCGCGCTCTGGGCGATCGGCATGCTCTTCGGGATCAATTGCCTTTTCACCGGTGCCACGCTGATCGCTTACGGCACGGCGCTGCCCAAAGCGCAGGAGGCGTAAGGGTTGCGGTTGATGCGGGGATCGTCCGCCCGCTTCCTGCTTTTTGTAGCGGCGGCGTCCTCGTCGCCGGGGACGGCGACGCTACATTAAGAACTTGGAAGAAGGTCCTGTTTTCTTGGAAGGGGTGATATTGTTGCGGCGCGTGATGACGAAAGGGGCTCTGCGGATTTGTTTGCTTCCGGTGTTGGCGGCGGGGTTGAGCGGTTGCGCGGCAGTCAATTTGCGCATTTTGCCGGAGCAGCGGACGGAAGAGCGCGAGCTGCGGCGGGCCGGGGTGGCGCGGGCGTTGCCGCCTTGGCGGGTGCTGGCGCGGCGCGGCGCGGCGGGTGGGGAAAGGCGTTCGCTGGTGGCGGCGGCCCGCGCGGCTTGGCCGGGGATGTTGGGCGGGAATGAAACGGATGCGCTGGTTTATCGCGCGGCCTTGCGAAGGCTGGTTCGTGTTGGCGAACAAGCAGATTGGTCGGGGCCGGGTGCGGAGGGATTGGTGCGGACGGGGCGGGATGTGTTGGATCCGGCGGCGGCGGACACCATCGTGCCGGCCGACCAAGTGGAGATCGGCGGCAGGCCGCAGCGGGTGATGCAGGAAGGCTTGGGCTTGCCGTGCGTGGCGTGGTTCCGGGCCGATGCGGAGTTGCTGAGCGGTGAACCGGGCGTGCCGCCGGCGGGGATGGCCATTCCGGTCACGGCTTTGTTGACCTTCGATGCGGACGGGAAGGCGCGTTGGAGATTCGTGCGGACGATGCAGCGCGACCGCTGGCCGGTGGCCGGTCGGGAGCGGAAGCTGGCGGCCGATTTTTCGGCGCCGCTGGCCATGATCATTGCCAGAGGAAGGAACCGTTCGCTTGACGTGGTCTCTCTCTTTCGACCGAAAGAGAACACGGAGCATGCGGGGCTGTATCAGTTCCAGCCGTTCGACCCGGACAAGACGCCGGTGGTTTTCGTGCACGGGTTGATGTCACGGCCGGAGACGTGGCGGATCGCGGTCAACCAGCTGCTGGCGGATGCGGAGATCCGGAGGAATTTCCAATTCTGGTTCATGCTTTATCCGACGGGCCTGCCGGTGTGGAAATCGGCGGCGGATTTGCGGTCGGAGTTGGATCGTTTCAATCGCGAGCTGGCGCCGCGGACGACCACGGCGGCGGCGCGGGCGCGGTTGCGCGGCAAAGTCCTCGTCGGGCACAGCATGGGTGGTCTGGTTTCTGGTCTGCAGGTGCGCGAGGGAGGGGACTCGCTGTGGGCGAGATTCTCCAAAGTTCCGATCTCCGAGTTGCCGATCAGCGAGCCGGCGCGGCGGCGGATCAAGGAGTTGATGGTGTTCGAGCCGCGGAGCGATGTGTCGCGGGTGGTTTTCGCCGGCGTGCCGCACCGGGGGAGTCCGCTGGCCTTGCGGGTGGGGGCGCGTTTTTTCGCCGCCCGCGTGCGTTTCGCGTTGCCGGAAATCCAGCATTACCGCGACCTGTTGCTCTCCAAGGCGCACGCGGAGGTGCGGCGGGATTTGGAGGAACCGGCCAACAGTATCCGTTTTTTGCGGGAGAACTCGCCCTTGCTTGAGGCCATCCTCGCGGCGCCGCGGGATCCGCGGGTCAAATTCCATTCGATCATCGGCGACCGCGGACGCAACGATGCGCCGGCCGGCGGCGACGGCATCGTGCCTTTCCGCAGCGCGCATTATCCGGGGGCCGTCAGTGAAAAGATCGTGCCGTCCGGGCATGATGTGCACCAGCATCCGGAGGGCGTGCGCGAGATCGCGCGGATTTTGCGGGGCGAGTTGGAAAGGTGACGCGATTTCCGGCTCGTCTGCGACGCAGGAGATGGGGCACAATCGCAACATCATGAAATCTCTTCGGAATCTGATGTTGGCCGGTGTGTGCCTGGCTTCGGTGTGTGCCGCGGAGGCGCGGCCGCCGAAGTGGGAATACCTGGTGGTGACCGGCGCGCTGAAAATCCGCAATCTCGAGCAAATGATGAACGCGCGCGGGGCCGAGGGCTGGGAACTCGTTGCCTTCACGAGCAGGGATGTGGCGATTTTCAAGCGCAAGGCGCGGTGAAGGGGAGAGGTAAATCGTTGGGTCTGAAACCCGAGGCTGTGCGGTTTTTATTGCCACTCGATGGGCTGTAGTGGGCAGGGCGCGGGGACGGGACTTTTCACCGGGCATCTTCTCGGGCGCAAGACCGCGAGCTGTGTCGAGGGCACAAGCTGGGTGCTTCGACTCTCAGTTTCCGCGACTACCCTGGAGTTTTACCATGCTTGGTAAGCAGCTCTACCGGTCCAACGGACTGCGCACGGCCAGGCCGGGGCGGTTGAGCACGTGGGAGCACCGGAGCCCGGGGAGGGCTCGGGGCAGATCCCGCGCCTGCGGGACCCGCAGGGCAAGAGGCCGCGGCGCGGCCCGAGTCAATAAATCATGGTGGTGCTGACATCGGAGTGTCCGAGCAGTTCCTGCACGGTGCGCGGATCGACGGAAAATCCGGGCGCGGGGAAGGCGTATGGCCAGCCCCATTCGCGGGCGTGCCCGCCGAATTTGAGGGCGACGCCGTCGGGCAATTCCACATCGCCAGACGAACATCAGAGTGGGTAAGGCGATGAGCGGGTGGAAAGTGATACCAAACACGAAAAGTTTTTTGACTTTTCAACCCCTGTGGTAGGGACGGCTGGCCCAGCCGTCCACACGCTTTAATCAGAAAGGCAGCGGTCCGCTGGCCAGCGGACCCTACCAACGGAAACTCTTCGTGAACTGCTCAACCACGCCACGGAGTGAATACGCTGCCCCGCGTCACTCGCGGCGGACGTTGGCAATAAAAATTGAGTTCCCCGCCCTCGCTGCTACTTTTCAAGGATGGCCACTACGGTTGACCTTCGGGAGATGACCACGCCAGACAAGCTGCGCCTCATGGAAGCACTGTGGCAAAATCTGTCTACGACTGCCGAAGAAATAGTTTCACCCCAGTGGCATGGAGAGGTTCTGGCGGAACGAGATCGGTTGATCGAGTCGGGAGAAGAGACGTTTATTGACTGGGAGACAGCCAAGAAACAGCTCCGAGAAGAGCTTCAGTGAAAGTTTTCATTCAGCCGTCAGCCCTGGCGGACTTAAGGGCAGGGTTTCGTTTTTACGAGAAACAGCAGGCGGGACTTGGAGGCTATTTTCTCGATTCACTTTATTCTGACATCGATTCGCTTTTGCTCTACGCGGGAATCCATGCAGAGCATTTTGGCAAATATCGACTTCTCTCCGAAAGATTTCCCTATGCTGTCTATTATGAAGTTCGTGACGACCTGATTATGGTCCGCGCGGTGTTGGATCTACGCAGAGATCCGTCGTGGATTTCCCGAAAACTGCGAAGTTAACAAAATTGGGCGTCCTGCGCGTTTTTCAATGGGACAACACGGGCGAGACGCCCATGCCCCCTGGCTAAGAGAAGCGTTTCTGGGCTATGAAGCGCCCAGACAACATCGGCAGGATGCCGATGCCACAGGAAGAGGTGGATCGCTCCGTTCCGGCGCGATGGGGACTATTGCGGCGCGGGGAGCGATAGCGGGGTGCCGGGGAGCATTTGGACTTGGCGGTCGTGGCGGGGGAGGCGCAGGGTGAGACGCAAGCCTTTGCCGGGGTCGCTTTCCAAAACGACTTCGCCGCCGTGGGCGCGGATGATGCGCTGGGTGATCATCAGGCCGAGGCCGCTGCCGCTTTTTTTCGTGGTGAAGTAGGGCTCGAAGACGCGGGCCATGGTTTCCTGGGTCATGCCGCCGCCGGTGTCGGTGAAGCTGACGTTAATCCAGTCGGCGTCGGAGCCGGTGCGGATCTTGAGGAGGCCGCCTTGCTTCATGGCTTCGCTGGCGTTTTTGACGATGTTGTAGAAAGCCTGCTTGAGCTGGTCCTGGTCGACGTCGAGCACGGGGAGGCCGGGGGCGAGGTCGAGTTCGAGGAGGATGTTGCGGGATTTGAGTTCGGGGGCGAGGAAGTCGGCGGCGTCGCGGACCAGCGAGTTGAAGTCGTGCGGGGCGCGCTGCAAGGGGGCGGGGCGGATGGCGCGGAGGAATTGGGTGACGATGCTGTCGAGGCGTTTGATTTCTTCCTGCGCGACTTCGAGGGGGTGGAGAAGGCCGTCCTGTTGGCTTTCGGGAAGTTTGCGCAGGCGGCGTTCGAGAAGTTGCAGGTGGATGGTGAGGGAGTTGAGGGGGTTGCCGATTTCGTGGGCCACGCCGGCAGCGAGGAGTTGCAGGGCGGCGATGCGTTCGCTTTCGAGCGTTTCCTGTGCTTCGCGGTGGCGTTCGGTGAAGTCGCGCATGATCAGCGCGTAGCCGGCGTGCTGGCGGTGCCCGGGTTTGTCATCGTCCTCGGCGAGGAGCGGAACGACATAGAAATTGAGGATGCGGTGGGCGGGATGGAAAACTTCGATGTCGCGCGTGACGATGTCGCGTCCCTGGGCGAGTTCTTTCCAACGCAGTCCGCTGATGTTGTCGGCCAGCGGTCGCCCGAGCGCGGCGGCGGGATCGAGTCCGAAGAGCATGCCGGCCGCATCGTTCATGTAGATGACCGTTCCGGCGGTGTCGGTGACGATGACGCCTTCGCGGATGGCGTTGAAGATGGTCTCGAGGAAGCGCTTGTCCCGGGCCAGTTCGACGAAGAAGGCCTCGACTTCCTCCGGCTGGATGCGGCGGAGGCGGGCGAGGATTTTGTCGAGGAAGGCGCGTTTCATTGCGACGGCAGCGACCGGGCCCTACCGGGCGTCGAGGTTGAGGTTGAGCAAGTGGGCAAGTTCGTCGACGCGTTGGGCGAAGAGTTGCAGGGCGGATTCGACAGGGGCGGGGGAGGTCATGTCGACGCCGGCAGCCTTCAAGGTGTCGATCGGGTATTGTTTGCCGCCGGATTGGAGGAAACCGAGGTAGCGACCTGAATCGCCGGTTTCGAGGACTTGGCGGGAGAGGGCGATGGCGGCACTCATGCCGGTGGCGTATTGGTAGACGTAGAACGCACTGTAGAAATGCGGGATGCGCAGGCACTCGAGGTCGAGTTGCGGGTCGAGGGTGAAGTCCGGGCCGAAATAGGCGACGAGGAGTTCGCGGTAGATCTTGGTCAGGGTGTCGAGGGTGAGGGCCTCGCCGGCCTCCTGGCGCTCGTGGATGATTTTTTCGAATTCGGCGAACATGGTCTGCCGGTAGATCGTGCCGCGCAGGTCATCGATCTGACGATTGAGCAGATACGCTTTCATCTGCGGATCGGTGGTCTGGCCGAGCAGATGGTGGGTGAGGAGTTCCTCGTTGAAGGTGGACGCCACCTCGGCGAGGAAGATCGGATAGTGGTGGTCTTGGAAGGTCTGGTTCCGCTGCGCATACCAGGTGTGCATGGAGTGTCCGGCCTCGTGGGCGAGGGTGAACATGTCGGCGAAGACGTCCGGTTTGTAATTCATCAGGATGTAGGGCGGGGACCCGTAGCATCCGCTGGAGAAGGCGCCGCTGCGTTTGCCCCTCGATTCGTAGCGGTCGCACCAGCGTCCGCGCAGTCCGGTCTCGAGTTCGCGTGTGTATTCCGCGCCGAGCGGGGCCGTGGCGGCGATGGTGTGGTCGATGGCTTCGTCGAAGGTCAAGTGCGTGGTGATCTGCGCGACGAGCGGGACGTAGGTGTCGTAGTGATGGATCTGGTCGATCCCGAGAGCGCGGCGGCGCAGTTCGTAGTAACGGTGGAGGGGCGCGAGGTTGGCGCGGACGGTGGATACGAGGTTGTCGTAGACGGCGAGCGGTATGTCGTTGCGGAAAAGGGCGGCGGCACGGGCCGACGGGTAATTGCGTGCCTTGGCCTGGAAGACATCGGTGCGGACCGAGCTGGCCAGCGTGCTGGCCAGGGTGAATTTGTGGTCGGTGAATTCCTCGTAGAATTGATGGAAGGCGCGGCGACGCAGGTCGCGGTCCGGTTTGACGAGGAAAGAACTGAAGCTGCTCTGGCTCAGTTCGACCTGCCGGCCGGTGCTGTCGGCGATGAGGCCGAATTTGAGGTCGACATTGGTCAGTTGGGAGAAGGTCTCTTCGTGTCCGGCCAGCGGTTGCGAACTCATGGCGAGGAGGCGTTCCTCGTTCTCGTTCAAGGTGTGCGGTTTGAAGCGGCGGAGTCGTTCCAAGACGGTGCGCCAGGTGGCGAGTTGGGGCGCGGCGACAAGCGCGGCGAACTGTTCATCCGGAACGGCCATCAGCTCGGGGCTGAGGAACGAGCATTTTTCGACGATTTCGGTGTGGAGGTTCTGCAGGCGCGCTTCGCGTTCGAGGAAAGCGGGATCGGAGGCGTTTTCGCTGACGCGCAGGCTGGCATAGGTGCCGAGACGTTCGAGCGGCTGGTCGATGCTTTTTTCGAATTCGAGGGCCGCAAGGAGAGAGGCGGGGGATCCGGCGAGTTTTCCGCGGAATTGCGCGATCTGCGGGTAGCGTTGCTGCAGACCGGCGAACTCTTGCTCCCATGCGGCGTCGTTGGCATAGAGATGCGCTAGGTCCCAGCGGTCGGCCTCGGGGATTTCGTCGCGGGTGGGGACACGTTTGACGGCAGATTCGGCGGTGCGGGATGACATGGGCGGTGATTTTGGGCGGGTCAGAATTCGGAGCAATTGAAAACGATGCGGTAGCCGCAGGTGGCACTGCGGCAGACGACCTTGCATTTTTCCGAGATCAGGGCTGCGCCGCAGACGGGGCACACGGTGTCCGGGTTATCGGTCTTCGGTTCTTCCGGTGCGGAAACGGCGCGCAGGGCTCCGGCGAGGGCGCGGACGGTTTCGGGATCGTGCACGGCAGACAGGCTGACGCGCAGTCGCGAGGTGCCTTGCGGCACGGTGGGCGGACGGATGGCCGGGACGTGGAAGCCGAGTTGGGCCATCTGCTTCGAGGTGCGGAGAGTGTCTTCTTCCGGTCCGATGATGATCGGGTGGATGGCGGCGGGTGGAACGGGATGGAAAAGGGACGCAAGCTCGCGGAGTTTGGCGCGGCGGCAGTCGCCCTCGGCCCCGGTGCTGAGGTCGAGCGCGGCGGAAGCAGCGGCGGCGGTCGAGGCGGGTGCGGCGGTGGAGAAGACGAAGCTGCGGGCGCGGTTGATGAGGAAGTCGATGAGTGCGCGTGATCCGGCGATGTAGCCTCCGGAGCTGCCGAGGGCTTTGCCCAGCGTTCCCATTTGCACTTCGATGCGGTTGGAAAGTCCGAGTTGGTCGGCGAGTCCGCGTCCCCCGCGACCGAGGACGCCAGTGGCATGGGCGTCGTCGAGGAGAAGAACGGCGCCGTATTTGTCTTTCAGTTCGACGATCTCGCGCAGCGGGGCGAGGTCGCCGTCCATGCTGAAGACCGATTCGGTGACGATGAAGATGCGGGCTTGCGGATACTTTTCCCGGGCCCAGCGGAGATGGTGTTCGAGGTGTCCGGTGTCGTTGTGGTGGAAGGGGCGCAGCACGGCCCCGCTCAAGCGGGCGCCGTCAACGAGGCAGGCGTGGGACAATTTGTCAAGGAGGACGACATCGTCTTTGCCGGCGAGCGCCTGCAAGGCGCCGGTGCTGGCGGCATAGCCGTTGGCGAAAACGAGGGCGGCCGCGGTGTTTTTGAAGATGGCCAGCTTTTCCTCGAAGTCATGGTGCGGGGTTTGCGTGCCGGTGAGGAGGCGGGAGGCGCCGGTGCCGGCGCCGAATTCGCGTGTCGCTTCAACGGCGGCGGCGATGACCTGCGGGTGCGCGGCGAGGCCGAGGTAGTCGTTCGAAGCGAAGTTGTGCAGGGTTTTGTCCCCGAACCGCACGAGCGCTCCGGTGGCCAGGCCCGAGACGCGCAATCGCCGCCGCCGATGCTGCGCCTCGAGTTCGGCGAGGGATTTCTGCAGGAAGTCTTCGAACATGGCGGGGATTTTAACCCGAGGAGCCGCGGAGTCGACGGGGGAGAGGTTTGACCGGGTGGAGATCTTATGATAGATAAATCTATCATGAAGACGGCAACCGTGGCGGACCTGAGGAATAACTTTGCGCGCATCGCGCGGTGGATCGAAGCCGGCGAGGAGGTGGAGATTACCAAGCGCGGGAAGAAGTTCGCGCGGTTGCGGCCCGAGGCATTAAAGGTGGGCGAAGAGACCGTCGAGTGGCCGGATCGTTCGACTTGGCGGAAGCGGGTCTTCCCGAAGGGTTCCGGTCCGACTTCGGCTGAAGACATTGTGGACTATGACCGGGGCGAGTCATGAATCTCCCCTACGCGGACACTTCGATCATCGTCAAAAGTTACCTCGACGAACCCGACTCGGCAGAGGCTGACCGTGTGTTGCGGGGGTTGGGTGGGCCGCTGGCTTACACCCCACTGCACGAGGTGGAGGTGCCCAATGCGGTTTACCTGAAGCGTTTTCGCGGCGAGATTGAACTGGATCAGGAACGCGAGGTGTTGGAAGCGTTGCGCCGCGATTTGCGTGCGGGGTTGTTGCGACGACCGGACTTTCTGGATTTGCGGAAGGTCTTCGTGCGGGCGGCGGTGCTGGCGGAAAAGCATTCGCCGCAGGTCGGCACGCGCAGTCTGGATTTGCTTCACGTGGCGGCGGCGTTGGAGAGCGGGAGTGCGGATTTTGTGTCGTATGACCTGCGTCAGCGGAAGGTGGCGTCGGCCGAGGGGTTGCGGGTCGTGCCGCGGACGTTGAAGAGGAAAGTTTGATCGGCGGGGCCGGGACGGGCAACTTGGCGGGCATGCTTCATTTGCCCGATCCGGTCCATCCGTTCGCGGTGCATTTTCCGGTGGCGTTTTTGCTGCTGGGGGCGGTGGCGATTGCGTTGTCGTTGCTGTGGCCGAACCGTTACATCGTGCGTTTGGCTTTCCTCTGCATGGTGCTCGGAGCCCTGGGAGCGACTTGGGCGCACAGCACGGGGGTGGAGGAGGCGGCGGCCATCCGCTACGTCGGCGAGTCGACCGCGGCGGCGGTGCAGGAACACAAAGGTGTGTCGGATTTGATGCTCGTGGCTTCGTGGATTGCGGCGGTGGCGGCCGCGGCGGTGTTTTTCAGCAATTTGATTCCGGGGGTGTCTTTGCTCGCGCGCCTCGTCGCGGTGGCGGCGAGCCTGTTTATGCTCTGGACCCTGCAGGCCGCGCACCACACGGGGATGGTGCTGACGCACGAGCATTTTTTCGGACCGAACGCGCCGAAGCCGGCGCCGGGGACCGAAGAAGTGATCCGTTTGCGGGTGGATTAAGCCGGGGTCGCGTGCTCGGGGAGCGCGTGGCGGAAGGTGGCCAGCGCGACGAGGGCGAGACCTCCGCCGAAGATCCACAACGCGGCGGGGATGCCGGTCCATTTGGCGACCAGGCCGGCGGTCAGCGAGCCGAGGGCAAAGCTGCCCTGCAAGACGGTGAGATAGATGGCGATGATGCGTCCGCGGAATTCGGCGGGCACGGAGGTCTGCACGGCGACGTTGAGGTTGACCATGCTGGAAACCCAGGCAAAACCACCGAGGAGCAGCGCGGCGGCGGCCCACGGAAAACTTTGCGCGCTGCCGAGCAGGCCCAGCGCGATCCCCGCGACGAGGGCGGAGGCGCTGACCGTTTTCGACGGACCGGCCCGGCGCCGCAGCAGGGGCGAGGTCGCGCCGCCGAGCAGCGAACCGATGCCGAAGACGCCGAGCAGGCTGCCGTATTCGGCGGCGCTGAGTCCGAGGTTTTCGCGGGCGAGCAAGGGCAACAGCGCGAGCGGGGCGCTGGCGCCGAAGGAAAAAGCGGCGAGGCGGAGAAAAGGCGAGTGCAAGTGCACGGCCTCGCGCGCGTAACGCAGTCCGCCGCCGATCGAACGCCAGAATCCACCCGAGTTCGGCGCGGGGGCGACACCGGACCAGAACGAGAGAACCAGCACGGTGCCGAGGAAAGACGAGGCGTTGATAAAAAAGACCGGTGCGGCGCCGATCCATCCGACGAGAAGTCCGCCGGTCACGGGACCGAGGACGCGTCCGGTGTTGAAGCTGATCGAGTTGAGCGCCACCGCGGACGCCACGCGGTCGCGCGGCACGAGGTCCTGCACCAGGGATTGCCACGCGGGCAGATTGAGGGCGGCGCCGGTGCCAAGCGCGAAGGTCACGGCGAGCAGTCCGGCCGGGGTGGCGTGTCCGGACCAGACCAGCACGCCCAGAGCCACCGCGCAAAGCATCATCCATAGCTGCGTGCCGATGAGAAAAATGCGCCGGTCGACGGTGTCGGCCAGCGTTCCGCCGGCCAGACCGAAGAGAAAAACGGGGGCGAGCGTGGCCACGGGGACCAGCGAGATAACCAGCGGCGAAACGGTCAGCGAGGTCATGACCCACGCCACGGCCACGGCCTGCATGAGTGTGCCGAGGTTCGACACGACCGAGGCGATCCAGAGGAACCGGTAGACCGGGGATCGCAGCGGGGCCAACAACTCGCGCATGATGAGAGTGCTCACCATGCGCCGTCCGCGAGGCGGGCGCTATTGCAAAAATTTCGAGCCGAGGCGGACCAGATCCTGCATGTCGACATCGCCGTCGCCGTCGGAATCAAGGAAACCCTTGAGCAGCGGATTCGAGGCGAGCGCGGCGAACGGATCATCGGCCGTGGCGCCGGTTCGCGCGGACGGGGCGGACGGCGCGGCGCCGGCGCGCGCGCCGGATTGGAGCAGTCCGACCAACGCGGGAATGATGACCGGCAACATGCTCATGATGGCGTCGACGGGGAGTCCGCTCTTCTGCTGGGCCTGCGTGACCATCTGGTCCATGCGCTCTCGTCCGAGCGTGCGCTCAAGCGCTTGCGGGGAGTTGGCGTTTTGCTTGAGCGAACCGAGCAGGGCGTCGATGCCTTCGATGCCCCCTTGTTGTCCGGCCTCGCGCAGGGCGGGTTTGAGCACGCGGCCGACCGTGCCGGCGAGGCCTTCGGCCGCTTCGGGCGGAATTTGGCGGGCGGATGACTGGGGCGCAGCGGGCGCGCCGCCGAGCAAGGCACCGAGGAGACCTTCAAGGTCGGCTTTCTGCGTGCCGGCTTGCGGGTCTTGCATGGAGGAAACGAGGACGTCGAAGAAGTTCATGGGAGGCAAAGTTTGTGATGCCGGGAGGGCGGAGGGAAGTCCGGTGTGCTGTAAATAGCGGAATTTTTTTCGCGCCCCCGCGCTTGCGATGACGCGGCATCGGCATTATTCCGGCGGATATGCGTTGGGAAGGCAGACGGCAGAGCGAACATGTCGAGGATCGGCGGGGGATGAGCCCGGCCGGGCGGACTATGGTCGGCGGCGGGCTTGGGCTGATCTTGGTGCTGGCCTTTGCTTTGTTCACCGGGGCGGATCCGTTGCGACTCATTCAGGACCTGGGCATGGACCAGCAGGTTTCCGCGCCGCAACAGCAGGGGAAGCCGGCTCCGGACGATAACATCCGCAAGTTTGTCGCCACCGTGCTGGCCGATACGGAGGATGTGTGGACGGAGGCCTTCGCCAAATCGGGCAAACGCTACGTTCCGCCGCGCTTGGTTCTTTATTCCGGGGTGACGCAGGTGCCCGGCGGGATGGCGCAAGGGGCGACCGGTCCGTTTTATTTGCCGGCCGACCAGACGGTCTACCTGGATTTCTCGTTTTTCGAGCAGATGCAGCGGCAATTCGGGATGCACGGGGATTTTGCCGCGGCTTATGTCATAGCACACGAGGTCGGGCACCATGTGCAGCATTTGCTCGGGCTGACCGATCTGGTGCACGGGCGCCGGATGTCCGAAGCGCAGCGCAACCAGATGTCGGTCCGGCTGGAATTGCAGGCCGACTTTCTCGCGGGCGTCTGGGCGCACCATGCGCAGCAGCGCTACAACATGCTCGAGGAGGGGGATATCGAGGAGGCGATCAACGCGGCCGAGACGGTGGGGGACGACCGTCTCCAGAAATCGACCCGTGGCTATGTGGTCCCCGATTCCTTCACCCACGGGACGGCGGAACAGCGGCGTCGGTGGTTCATGAAGGGCTTCCGCAGCGGGCGGTTGTCCGAAGGCAACGCCTTCGAGATTCCTTACAGCCAGCTCTGATTTTTTGCGCGTTTCCTTGCGGGGCGGGAAGCGCTAGAAGGTCCGGATGCAAACGGTGAAAGCAGCCATTGTCGGCGCGAGCGGTTACTCGGGTGAGGAACTGGTCGCTTTGCTTGCGCGGCATCCCCGGGTGGAGATCGTGGCGGTGACCTCGCGGCAATCGGCGGGGCGGACCGTGGCGGACGTTTTCCCGCGGATGGCCGGATCGGCGATCGCCGGGATGAAATTTGTCGAACCTTCGGTCGACGCGCTGATGAAATCCGGGGCGACGACGGTTTTTCTCGCGCTTCCGCACGGGCTTGCCGCGGAGTTCGCCGCGCCTTTGCGGAAGGCGGGCGTGCAGGTTGTCGATCTGAGCGCCGACTTCCGGCTGAAGTCGGCGGAGGTTTTCGCGGAATTCTACGGCGAGCGGCATCCGGCGCCGGAGTTGCTGGCCGAATCGGTGTACGCTTTGCCGGAAATCTGCGGAGGGAGCGCGCTCAAGGGCGCTGGCTTGCTCGCCTGTCCCGGATGCTACCCGACGAGCATCCTTGTTCCCCTTGTGCCCTTGCTGCGGCGGAAACTGGTCCGGTCCGACTCCATTGTGATCAACAGTCTGAGCGGGGTGAGCGGGGCCGGACGGAAAGCCGACGTGCCGCTGCTTTACGCCGAGTGCAACGAGAGCTTGCGGGCCTACGGAGCGCCGAAGCACCGGCATCTTTCCGAAATCGAGCAGGAACTTTCCGCGGCTGCCGGGGAGACGGTTGCGGTCACTTTCACGCCGCACTTGGTGCCGGTCACGCGGGGTATGATTTCCACCATCGTGGTCCGTCCGGCCGAAGGCACCGGTGCCGGAACGGTCGAGGCCGCGTGGCGCGAGGCTTACGGGGGAAGCCCGTTCGTGCGGGTCGTGACCCATCTGCCCGACTCGAAACACGTCACGGACACCAACTTCGTCGATATCGCGGTGCGTGAAGACAAGCGGACCGGTCGTTTGCTGCTTTTCAGCGCCCTCGACAACCTCGGTAAAGGTGCGGCTGCGCAAGCGGTTCAAGCTTTCAATATCTCGCAGGAGTGGGAGGAGACAACAGGATTGGCATGAGCAAGATCAAAACGGTCAAAGGCGGCGTCACGGCGGCCAAGGGCTTCCTCGCCGGCGCGGTGTTCGCCGGGATCAAGGCGGCGAACAAGAGGCGCGAGGACATGGCGCTGGTCGCTTCGGAAGTTCCCGCGGCCGCTGCGGGTGTTTTCACCACGAACCGGGTGAAGGCCGCGCCCGTGCGGGTGTCCAAAGCGCATCTCAAAGCAAAAACCGCCCGTGCGGTTTTGCTCAACAGCGGCAATGCGAACGCCTGCACCGGACCCTGCGGCATCTCGGCGTCCAAAGCGCTGGCCTCCGGGGCGGCGGAGGTGCTCGGCTGCGCGACCGGGCAGATCCTTGTTTGCTCGACCGGACGCATCGGCGTCCCTCTGCCCGTGGAGAAAATGAAAGAAAAGCTCCCCGACCTCGCCGCGCGGCTTTCGGCCAAAGGAGGTTCGGCTGCCGCCCGGGCGATCATGACGAGCGACAGCTTCGCCAAGGAATACGCTGTCGAGGTCCGCGCGCCGGGCGGGACGTTCCGCATCGGCGGCATGGCCAAGGGGGCGGGCATGATCAACCCGAACATGGCGACGATGCTTTGCGTGGTCACCACGGACGCGAAAATTTCCAAAGGCACATTGCAAAACGCGCTGCATCAGGCGGCCGAGCGGACCTTCAACCGCATCACGGTCGACGGAGACATGAGCACCAATGACACGATGCTGGTTCTGGCCAATGGCGCCGCGGGCGGCGCTTCGATCAAGAGCGGAACGCCCGATCTGGCACTGTTCAGCGAAGCGCTCAACGAAGTGTGCCTGAAGCTCGCCCACATGATCGTGCGCGACGGCGAAGGGGTCTCGAAATTCGTCACCGTGCAAGTGCTCGGGGCCTCGAGTTTCCAGGCGGCCCGCAAAGTGGCCGAGGCCGTGGCCAATTCCACGCTGGTCAAATGCGCGTGGGCGGGCAACGACCCGAATTGGGGCCGTATCCTCGATGCCGCCGGCTATTGCGGCGTGCGCCTCCGGGAGGAACTGGTCGACATCTACTACGACGGAGTGGCCGCGGTGCGCGGAGGGACTGCCGCGCCGACCCCGAAAGAGAAGCTCGTCGCCGCCGTCAGCCCGGACAAATTCACCGTCACCCTCGACTTGCACCAGGGCAAATCCTCCTACACGGTCTATACCACGGATCTGACCGAGAAATACGTAAGACTCAACTTGAGCGAGTAGTATGAGTCTGACCGATGCCAGTCTCCGCGCGGGAACGCTGATCGAGGCGCTGCCCTACCTGCAGAAATTCCGCGGACAGACTTTCGTCATCAAATACGGCGGCAGCGCGATGGAAAGCGACGAGGCGGTCGAGCGTTTGCTCCGCGATGTCGTCTTCCTCGAGGCGGTGGGAATCAATCCGGTTCTCGTCCACGGCGGCGGCAAGGCGATCAGCGCACGCATGCGCGAGGCCGGACTCACCGCGCGTTTCCTCAACGGCCTCCGCGTGACCGACGAGGCGTCCGTCCGCATCGTGGAGGATGTCCTCGATCGCGAGGTCAATCCGCGTCTGGTCGAAACGATCGGCGAATTCGGGGGGCGGGCGCGCGGGTTTTCCGGACGCGATGTCCTGCGGGCGGAAAAACTGCCTCCGGTCGACGATGGCAAGGGCGGCACGGAAGATATCGGCTTTGTCGGCCGGGTCACCGGGGTCGAGAAGGCGGCATTGGAAGAAACTTTGCAGGAAGAACGTGTGCCGGTCGTTTCACCCGTGGCGCAAGGGAGTGACGGCTGCACCTACAATATCAACGCGGACGAAGCAGCCGCGGCCATCGCGGGCGCGCTGCGTGCGGCCAAATTGATTTTCCTCAGCGATGTGCCGGGCATCATGCGCGACCGAGAGGATCCCGGGTCGCTCGTGCCCACCGTGCGGGCCGATCAAGTTGACGCGCTCATCCGGCAAAAAGTGCTCGAGGGCGGCATGATTCCGAAAGTCCACGGTGCCATTGCGGCTTTGCGCAACGGGGTGGGGAAGACGCATATGATTGACGGACGCCTGCCGCATGCTTTGTTGTTGGAAATATTCACCAATGAAGGCGTCGGCACCGAAATCGTGGCTTAGTGTTTTTCTTATCGTGCTGGCGCTGGCCGTGTCCGCGCAGGCCGAGTTTCGCGGCGCTTGGATTTCCTCGGTGCACAACCTCGATTGGCCTTCGAAAAAAGGACTGCCCGCCGCCCAGCAGAAAGCGGAACTCGTCCGCATGCTCGACTCGGCCAAGTCACTCGGGCTGACCGATGTTTTTTTCCAAGTCCGCCCGGAAGGCGATGCGCTTTACCGCTCGTCGCTCGAACCGTGGAGCCGTTTCCTCACCGGCACACAGGGCAAAGACCCCGGATATGATCCGCTCGCCTTCTGCATCAGCGAGGCCGGCAAACGCGGTATCCGCGTGCATGCGTGGTTCAATCCGTATCGCGCCTCGGTCAAAGCCGGTGCGCCGCTCGCCTCGAACCATATGGCCCGGCGCTACAGTCCCTACGCCTACAAAGTCGGCTCCGTCGTCTGCATGGATCCCGGTTCGCGCGAAGTGCAGGACCACGTGGTCAAAGTGGTGGCCGACGTGGCCCGGCGCTACGACGTGGCGGGGATTCATTTCGACGATTACTTCTATCCCTATCCGTCCGTCGGAAGATTGCCCGATGGCAAGACCTACGAACGCTACCGCGCGGGCGGGGGTACGCTTCCGGTCGGTGATTGGCGGCGCGACAATGTGAACCGTTTGATCGCGCGTTCCTCGCAGGCCGCAAAGGAAGCGCGGCCCGGGATTGTTTTCGGGGTCAGTCCGTTCGGCATTTACACGAAGGGGCAGCCGTCCACGGTCAAAGCCGGGCTCGACCAGCTCAACGAGATCTACGCCGATCCGCTCAAATGGATGCGCAGCGGTTGGGTCGACTACATTGCCCCGCAACTTTACTGGAAGGACCAGTCCGACCAGTGTTTCACCGAATTGCTCGAGTGGTGGCGCAGCCCGGCGGTCAACCCGCGCCGCGTGCCGGTCTATCCGGGCATCGCCGCCTACCGCATGAGCGAGCAAGGTTGGCCGGCGCAGGAAATCGTGAAGCAAGTCGGTTTGTCGCGCACGGTGGGCAGCGGACCGTCCGGACATGTCTTTTTCCGCATGGCGAACATGGTCAACAACACCAAAGGTGTCTCCTCCATGCTGAAGAAAGCGGGCTATTGAGCAGTTTGCCGGACGAGCGCGCGGGCGATCGCGATCATCTTCTCCGGCGCCGACAGGCGGTAGTGCTTTTCGGTCACCTTCAACCCGTCACGCCGCATTTTGCGGAGCAGAGACCGGTAGATTGATGCCATGACGCGTGCCGGACGCAGTGCCCTGGCGTCTTCGCCCGGCGACAAGGCTGCGGCCTGGTCGAACAGCGTGTCCGTCTTCCCGGCAAACGAGCGCAAGTAGTCGTGCGCATCATCCGGGAAAGAGGCGACCCCCGCGGCCAACAGCTCGTCCAACGGGTAGTAGATCCGTCCGCGCGCCAGGTCCGGTTTCGTGTCGCGAAGGATGTTGGTGTATTGCAAGGCGCGTCCAAGGGTTTCGGCGTAGGCACTGGAGCGACCGGGGTTTGCCCCGAAAATCGGCAGGCAAAGCTGTCCGACCGTGCCGGCCACGCGGTGGCAGTAAAGGTCCAGATCGGCGCGCGTGGCCATGCGCACCGGTGCAGCCAAGTCGGTCGCCGTTCCGTCGAGCAGTTCGAGGAACAAACTGCGGTCCAAGCCGCGTCGCACCACAAGATCGCGCAGGCTGTCTGGTATGCCCTGCAAACCGGGATCACGGAAGGCCGTCCGCCACGCCTCGAGTGCGGCGTAGCGGTCGGTTGCCTCATGGCCTTCCGCGTCGGCAATGTCATCGGCCGCTCGGCAAAATGCGTAGAACGTCTCGAGATCCGCGCGACGATCGGCGGCCAGCAACCGGAAGGCCGGCGCAAAGCTCGACTTGCCGGTGCGTACGATGGCCGCGGCCTCGAGGCGGGCGGGCGGAAGCAGACGGTTCATGCCGCATCGAGTCTGCCCCCGGACATGCCGAGCACGCGGTCCGCGGCCCGCATGGCGGGTCCGTCCTGTCGCGCGCCCCAGACCACGGTGAGACCGAAATCGTCGACCGCGCGGCGGGCGAGGGGAACGAGGATTTCCTCGGCGGCCGGCGATTCGGCGAGCAAAACCTGCGGCCGGTGAATGATGGCGCGGGCGAAGGCGACGACCGCCTGGCTTGCCGGCGCGAGGGTTGACACCGGATGCGCGGCCAGTGCTTCCAGTCCGCAAAATTGCAACGCCGCCAAGGTCTGCTCCGCCTGTTCGCTTTCGGTCGTGCCGCCGGCTTTGAGCACGGGAAAAGCGATGTTTTCCAGCACGGTGAGCGAAGGCAGCAAGGCGCAGGTGGGGAAAAGGAAACCGAAATTCCTCAGGCGCACGATGTCGCGCTCGGCCGGTGGCAGGGCGGATGCGCGGACGTCGCCAAGCCAGACTTCGCCCGCATCCGGTTGTTCGAGCAGCCCGAGCAGGTGGAGCAGCAGGTTTTTTCCGCAGCCCTCGGCTCCGCAGATGGCGTGGAAGCAGCCGGCCGTGAATTCCGTGCTCACGTCTTTGACCTGCGAGGCGCCTTCGCGCCAGAGAGGGCGCAGGCATTGCAGGTCTCGGCAACGGAGCAGGGGGGCATTCATTGCACGAAGCAGGATCCTGCCTGCGGCCGGAGGAAAATGCAGGAAGAATCTGTTGCCTGCCGAGGGCGCGAGCGTCACGCTCCGCCTCGATGACGGTAGCCAATCAAATCACGCTGGTGCGCATCCTGCTCATTCCGGTGTTTGTCGCCTTCGCGGTTTACTACTCGGCGAGCGGGCGCGACGGCGCACCGGAGGAGTGGCTGCGTTGGTGCGCGGTGGCCGCTTTTGTCATCGCCGCGGCGAGTGACGGACTCGATGGCTGGATCGCGCGGCGTTTCAACCAGCGCAGCGCGCTGGGGGTCGTGCTCGATCCGATCGCGGACAAAGGCCTCCTCCTCACCGCCATCATCACGCTGAGTCTTTACCCTTGGCCGGTCAGCCTGCCGCTTTGGTTTCCCATCTTGGTCATCGCGCGCGACGTGGTCATCCTTGTCGGTTGCGGGCTGCTGAAATTTTTCACCGGCAACGTGGAGGTTCGCCCGAGCATCCTCGGCAAAATCGCCACCGCCCTGCAGATGGCGGCGGTGGCCTGGGTCTTGCTGCAGATTCCGGATCAAAAGTGGGTCGTCTGGCTGGCCGGGCTTTTCACCCTGCTCAGTGGCATCGGCTACACTTGGCGCGGCATCAACGCGATGGGAGGCGCGGCCAAAGCGGAATGAAAAAGGCCGTCCTCGTCGGGCGCCCGAATGTCGGGAAATCCGCCCTCTTCAACCGTCTCGCGGGACGGCGCATCTCCATCGTGCACGACCAGGCCGGCGTGACACGCGACCGGATCGAAGCGGTTTGCAAGCTGGGCGACGCTCCCTTCGGCATCGTCGATACCGGCGGCATCGGGGCTTCGCCGGATCCGGACTTCGCCGAGGCCACGCACCGGGCGGCCGATGACGCCGTGGCGGACGCGGATGTCGTGCTTTTCGTCGTCGATGCCAAGGACGGACTCCTGCCGCTTGATACCGAACTCGCGGCCAAACTCCGCCGCGCTTCGCGCCCGGTTGTTCTCGTGGTCAACAAGCTTGACGACCTCAAGCACGACGATCTGGAGGCGGAATTTTTGCAGCTGGGGTTTCCGGTTGTTGTCGGGGTCAGCGCGGCGCACGGGCGCGGCACGGGCGATTTGCTGGCCGCCGTGGCCGGTGCCTTCGGGGCCGGGGAACCGGAGGCCGCCCTTCCCGAAACCAGGATCCCGCCGCGTATCGTCATCATCGGTCGTCCCAACGTCGGCAAATCATCCCTGACCAACGCCCTCCTCGGCAGTGCCCGCGCCATCGTCAGCGACATTGCCGGCACCACGCGCGATGCCTTGGAGTTGCCCTGCGAACTCGGCGGCCACGCTTACCTGCTCCTCGATACCGCGGGGATTCGGCATCGCTCGAAACACAACACGTCGGTGGAGGTGTTCAGCGTGATGCGCTCGGAAGAAGCGATCCGCATGGCGGATGTCTGCGTGCTGGTCATCGACGCGCAGGCCGGCGTGACCGAGCAGGACAAACGCATTGCCGGGCTCATCCAAAAGTCGCGCAAGGCGGTGGTCGTCGCGGTGAACAAAGCCGACCTCCTCGACGCGGACTCCACCCGCCGGGAAGCCCTGAAGGAGCAGCTCGCCGCCTGGCAGTCGCAGCTGTTCTTCCTGCCGTATGCGCCGCTTGTCCTCCTCTCGGCCAAGACCGGCGACAATTTGAAGCGTCTCGGCACCACTCTGGAAAAAATGCGTCAGCATGCCACGCGGCGTCTCGGCACGGGGGAGCTGAACCGCGTGTTCCGCGATGCCATGACCCTCCACCCGCCGCCGATGCGCGGCACCCGCCGCCTCAAGGTTTTCTACGCCACGCAGCTCGAGGAATCCGCACCGCGCCCGTTTGCCCCGGTGAAATTTCTCCTCTTCGTCAATTCGCCCGGGCTCCTCACCCCGACCTACGAGACGTATCTCGCCGCGCAGTTGCGCCGCGTGCGCGAGTATCCCGGGCTGCCGCTCGTTTTCGAGCTGCGCGCCCGCCCCGAGTCGGAAAAACGGGTCCGCACCCGCGGCGGCAAACGCCCGGCCAAGCGTGCCGCCACGAAGCGCCGCTGACCGGCGTCCGCCGGACTTGGCACGGACGTTGCTTTTTCAGCCGCCGAGAGGTCAGTTTTTCTTTGCCCCTCTCGCCGAAATAAATACCTTTAACGATCCGTCCGGTCCCGACCGGCCAAGACCATGAAAAGACCCGCACGCCAAGGACTTTACGACCCGCAATTCGAGCATGAATCCTGCGGGGTCGGCTTCGTGGCCAACATGAAGGGTGTGAAGTCGCACTCCATCGTCGAACAGGGGCTGCAAATTTTGGTCAATCTCGAGCACCGCGGCGCCTGCGGTTTCGAGGAGAACACGGGCGACGGCGCCGGCATCCTTATCCAGATCCCGGACAAATTCCTCCGCGCGGTAACCAAAGAGGAACACATCGATCTACCCCCTGCCGGCCATTACGGCGTGGCCATGGTTTTTCTGCCGCCGGACAAACAGCTCCGCCAGAAAATCGAGGAGCGCTTCGAGCAGGTCGTCCGGGCCGAGGGCCAGAAGTTCCTCGGCTGGCGCACCGTGCCGACCGACAACTCCACCCTCGGCGAAACGGCCAAGTCGGAGGAACCGGAGGTGCGCATGGCTTTTGTCGGACGCAGCCCGTCGATCAAAGACGATCTCGCCTTCGAGCGGAAACTCTACGTCATCCGTCACCGCCTCTTCAACGAGGTGCGCTACGCCGGTGCGCCCGGCGGCAGCTTCTTCTACATCCCGAGCTTCTCGTCCCGCACCATCGTCTACAAAGGCATGCTGACCACCGCGCAGGTGCAGGAATTTTATCCCGACCTGTCCGACCCGCGCATGGAAAGCGCGCTCGCCTTGGTCCACTCGCGTTTCAGCACGAACACCTTCCCGAGCTGGGACCGCGCGCATCCCTACCGCTACGTCGCGCACAATGGCGAGATCAACACCCTGCGCGGCAACGTCAATTGGATGCACGCCCGCGAGTCGAAATTCGCTTCGCCGCTCTTCGGCGAGGATATGGAGCAACTCAAGCCGGTCGTCCACCAGGACGGCAGCGATTCGGCCATGTTCGACAACTGCTTCGAGTTCCTCGTCCTCTCCGGCCGCTCCCTGGCGCAAGCCGCGGTCATGATGATCCCCGAGCCGTGGGCCAACCACACCTCGATGCCGAAGGAACTCCGCGACTTTTACGAATACCACGCCTCGCTCATGGAGCCGTGGGACGGTCCTGCCGCCGTTGCCTTCACTGACGGCACGCAGATCGGCGCGGTGCTCGACCGCAACGGCCTGCGCCCCTGCCGCTACTACGTGACCAAGGACGACCTCGTCGTCATGGCCTCCGAAGTCGGCGTCCTCGATATCGAGCCCGAGCGCGTTGCGCACAAAGGCCGCCTGCAACCCGGCCGAATCTTCCTCGTCGACACGAAGGAAGGCCGCATCATCGCCGACGAGGAAATCAAGGCCTCCCTCGCCAAGGAGCAGCCCTACGGCGAATGGCTCAAGGACAACTTGGTCAAGATGGAGGACCTCCCGGCCGGCGCCGACCCCGCGCACCCGGATCACGACACCGTGACCACGCGCCAGTTCGCCTTCGGTTATACCCAAGAGGACCTCAATCTTATCATCGCCCCGATGGCCAAGACCGCGGTCGAGCCGATCGGTTCGATGGGCAACGATGCGCCGCTCGCCGCGCTCTCCGACAAGCCCAAGCTCCTCTACAACTATTTCAAGCAACTCTTCGCCCAGGTGACCAACCCGCCGATCGATTCGATCCGCGAGGAAATCGTCACCTCGACCATCACCACGCTCGGTTCCGAGGGCAATCTGCTCGAACCGACGCCCGAGAGCTGCCGGCAGATCCAGCTGACCTCCCCGGTCATCACCAACGAGGAACTGGAAAAACTCCGCGTCCTCGACCGCCCCGGATTCAAATCCGTGACGCTGCCCATCCTCTATGAGGTGGCCGGCGGCGGACCCGCGCTGGAGAAGGCGCTCAACGAGCTTTTCCAAGCCGCCGACCGCGCCATGGCCGACGGCGCCAACATTCTCATCCTTTCCGACCGTGGCATCAGCGAAGAAAAAGCGGCCATTCCCGCGTTGCTCGCCATGTCCGGCCTGCACCACCATCTCGTGGCTGACGGCACCCGCACCCAAGTCGGCCTCGTCCTCGAGTCCGGCGAACCGCGCGAAGTTCACCATTTCGCTCTGCTCACCGGTTACGGCGCCGGCGCGGTCAATCCGTATCTCGTCTTCGAATCGATCGAAGACATCATCCGCCGCCAGAACCTCACCGGCATCGACGTCTCGAAAGCGATCAAGCACTACGTCAAAGCCGCGGTCAAAGGCATCGTCAAAACGATGTCCAAGATGGGTATCTCGACCATCCAGAGCTACCGCGGCGCGCAGATTTTCGAAGCAGTCGGCCTGAACAGCGAAGTGGTCGACACCTATTTCAAATGGACCGCCTCGCGCATCGAAGGCATCGACCTTGCCGGCATCGCCCGCGAAGTCGAAGAGCGCCACCGCCGCGCTTACCCCGGCCGCGATTACCGCGACGAAGTCCTCGATCCGGGCGGCGTTTACAAGTGGCGCCACGACGGCGAGCACCATGCCTTCAATCCCACGACCATCCACCTCCTGCAGCACGCCTGCCGCACGGGGAACATGGACGTCTTCCGCAAATACACCGATTCGGTCAACGACCAGTCGAAGAAGCTGGCCACCCTGCGCGGTCTCATCGATTTCGAATTCCCCGAAAACGGCGGCATCCCGATCGAAGAAGTCGAGTCGGTCGAATCGATCATGAAGCGCTTCAAAACCGGCGCCATGTCCTACGGCTCGATCAGCTCGGAAGCGCACGAGACGCTGGCTATCGCCATGAACCGCATCGGCGGCAAGAGCAATACGGGCGAGGGGGGCGAAGACCCCGAGCGCTACACCGTGATGCCCAATGGCGACTCGAAAAACAGCGCGATCAAGCAAGTGGCGTCCGGACGTTTCGGCGTGACGAGCTACTATCTTTCGCAGGCCAAAGAGCTGCAGATCAAAATCGTGCAGGGCGCCAAGCCGGGTGAGGGCGGACAGCTCCCCGGCACCAAAGTCTATCCGTGGATCGCCAAAGTGCGTCACTCCACCCCGGGTGTCGGACTCATTTCGCCTCCGCCGCACCATGACATCTACTCGATCGAGGACCTCGCCGAGTTGATCCACGACTTGAAAAACGCCAACCGCCACGCCCGTGTGTCGGTCAAATTGGTCAGCGAAGTCGGCGTCGGCACCGTCGCGGCGGGTGTGGCCAAAGCGCATGCCGATGTCGTGCTCATCAGCGGCTACGACGGCGGGACCGGCGCATCACCGCTTTCTTCCGTGCAACACGCCGGCATGCCGTGGGAACTCGGCCTGGCCGAAACGCACCAGACCCTCCTGCTCAACAATCTCCGCAGCCGCATTGTCGTCGAGGTCGATGGACAGCTCAAAACCGGCCGCGACGTGGTCATCGGCGCGCTCCTCGGCGCCGAGGAATTCGGCTTCGCCACCGCGCCGCTCGTCGTCATGGGCTGTATCATGATGCGCGCCTGCCACCTCAACACCTGCCCGGTCGGCGTGGCCACGCAGGACCCCGAACTGCGCAAAAAATTCACCGGCGACGCCGACCACGTGGTCAACTTCATGCGCTTCATCGCCACCGAAGTGCGCGAACTCATGGCCAAACTCGGTTTCCGCAACCTCGACGAAATGGTCGGCCGTGTCGACAAGCTCGTCATGCGCAAAGCCGTCGACCACTGGAAAGCCGAGGGCCTCGACTATTCGCGCATCCTCTACGCGCCCGACGTCGGTGACGAAGTCGGACGTTATTGCACGATGAAGCAGGACCACGGCATCGAGAAGTCGCTCGACATGACGACGCTCCTCAAAGTCTGCGAGCCGGCGATCAAGAAGGGCAAAAAAGTCCACTCCCGCATCCCGATCCGCAACGTCAACCGCGTGGTCGGCACGATCGTCGGCTACGAAATTTCCAAGGTCCACGGCCTCGAAGGATTGCCGGAGGACACCATCACGCTGGATTTTGTCGGCTCGGCCGGACAGAGCTTCGGCGCCTTCGCCCCGCGCGGACTCACCCTCCGCCTCGAGGGCGATGCCAACGATTATGTGGGCAAGGGCTTGAGCGGCGGCAAAATCATCATCCAGCCGCCGCAGGAAGCGGATTTCAAAGCCGAGGAAAACATGATCATCGGCAACGTCGCCCTCTACGGCGCGACCGGCGGGGAAGTCTACATCCGCGGCATGGCCGGCGAACGCTTCTGCGTGCGCAACAGCGGGGTGAACACCGTTGTCGAGGCGGTCGGTGACCACGGTTGCGAATACATGACCGGCGGACGTGTTGTCGTCCTCGGTCCGACCGGACGCAACTTCGCCGCGGGCATGTCCGGCGGCATCGCCTACATCTTCGATAAGGCCGGCACCTTCCACAAGAATTGCAACATGGACATGGTCGACCTCGAACGCCTGAGCGACGCCGCCGAGATCGCCGAAGTGAAGGCGATGATCGAGCGTCACGCCGAAGCCACCGGGAGCACCCGCGCGCAGGAAGTCCTCGCCGCGTGGAACGAGTCCGTGACGAAATTCATCAAGGTCCTTCCTAAGGACTACAAACGCGTCCTCATGGCCATGGACCGCGTCATCGCCTCCGGTCTGAGCGGAGACGAAGCGGTCATGGCCGCCTTCGAGGAAAATGCCCGCGACCTCGCGCGGGCGGGGGGCAACTGACTTATGGGCAAGCCGACCGGATTCAAAGAATTCACCCGCGAGATTCCCGCCGACCGCTCGCCGCTCGAGCGCATCCGCGATTGGGAGGAATTCCACGCGCACACCGCCGAGGAAAAACTCCGCGAGCAGGGCGCACGTTGCATGGATTGCGGCACGCCTTTCTGCCAGACCGGCATGATCCTCAACGGCGCGGCCAGCGGTTGCCCGATCAACAACCTCATCCCCGAATTCAACGATCTCGTCTACCGCGGCCTCTGGCGCGAAGCGCTCGACCGCCTGCACAAGACGAACAACTTCCCCGAATTCACCGGCCGCGTCTGCCCCGCGCCGTGCGAAGGCGCCTGCGTCCTCGGCATCATCGAGCCGCCGGTCACGATCAAGAACATCGAGTTTTCCATCATCGAACGCGGCTTCGAGGAAGGCTGGGTCGTCCCCAATCCGCCAAAAAAACGCACCGGTAAAAAAGTTGCCGTGGTCGGATCCGGCCCGGCCGGACTGGCCTGCGCCGACCAGTTGAACAAAGCCGGCCACCTTGTCACCGTCCTCGAGCGTGCCGACCGCATCGGCGGGCTCCTCACCTACGGCATCCCCAACATGAAGTTGGACAAGGACGACATCGTCCAACGCCGCGTCGATATCCTCGCCGCCGAAGGCATCGACTTCGTCACCAACGCGAACGTCGGACAAAACTATCCCGCGGAGAAACTGGTCAAAGATTTCGACGCCGTCGTTCTCTGCTGCGGCGCGACACAGCCCCGCGACCTCACGATCGAAGGCCGTGACTTGGCCGGGATTTTTCCCGCCATGGAATTCCTCACCACCAACACCAAGTGCCTTCTCGACGGCACCGAGGTGCCCGAGCATATCTCGGCCAAAGACCGGCACGTCGTCGTCATCGGCGGCGGCGACACCGGCACCGATTGCGTCGGCACTTCCATCCGCCAAGGCTGCAAGAGCGTCACGCAGTTGGAGATTCTCCCCAAGCCGCCCGCCGCCCGCGCCGCGAACAACCCTTGGCCCGAATGGCCGAAGATTTACCGCATGGATTACGGACAGGAAGAAGCCGCCGCGCTCTACGGCGCCGACCCGCGCGTCTATTGCACCACGACGAAAAAATTCACCGGTGACAAAGACGGACGCGTCAACGAACTGCACACCGTGCAGATCGAATGGAAGCTCGACGCCAACGGCCGCTACGCGCCGGTCGATGTCGCCGGCACGGAAAAGGTCATTCCCGGACAACTCGTCCTGCTCGCCATGGGTTTTCTCGGACCGGAAAAACCCCTCGTCGAAAAACTCGGCCTGGCCGCCGACGAGCGCAGCAACGTCAAAGCCGACTACGGCAAATTCGCGACGAGCGTCCCCGGCATTTTCGCCGCCGGTGACATGCGCCGCGGCCAAAGCTTGGTCGTCTGGGCAATCAATGAAGGCCGTGCCGCCGCCCGGGAATGTGACCGTTACTTGTTGGGTTCCAGCAACTTACCTTGAGGATGGGACACGCCGGGCCGGCCGCCTGAGGGACTTCCTCGGCCTTGAAGGCAAGGGGTCGCGAAAGGGGAAGTAAGGATCAATAATACCGCAAATTTTTCTTGCGCAGGGCAGGAGTGGCGCCTATTTTCTCTCTCGTAAGAACCCCAACCTTCAACACACCCCAACCATGAAACAAGTGAACCTCCTTCCTCTACGTTCTGCGTTTATGACGATGATCATTGGCGCCTCAGCGATCTCTTCGCTTTCGGCGCAAATCATCCACGGCGACTTCGTCAACTCCAAGGTGAGTTACCTCAATGTGACCGAAAGCGGACCGAGCGTTCCGCCCACGCTCTTCGCGCCGCCCCTGCCGACGACTACGGCCGATCCCGAATCGCAACTTTCCTTCGCGCCGAACAACTTCATCCAGACCGACCAGAGCTTGGCTTTCGACCTCAAGACAAAATCGAGCCAGCTCCAGATCGATATGCAAGCGGCTGACGGACTGTGGTTCGACGATGTGGATGGCACCAAGCCTCTCGAACTTTACACTGCCGGTTCCTACAGTCTGGTCGCCCCGTTCGGTCCTACGCCGCAATCGCAGGCCTTCGCCAGCTTCACCGCATCCTACACACTGGTGGTCAACGAAGTGGACAACGCTCCTTACAGCTCGGGCGCTCCCTACTCGGCCAACGTGGTCCTCGTTCCTTCGGGTGCCTCGATCATCGGGCCCGGCGGCAGTGCCTCCGGCACCTGGAACGGGAGCGTCAAGCTCGACATCAACACGATCAAGGCCCATTTCGGCATCGCGCCGACCAGCAATGTCACCGGCATGTTGCTCCAATACACGGCGAACCTCTCGGCTGCCGGGGTCTACGGACAATCCACCGCTACCCTGCTCAACTTCAATGTGGTCAATGCCACCATTCCGGAACCCGGAACCTACGCCTTGCTCACCAGGGCTGCAGCCGGCCTTGGCGCCCATGTGCTCCGCCGCCGTCGTCGCTAAGCACACAGGGTTTTGCTTCCAAGAACGCGCGCCGCGAGGCGCGCGTTTTTTTTGCCGCAGGCCGGACGGACGAACGTGTTTGGCATAAGCATCACGGTCGGGTAAGCACAGATCATGTTTGAAAGATTTGCCTTCTTCCGGTCACACCTTCCCTTGGCCGCCATCGTCCTGCTCGCCGCTTGTTCGCCGCAGCCTGATGCTGCCGTGTCTTTGTCACCGGTGCCCTTCGCCATGAACGTGCCGCCGGCCCTCGCGCCGCGGTTGGAAACCGGGCCGGTCGAAGGTCCGTTCGGGCAAGAGGTCGAAAGGGCGGGCGCCCTCGCGTCCACCACCCTCTACTACCGCCCGGTGGAGCAAGGTGAAAAGGTCATCTTTCTCACGGCCTATTGGTTTCCTGCGGACAAGTTCGATGCCCTGCTGTCGCCCGATCAGCCTCCGCTCTTCGGAACCGAAGTGTCGCGCCAGGATGGCAATGTCCTCAGCGTCGCCGGTCCGGTCGATGCCATCTTCGCCCCCGACACGCCCGACGGCCGCAACCTCACCGCGCTTTATGGCGTGATCTATCTCCCGGAGACCTACCGCGCGGACAACTAATACCAAGGACCCATCGCATTTGGACTTTGTCCTTCGGCCGCGGGGCAGGGTCGGACCTCCGGGCCGACCGCGAACCTTCTCGGGGATTCGACGCGGCCGGTCCAACCGGAGCGCAGTGAAGATGGCCCCTAGGCAAAAGCCCAGCCCTACCACTCGACCAATAGTCGAAAAGCAAGAGGATGCTGGTATAAGGCTGCGGGTCGGAGTCGCAGCGTTCAGTCTAGCCAGCACCCCCGGTCCCGGGGAGCACGGTTGCCTCGGCCGTCGTCATCGGCGCGCTGCCGGTGACAGTTTGAAAATCTCACCGGCCATCGTTGCCGGCACCCAATCATTTCGCCATTCACCGTGCGACACGGGGGGAGGAAGTCCCGATGAGCGAATGAGCGTTGTTCTTCCGCAACTCGCTTTATGTCAAAGTGCGGATGCCGGCGAGCGGCGCGGTCAACGCCTTGTAAACCATCGCGCCGCTCGCAAAGCAGCAGCTCCGCCCGATGTTTTTCCATCGCCGCTCTGGTTGTCCCTGCAACCCCGATCCATGCTCCTGGCGCAGGGGATCCTGCGGTGGACCCGACAAACAGTCATCCGGTCCTTTTGCAAAGCGTTGAGGGCCAACGGTAAAGAACTATAGTCTTGCGGGAAGTGCTTTGTGATGATGATATTTGATTACACCCATGAAAACACACTTATCACCTGCTTGGCGTTTGATTCTCTCGATCATGATTGTCGGTTGTGTGGTTGTTGGTTCCGCACCGGCGCAGATTGTCCACGGAGATTACACCAATTCAACGGTCAGCTTCCTTAATGTGACCGAGAGCGGACCGGATGTTCCGCCCGCGTTTTTAGTGCCGCCCAATCCGACGCTTTCGGAAGGATTGACACCGACGCTTAATTTCACGCCGACCAATTCCATCCAAACCGACCCGGCTTTGCCCTTCGACTTGAAGACCAAGACGAGCCAGTTGCAAATGGATATCCAAGCCGCTCCCGGTTTGTGGTTCGGGGCGGATGGCGGATCGATCCTGCAACTGACCAATTCCGGTTCCTACACGCTGTCTGCTCCTTCCGGCCCTTCGCCCCAGTCGCAAGCCTTTGCCAGCTTCACCGCTTCCTACACGCTGGCGCTCAATGAAGTGGACAACCTTCCCTTCAGCTCGGGTGCCCCTTACGCCGGCTCGATCCCGTTGGTGCCGGCGAGCGCCTCGGTCTCCGGCCCGGGAGGTCTCGCCAGCGGCACATGGAGCGGGAGCGTCCAACTCGACCTCAATACGATCAAAGCCCACTTCGGTCTCGCGCCGGACAGCAAAATCTCCGGCATGCTCCTCCAATACACGGCCAATCTGTCGGCCGCCAGTGTCCTCGGACAGACCACCACCTCGGTGGACAACCTCTCCGTCACGCCAACCGTCGTCCCCGAGCCCTCGACCTACGCCTTGTTGCTCATGACCGGTGCGGGTGCCATGTGGTGGGCGCGGAGAAAACGCTGAGTTCACCGGGCCCGCCCCTGCCTCGCAAAGCGGCGACGGCACAGTCCCCGCGATGCCTGCACGCACTCTAGTGTATCTCCTTGCCGTGTTGTTCGCCGCATTGGCTTTCAACGTATCGCGCTGCCACGCCTTGGTTATCGCGGGCGCGGACACCGACGGTCCGCTTTCCACCACGGCCGCCGGCTCTCTGATCTCGGCAGTCGCAGCTGGAGACGCCGACATTCTGCCGGTGGCGGACGGCACCATCTACTCGTCCGCCACGGCCATCACCAACCAATATGTCATGGCCTCCTACTCCCTGCAGGGCGCGCTCGAGTTTGCCGCGGTCGACGCCGGGCCGTTCCTCTCGTTCGAACTGGCGCTCAATCCTTACGCGTTGCCGCTCTATGACTCCACGGTCGACATTTACGGCTACGGCAACGCGGACGGCGCGATCACCGGGGCGGACTACAATGCCGGTGTTTTTCTCGGCACCCTCACGCTGCCTCCCGATCTCGGTTACGGAGAGGACGCGTTTTTCAACGTAACCTCCTTCGTGCGCAATGTCCCGGGCGCCTTCTTCGGTTTTAACCTGCGGACCGATTCCGGGACGGATGTATTCAGCTCGCTCGAATACAACTACGGCAAACCTTCCCGCTTGGTCGGCACACCAGTCCCCGAGCCTTCGACCTGGGCTTTGCTTTTGGCAGCTGCCGCCGGCGCACTCGGCCGGTTGTGCAGAAAAGCGCCTGGTTCACCGCGTTTGTCTCTCCGTGGAAAAGCGGCGACGCCACGCAGCAGTGGCGAATCTTGCTTGGTTGGCTGAGCGGGTGTTGCCAAACTTGCATTTCACACTCCCCATGAATACCCGCCCGCTACTTCCTCTGGCCGCGGTTTGGTTTGCTGTCCTTCCCGTAGCACCCGCCTCGGCGCTCATCACCACGTCCTCGCTCGACACCTTCGCCGCTTCCAATGAAGGCTGGCAGATCGGCGGTGCCGGGGTGCAGCCTGCGCGCGTGGCTTCGGCCGGGCCGGACAGCCAGATCGGCTACCTCAGCCACTTTTCCGATGGCGGCGGGGCCAATGGCAAGTGGCTCATGTGGAGCGGCCAGTCGCAGTGGTTGGGCGACTACATCTCCGCCGGGGTGACCGGTATCAGCCTCTGGGCCAACGTCAGTGCGGGCACGGCTCCGGTCAGCATGCGGGTCGCCTTTGATGGCCCGGGAGGATGGTTTTACTCCGCGGCACAAGGCGTCGGCGCCGGATGGACGGAATATTCCTTTTCGCTGGCCCCGGGCAACTTCACCTACGCGGCCGGCAGCGGGGGAACGGGAGTCTTGGCCGGCACGATGTCCGGAGTGACGCGCTTCAGCATTCTCGCCGGAGGCGGCAGTGTGAGCTACCGGGCCAACGGAGACCTCCTGCAGGCCGGCACTTCGGTCAACACCATCCTCGTCGACAATATCGGGGCCGTCCCCGAGCCCTCGACCTGCGCCCTGCTGCTCTTGACCGGCGCAGGCGCGCTGTGGTTGTCGAGGCGGCGGTAGGTCGCCGGTCCGCAGCTTGTGCGAGTAAGTCCGGCCTTTGTTGACTTCGTTTCCTTCTGTTCACACTCTGTGGTCATCCGCCGGCGTGGTGGAATGGCAGACACAGCGGACTTAAAATCCGCTGGGAGTAAAATCCCGTGTGGGTTCGAGTCCCGCCGCCGGCAGGTGTTCACCCCCGGTTTCGCGGGGTTGCGTCGCGGCGATGCGGGGTGAAAGTTGAGGTGTGAAAGGGGAATCGGCGGAACGCGTATTCCGGAACCGGGTCGAGGCGGGGCGGTTGCTGGGGCGTGCTCTGGGGGCCTACGCCGGACGTGACGATGTGGTCGTGCTGGGTTTGCCGCGCGGCGGGGTGCCGGTGGCGGCGGAGGTGGCGCAGTTCTTGCAGGCGCCGCTCGATGTTCTCGTGGTGCGCAAACTCGGGGCGCCAGGGCAGTCCGAACTGGCCATTGGCGCGATCGGGGAAGGCGGGGTGCGGGTTTTGAACGAACAACTCCTCCGTGATGTGGGGCTGAGCCCTGAGGCGATCGACCGGATTGCGGCACGGGAGCAGGGCGAACTGGCCAGGCGGGTCACAGCCTACCGGGACGGGCATCAAGCTTTGGAGGTCGGGGGGAAAACGGTGATCGTGGTCGACGACGGCGTGGCCACGGGGGCGACGATGCGGGCGGGTTTGCAAACGCTCCGCGCGCTCGGGGCGGCGCGCATCATTGCGGCAGCGCCGGTCGGGGCGGCCGATTCGGTGGCCTCGCTCGAAGAGGCCGCGGATGACGTGGTCGTGCTGGAAAAGCCCTCGTGGTTCTCCGCGGTGGGGCAGTGGTATGAAGATTTCGGGCAGACCACCGATGACGAAGTGCGCACCTTGCTCGCGCGCCACCGGGGGCGTTCACTATGACGCGGCCGGTGGAGATCGATCTGACTGATGCCGTGCTGCACGGGGATCTGACCTTGCCACCGGAGGCACGGGGTCTGGTCATCTTCGCCCACGGCAGTGGAAGCAGTCGTCGTAGTCCGCGCAATCGTTACGTCGCCGGGGTGGTCAACCGCGCGGGGCTCGGGACTTTGCTCATCAATCTGCTGACCGAGGACGAGGAGCAGGTCGATGAAATGACGCGCGAGCTGCGGTTCGACATCGGTCTGCTCGGCCGGCGCGTGGCGCGGGTCGTGCAGTGGGCGGGAGAGCGCGAGGAACTGTCGGAGTTGCCCGTGGGGTTGTTCGGGTCAAGCACCGGGGCGGCGGCGGCTTTGGTCGCGGCCGCGGCACTGCCGGGAAATGTTCGCGCCGTGGTGTCACGCGGAGGACGGCCCGATTTGGCCGGCCGTGCGCTGCCGAAAGTGGAGTGTGCGACGCTGCTTGTGGTCGGGGGTTTGGACGAAGCGGTCATCGGAATGAACGAGGAGGCGAGGGCACGCATGCGTTGTCCGGTGGAGCTCGTCATCGTTCCGGGTGCGACGCATCTGTTCGAGGAGCCGGGCACGCTGGAAGAGGTGGCGCGGCTGGCGGCAGACTGGTTTGCGCGGCACTTGGCGGTTCCGGTTGCGGCCGGCCTGCGCGCGCCCTGAGGGGCCCCGTCCGCGGAGTCTGCGCCGCACGTTATTCTTGCGCCGCCGACTCCTCGCGATATGATCTCCACTCCCCACTCAAGGCTAGGTAGCTCAGTTGGCAGAGCAGAGGACTGAAAATCCTCGTGTCGGGGGTTCGATTCCCTCCCTAGCCACCTTCTCTGATAATCAACGACTTGCGACGCAAAGAGTCGATTTTTGTGCGAAAAGCATAACAAATGTCCAACACGCTCGCACGCATCGTGGCGTTTCCTCCGGCGTCTGGCTTGAAGCGGCGCGGTTACGGCTGGGCGCTTGGGGTGGCGGCGGGTGCTGTTGCGGAGCGGGCGGAGGGCAAGTCTTCGCGCGCGGCTTTTTTCGGCTGGCGGTCGAGGTCGTAGAGGCCCCAGTGTTTTTCCGCCCCCGCGGGATTGGCCGTGTCGCCCTTCCAATCCTCGTCGAAGGCCTCGAACCAGAAGACAGTGACATTGTTGGCCGCCGCCCATGAGGTCAAATCGCGGAAGTAGCGTGCTTGGTTATCCTCGCCGGCTTGCGTCGGAAACTCGGAAGCGGTGGTGGCCCAACCGGCCTCGACAACGGCCAAGGGCACGTCCGGCAAGGCGGTTTGCACGGCGGCAAGGTTGGCTTGGGTGAAGTCCATGGCCTCTTCGATCGTCTTGTTTTCCCAAACCGGGTAAGTGTGCACCCCGGCGAAATCCACGGCCCCGGCGAGCGCGGCGGCGTCGCGGACCCACGCCGCGTAGTTCTCCGCGGTCGTGACCGGTTGGTCGAGCGCTTCGCGGGCCCGCTGCAGGTATTTCACGAGTTGCTCCACCGGAACGCGGTGGTCGTTCCAATCGACCAAAGTTTCGTTGCCGATATTGACCGCCGCGACGACGTCGGGGAATTCGCGGGCGAGTGCGATGGCCCGGTCCACTTCCTCTTCGTTGGCCAGACGGTTGGCAGCGAGTTTTTCCGCGGGCACGGGTTCGCTGACCCAGGCGCAGGATCCGTGTGTGCTGACCTCGGCGTCGAGCCACGCTCCCAGCATGACCTTGAGCGGGAGTTTTTTCTCGCGGATGAGTTCGAGGACGGTGCGGGAGTTTTCCCGGCTGTCATAAAGCCGCAGCAGCCGGAAGCCGGCCGGTCCGGCGAGGATTTCGAGGTCCTCGAGAATTTCCGCGCGCGAGGGATTCCGGGCGCCTTCTCCGCGGTCCGGGTGCTGTCCGCGGCGGAATCCCGAGTAACAAACGGCGAGGGATTCTCCTTCGATCAGGGCGGGCGGTTGCTGCGGTGAGAAGGCTGCCGCGGTGGCGGCGGTGGCGAGGATCAGCAGGGCGGCGGTCTTTGTCATGTTGATGATGGAGCGCCGGCCTTCCCGCGGCGCTGTTCCAACTGCGCTCGCACGTCGCGCGCCATGGCTTCGGTCAGCGGATACCAGGCGACGAGAGCGATGGCCAGAAGGGAGGCGAGGGCGGGCACTCCCACGTCGAGCAAGCGCATGAGGAAAAGGGTCTGCTCGGACTGTCCGCCGCCGAGGGCGACGTCGAATCCGGTGAAATTGAGGGCGTAACCGGAGAGGGCGAGGGCGAGGGCCATGCCGAGTTTGACCACCCACCAGAAAACGGCTCCGAACATGCCTTCCCGGCGCTGGCCGGTCCGGAGTTCGTCGAAGTCGCAGACGTCCGCGACCATCGAGCCCATCAGCGTGAAGAGCGCCCCGAGGCCGAAGGCGATGAATGGCGTGGGCAGGAGGATCAAATAGGGATGGGTCTGGCTGTAGCAGAACCACTTGAGCAGGTAACCGAAGACCGAAATACCGGTGGCGATGAAGAAGGTTTTCTTTTTGCCGATGCGCGTGCCCAGCCAGGTAGTGAGCAGGATGACGAGGAATGTCGCGATGGCCGACAGGGTGCCGTTCCAACCCATCAGTTGCGCGCCGAGGTCCTTGTCCCCGCCGTAGATGTAATAGATGATGACGTAGGAACTGAACGCGGACACGAGCATGAAGCCGTTGAAGACGAGAAAGGTGGCGCCGCACAGCAGGAGGAAAGGACCGAACCGCATGGTGGCAAGGAACCCTTGGAAGAAAGCCGCAAGGTTGGCTCCCAGTCCGCGCAGCATCGACCCTCCCTCCGCGGCGCGATCCTCGCTTTCCGCGATGGCCTGCATGCGTTCGCGGCAGAGGAGCGCGGGCACCAGTCCGAAGACGGCCACGAAGAGGCCCACATAGACCGCGAGCCAGCGAGCACCCGTGACCGAATCGGGAAAAAACCGGTCGTTTTCCATGAAGGCGTAGAACCAAGGGACAGCCACCCACGCGAACTGGCCCATGAAGTTCGAAACGCCCATCAGTCGGGTGCGCTCGTTGTAGTCGGGCGTCATCTCATAGCCCAGCGCGACCCACGGGGTCGCATACACGGTGTAGGCGAGATAGAAAAAGTTCGCCCCGATGAGGAAATACCAGAAATAGAAGTTCTCCCCGTAGCCGGCGGGCAGTTGCCAGAGCAGGGCGAAGACCAGACCGGAGGCGATGGCGCCGAAGAAAATATAGGGGCGCCGCCGTCCCCAGCGCAGCTTGGAGTGGTCGGAAATGTAGCCCATGACCGGATCGGTCAGAGCGTCGACCAAGCGAGGCAGGGCCATCAGGGTGCCGACGACGACTGGATCCATGCCCAAGCCGAGGTTGAGGACGATGGCCATCATACCGATGGCCGCACCGAGCAGGTTGTTGACCAGCGAGCCGATGCCGTAAGCGAATTTTTGCAGCCTGGGCACGCGGTCCGCAGGAGCGGTGGCAGTCTGGGGGTGCAAATCCATCCTAGGTGGGTCCTGTGACTATGCTCCTGACTTTACCGGCTGGCAATGTTCTTTATCGTCCCCATCCCTTGGGCGGGGACCGGGGCTGCCCTTGTCTTTTGCCCGCTCCTCGGGCCCTCCCAAGCCTTCAAGAGAACTCTGCAGCAGGGACGCGTTGGCGGGGGCGTGTCCGGCTGCGGTGTTGTTGAAATAAACGAACGACGGTGTTTCCTCGTCGCTCCAGACGCGCAGTTGTGCGGCGGTCTGTTGCAGGGCGGACGCCGGGTAGCTGTCGCGGTAGCGCTTGCCGCCGTGGAAGCGCAGGTAAGCGGGCGGGGCGGTGAGGATGAGCGGAACCGGGCTGCCGGGCAGGTCGGAGACGCAGAGTGAGATGTGGTGATCGCGCAGAATCCCGAAGGTTTCGGCGCGGAACCACGAGGGATCGCGAAACTCGATGACATGGGACAGCGCGCGGGGCAGCAGCCCGGCAAACGCGGCGAGCAGGGCTGGATCGAAGGATAGTTTCGGTGGCAGCTGGTAAAGGACCGGACCGAGCTTGTCTCCCAATCCGCGCACGGCTGTGAAAAACTTCGCGAGCAACGCACCGCAGTCCTTGAGCCGGTGGAGATGGGTGATCTGGCGTGAGGCTTTGACCGTGAAAAGAAATCCGTCCGGCACCTGTTCCGCCCACCGGGCGAACTGCTCCGGTGCGGGGAGGCGGTAGAACGATGCATTGAGTTCCACCGTGTCGAAGCGGGCGGCGTAATGCGCCAGCCAACGGTTGGCCGCGAGGCCGCGCGGGTAAAACTTCCCCCGCCACTCCGGGTAGGACCAGCCCGAGGTGCCGATGCGGACCGGTGCGGCCATGCGGGGAGTTTCAGCTGGCGCGGGGACTTGCGCAAGCAGCGCTCGCCGCGTCGCGGGAAAGCAGGTATGCGGGGGGAATGGCGGACGATAATCCTTTTGCCCAGCACGAGCACTGGCGCCTCGCGGCCCTGATGATCGCGGTGCAGTTGCTGGATGTGGCGGTGACCAACAAGCTCTGTTCCACCGGGGAACTCAACGCGGCCGGAGTCGCCGTGGTGCAGACGTTCCACTACGGCAGCACCTTTTTGCTGTTGCTCCTTCTGGGCCTCATCTTGCTCGCCGTGCTGCGTCCGCATTCGCGCCTGATTCTGCCCGGGTTGGCCGGTTACCTCGCGTTCGCCTTGCTGCACTTGGTGGTGAACGTGGGCGCCCTGTTGTTCAGCGCCACGGCCAAAGCCACCGGATTGGCCAGCTTGTGGGATGTCGGCGCGATCGGGGCCATGACCGTGCTGACCTTCGCCGCCTGCTACTGGATTCTCGACCGGGTCACGCCGGGCGGCGCGTTTCTTATCCCTGGGCGGACAGGGCAATTGGACCGGCCAAAAATGTTCGATTACGTCTACCTTGCGTTCGACACCTCGACCACGTTCGGTCCGACACTCGAGGTGCCTGTCTGCCACGGGGCCAAGGCGCTGATGATGCTGCAGGTGGCTTTGTCCATCGTCATCCTCACCGTCCTGCTCTCGCGCGCGGTCAACGCAGTCGGCTGAGGACCGGCGCGCCGGGCCTGCCGCGGAAACTCTGGGTGGCTTCCGCGCGGGGAAGCTGGCAAGATCGGCGGCATGCGCTACCGCAATTTCGGGCGTCTCGGCTGGCCGGTCTCGGAAATCGGCTTCGGGGCTTGGGCCCTCGGCGGGAGCTGGGGACCGCAGGATGATGCCGAGTCGGTTGCCGCGCTGCATCAAGCCCTCGATCTCGGCTGCAACTTCATCGACACGGCTCTGGCCTACGGCAACGGGCGCAGCGAACGGGTCATCGCGCGCGTCCTGGGTGAAAGATCCGGAGGCGACCGGGTCTATGTGGCGACCAAAATCCCGCCCGCGCCGGGCGCGTGGCCGCCGGGTCCGCGCGACGACATCACGGAGCGTTTTCCCGCCGCTTACCTTCGCGCGAAAGTCGAAGAGTGCCTGCGCAATTTGCAGACGGATTGCCTTGATCTGCTGCAATTGCACACGTGGACGCGCGCGTGGAACCGGGCGCCGTCCGCTTTGGAGACGCTGCGCGAATTGCAGCGCGAGGGGAAAATCCTCGGCATCGGGATCAGCACGCCGGAACCCGACCAGAACGCGCTCAACGACCTGATGCGCGACGGTTGGCTCGATGCCGTGCAGGTCATCTACAACATTTTCGAGCAGGACCCGGCGGCCGAGCTGCTGCCGTTGGCCGCGGAGCACAAGGTCGGGGTGATCGTGCGCGTCGCTTTGGACGAGGGTTCGCTGACCGGGAAATTCACCGCGGGGACGCAATTCATCGGGGATGATTTCCGGCAACGTTACTTTGCCGGTGATCGTCTGGCGCGGACGGTGGCCCGCGTGGAAAAAATCCGCGCTGTGGTCGGCGATCGCGAACCGGATTTGGCCGCGGCCGCGCTGAAGTTCGCCCTCAAGCCCGCGACCGTCTCGACGGTGATTGCCGGCATGCGCAACCCGGAGCAGGCGCGGCGAAATTGCGCGGTCGGCGATCTGCCGCCCATCTCGGACGACGTTGAGCAGGCGTTGTTCGCGCATCAGTGGCGGCGCGGACAATGGTATGACGGCAAATGAGGCGCGCGGCCCGGTTGGCGATGCTTTTCTGCGCGGCGGGCATGAATGCTTCGGCGGATGACTGGGATTCCTGGCGCGACGGGCGTCGCGTCCTTCTCGTGCGTGCGGCCTCGCCGGATGACGCGCGACTCCGGCAGCAGGAGGCGGTTCTGGCCGCGGACCCGGAAGGTTTGGCGCTCCGCGATGTCCTGATTGTCCGGTGGGTGGGCGACGGGCATCCCGAAGTTCCGCTCCCGGACGGGAAAGCGGTGCCTGTCGACGTTATGGCCGGCCTTTCTCCCGGTCTACGCACAGCGGAGTGGCGGGTGCTTCTGATCGGACGCGACGGGGAAGTGAAAGTTGTCTGGGAGACAGTGGTGCCCCTGGCGGAGGTGTTCGCCAAGATCGACGCCATGCCGATGGGCAGAAGGGAGAAGGAAGCACGGCCCTGACGCGGAGTCTTGGCCCGGTGCGGTTTTGCCCTTGCTACCGACCCGGCGCGTCCGCGGTGTTGCCCGCTGCCACGCGCTGCAGCAGCAGGCGGTTGGCCGCGGGGATCACCTCGCCGTGGTCGTGGCCTTGGATTTCGATGAGTTCGACGCGCGGATGGCCCGCGACTTTCATCATGCGGGCAAAGTAGGCGTTCTCCTCATAGCGACCGAGCATTTCGAGTTCCCGGTCACCGGTGACGAGCAGCACGGGCGGAGCGTCTTTCCGCACGTGGTAGAGCGGGGCCATTTCGTCGATCACCGGTTGGGTGTCCGGAAGGCCGCGTTCCTGGCGCACCCGGAAATGGGTGATCATCTGGCCGCTGAGGGGAATCAATCCGGCGAGGTGGTCGGGATCGAGGCCGTGTGCGGCGAGGTATTGCTTGTCGAGTCCGACCATGGCGGCGAGATAACCGCCAGCCGAAGCGCCGCTGACATGGATCTTGTCCGGCGATCCGCCGTAACGCGCGGCGTGGGCGAAGGCCCAAGCGAGCGCCGCGGCGGCGTCCTCGATGCATGTTTTGACGGGCACTTCGGGGGTCAAGCGATAGCCGGGGGAGATCACGACCACACCGCCGTTGCGCAACTCGTCGGGGATGGTCCGCGAGCCTTCGGTCAGTCCGCCGCCGTGGAACCAGACGATGACCGGAAGATCCTTGCCGTTTTCCGGGTAGTGGATATCGAGCAGGCATGCGCTGTCCGGCGTGTTGTCGTCGCGATACGGCAGGCCGGTCTCGGTGCGGTGCGCGGCGCCTTCGCCGGTCCGCCCCGGACCGGTCACGGCGAGCAGGAGGAAAACGGCGGCGAAGGAGCGCCGGTTCATGACGGTCGAAGAATGCGCAGGGCTTCGGCGCGGATGGCGTCAGCGTCCGGACTCTTCCCGCCGGCGGTCTCCCGCTCGATGAACTCGCGCAACTCCCGGTAATAATCGCGGAAAAACCCGTAGAGCGGTGTTTTTTCGTTCCGCGCATCGACCAGCCAGTAGCCTTCGTGGCCGAGGGCGTGGTCCGGGTTCCGTTCGTTGCAGTAAAATTGCCAGTAGAGGGCGAAGGGGCAACCCCACTCGACGATGGCGCGGAGGAATTCACGGTTGGCCGCCGCGTGCCTCTCCCCGTCGAAACCGGCCAGCGAGGCTTTGACCGCGAATTCGCCGACAAAGACCCTTTTTCCTTCGATGCCGTCCTTCGGGGAGAGTTTCGATTCGATCTCGTCAAGGGCGCGGTGCAGGGCCGCCGCGCGGTCGGGCTCGGCCAGAACGTCATAGCAGGAGTAGGAGACAAAGTCGGGGTTGACCTTTTCCAGCACGGCATTGGTCACGGTAGGACGCGTCCCGTCGAGACCTTTGACCACCTGGTTGACTTCAACATAGTTGAAGACGGCGACGTTTTCGTGCGGCGTCTCGCGCCGCGCATCGTCCACGGCGCGCTGGCGGGTCTGCAGATAGCGGGTGAAGGCGGCGATGCGCTCCGGGGTGGGATCGACCTTGGGATCGGTGGCGCCCGAAAGATACCAGTCACCCTCCCAGTGACCGAGGTAGAACTGCTTGCCGGTGCCGTTGTATTTCGCGAGCAGGTAGGCGGCAAAGTCCCGAAGTTCGTCGTAGAGCGCTTTTTCCTCCGCCTCGTCGAAACCGTCCTGCCATTTCGTCTCCACGGCCGGGTAAGTCCAGATGTGGTAATAAGTGAACGGCATGGTCATCAGCTCGCGGTAGACGGAATGTTTGTCGAAAAGGTCCGACAGACTCGCGATGCCTTCCTCCCGGGCCATGTTGTAGGGGGCGCCTTCGAAGACGGCGTTGAACTTGATGAGGTTCGAGCCCATCGCGGCGATCTCATGTGCCACCTCGAGCAGATAGGGCCGGTCGGAAAACTGGTAGGGTCCGCCGATGGCCTGCGTGCCGAGGATAAGGTTGGCCTGCAGGGCCGGCCATTGGTCGGTGGAGGGGGTGAAAGCTTTCGGTTTGGCCGTGGCGCCGCCGGGGGCCGCAGCGGGGAAAACGACGGTCTCGCCCTCTTGCTGCATGGTTTCGAGGACAGCCTGCAATTCGTCGGCGCGGGCCGCGTCGGTGTCGCGCAGGGTCCCGACTTGGGCGGTGAGGCGGTTGTCCACCGCCGAACGGTCATACGTCGTCAGGCGGGTATACATTTCGACAAGGACGGGAACTTTCGAGCGGGCTGGTCCGGTTTCGACGAAGTGGTCGAAGAGGTAGCAAATTTTAGACCGTGCTTCCGCCGATTCCTCCGTCGTGACGGGCCGTTCGCGTGCCGCCGCGCGTCGCGCGGCGTGGGCCCCGGAAAGTGCGGCGGCGAGGCGCGCAGCCTGGTCCGGCCCCTTGTCCTGCCACACGGCGAGCGTGGCGAAGGCGAGGCCGTCGCAGGCTTCCGCGCCTTCGAGGTCGAGCTGCGGGTAGAGTACGGAAATTTCCGCGAGCTTGTCCGGTGCGGGCGGATTCCCGCGGAGGTATTCCCAAAGCCACGCGGTCTTGGCCCGGGCTTCCGCGGCGTGGGAAGTCTCCGGGTCGGCGGCGACGGGTGCGAGGCCGGCGACAAGCAGGCAGGTGCCCAGGATCAGTATCGATTTTGTGAACGTGGATGAAGTGGTGTGGAGTGATGTCATAAGGCGGTTCGAGATCGGTGCCGGCGGCGCATGGTCCGCTGTAAATCAATGCCACCACGGGAGCGGTCCGGCGACACGTTTCTCCACGGCCTGACGGAAGTCCGGGGTGAGTCCGGCGGATTGCAGCAGTCCCGCGGCCTGCGCCGGGTCGCGGGCGTGAAGATCGGCGATTGCTCCCGCGGCGGCGCGTTCCCGACCGGTGGGGTCATCGACCGCCAGCGCCCATTGCAGTCCGGCAGCCGGGTCCTCCTGCCCGAATTCGCGCGCCAGGGTTCCGGCCATGACATCGCGCGGCAAGCCGCGCAGTTGGCTGCTCACATGGCCGGCGACGGCGTGCAAGTCGGTCTTCGACCAGCGGGAGGTGGCGGCGATGAGCGCCGCAATCTGGTCGAGGCCCGGTTCGAGGCCTGCGGCCCAGAGCAGTGCTGCAGCCGGATCCCGGCGGGCCCACTGCTCCGCCGCCTTGGCAACCGGGCCGCCGAGTTCACCGGTCCACCGGTTCTGCTCGGCCCAAGCGGCGGCTTCCTGAGGCGCGCAATCGGTCCAGTGACCGAGAATTTCACCCCCGATGTCGATCTTCAAACGATCGCTGAGGGGCAAGCCGCTGAGGGAGGCGAGGGCGGAGGCAGGATCCCGTTCCGCCGATTGGAACAGCGCGTCCCGCAGCATCTGGAGTTTCCCTGTCTCGCGGTAGGTGTGAAGGGCTCGGGCCACGGCATCCCGGTCTTCCGCGGGGCGCTTTTCCGTGGTGTCCAAGGACCTCGCCGGGGTCGCGGCATTCCCCGGCGAGGCAACCGGGGCAAATCCCCCTCCGGCCCCGGATTCGCTCGCGATGGTCCCGGCCCGGGGCGGAGGCAAGGCTTCGGCGGCGGGCTGTCCGGGAGCGGCGATCTTCTGGTTTCGTGCCGGGCGATGTTCGTTGGTGATGCCAGCCGAGAAAATGGCGGCTACCACAACGGCGAGAATGGCGGTGCCCGCGATGGCATTGATCAGGCTGAAACCCCCGCGGGAGCGGGTGGACGCTGCGGTGCCAAAGCGTCTGGCTCGCGCCTCCGGTCGGTGCCGTCTCCATAGACCCTCCACAACAACTCCGGGGTGGCGCAGCAGCATGGCGGGTGAACGGCCGTGGCAGGTCCGCTAGCGACGCAGCGCGTTCCACATGTCCAGCAGGGCGGGCCGGATGATCTGGTTGATGCGTTCGTAGCCGGTGGCGGTGAGATGGTTGTTGTCGGACGTGAACAGTCCCGGCTCGAGCGCGTTGCCGTCCGCATCAACCAAAGCGGGGTTGATGTCGACGAAGTGCAGAAGCGGTTCGGCAAAAGCGAGGTTATCCATCATGATGTTGAGGTCGTCCACGTCCAGTGCCTGGCCGTTGGCGGCTTTGAGCGGGGAACGGATCACCGAGACATAGAGCACCGGTGCACCGGGGTATTCGGTCCAGAATTCCGTGAGGATTGTATTGAGGCGCAAATAAACGTCATAGAAGTCGTTCCCGTTGGCGATATCGTTGCTGCCCAGGTAGAGCAGGAGGGCGGGATTGTCCTGTGACGTCACGCGGCTTTCCCAGTAACCGGCATCGGCCGCGGGCATCCACTGGAAAGCGGTCGAGCCGCTGACCGCCCGGTTGAACACCGGCACCGGCGCGAGGTCGTTGGTTATGGTGGTCCAGCGCTGCATGATGCTGCTGCCCGCAACGAGCAACCTCTGGCCGGCGACGGCGCGCAAGAATCCGCGCGAGCCGGCGGACATGGGTTCGGGGGCGCGAACGGTGACAAGGCGTCCGAGGCCGCCGGCGAGCGCGTTGGCGGCGATGGCCACCGGCCCGCTGGTCGTTCCCTCGGGTTGCCAGGATCCGTTGAGGCTGGCGGTGTATTCGGCGCGGACCGCGAGGCTCGGGTCATTGGTCCGCTGGCGGTAGGTCATGGTGAGGTAGCCGTTGCTCATGGCGATAGCCGGCGCGAGTTCGGCCACGCCGGCCGCGGAGCTGGTTCCGGCCGCGAGGCCGTATTCGAGCAGGTTGGCCATGCCATTGCCGTCCGCGTCCGCGAAAGGTTGCAGTTGCGCCTCATTGGTCCAGCCGCGCTCGAGCATCCAGCGTCCGAAAGCGGTGCGGGCGGCCGGATTCGCATTGGTCGGGTTGCCGGACGGAATGCCGGTGGGCAGGAGGGAGAGGGCGTTGAGGTAGGCGAAGGCTCCGCCGATCTCGGCGGCGCGGTAGCGAACGCGGATTTCGCCCCACGGGGTCGGGGCCAAGGTGACTTGGAGCGGCGAGGGATTGTAATTGATCCCGGCGCCGCCGAGATCGGTGCCGGAGGTCTGCACGCGGTTGGTCAGGCTGGCGGCACCGTCGATGATGAAGTCCGTGTAGCGTGCCTCTGTCGAGGCGCGCGAGGCGAGCAGCGCGAGGCTGTATTGGATGGAGGGATCGAGGCCGCGGAGGAGAAGTGAATTGTAGTCGGTGCGGCTGGTCGTGTAGACGCCGTCCTGGGCCGCGGTGGCGATGCCGAGGTCGGGGTAGAGGACGTTGGAGACGCCGAAGTTGCCGGAGCCGACGCCGGCACCCCAGATTTCCCAGAGCAGGTTGACCGAGGAGGGTTGGTTGAGTTTGTCGACCAGATTGTTGACGTTGTTCGGCTGGCCGAAGTTGCCGCCGGCCGAGTTGTTCCAGAAGTTGCCGTTGGTATCCGGGCTGGCCGTGGGGACGAGGCCGGCAGAGATCTGGTTGCTCGCTCCGACGCCGCCGAAATCGACGAGGAACGGCGCCCCGGGGGAGACGGCCGGGTTGGTCGTGGCTTGGACCGCCAACGCGTTGAGGTAAGCGAACCCCCCGCCGGCGATGCTGTAGTTTATGGTGATGCGCCCGCTGCTGTCGGGTGCGACTTGGAACGTCCAGGGCGTGACGCTGTAATTCAATCCGGAGCCCGCGAGGTCGGTGCCGGAGGTCTGGACCGAGTTGGACACGGTGGTGCGGCCGACCACCTCGAACGCGGTCGTGCGCGCGTTGGTTGCGGTGCGCGAGGCGAAGAGGGAAACGCTGTATTGCACGGCGGTATCGAGTCCGGACAAACGCAGGGAATTGGTGCTGCCCGCCGTCGAAGTGAACACGCTGTCAGCGACCGCCGTGGTGATGTTGAGCGGCGAGGAGGACAGCGCGGAACCGGCGGGCACATTGGTCACGCCCATGTTGGTCGTGGCCACGCCTCCGCCGCTGGTCAACCACGTCAGGCTGATCGGCGAGGATTCGTTGAACTGGTTGACCAGGGAGGCGATGTTGCCCGGGGCACCGAAGGGACCGCCGGCCGAGTTGTTCCAATAATTTCCGTTGGCATCGGGGCTGACGGTGGGCACGGCACCGTAGCTGGGCTGGGTGGACGATCCCAATCCGCCGAAGTCGACAAGGTGAAGTGGTCCGTTGCCCGGCGGGACCTCCTCGAGCTCGAGGGCGTTGAGCATGAATTCGTCGGAGCCATCGGCGGCCCGGATATCGAGGACGAGGCTGCCGCCGTCGAGAGCGGCCGGCACGAGGTTGCGGAAAACGGCGAGATTGACCGCATTGAAATTCAGATCGGGATCCTTGGTCGGATCGGAACTATTGGCGTTGTTGCCGGAGGTTTGCAGGACGACCTCGTCGGTCGTGGCACGTCCCGGCCCGCTGGACACGGTGTATTTGGTGGCTTTGTAGGTGCCGGACTGTTTGGTCCCTACGAGCCGGAGATGGTAGGTCGCGTTGGTGTCGAGTCCCTTGAAAATGAACGAGGCATTTGTGGCGGAGCCTCCTTTGACGGCATCGACGAGGGCATTGGTGATTTGTCCGAGGCGTCCAAGGGCCGACTGCTGCGGCATCCAGTTCGGCCAGTAGTCGCCGTCGGCTGCGATCGAGCGGTAGATGTCGGTCTGGGCGGCGAGATAGACGCTACTGGACGAACCGTCGGCCCGGGTGAGGTTGGGCATTTCCCAGTTGTTGGCCGGGAAAGTGTTCCAGCTGTGCGGCACGCCGTTGAACATCGAAACGGTCGTGCCCCGGTCGCCGTTCACATCCACCAGAATCAACCGCGAAAGCTGGGCCGCCGCCGGGGAGGCCGCACCGATGACAAGAACACCGATCAGCGAAGAAAGAAGTCGCGTCCGCCACCGCAGACTCAAATCAAACGTTCGTATCATAGGTATACTCCCGTGATTTGCTGTCATGTCATGTTGGGGTCGTGAAAAATCCGTTCAGCGGCGCCGGCGGCGCAGAACATGCATAAAAGTGCCCGCCGCCGCCAGGCCGAGCAGACCGAGGGTGGACGGTTCCGGCACGACTTCGAGCGACATGGCGTTGATGTAGGCGAAGCCGCCGGTGCTGATGGTATAGTCGACGGCAATCTGACCGTTGGTATCGGCCGCAAAGTCGAGGATATCCCACGGCGTCGTGCTGTAGTTGAGGCCCGCGCCCGAAAGATCGGTGCCGGAGGTCTGGACCACGTTGGTGATGGTCGACAAGCCGGCCACCGTGAAAAGGGTGGACCTGGCGTTCGTCGCCGTCCGTGAGGCAAATATGCTGATGTTGTAAAGCCCTCCGGGGGTCAGTCCGTCGAGGAAGAAGCGGTTCGTGCCCGCGGTCGAGCGGAAGACGCTGTCTCCCGTGGCCGTTGCGATGTTGAGCGGCGAGGATGCCAGTTCGGAGGCCCCCGGGACATTAGTCACGCCCATGGTGGCGGTCGCCACACCGCCGCCCCAGTTAGTCCAGGTCAAGGAGATCGTGCTCGTGAGATTCAGCGCGCTGACCAAGTTGTTCACATTGCTGGGCTGTCCTCCGGGGCCGCCTTGGGAATTGTTCCAGTAGTTTCCGTTGGTATCGGGGCTGATTGTGGGCACTGCTCCGTAACTAGGTTGGGTGGACAAGCCAGCGCCCCCGAAGTCGACCAGATAGGTTTGGGCCTGTGCGCCGGAGACGGGAAGGAGGATGGCTGCGATCAGCGATGAGGTGGCTTTGAGGAGGGTATTTGCTTTCATGGGGTGAAGGTGTAGGTTGCGATATCGGCCTTACCTGTAGCGCAGGTGCTCCTCATCGCAACCGGTGGGATCGGACTACTTTTTTCTGTTTCGGGACGTTGCCAGTCTGGGCCTCTTGGTGATTAATGATTTGGTGCGTCAAACTTGCGTCCAGTCCGAAAAGACCGCTGTCCGTCGCAGGATCTTGGTTTTGCTGGCGTGGCATACCACCGGTGTTTTTCGCGGAATCACGTCCTACGCCCGCGATGCCGACTGGATTCTCGACAGCAGCTACGAACGCTCGGGCGCTTTGCCGGCGGACTGGCGTTTCGACGGTATCATTGCCGTGCTCGGGGTGCATCCGGCGCTGGATCGCTTGGTGGCCCGGCACCGTCTGCCGTTGGTCAATATCGGCTACACCCCCCGCGGACAGGCCCCGCGGGTCTTTGCCGACCAGCGCGCCGTGGCGCGCCTCGCGGCCCATCATTTCCGCAACCGCGGGTTCCGGCAGTTCGCCTACTACGAGCGCGTGGGCGGGGCGGGGGATGTGGGGCGGTTGGAGGCTTTCCGCCGCGAGTTGGCCGTGACCGGACATGGTCTGACGGTGCTCGACCGGAGGTGCTGTCCGCGCGGCGTGCCGCCGACCCGGTGGTTGGCGGGGGAGTTGCAAAAGTTGCCGACCCCGATCGGCGTGCTGTCCGAGGTCGACGATTCCGCGACCGAGGTGATCAGCGCGGCGGAGGAAGCGGGATTGCGCATCCCCGAGGATATCGCGGTGCTTGGGGTCGGGAACGACGAGCTGCTTTGTCCTTTCGCGCCTGTGCCATTGTCCAGCGTGGACGACAACGCGGAGGGGATCGGGCGTCAGGCCTGCCTTGTGCTCGACCGGCTGATGTCTTGCCGTCCGGTCGCGGCGCGCGAGATTGCAGTGCAACCCCTCGGAGTGGTCACGCGGCGCAGCACCGATGTGTTGGCGGTCGAACACCCGCAGGTGGCGCGGGCCTTGCAGGAGATGCGCCGCCGCTACCGGGAGCCGCTGACGGCGGAGGGCATCATTGCCGATGTCCCCATGTCGCGCCGGCGGTTGCACGATGCCTTCCTGCGGGTTATCGGCCGCAGTGCTGCCGAAGAAATCACGCGCCTGCGTGTGGAGCACGCCAAGCGGTTGCTGGTCGAGGGATCCGAAAAGCAGGGTTATGTGGCGCGCGAGAGCGGTTTTCGCAGCGAGGCCCGTCTGGTGCTCGTTTTCACGCGCCTGACCGGCATGTCACCCGGGCAATACCGCAAGCTTTTCAATCCGGCCTTTGCCAAGGCGCCGAAGGTGGGACGTCCGCCGGGCCGGACCGCGCGCTGAATTACAGGCTCTCGCCCGTGCCCGGATGGAAGAAGCGGGCGCGGGAAAGGTCGGCGGTGAAGTGCAGGGTGTGTCCGATGTCGGTGCGCGGTTCGGCGTGGGGGACGCGGGCGATGAGTTGGTGGGCGGACGAGCGCAGGTAGACCCAGGTCTCCGCTCCGACCGGTTCGACCACATCGACTCGGGCTTCGAAGGTCGCGCCGGGATCGGGGTCGGTGAGATCGCGTGCATCGGCCAGGTGTTCGGGGCGCAGGCCGAGAATGACCTCTTGCCCGAGGTGTTTTTCCAGAAGGCGCGCCAAGTCGCCGCGCATGGCGAGACGGATGGGGTGGTCGGTGCCTTTCTCGGTGAAGATCACGCGGTCGCCTTCGCCGGTCACGGTTCCCGTGATGGTGTTCATGCGAGGGCTGCCGATGAAGCCGGCGACGAAGAGGTTGGCCGGACGGTGGTAGACCTCGAGCGGCGGAGCGATCTGCTGGATGCGTCCGCCGTTCATGACCACGATGCGGTCGGCCAAGGTCATGGCCTCGACCTGGTCGTGCGTGACATAAACCATGGTGGCCTGCAAGGCGTGGTGCAGACGGGAGAGTTCGGCGCGCGTTTCCACGCGCATCTTGGCGTCGAGGTTCGAGAGGGGTTCGTCGAAAAGAAACGCTTTCGGTTCGCGCACGATGGCGCGGCCGAGGGCGACGCGCTGGCGCTGTCCGCCGGAAAGCGCCTTGGGTTTGCGCTCGAGGAGGTTGTCCGGTTCGAGCAGTCCGAGCAGTTTGGCCGCGTTTTCCACGCGCCGGCGGATGTCGTCCTTCGGCACGCGGCGCAATTCCAGGGCGTAGGCCATGTTGCGGTAGACCGTCATGTGCGGGTAGAGCGCGTAGTTCTGGAAAACCATGGCGAGATCGCGGTCCTTGGGCGCGACGTCGTTGATCAGGCGTCCGTCGAGGCGGATGCTGCCCGAGGTGATGTCCTCGAGCCCGGCGATCATGCGCAGGGTGGTGGTCTTTCCGCAGCCGGACGGTCCGACGAGGACAAGAAACTCCTTGTCGTGGATGGTGAAGCTCGCGCCTTCCACGGCGACTTTGTCCGGCTGGCCTTTGGCTCCCGGGTAAACTTTGCGGAGGTTGTCGATGACGATTTCGGCCATGGTTATTTGAATCCGGTGGTGGAGATGCCGCGGATGAAGGTCCGCTGGGTGAGGAAGAAGAGGAAGACGACGGGGAGGACGACGAGGGTGGAGGCGGCCATGAGCCAGTGCCATGCGGTGCCGCCCTGCACGCTCTGGAAATTCTGCAATCCGAGGGCGAGGGTGAATTGCTCCTGGCGCACGAGGAAGATAAGCGGCCCGAGGAAGTCGTTCCACGTGGCCATGAACTGGAAGAGCGCGACGGTGAGCAGGGCGGGTTTGGCCAGCGGGAGGATGATCTGCCAGAAAATGCGGAATTCGCCGCAGCCGTCCATGCGCGCGGCTTCGGTCAGGTCCTTCGGGATGGAGAGGAAAAATTGCCGCAGGAGGAAGACATTGAACGCACCGGCGAGGAAGGCGGGCACCCAGAGCGGTTTGAAGGTGCCGATCCAGCCGAGTTCGCGGAAAAGCGTGTAGACCGGAACCATGACCACGGGGAAGGGGATCATCATGGTGGCGAGAAGGAGGAGGAAGACGCTGTCGCGTCCGCGCCATTCGATGCGGGAGAACCCGTAGGCCACCAGCGCGCTGGAGGCCACGGTGCCGACGACATTGAGCAGCGCAAGCATCAGGCTGTTGCGCGCGTAGAGCCAGAACGGGCCCATCGCGCGCATGGCATCGGGGTAGTTTTGCCATTGCGGCTCGGACGGCAGCCAGCGCGGCGGCAGGCTCATCGTTTCGTTGAGTGGCTTGAGCGAGGTCGAGACCATCCAGGCGAACGGCAGGAAAAAGACGATGCTGAACCCGACCAGCAGGATGACGGCGAACCAGCGGTTGCGGTGGCGGGCGATGGGGTCAGCGTCCGGCATAATGCACGCGTTTCTCCCCGAAGCGCACGACGACGAGGGTGAGGGCGAGGATGAGGAGGAAAAGCACGAGGGCGAGGGCCGAAGCGTAGCCCATGTTCCAGTAATCGAAGGCGCTCTGGTAAATGTAGGTGGCGAGGAAGAGCAGACTGCGTCCGGGGCCGTCCCCGCCATTGGTCAGGATGTAAGGCACGGCGAAGGTCTGCAGCGACCCGATGAGGCCCATGATGACATTGAAAAAAATGACCGGAGTGAGCAGCGGGAGGGTTATGTTCACGAAGCGCTGCCACGCGTTGGCGCCATCCATTTCGGCCGCTTCGTAAAGCTCCGCGGGGATTTCCTGCAGGCCCGCGAGGTAGATGACCATGGCATTGCCGGCGCCCCACAGTCCGGTCAGGACAAGTCCCCACAGCGCCCATGACGGATCGTTGAGCCAGTCGGGCGCGCGCAAGGAGGTGCCGGCGACCAAGTTGACGAGGCTCAGCGGCCATTGCAGCACCTCGTTGACCAGTCCGACCGAGCCATTGAGCAGCCACTGCCAGAGGATGGCGAGCGAAATGGCGGGCACGAGCGAGGGCAGGAAAAAGATGGTGCGGTAGAGGCCGCGTCCGCGCACCGGTTGGTTGAGCAGCACGGCCAGTCCGATGGCCAGCGCGGTGCCGAGCGGGATGGACACGGCGGCGAAGACGACCGTGTTGCGCAGGGCCAGCCAGAAGACCTCGTCGCGCCAGAGTTCGCGGTAATTCTCCGTGCCGAGGAAAACCGGTTCGGTCAGCACGCTGTAGTCGCAGAGGGAAAACCAGACCGAAGCGAGCAGCGGGTAAAGGGTCAGCGCGGCGAATCCGAGCAGCCACGGGCTGATAAAAAGCAGCCCCGTGCGCAGGCGTTCCTTTTCGCGCGCGGTCATTATGATGCGGCACGCCATCGCGCGAGGCGTTTGTCTTTCACGCGGTTCCAGCGCTCCGTCTTCTGGTCGAGGGCCCGTTGCTGGCGTTCCTGCAGCGCGGCGCGCGCCTCGTCGGGTCCGAGGCGGCCGAGGAGGAGGAGGTTCATGTAGGTGGCGAGGTCGTTGGAGTATTGCAGGACGGTGGGCAGGGCGAGGATGGGCCGCACGTTCGGGCTGTTGGCCAGATCGATGAAGGTCTGCAGATACGGGTGCGGGTGGTTTTCGACGAACCCCGGACTGACCTCGCGCAGCGGGGTGAATTTTTTCTGCCCGAGGCACAGCTTCTCCATGGCGGCCCGCGTCTGGGTGTAGGCGATGAATTCCATGGCCTCGCGCGGATGCCGCGCCCCGTTCGGGATGACCAGCACGTCGCAGTCGGCGACGGAAACCGGCGGACCGGGCCGCGCGGCCGGCGTGGGGAACGGGGCCACGCCGTATTCGAAATCCGGCTCGGCGTATTGCCGGATGAAATTGTTCATCCACACGCCCTGCACGATCATGGCGACCTTGCCGTTGAAGAACGGGTTTTGCGGCGAGGCGAAGTTGCCGAAAGCGCCGCGCAGCCGGTTCATGTCGTCGCCGCCGAAACGCTGCGGATAAGTCGCGGCCCAGCGGAAGTGGTCGATCGACGGTTGTTGATCGAGCAGCAGGCGCCCGCCGCCGTCCCAGACCGGACCGCCGAACCAGTTGCTGAAATCGCGCGTCCACCAACCGGGTTCCTGCGGCATGTGCCCGATTTGTTCGAGCGATCCGTCGGCCGCGCGCTTGGTCAGGCGCTCGTTGAATTCCTCCAGTTCCTCCAAGGTGCGCGGCGGTTGTTCCGGGTCGAGACCCGCGGCGCGGAACATTTTCTTGTTCCAATGCAAGGCGGTGACGGTCGGCGTGGTCGGCAACGCCCAGAGGTGGCCCTTTTGCCTGCACATTTGCCAGAAGACGGGAATGTAGTCGTCCTCGTGGAGACCCGCCTCGCGGGCCAGTTTGTCGAGCGGCATGAGCGCGTTGTTCTCGACATAGGACGTGAGATACATGGCCCACAGGCCGGCGATGTCCGGCGGCACCCCGCCCGCCGTGGCCAGCATCATCTTCTGGTCCATCCGGCTGACAGTCAGCATGCGGACGAAGATGCGGTCCTGCGACGCGTTGAAGTCGTCGACCACGCCCTGCATGACATCGGCCTCGAGACCGGTCCACTTCTCCCAATACTCGACGACCACGCGTCCGTCCCCGCCGGGAGCCGCCAAGGCCGCGCCGCCAATCAGGTGGAGGAGAGCGAGGGCGGCGGCAAAGACGGGCATGCGGAAAGGGGGGAAGCCGTAATTATACCGGTTGTTCGAGCAGGTGGTCGATCAAGTCTTTGAGCGGGGTGGTAGCCACGGCGCAGTGGACGTCGCCGCCGCCGTAGTAGAGGAAGTAGGTGCCGTCCTTGACCACGTGTCCGCAGGGGAAGCAGACGCCGTTGTAGATGCCCTTGGTCTCGAAGTCGGCCACCGGTTCATAGATCGGACGCCGGGTGCGGTGGGTGACCTTGAACGGGTTCTCCAAGTCGAGCAGCAGGGCCCCCAAGCGGTATTGCTTGTCGTTGCCCACGCCGTGGTAGATCTGCAGCCAGCCGTGCGGGGTTTTGAGCGGCGGGTTATTCGCGCCGATCTTGTCCTCCCAGTCCTCTTGTCCCTTGGCCAGGAGCTTCATGTCCTTCCAGGCGAGGACATCGTTGCTCGCCGCGATCCAGATGGCCGGCCAGCGGTTGGGGAAGCCTTCGCCGTGCCACTGCATGGGACGGTGGATGGTGATCCACTGGCCCCCGACTTTTTCCGGGAAGATGACGACATCGCGGTCGTCGAGTTCGGGATTGGTCAGGCGTCCGGCGCGGATCCAGTTCTTGAAGTCCTTGGTCAGGAAGAGTTGGGTCGAGGTGAGATTTTTGCTCAAGGCGACCGGGAAGGTGTCGGGGAATTCCGGACGCACATTGGCGGCGTTGCCGGTGTTGAGCCAGTATTTGCCGGGCGGGAAGGGGCGGCAGGCCACGGTGACGTGATACCAGTCGCCGATTTTGATGATGCGCGGGTCCTCGACGCAGCCGCCGTCGGGGGTGTTGGCGATGGGGGAGAGGACGGGTTGGTCGGAGGAGCGGGTGAAGTGGTAACCGTCCTTGCTGCGGGCCAGGCCGAAATGGACGGTATGGGCGTCATCGTCGCCGGCGGCGCGGTAAAGCAGGAGGACATCGCCGCTGGCCTCGTCGAGCCAGGCGGCGGGGTTGGTGGTCACCTCGGACTCCCAGGTCGAGCCGGGGCGGGGTGAGAGGATGGGGTTCTGGTCGTAGCGGTGGAGTTGGTAGGGCATGGGAAAGGAGAGTTTTCGGTGATTCAGTGTTCAGCAAGAGACAGACGGGGGCATCGGCCGGCTTGGCATTCCCACGGTGCCGGCGATTTGCGGAACGCGTTGATACGGAGATGCGGAACGGCATAGATTACTGCGCGCTTGGCGCGGGCCAAGCAGCATGCCGGGCGGAATATTTCCGTTTTGCGCGCAGGGGGCGCATTGCGGGCCCCGGCCCGGTGGGGACTGGATTGTCCCGGGCCTACGGACCGAACATCACGTTGCGGTTGAGGATCTCGCCCTTCTTGATGGTCTTGGCGCTGCCGTCAACCATCACGACATTGGCCCGGTCGCCGTGGCGGTAACGGATCCACGCACTATTGCCTTTGTCCGCGTCAGGGCCCGTGGCGATCGCAGTGTCCAAGGAACCGCTGCCGCCGCGCCCGCCGCCGCGGAAAGCCGGGGGATTCTCGATCGAGAAGGGGGACCAACCTTTGTTCCCGGGGTTCTGGCAAACATCGGCGCAGAGGATGACCTCGGAGGCTCGGCTGACTTCGTCCAAGGCCACCGCTTCGCCGCCTTTGGGCATGAGGCCGCCGTGCATGCCGTAGGTCACGGCCACCTCGCTGCCGCGCGCGTTTTGCACCGGAACGGTGCAGCCCGGGCAGACAAAAATGCTTTTTTTGCTCTGGTTGCCGGCCGAGGCGTAGGCGGAGATGGACTTGGCCCATTCCGGCGAGCCTCCGGAACCCGCATTGGGCAGGGTGTAATTGTTGTCCACGCTGTAGGCGATGGTGGCGATGCCGATCTGGCGGAGGTTGTTGAGGCAACCGGCGGATTTACCGCGGTCCAAGGCACTCCCGACGGCCGGAACGGCCAGAGCGGCCAGAAGCGCAATGATGGCAATAACGACAAGCAGCTCGATCAGGGTAAAGCCGTTGTTTTTGGGGGTGGTTTTCATGATCGTTGGATCCTAAGTGGACGGAGGTTGGGGGCAAGGCTTGTTTGCATAGGTTGCTCGCCAAGCAACGGCCCGGAGGGCTGGAGGGCTTCACCGGAGTCCGGCGTTCCCTCTGCCCTGCGGGCTGTGCTTTGCAAGATCAAGGCGTGTAGGTGGTCTGCAGGCGCAGGAACTTCTTGCCGCCCGTCGCCGGGGTGGTCGCCCTGCGCTGCTGGAGCGCCGCGCCGTTGATCGAAACGTTCGACATCGGGGTCACCGTGATGTCGCTGGTACTCCAACCAGCGGCGCCCAGATTGGCCGACACCTGGGGGATATTATCCACATTGGGTTCGGTCCGGGTGTAGTAAGTGAGCGCGAGGTGCTTGACGCCGCCGATGGTGGTCATTTCGCTGACCGGCAAGAGCGAGGGCGGGAGCGGATCGGCCCCGTTGCCGCCGAAGGAATAGCGGGTGATGTCCGTCAAACCGTCGGTTCCCACATCCGTCCCCCCGTTCGGCATGACCACATTGACCGTGCGACTGGCGTTGGCGATGTTGCCTTTGCTGTCCGTCGCGGTGTAGCTGACGTGATACGTCCCGGGCACGGAGGTGTCGACCGCATTGTCCACCACGACAGCCACGTCGGCGTTGTCGCCGACATCGAAGGCGGTGGCTCCGGCGTCATTGTAGCTGCTGCCCCAGTCCACGGTCACCGGGTCGGTGCCCCCCGCCAGCGAGATGACCGGCGGCGTGGTGTCCGTCTCGACGTTGTTGAGCACGTCCTGATAGACGCGCACGTAGTCCACCTCGTAGGTCGCCCCGGTGAGCGACGGATCGATCGTGCCGCCGTTGTAAACGCCGCCCATGGCGAGGTTGAGCAGCAGGAAGAATTCCTTGCGGAACGCTTCGGCGTCGGCCGCGGGCGGAGTCAGGGTCGCCACGTCCACGCCGTCCACGCTGAAGATAAAGGAATCGCTGTTCCAGACGACCGCGTAGGTGTGGAATTCGGTGGACGGATTGCTCACCGGGGTGCGGGTGGCGGGCTGGACTGGGTTGCCGCCGTGGCGGGCGGAGGAATGGAGGGCGTGGCCAACAGTGTTGGCGTCGCCGAAGGTCCCCCGCCATTCCATCACGTCAATCTCGCCGCAGGTCGGCCATCCGACTGTCGAGATGTTGGCGCCCAGCATCCAAGCGGCGGGCCAAGGGCCTTGGCCGGTGGGCAGCTTCGCGCGGAACTCGAACTTGCCGTATTGGAAGTTGCGTTTGTCCTGCGTCTTGATGCGAGCCGAGGTCCACGAGGAGCCTTGGTAGTTCTCTTTGACCGCCGTGATGACCAAGCGGCCGTTTTCCACCTTCAGGTTCTCGGGGCGGTCCGTGTAGTATTGCGCTTCGCCGTTGCCCCAGCCGTTCTCGCCGGTGCCGATTTCGGCCGTCCAGTTGGCGGGGTTGAGCGAGGAGCCGTCGAATTCGTCGGACCACACGAGCTGGTAGGTGGTGCCGCCGACGTTTTGCACGGCCGGGACCTCACCAAAGCCGACCGTGAGGTCGTCGAGGTAAACGGCGCCGGCGTCCGTCTCGGCGTTCTGCACGAACTCGGCGATGAGTTGCACTTTGGCCGTGCCAGCCGGCACGGTGCCATTGGCTACCAACGGCACCCATTGGTCCGGTATGGCGGTGGAAGCGGTGATCGTGGTCACATCGTCGGGCGCGACGGGCACGTTGAGGGCGTCCATATACCGGAAGCCGTAGCGGAAGGTGCTGCCGCCAGACAGCGGGTCGATGCCGTAGACTTTGGCCACCCCGCGGGCGTGGAGAACTTGTCCGACGGACAAGTCCGCGGTGCCGGCGACACCCCATTCCTGATAAACCACGCCGGTCTGGCTCGGACCTTCCCAGACGCCGCCGGGGAAGTAATTTTGGGCATAAATTTTCATCGCGTTGCTGCCCGCGTAGGCAGTGAACAGGACGTTCTCGTCGGCGGTGCCGAGACTTGCGCTGTAGACGGCATCGCCGTTGACCACGAGGTTCTTGCTCACGCCGTCGGTGGGGAATTGCAGCCATCCGGTGGGCGTTGTGCCGGCCCCGAAATCCGTGCTGTTGCTCTCGAACCCGCCATTGGCCACCGCGAAAGGCTTGGTCGCCAAGCCGAGGCCGATCTGATCGATCTCGACGATGTTGCCGGCGTCGAGGTCGAAGTCGAAGTCTGTCATCAGGACCACGATCTGGAAGCCCGGGGCATCGGGATTGAAGCCTTGGTTGATCGCGGCCGAGAGCACGCCGCCCGCGGCGGTGTAGCCTCCGCCCTCGGGCAGCAGGACGACCACGCGGTCGTCGATGCCGTCCGGAGTGAAATACTCGTCAAGGCCCGGCTCGGCGCCTGCGGTGGTTTCGTCAACCCACTGGCCGAGCGAAACGCGCCCGGTCGGCGCGCCCGATCCATTGAGAGACTCGAGATACACTTGGACTTTGTTTTCGGTGAGTCCATCGAAAACCCCGAAGGCGCGCAGCGAAGCGGTCAGGGAACTATTGGCCAGGTCGAGAGAGCCGGTGGAGGCGAAGACCTTGCGCACCCCGTAATACCACGGGTAGGTGCCCGCGCCGGTGGCGGAGTCCACATCGAGCCTCAAAGCGCCCCCCGTCACGCTGGTGGAAGCGGCGGTGTCGAAGCTGCTGATGGCGCTGTAAAAAGGTTCCCAACCGAGTTCGGCGGCCGTGCCGCTGTTGAAGTCGTCGGACGCCGCGACGGGCGTGGATTGCAGATCGACCACGTACGTTTGGTCGGCGCTGTCCTTGTCGTTGCTCAGCACGGTCAGGATGCCCGAGACCGCGGTCTTCGAAACCGGCGATGCGGTGGCCGTGAAGGTGCGGGTCTCGCCGGGCTGAAGCGAGGCGCCCGTGCCCCCCTCCCAGATGAAAGAGGTGCCGGAGAGCGAGACCGAGGAAACCGTCAATGGTTCGGAGCCATCGTTGCGCAGGAGAACCGAATACGGGGTGGTGTAGCCGATAAGCGGGGGAAAGAGGGCCGCGGTGTCTCCGTTGTTGTAATCCGCTCCGGCAATGTTGACCGCCAGTTGGGGGCCGACTTCCGCGGCGGTTTGCTGGCGGAGGACAAAGTTGTCGAACAGAGCCGTTCCGACCCGGCCTTCGGTCTGGACTTTCAGGCGCATTTTCCCCGTCACCAGGGCGGCAAACTCGGCATCCGTGGCGGTGTAGCGGACGCGGTAGCTCCGCCATGTTCCGAGCGACGACGGGGCGATCTGGCTGTTCATGTTGGCATCGAGCAGAAGGGTGGCCGTAGCGTCGTTCCAGAAAGAAACCGATGTGGTGGTCGAAGAATAATCGGCGGGGAAGAACGCGTCGAAGGAGAGCGTGAAGACCTTCCCGCCATCGGCCTTGACCTCGGTCCCGGCATTTCCGTTGTACCAGGACCCGGAGTACGGTTGGCCGTCAAGGATGAGAACCTTGCCCCCGGTCGGCGAGGCCACCGTGCTCACGTTGGCCGGATCGCCGACGTAGGCACCCTCAAAGGGTTGCCAGAAAAAATCGTCGGGAAGACCTGCCCCGAAAACGAAATAGTTCGTGTTTGTGCTAATATTGAAATCGCCGTTACGTAGCAGCTGGCTGGTGGTCGTGGCAGGGTAGGTGGGTGTGGTTCCGGTGACGGTGCGGCTCACGATGTTCAGACCGACTTGGCTTGAGTTCGTGTTGGTCTGGGTGACGCCCTCCATCTGGAACCCGACTTGCAAGTAGTTGCCGGCTTTGTTGGTCAGCCCCGACAGGGTATTGGTTATTCTTCCTGTGTTGGTGACCTGCGTCGCTTGGATCGACGTTTGCGCGTAGCTCGAATTGAGCGTTTTGCAGACGACGAAAAATTTGGTGTTCGTGGGGAGGTTGACATTGGTGACGTTGATCACGATCGACGCGTTCGACATGCCCGGTTGGACCGTGACTTGCTTGAACGTGAGAGCCTCGTAGTAGTGCAGTTGCTTGGGGGCGGCTTGGCTGGTGTAGAGAAGGCTGTTCGGCTTGAAGACCATGGGCGAATTCACCGTGCTGTTACCTTGAACCACGAGATCAGCGGGACCGTAGTTGTTGATCCCCTGGTAACCGAGGCGCGGGATCCCCACGTTTGTCCAATAATTCATGTAGGTTAGCTGCGCGCCCTTGAACGGATCGCTCTGGGCGAGTCCGGCATTCGCGCTGACCAAAAGCAAACAAAGCCCGAGGCAGAGGGCGCGCACTGAGATTACGAAAGGGGAAGGGGATTTTGTCGGGGGTAGCATAGGACCATACCATATGCATCGTGCGGGGGGTGTCAAACGACGAAATGCGGATTTTTCGTTTCTTGTCGGGTGAGGTTGCGGGGTGGGGATTTTGGAATACATTGAAACGTTTGACCTAATTCGGGCCGGTCCGTTCATTACTCATCCGGTTGCATCCCGGGTCGGTGGTCTTTCTTTCCCTGCCTCTGGGCCGGAATAGGCAGGAGTTTTTGACCACGGATGCCACAGCGGAGGCTGGGCGGCATGGCCCCGAGTCCCTGAACCCGTGCGTCGGCGGGTGTGTGCTCGGGAGTAACTGGGGTTACCGTCCCCGCCAGGGGGAAAGGCACCGACGCTCATAGAGCGCCGCTACACCTCGACGAAAACTTGTAGCGGCGCTCTATGAGCGTCGCTGCCCGATAACACCTCAAGTTACAGGTTGCGGACAGTTTAGATCGTGCCCAGGAGCTTGGCTGGGTCGAGGTTGACCTCGACCTGCCGCACCCCGCCGGTCCGGCCGAGGATGGCGCGCGAGGTTTTCAGATCAATCTGCAAGGCAGGAACTTCCGACTTGGAGCCGTCCGCCAAGGTGATCTCCACGCCTGCGCGCCCGCCCAAGCGGTAAACGAACGGCGTCTGGCAAAAGGTGAAGGCCAAGCTGTCCGCCGGGAGTCGGATGGTCTGCTCCTTGCCCCGGACGTCGTGGAAGGTGAACTCGCCCGGTGCGGGGCGGAACTCCGCCCGGCGCAGCAGGGAAGGACGGAGCGCGATCTGTCCATTCTCGACAAAAACCCCCAATTCGCCCTGCCGGCAGAGGATGTCTTCCTTCACCTGGCCGGTCAGGCCCGGCTGCTTGGCGCCGGCGTTGGCCGGGGTGTGGGAGTAGGGGTCCATGGGGAAGGCCCCGTATTGCCCGGGTTCCTTCGCGTCGCCCAGTCCGCGGCGAATGTCATAGTAAACCGCGGCAAGCGCGCGCCGCAGGGAGGCGGGGGCGTTCTCGCGGTCCGCCCGGAAATAAATTTCCTGCGCGGCGAGGAGGAGTTTCGAGACCATGTGCCAATAGATCGAGCCCAGTCCCTCGTAGCCGTAAAACGTGCCCGACCTTCCGGTGAACGATTGGTGGTCGAAAAGCTCCTCGAAAATGCCCTCCATCCGCGCGCGCTCGTTCCGCACGAGGGGCGCGTAGGTTTTGTCCGCGGCGAGGCGGTCGAGCGCGGCGCCCAGCGCCCGGCCGTTGAGGATGCCGGGGCGGAAGCGCACCTGGCCGAGGTGGTCCTGTTCGACGAGGTCGCGGTTGTCGTCGGCCAACAAGCGCGCGATGAGCCGCGAGCGGCGCGCGTCGGCCGCCGGGATGCCATTGCGCTCGAGAAAACGCGGCAGGCTCCGGTCGGGATAGAGCATGTAGCTGTGCTGGTCGCGGCGATACATCCGGCTGCGCCGCAGGGCGCGGAACAGGGCGAGCGATTCCCGCGGGGAAAGCAGACCGCTGCTCAGGATGGCGACTTGTCCCTCGAGCATCTCGTAGAGGTGCCGCACGGTCAGCCGGTTCTGCCCGGCGAAGGCGATCAGGTTGTAGGAATGATAGAGCCCGTCCTTGCGGCGGTTGAGCCGCAGGCTGTGGTCGGTCCAGGCCAGCGCCCGCCCGAGAAAGCGGCGCAGTTCGTCCGCCGGCACGGTGACTTTTTTCGCCGAGAGTCCCCGGCCGTAGACGGCCTCGCGGTAGCTCTCGCCGCACGCGCCGAGCGCGTCCGCGACCTTGCGCCGGTCGCGGTCGGAGATCGCGCCGGACAACACCTTGCCGTTCTTTTCCAGGACCGAAGCGATGCCGCGCAGAAACTCCGCGATGTCCGCCGCAAGGACGACACTTTTGCCCGGCGACGCGGAGAGCATGGTCTGGAGGAAAGAAAGATACCGGCGGATGTAGGCCAGCGTGACCACCGAGGTCCCTTGGCCGACCAAGGCGTTGTTGGCGTCGTTCCACTCGGGGCGCTGGGTGTTGAGCCAGATGCCGGCGCCCGGCACGAAGTTGGAGAGCTTGGCCAGGAGGGGGACGAACAGTTTTTCCGCGAGGTTGGCCCGCACCACGCGGCCCTGTTGGTCCCAGAGCAGTTTGCCCTCGGCCCCGCGGGTCTGTGCGCGGGCTTTGATCGTTTTCTCGAGGGCTTGGTCGAAGACCACGGTATCCTTCGGATCGGCGACGAGGCTGCGGTAAGCGCGGATGCGGTAGGGGACGTTGGCGTAGGCGAAGATGTCGCGGTCGAGCAGGCCCTCGAGTTCGCCCGGATCGTGCTGCGCGGCGTGTTCGAGGAGCTTGAGCAGGTAGATGATCTGGTGGTCGCCCCAGTAGCCGATGCAGGCCCACGGGTCGTGCGGTTCCGGCACCTCCCAATCGATGCCGCCGCGCGTGATGCGGTAGGGATTGTAGCCGTCCGCGGTCGAGGCATTGAGGAACCGCGCGATCATCCCCGCGGTGAACCCGGGGAAGGATTGCGCCAGCGCTTCCCAATTCTGGAAAATGTCCCGCCAGTTGCCCTCGTAATCGAGGACACGCCGGCCCGCGGCGTCGCGCGAGGGGATGGTGAAGCGGTTCCACGGACGGCTGGGGTCGCCGTGGCGGCGGCTGAAGGTCAGGGGGAGGTATTCGCGGCACGCCCTTTCGAGGCACGGGTCGTTCCAGCCGCGCGCGGCCTGCACCACTTCGGGGTAGGTCAGCTTGGCCGGAAGCCGGCGTGCCTGCCGCGCCCAGCGACCCGCGGCGGCGGGCACGGCGGCGTGCACGTGCCGGCCGAGATCGTCGCGCGTGACGTTCATTCCGTCGGCGAAGATGCCGCCGCGCATCACGTTGCACAGCGTGTTGCCGAAATGCCGCGCGGTGCCCATCGGCACCGAGGAAACCTGCAGCCCGTCGGCACTGGCCACGATGCGGCGCAATTCCGCCGTGCCCTCGGCGATGTCCCGGAGCACGGCGCGTTCGAACTTGGCCGGATTTTTCAGCTGGGCGCGCAAGCGGACGACGTCCGACGCGCTCTGGGCCACATCCGCCCCGATCATCCAAGTCTTTTCCTTGCTAGGGGCGAGGGTGACGCGTCCGCCGACGAAGTAAGCACCGCGGCGGCCGCAGACATCGGTCTCGGGGCGCGGTTTCCCGCCGGCGCGGAAGGCGTCGAGCTGCCGGTCGGAAAGGAGGATCGGCCCCGCGCCCGGCGCGACCGACCAGGCCACGGTGGTGGAGAGGGCCTCGGCGGGCTCGGGCCGGTCGGCCGGCACCGCGCTGAGACGGAAAAGCGCGAGCCGGGTGCCCGGCACGAGTTCGCTGCGTTTGTAGGCGTCGAGCAAGGTGCTGAAGCGCAGTTGGAAGTCGCTGCCCGTGCCCGAGGGCATGATGTTCTGGATCCCGTCGAGGAAATCCGCGCTCACCGGCGTCCGCCCGGTGTTCTTCAGCCGGCACTGACGCACCCAGCCGAATTGGCGGCTGTTGCTCCAGCCCGCGAGGAAGGACAGCCCGAGTTCCTCGTTGTGCTCTTCTATGACAACACGGTTGCCGCAGATGTTTTTGGCGATGCTGCGGCTCACGCGGTAGCGGCCTTCGCTCCGCGCGGAGAAGGGTTCCCAAAGGAATTCCTTGCCGCCCCGGCGCACGCGCAGGATCGTCTTGCCGCCGCTCGACTCGGCGTGGTCGCGCAGTTTGTCGTCCGTGTAGTAGGGGAAAAGCGCGTGGTCCGCATCCCGCCGTCCCGCCGTGATGCCCCCGTGGCTGGAAAGGAACATCCAATGGTCCTCCGCGCTGACCACCGAGAGAAAAAACGGGGGCATGCGGTCGTAGTCGCGGATGCGGTAAAACGGCTCCCCGTCGAACTCGATAAATTCCCCGGCGGGTTGGCGGGCGGAGGTCGGTGATGGTCTTTTGGCGGCGGTTCGTCCTTTCACGGGGCGGGAACGCTATAGGACGAACCTGGTTTTAGGAAGCGGGAAGGCAGGTGGTCATGATTCGATCCCGCTTTATCCTAATGATCCACCTCGACGGCCTGCGGGATCGCCGCGTGGCGGGCGGGCGCGGGGCAGGTCAGAGGCCAGAAAGCCACAGCCGAGTCTGCGAGACAGCCCATAGTCCCTGAACCCGCGCATTGGCGGGTGTGTGCCGGGAGTAACTGGGGTTACCGTCCCCGCCAGGGGGAAAGGCACCGACCGCTACACCTCGACGAAAACTTGTAGCGGCGCTCTATGAGCGTCGCTGCCTGAAAACACTTCGAGTTACTCGGGAGGGATGGGGCGGTCCACCGGGACCGATCCTTGCCGGCAAGGGTGACGAAAGAATTTTACAATTCCCGATTTTTTTCGGTTGACAGCCAAACATCGAAAAATAGGATGCACCTAGATGTTTCGCCCTATCACTGGGTCGAGTCATTTACCCCAATTAACCAACAACCCCAAAAATCATGAAAATTAAAACACTCACCCTCACTCTCGCCGTGCTCGGATGCCTCGCGCTTCCGGCCAGCGCGATTATCTTGATTCCTAACGGCGACTTCTCCAGCGGCAGCGAAAACTGGCTCCGGGTCGGTGGCGACGGCGAAGGCCCGGCCAACACTTTCCCCACGGGTGGCAATCCCGGTGGTTACGGAGCCATCACTCCTGCTGGCAATTGGGGCATTTTGGTCAGCCCGACTGTCGCTGGTACTAATGGTGGCGGCGTTCCTATCGCCAGCCTCAGTCTGACGGCCGGTGGTCCCGTGACCTTCACCTACGATTCGATCAACCTCTCCGGTCCGGGAGCTGTCGGTGGCTTCAAATGGGAAGCATGGGGCAACAATGCACTCGTCGGCAATACGGGGGACGTCTTCCCGACTGTCATTGGCGACGGATCCACTTGGCAAACCTACACCTACAACTGGACGCTTCCCGCACTCACGGACAAACTCATTTTTGTCCCGCTCTGGGCAGGTGGCACCAATCCATCCACCATCGGTGTCGACAACGTCGGCGTGGTTCCTGAGCCCTCGACCTACGCGCTCCTCGCCTTGGGCGCTGCGGGTCTCGGCGGCCACCTCATCCGCCGTCGCCGCCGCTCATAATCAGCGCAGTTAGTTTTCACCAAACCCGGTCCTTCGCGGACCGGGTTTTTTCTTTTTGCCGGGGCCGTGCTGATCCTTTGGCCTTTGCCATCGGGTTTCGCAAGCCGGAGCAGTCAGACCGGATTGCTTTTTCATGACCGTTTTCGAACCACAGCGTCTCCTCGCTGGCAGGATGTCTACCGTCCGCCCGGGCCAGTCTGCTAGCGGGGCCCGCGTGGACCGAAGGTTGCGAAAAAGCCTTAGCCGGATCCATGCAGTTGAAATCAGCCTGCGAATCAACGGTCAGAGAATTTGCGCGAAGCTGCATACTCACTGTGCAGTGAAAGCACTCGCGGCAGCGATTCGGAAAAGTAGAAGCGGCGTCCCCGCCGCTTGTCGTCAGGGGTTAAGCGGCGGGGACGCCTGCTCGTAGAGCTTACGGCTCGGAGAGACGCCGCTTCTACTTTTTGACTTCAACTGCATCGTTCCGGCTTAGGTCCGGCAAAAAACCCGGTTGACGAGGCCGGCCACCAGTATAGGATACACCCAGTAGGACAACGACTCGCGCAGCGAGGTGTTTCTTGTCAGCAAACCACAAATCAAATATTCACAAATCCCCATGAAAAAGCTCCTCCTCATCCTCGCTGTGGCGGCCACCGGTCTCACCGGCGCGTCGGCACAAAACATCCTCGTCAATCCGAACTTCAACCAAGGCGCCAACAACCTCGCCGGTTATGAGGCTTACGCCGCTTGGAGCAAGGGCACTGCTTACTTTGCCAGCCCATGGGACTTGGCCGACGCACCCGTGGTGGCCAATGGCGGTGGCACGGCGGTTTTCAGCATGAACACCGGTTTGGCCACGCGGGATCCCTTCTGGTCGGGAGCGAACCAAGAGATGTCTTTCCAGCAAAACTTCTGGACGCCCGATAACAACAACGGCGTAACGCAGACTACCGATCTGTATTCCCAGGAACTGACCTTTACCGGCTTTGCCCAAGTCTCCCAGGCCTACGCGAGCGGCAATCTTGGACAGGTCTTCATCCAATTCCTCGACTTCAGCTACAATTCCGTCGCCTTCGTGGCCGCCGACGTCTCATCTTTGCCGTCCTCGGGCGCTTTCGAACTCAAGGCAACCGCGCCGGCCAGTGGTTTGAACATCATTCAGATCGGTTTTCGCAACTCCGGCACGGAAGGCACAGCTGGTCGAATGACCGTGTCTCAGCCGTCATTCACGGCCGTTCCCGAGCCCTCCACCTACGCCCTCCTGGCCCTCGGTGCCGCGGGTCTCGGCGCGCATCTCGTTCGCCGTCGCCGTCGCTAAGACCGGCAACAAGCAGTTTCAGCCAACCCGGTTCCGCGCCCGCGGGACCGGGTTTTGCTTTTTTGAGTGGTGCTCGAGCCGCTTAAGAAAGTCTGTAGTCGCTCGTTGTTTCGGCATTCAACTGTAGCGTCGGCGTCTCTCCGAGGTGGAGGCTCTACGAGCCGGAAGCCCCGCCGACGAATCCACGGGTTCGCGGCATACCGTGCCGCGGCTACAGACAGTTTTAAACTGCCCTTAAAGCGCGGCTCCGCGGCCACGGATGACCCGGCGATACCAGTGGTAGGAATCCTTCGGGGTCCTCCGCTGCGTTTCGTAATTCACGTGGATGAGGCCGAAGCGCTGCTTGTAGCCCTCGGCCCACTCGAAGTTGTCCATCAGCGACCAGTGGAAATAGCCGCGCACCGGCACGCCGTCGTCCATCGCCCGGCGCAGTTCGCGCAGATATTTCCCGGTGAAATCGATGCGCTGCGGGTCGTGCACTTTGCCGTCCTGCGCCACCCAGTCGGGATTGCTCAGGCCGTTTTCGGTGATGAAGACCGGCAGTCCGTAACGCTCGTGGATGAAACGCGGGCCCCAGCGCAGAGCCGGCGGGGTGACATTCCACTGGAAGCTGGTGCGCGGGTTGCCGGGAGGGAAGGGAACGGGCACGGCGCGCCCGCGGGCGTCGGCTTTGACCGGCGTTCCCTGGTAGATGTTCAGCCCGTAAAATTCCAGGGGCTGGGCCATGATGCGCAGGTCGGCCTCGGAATATCTCGGCAGCAGTTTGCCATAGGCGCGGCGCGCCTCCGGCGCCACGCGGCCGAGGATGACCGGATCGCTCCACAGCGTGTTGTTGAAAAGATGGTCCCGGTGGCAGGCGTCATGCGCGCGGCGCGCCGCTTTGACGTCCGCCGGCTTCGAGGTCAGCGGATAATGCACGACACCGACCGGCGCCCAGCCGATCCGGCCGGGCTTGGTGCAACCGGAGCGCAGGGCGGACACGGCCAAGCCGTGGGCCAGTTGCACATGCCGCGCCATCTTGAGTTGCTCGCGCACGGGCAAGCGCAAGCCGGGCGCGTGCATGCCGTCGCCGTGACCCAAGCCGATGAAGCACTGCGGTTCGTTGAAAGTCATCCAGTCGCCGATGCGGTCGCCCAGCCGCCGCGCCACGAGCGAGGCGTAGTCGGCGAACCAGGCCGGCGAATCGCGGTGCGCCCATCCGCCTTGGTCGAAAAGCACCGTGGGATAATCCCAGTGGAACAAAGTGCAGAACGGACGTATGCCCGCGCCGAGCAGGCCGTCGACGAGGCGCTCGTAGAAATCAAGCCCGCGGGCATTGACCCGGCCGCGCCCGCGCGGCAGCAGGCGCGTCCAGGAAAGGGAAAAACGGTAGGCCTGCAGGCCCAGCTCCTTCATCAGGCGGATGTCGTCGCCAGACCGGTGATAGTGGTCGCACGCCGTGCGCCCGGTGTGACCCTCCCACACCTTGCCGGGCGTGGCGCAAAAACGGTCCCAGACCGACGGACCGCGTCCGTCCTCCTTCCACGCGCCTTCGATCTGGTAGGCCGCGGTGGCCGCACCCCAGAGGAAGTCCGCGGGGAAAGGACGCTGACGCCCGGAGCTCAAGACCGGTGGACGTCCGGTCCGATCTTGGCCGGCCCGGGTCCGGTGGAACTGCGCAGCATGATCTGCGGTTCGACGCGGATATAGGTGGCCGGGAGCGACGGTTCCTGGAGGCGCTCCATGACGCGTTGCGCGGCGAGCCGCCCGAGCAGGCATTTGTCGAGGCGCACGGTGGTGAGGGCCGGCACGGAGCTGGCGGCCCAGAAAATGTCGTCGAACCCGATGACCGAGACATCCTGCGGCACGCGGCAGCGTCCGCTGGCCTGCAAGGCCGCGAGCAACCCCACAGCCATCTCGTCATTCAGGCAGAAAATTCCCGTGGGCATCGACTTGCCGCGCAACAATTGCTCGCCCGCTTTCGTGCCGGACTCGCGGCTGAAGTCGCCCGCGATGCGGCGGATGGACGCCGCCGGAATCCCGCGCCCCTTCCAATAGGCGATCGCCGCGGCTTCGCGCTCCATGCTGGCGACCTGGTCGTCGCCCGTGATCAAGGCGAACTCCCGGTGGCCCATTTCGTAAAGGTGTTCGGCCGCGGCCTTCGCGCCCGCCGCATTGTCGAAGCAGATGACGTCCGCGTGGCCGCTGCCCTCCGGCGCGTCGGCCACCACCGCGGGAGGTCCCTGGCGGATGAGGTGGCCGAGGATCGGGGGCGCGATCGGACCGAGATAAATCACCGCGTCGACATGGGCCCGTTTCACCAGGCGGAAATAGTCGTCTTCGTTGATCAGGCCGCCGGCGGGCAGAATGACCAGTGCCGCGTGCTGGCGGCTGAGCTCCGTCTGCATTCCGGCCACGATTTCCAAGTGGTAGGGTCCGAACGATTCCTTGCGCAGGACGTGTCCGACCAAGCCCACGTTGATCAT
>CAMDUL010000011.1 GCA_945878135.1 Chthoniobacter flavus | reverse complement strand
CCAGTGCCGCGCGACTCGGTGCCCCACGTGGTGTAGGTGTTGCCGTCCTGCCCGATATAATCGATCTGGTTGTCGGCGATCTCCTGGGCCGTGACCACGCGGATCCACGGGCGGCTGCCGAGCCAGCGGACGTTGGCCTCGTAGCTGTCGGCCTTGGCCAGCGTCGCGAAGTCGCCCATGTCACGCCAGAGGACCACAACCTGATCCTGCACATTGCTGCGCGAACGGCGGGAGAGGAGCTGGCGCACGGGCATGGGTGAACCTTCATCGCGGATCTCGTTGAGGTATTCGCTGGTCACGTCGTGGATCGGGATCACCTTCATCCCGTTGACGTCGTTGATGCGGTAGCCTGCGGTGCCGAGGGCGGCGCTGCGGCCGAACCACTTGAGGAAGTGACGCATCTGGTCGGCGAACACGAATTTGTAGCCCATGTTCTTGATGATGGTGAGCGACTCGTCATCAAGGACGCGCTCGGGCGCCCAGAAAATGTTCGGGGACACGGAGCCGTAAATGCCGGTGAGGAATTCGTCGGACAGCTGACGGTTGGCAAGGTTGAACTCCGGATTGAAATATTTCGGCACGTGGTCGGCGAAGGTCGAGCCGATGAGGTCGATCTCGCCGCTGGCGACGAGGCCGGCAATGCGCTGGTTGAGGCTTGGACCGTCGTTGGGGGCACCGGGCGACGGGTTGGCTGCCCATTGCAAAGACGAGGCGAGCGTCGGGGTGACATGGAGGGTGAGCGGCACGTTGTAGTTGTCGTGGCTCTCGATGAGGCGGCGGTAACCGGTGGATGTCTCACCCGAGGCGCTGTGGATGAGGTTTTGCGTGACGCTGGCAGGTTGGATGGCTTGGTTGCCGTGGGCCACGAACATGACCTTGGCGCTCTTGTTGCGGTCATTGGAGCCGCTGCGGCTGAAATAATTGCTCAGCTTGCCGTTAAGGATGATGTTGTCCTGATCGCGCCACCAATCGGAAGCGAGATAGTCGTCGTAGATGGTGTCGCGGATGTCATTGCGACCCGCGATGTCGCCGCTGCCTCCGGCTTGGGTGTTCGGCTTGGTGGTGAAGACCTGGAAGTTGAGCGTGTTGGGATCGCCGAGCCAGCCGGCATCCTTGATGTGACGACGCTCGATGGCGATTTCCACCGCATCGTAAGTGGAGGACCAGGCGATCTCGTTCAACCCGCCGAAGGCACGAGGCTCGACGCCGCCCTCGGTGACGGGATTCTGGAACTTCGTGGTGGTGTTGAGGGTTTGATTGCGGTCAACGAAGATCGTGCCGAAGTTCTGGCTGTAGGCGCCGACCACAACCTCCCACTTCATATCGGTGGTGATCTCGATTTCGTTGGGGATCGAAGCTTCGCCGGCACCCGGGTTGCCGGTATCGATCACCACGTAGGCGTCCACTTCGCTTTGCCAGGCATTGGCCCCGAGATCGAGGAAGTCGACGCGGAAGTAAACGCGGCCGTCGCCGCCGGCGGCCACATCGCCACCGTCCCGGAAGCTGAAGGCCACGATGTCGCGGGAGGAGTCGGTGTCATTCCACGAACGGTAGACGTCGGCGCCACCATTGCTGTTGCCCTCGTTGTATTCGTCGAGGACGAGCAGATCGCGATGCGTCCACTGGGTGAAGGTGCCGATCTGGATGGTGCCCTCGCCTTCGCCCCCGCCGATGACGTCTTGCTGGGTGGGATGCGTGCCGGAGGCCTGCTCTTGTGCGTTGGTGAAGCCGTCGCCGTCCGGATCGCCGTCCGCCCCGTTGTCGGGATTGCCGGCCTCGCCGGTGCGCATGTTGATCGTGCCGTTGTCGAGCGGATCGAGACCGAATTGAACCTCCCAACCATCAAGCAGACCGTCGCCGTCGGTGTCGCGGTTGAGCGGATTGGTTTCACTCCACGCTTCGCCGGCGTCGTAGATCCGGTTGCCGTTGGTGTCGCCGTCGATGAGGCCGTTGAAATTTTTGTCTTCGCCGAAGCCGTCGCTCAGGCCGTCGTCATCGGAGTCCGCTTTGGTCGGACTGGTTTCGGTCCAAGTTTCGAAGCTGTCCAAGATATTGTTCGGCCAGTCACCGGTGTTGGGTCGGGCTGTGGCGTATTGCGTGCGGCCGGCATTGGTCGGCAAAGGTTTGCCGTCGCCGTCGGTCCACCCGTTGCGGTTGGCATCCTCGATACCATCGGGAATGCCGTCGCCGTCGGTGTCGGGATTATTCGGGTTGGTCACCGTGCCAGCCGCTTGGCGGGTACGGTCGTCGCCTGCACTTTGCGATCCGACGCCGGGGACGAAGCCGTGGTGCTCGACGACGGCGTAGAGTGGCGGATCGAGATCGCCGATGAAATTCGGGATGCCGTCGGCGTTGGTGTCGATGCCGGGCAGCGTCGGCGGATTGGCGGCGGTGCGCCAGCCGACCTCGAGGGCGTCGGGCAGACCGTCGCCGTCGGAATCAGGGCTGCTCGGCAAGGTGAGGCCCGAAGCGCGCCACACGTGGACATCACCATTGGTCCAGGTCTCGGCTTGGGTCGCGGGGAGATCACGCTTGTTTGTCTCGGTGAGGTCGATCAGACCGTCGTTGTCGTCGTCGTTGTCTTGGATGTCGTCGGTCGGCGTGATTTGACGCAGGATGACACGCGCGTTGCGCACCGTGGAGGTCGACTGGCCGTTGAGCGTGGCCGTGGCGGTGAGAAGGTAATTGCCCGGCGCGGTGATGCGCCACGTGTAATCCCACGTCTTGGTGTTGCCGTTGACGGTAACTTTCACGCCGTCGCGCACACCGTTGTTGTTGGTGTCGGTGAAGGGTTCAGCCGGATCACGCACGCCATTTTCGTTGAGGTCGAAGAACGCCTCACCCGTGTCGAATTGGCCGTTGTTATTGAGGTCCGTGTAGGACTCGGCTGCATCCCAAACACCGTTGCCATTGGTATCGGTGAAGGATTCGCCGGCGTCCCAGAAACCGTTTTCATTGGTGTCGATGAAAGGCTCGGCGGGATCCCACTGGCCGTTGTCGTTGGTGTCGGTGGAAGGTTCTTGGTCATCCCAGCCGCCATTGCCATTGAGATCGGTGTAGGACTCTTCAAAGAGCGTGATGGCCGGACTACCGATGATGGAGAGATCGTTGACCGTCGCGCTGCTCTCGACCCGAACTGTGAAGTCGAGTCGGTCGTCGCCCGGACCGTCGGGCAAGATAATTTCGGTCTGGCGTCCATCGGAACCTAGCTCGCTCGGACGGGTGATACGAACGAAGGGCTTGGTGCTCGGGTTGGCCTTCACTTGGCGCACTGCTTCGAGCTGGCGCTTGTCGGGGAAGGTGTAGGTGACTTTGAGCGTGTGCAGGAAGTCGGGCACATCGTTGAAGAGATTGGGCAACGGGATGGCCAACTCGTGGAACGTGTCGTTGATGTTGTAGGTGATGGTGAAATTGTCACGGCTCTGGATGACCGCGCCGCGGTCGGTGCCACTCTCCGTGCTGGCGATGCTGAAGGTGAAACGGTTGATGAGCGACTGCAGGTCTGTGCCGTCGGCGAGCGACTTGGTGAAGTAGACCTTCATCGTGTAGTTGTCATCCACGCCGTCGCCGTCGCGCTGCGGCCAGGCGATGTTGACGCGTTGGTCGGGTCCGCGGGTCTGAACGGTGCGCACCAGTTCGGTGACATGGGCCGTCGCCGCATCGAGGTTTACGTTGCGCACGGACGAGGCTTCGTGCAGGCGGATGGTGATGCTGGCCGTGCCGCTGGCAGGGATGTTGTTGTAGCGGAAGCGCCATTCTTTCTGATCGGGCAGGTTGATCGTGGTGACGCTGGTGGCTTGGCCCCAAGCTTGGGCGAGCGAGGCGTCATAGGTGTTGTTGCCATTGACGTCGGTGAAGTCCTCGCCGGCATCGCGCACACCGTTTTGGTTGGCATCGACGAAGGGCTCGAAGCCGGCGCCGTTGCCGTTGGGCTGGCGGGTCGTGCCGTCATCATTGCCGGCGTCGCTGTCGGCAATGTGGAACCAGACGTCTTCGACGGTCAGGTCGGTCCGGAGAACCAACTCGTAGCTCGAGCCGCCGGTGGTATCGCCGTTGGCCGCAGGGAAGAGAACGGTGCCCGTCGGCGTGGCCGCATCATAGTAGAAGACTTGCGTGAACGTCTGGTAGAGCGGTGCGGAGGTCTCGGGATTGCGGTTGAGATGGGCGCGACCGCGGAGGACGTGGAAACCCTCGCTCAGACCAGTCTGCGTGGCCCACGGCCAGGAGGCGTAAGGCTGGCCGAGTGTCGGAACGCGGGCGTAGTCGTTGTGCGGGAAAAAGACTTTGGTGGCGGGATTGAAGTCGGCCACACGGAAGGTGGTGAGCATCCGCTTTTTGTAGGCCACTTCGCCAGGACCGCTCGGCCAGACGGAGGAGGCGCCAGTTTTGTAGAAACCGATTTTGTAATTGAATGTGCTGCCCGGCGCCGGCTTGGGAATATTGGCCGAACCCCACCAGTCGTCCGTCGTCTGTTTGTGTTTGAAGCCGAGTTCGGCCACGCGCGTGGTGCCGCGGCCAATACCGCCGGCGCCTTCGGGGAAGGAGCCGTCGGTCGTGTAGTAAACGAACGCCTTGAAGCCGCCGCCAACGGAGTTGCTCTTGGCCCAGATGACGATGTTTTCACCCGACTCATCAAATTGCTTGGGCGGGTTGGCGATCCCGCCGACATCGGCTTGCGGATCATGGTAGACCCACTCTGCAACGTTGCCGCCATACTTGTTGTAATCGTTGGCGGCTGCTGGACCGTGAAAAGTCGGATCGTTGTTGAATCCTCCACCCATCGTCTTGATGTAAGTCTCGGCACCTGGAGAGCCTGTCTGGTTACGGACAACGAGACGCGCCGCGAATTTTTCCGGATGCTGGCGATCAAGGAAGCTCGGTTGCTCATAGCCCATCCAGATATCGGAGAAAACTCCCGGCGGGTGATCGCGGAAAGCGGGGTCGGTATTTCCGACCGGACGCGTGCCATTGAGGTCCACGCCGCCGTCGAGCTTGAGCAGGATGTTTTCCGCCGATCCGTCGGCGCGGGCAATGATGGTGAAGTTGCCGTCTTTGACCACCGGAATGGTGGTCCGGTAGCTGTATTTTTCCGGCGTGGTGCCCGCGGGATAACCACGGTTGGCCAGTCCGTAGGGATTGAAGGAAACGTCGCCGTCCGGTCCATCTTTGCGGGTGACGGTGATGCGCGGAACTTCCTGGCCGTTTTGATAAAGAGTGATGGCGGCGCCGGGCCAGAGGGTCGACAACTCCGGAGTGCGCCAACCAAAAAGGTAGTAACCGCCGGGCGGCACGACCACGCCGCCGAGTTCGCCGGCGTATTTGTAAAACCCGCCCATGAACGAACCGTCGGGGCCCTCGGCATATTGGTAGAGATAGGCGCCGGACGAGAAACTGGTCGTGATGGGTCGGGCCTGGCCCTGCGCGGTGTTGTCGTTGAACATCGCGACCATGGTGATTTCCTCGCTGGCCGTGCCGTTGCGGGTGTTGCCGAACTTGTCGCGATTGTCGCGGCGCTCGTAAGCCATGTAGTCCTGATCAGACCAACGGCCCTGCTGCAAACCACGCGCGAAGTCGTTATGCAGCTTGAGGATGTTCGGAATGCGCGGGTCGCCGAATTGTCCGAGGAAATGCGTGTTGGCATGGCGCGGGAAGGCGCCGCCGGATTCGCCGAGCGTGCCGGCTTTGTAGTAGCCGTCGGAATAAATGAGCCCCATGCCCTCGCGGAACATGTAGTGCGCATGCTGCATTTCCTTGAGCGCGGCGTAGTCGTTGTCGTGGCTGTTAGCGTGGGTCACGCCAACGCTGGCCGAAAAACCGCCTGCACCGGGTGAGTCGAGCCCGGCCAGGGTTCCGCTTGGATTGCCGAGGTTGCCGTTGAGTTGCGAGCGCAGATCATTGTCGACCAGTCGCATGCCGGCATCGACATAACCACCGTAGTAGGGCGGTTGTCCGAGGTGCTCGCCGAAAACCTTGGCATCGTCGACGCCGCGCTTTTCGTCGAAAACCGAGTCGCGGTGATTCGCGTCGCTGAAACCGCGGGTGATGTTGAATTGGCGTTGCACGCCGCCGAGATAGCCGGCATCGCTGTCGTCTTTGCCGGCGCCCGACATCTGACCGAAGAAGTAATCCGGCACGTGTTTGACCGCGTCGAGGCGCAGGCCGTCGGCTTTGGTGCGGTCCATTTTCCAGCGGACGGCACGGATGAGGTAGGCGCCGACATCTTCGATGTAAGCCCCGCGATTAGCAGCCACATAGGCCGTGGCGTGCGCGCGCAACTCCTCGTCCGAGGCGTTCGGTCCGAGTGCGGCACGCGCACGGTCGATCAGCCATCCGAAGTAGATGCGGTTGCCGTCCTTGTCGTGGTCGTATTGCTCGGGGCGGTTGAGGTCGCGGACGAAGGAATATTTCGGATGGGTGTCGCCCTCGCTCCGCCCGAAATTGGCGTTGGGCGTTTCATGGGCGATGTCGATGAGGTCGGAGAGACCGAGGTTTTGCACCTGCCAGGCGCTGCCCCAATCGCGGGTATTGTCCCACTTGCGGTAGAAGCCGTCTTCGGTTATCAGGAGGTGAAAATCCTCCGCCACCATGCCGGGATAGAGCTCGGTTTGCCCTTCGCCCCCGATCGGGGTGTTCTCATTGAAGCCGGGCACTTCGAAAGCCCGGTGGTTCATGATGTTGTCGAAGTAGACCCGGATCGCGAACCGGTGCGCCACTTCCATCATGTGCCGCAACTCGGCCTCGGTGCCGTAGCGGGTGCGCACCGTGTTGCGTTGGTCCTTGGAGCCGAGGTCGAAGGGGTCCCAGAGATCGTAGCCAACGGAGAGCCCGCCGGAGGCTTTGGCCGGGGGCGGCAGCCAGAGGGAGTTGTAGCCGGCCTCGGCCAACTCGGGCATTTTCCGCGCCACCTCCGACCAGGAGACGTTGAAAAGCTGGAGCATGGCCTCGGCACGCGCCGACGGGAGCTGCCCTCCCGCCAGCAGGAGGCAGCCCGCCAAGGCGGTTAAAACGTGCCGCCGAAGTGCCGGGGCGAACTTCATGAGGGGACGTCCCAATGTCCTCTTTTTGTTCCGGAAGTCAAGGTGGCGTTCCATGTTCAAGGGAGGAACCGGACACCGCAGACGGCCGGTCTTTTACTCTGTAAAATTGGACACCCGTTTGAGCTTCTTGTTCAATCCCCGACAACAGAAAAATGCGCGGTTCGGGCGGATTGTCTTGGCCCCGGTCCGGGGGCTTCACCAGAATGGCCCCGCATGCCTTGGGAACACCACTCCGACCCGCTGGCCACCCACGGTGTGTTTCTGGGGCGGATGGGGAGGCAAGCCTTGCTGGTGGGTGGAGTGGTCGCCGGCACCCTGGCCATCGGCACCGCCGGCTACATGGTGATCTCCGAGTTGGACTTCGTGGATTCCTTCCTCGAGTCGAGCATGCTGCTCAGCGGGGCCGGACCGCTCTACACCGAGCGCAGTTCGAGCAACGAATTGAAACTGTTCTCCTCGCTGTTCGCGCTGTTCAGCACGCTGGTTGTTGTTTCGAGCGTGGGCATCCTGGCCGCGCCCGTGGTTCACCGGGTCATGCACCGCTTGCATGCGGAGAAAAGCCGGGGCAAATAACCGCCGGTCCGCGATGCCCCCGGTGCCGTCCGGCTTCACCCTGCTGCCGGCTTCACCCCGAGCGCGGCCCCCACAATGTCGCAGACGGTGCGGAGAACCTTGACGCGCGCATACCATTTGTAGTTGGCCGGAATGACCTGCCAGGGCGCGAAGTCCGGCGAGGTCTTGGCGAACATGTCTTCCGCCGCCGCGATGTAATCTTTCCACCTGTTGCGGTTGCGCCAGTCCTCGTCGGTGATTTTCCAGTGCTTGAGCGGATCCTCGGCGCGCTTTTCGAAACGCGACATCTGCTCCTCCTTGGTGATGTGGAGCCACATTTTCACGATGATGGTGCCATCGTCATGCAAGACGCGCTCGAACTCGTTGATCTCGCGGTAGGCGCGCCGCCATTCGTCTTTGGTGCAGAACCCCTCGACACGCTCGACGAGAACACGGCCATACCACGAGCGGTCGAAGATGGCCATTTCCCCGCGGCGGGGCAGCTTGTTCCAAAACCGCCACAAATAGTGGTGCGCGTGTTCCTCCTCTGTCGGTTTGATCGTGGAGTAAACACGGATATGCCGCGGGTCGAGACGCTCGACGAGGCGCCTGATGGCCCCGCCTTTGCCCGCGGCGTCCGGCCCCTCGACCACGATGATCACGCGGCGCTTGGCGTCTTTCAGCGCGTGCTGCAGTTGCAGCAGGCGCAGATGGCCGTCCTTCATTTTTTGCCGGTATTTTTCCGGCGTCTGGCATTTCGACTGGTCTAGATCGTCGAGGCGGATCGGTCGGTCGGAGAAGGCGACGGGCATGGTCGCGAGACTAAAACGATGGCGTCCCCCGGCGCGAGCTTACGGCATGAGCCGCAGAGCGTGCCGGGGGCTGGAAATCCCCCGCGCCCGCCCGTCCCGCTCTCTGCGGGACGGGCTCCTCACCGACCCGGGAGCAAAGAAAAACCCCGCGGGCTTGGGCGGCGCCGCGGGGTCTCGGGGAGGAAAGCGGATCAGGCGTAGGAAGCCTGCGCGCCCTTCAGGTTGCGCTTTTTGATCCACGGCATGAGGCCGCGGAGACGGGTTCCGGTCTTCTCGATGCCGTGCTTCTCGCCCTTCTTGAGCAGCGCGTTGTATTTCTTGCGGCCCTTCTTGTCCTCGGCGATCCACTGGCGGGCGAATTTGCCGGACTGGACGTCCTTGAGCACGCCCTTCATGCGCTGCTTGACGCTCTTGTCGATGATCTTCGGGCCGACGAGCACGTCGCCCCACTTGGCGGTGTCGGAGATGCTGAAACGCATGCCCGCGATGCCGGCTTCGTTCATCAGGTCGACGATGAGTTTCAGTTCGTGCAGGCACTCGAAGTAGGCCATCTCGGGCTGGTAACCGGCCTCGACAAGGGTCTCGAATCCGGCCTGCACCAGGGCGGACGCGCCGCCGCAAAGCACGGCCTGTTCGCCGAAGAGGTCGGTTTCGGTTTCTTCCTTGAAGGTGGTTTCGAGCACGCCGGCGCGCGTGCCGCCGATGCCCTTGGCCCAGGCCAGCGCGGTCTTTTTGGCCTGCTTGCTCGGGTTCTGGTAGACGGCGATGAGCGCCGGGACGCCTTTGCCCTCGGTGAACTGGCGGCGCACGATGTGTCCGGGTCCCTTCGGGGCAACCATAATGACATCGATATCTTTCGGCGGCTTGATCGTCTTGAAGTGGATGGCGAAGCCGTGGCTGAAAAGGAGCGTTTTGCCCTTGGTCAGATGCGGGGCGATGTCCTTGTCGTAGACCGCGGGGATCCTCGTGTCCGGCACGGCCACCATGATGACATCGGCCCTTTTCACTGCGTCGGCCGTGTCGAAAACCCGGAAGCCCTTTTTCTTGGCCACCGCGCGGCTCTTGCTGCCGGGGTAGAGGCCGATGATGACCTTGACGCCGCTTTCCTTGAGGTTGAGGGCGTGGGCGTGGCCCTGTGAACCGAAACCGATGACGGCCACCGTCTTGCCCTTGAGGTGCTTGAGGTCGGCGTCTTTGTCTGTGTGGATTTTTGCTGCCATGGGAAAAGTTTATTCGCTGTCGGCCGTGCGGGAGAGAGCGACCTTGCCGGTTCGCGTCATTTCGGCGATCCCGAAGTGCTCCATCAGGGAAATGAATTTGGCGATTTTGCCTTCGTTGCCGGTGATCTCGATGACCAGTTTGTCGAGGCGGACGTCGACGATCTTGGCGCGGAAAACGTCGCAGATCTGCAGGACCTCGGAACGGGTTTTCGCGTTCACATTGACCCGCATGAGCACGAGTTCGCGGTCGACAAACTCGTCGTCGCGAAAATCCTCCACCTTGATCACGTCGACCAGCTTCTCGGTCTGCTTGACCACCTGCTCGAGGACTTTGTCGTCACCGCGCACCACGATGGTCATGCGCGACATGGAGGCGTCGAGCGTCGGGGCGACGTTGAGCGTGTCGATGTTGAACCCGCGGCCGCTGAACATGCCGGCCACGCGCGTCAGGACGCCGAAGCGGTTTTCCACCAGAACTGACAAGGTATGACGCATAAAAAGGTCGGCCAGAATCCCAGAATTGCGCCCGTCCGTCAATGACCCAAGACAGCCGGTCAAAGACGGGCCGCGGCTTGCTCCAGAGCGGCCAGCGCCGCCGGCACCTCGCCGGCGGCATTCATGCGGCTGAAAGAGAAGCGAAGACTCGACCGCGCCTCGTCGTCCCCCACCCCCATGGCGCGAAGGACGTGGGACGCATCCACCTCCCCGCTCGTGCAAGCCGACCCCACCGAACAGGCCACCCCGAGACGGTCGAGACCCGCGAGGAGCCCCTGCGCCTCGCATCCCGGCAAAGCGAAGTTCGTGGTGTTGGGCAGCCGGTGGTCCGGATCGCCGTGGAAACGCGCCCCGGGAAACCGCGCGCGCACCCCGGTCTCGAACGCGTCGCGCAGGGCCGCGACCCGCGGCATTTCCAACGGCAGCGCCGCGCAGGCCAACTCCGCCGCGGCCCCCAGACCGACAATGCCGGGCACATTCTCCGTCCCCGCACGACGGCCCGATTCCTGTCCGCCGCCCCGCAGCAAAGGCGGCAAGCCGAGCCCCGGCCGGACCAGCAAAGCGCCGGCGCCCTTCGGTCCGTGGAATTTGTGCGCGGACAACGAAAGCAAATGCGCCGGCACGCGCGCGAGATCGACCGGGATTTTCCCGGCCGCCTGCACCGCGTCGACGTGGAAAACGATGCGCCGCTCGTCGGCCAATCCCGCCATTTCTTCCACGGGAAAGAGCACGCCGGTTTCGTTGTTGGCCCAGATGACGGAGACCAGCGCCGTGTCCTCGCGCAGGGCCGCGGCGTATTCCGCGAGGTCCGGACGCCCGCCGGTCCCGACGCGCAACCATGTCACCTCGCAACCTTCGCGCGCGAGTTGCTCGCAGAGATTTTTCGTCGCGCTGTGTTCGATCGACGACGTCACGATATGGCGCTTGCCGGGTTGCGCGGTCAAGGCACCGCGGATCGCGGTGCAGATCGATTCCGTCCCGCCGCCGGTGAAGACGACCGAGTCGGCGGAAGCACCGAACATCGCGGCCACCTGGGCGCGCGCTTTTTCCATCGCCACGCGCGCCGTCCGCCCCGCGGCATGCGGACTCGAGGGATTGCCGAAATTTTCCCCGAGAAACGGCAACATCGCTTCGCGCACCCGAGGATCGATCGGCGTGGTCGCGTTGTTGTCGAGGTAGATCATGGCGGAGTTGAGAGAGCCTGGTTGAAAGTTGAGGGAGAAAGGCAAATCCTCTCAACCCTCAACTTCACTCGGCCTCTCATACCAGAACGCGCAGCGGTCGCGGCGCCCGAGGTTGCCGGGCCACGCGCAAATGGCCACCTGCCGCAGGGTCTGCGCGAGGGTGAACTGCCGCACTTTGCGCGCGGAGGACGGCACGGCATGGTCGAGCACGCGGAAATGCTGGCCGCGGGCACGCCCCCAACGCTTGAGGGTGCGGGAAAACCCGATTTCCTCCCCGGCATAGACCGCTTCGTTGAATCCTCCCGTCTCCGCCCAGCCCTCGCGCAGCGCGAAAAAATACGAGCCGGCGGCGAGGCGGAAGTTGGCGGCGATCCAATTCCATCCGCGCACCGCACAACGCGCCGCGCGGTCGAGCGGTGCGCCTTCCAACTCGACCCGTGCCCCGCCGCCGCAGACCTGGCCGGAACCGAGGGCGGACAAAGTCGCGCCGAGGACCGGTTCGGTCAGGATGGCGTCCGCATCGAGCCAGACCAGCCACGGGCCCGTGGAAGCCGCCGCGGCGGCATTGCGCGCCCGGGCGATCTGCCGGTGCGGCTCGTGGACCACGCGCGCACCCGCCGCGCGGGCGGTCGCGGCCGTCGCATCGGTCGAATCGTTGTTGCAGACAACGACCTCGTAAGCGGTCAAGGCACAAGCCGCGGCCGCCCGGCGCACCGACCTGACGGCGCGACCGACAAGTTGCTCCTCGTTGTAAGCCGGGATGAGGAAACTCGCGCGCACCGCGGCAATTTGCCATGCGGGCGCCCCTTTGCCAACCCGCCCGACAGAGAACGCGCCTGCTTTTTGCTTGCGCCCCCCGGCCCTCCGGCCCGCACCATGGGCCCCCAACATGAACATCATCATCGTGGGCGCCGGCGCCATCGGCCTGCACATGGCGCGCACTCTCTCCGACGAGGAGCATTCCATCTGCGTGATCGAGCAGGACGAGAAGCTCGCGGCCGAACTCAACGAGCAACTCGACAGCCGCGTCCTCCACGGCAGCGGGGCGAGCGTGGATATCCTCGAGGAAGCCGGCATCGCCAAATGCGATGTCCTTTTCGCCCTGACCAGCCACGACCATACCAACCTCGTCTGCACTTCGATCGGCAAGTCCCTCGGCGCGCGCCGCAGCATCGCCCGCACCAGCCTTGCCATGCAACGCGAGCAATGGCTCTACGATTACGCGGGGCAGTTCCGCGTCGACTACCTCTTCAGTCCGGCCCGCCTCGCCGCCGTGGAGTTGGCCAAATCCATCCGCAATCCCGATTGCCTCGTTGTCGAGGAAATCGCCCGCGGACGCATCGAGCTGCAGCAGATCCGCCTCGAACCCGGCAGCCCCGCCCTGGCCATCCCGCTGCGCGAACTCGGCCTCCCCGCACGCGTGCGCATCGGCGCCATCCTCCGCCGCGGAAACCTCATCGTGCCCCACGCCAACGACGCGCTCGAGGCCGGCGACCTCGTCACCATCTACGGACACCCGCGCCGCCTCGCCGAAGGATTGCGCAAACTCCACACTGCCGCGAGCCAGAACGACGAACTCAATGTCGTCATCTTCGGCGGCGACGACTACGGCTTCGCCCTCGCCCAGGCCCTCGAAGGCGGCAACTTCCGCACGCGCATCATGGAAAAGGACCGGCGGCTCTGCGAAAGGCTCGGACAGCAATTGCAAAACTGCACGATCATCAACGCCGACGCCACGTCGCTGCAGGAATTGAAGGAGGAGCGCGTCGGCGAAGCCGATTTTTTCGTCGCGGCCACGCACGATGACGAGGACAACGTCATGGCCTGCCTGCAGGCCCGCGACCTCGGCGCCAAGGCCTGCCTCACGCTCATCCACCGCGCCGACTACGCCAGCGCCATCCAGCGATCGGGCGCGCAACTCGGCATCCTCGACGCCGTCAGTCCGCGGGTCGCCGTGGCCCGCGAACTCACCCGTTTCGTCACCGCCGACGAGGCCACCGTCCTGCGCACCCTCCCGGGCGGCATCGAGATCCTTTCCGCCCCGGTGGCGGAAAACAGCGCCGCCGCCGGTCGCACCCTCGCCGAGACGGATTGGCCCGCGGCCAGCGGCCTCATCGCCTTGCAGCACGGCAACCAGGCGTCCGTGCCCGCGGCCGAGGACAAGATCGAGGCCGGCGACACGGTGGTGGCCATCGTCGCGCCCGATGCCAAGGCCGCCCTGCTCAAGCTCCTCGCCTGAACGGCCCATGGATTACCGCCAACTCTGCCGCTTCATCGGCCTCCTGCTTTTGCTCATGGCCGCGTCGATGGCCGGTTGCCTCGCCTACGCGATTTACGACCAGGAACCGAGATTCGCCGCGGACCGCGCGCTCGGATTTTCCGCCATCCTCACCGCGGCGGCGGGCGGCTTGCTCCGCTGGTTCGGACGCGGCTCGTCCCGCGAAATCCTCCGCCGCGAAGCCATCGTCATCGTCGGCCTCGGTTGGACCTTGAGCACCTTGTTCGGCGCGCTGCCCTACATGCTGTCGACCCCGTCGCTCGCTCCGGCCGCCGCGATTTTCGAATCGGCCTCGGGTTTCACCACCACCGGCGCGAGCGTCATCGCCGATGTCGAGATCTGGCCGCGCGGCCTGCTGCTCTGGCGGGCCACAACGCAGTGGCTCGGCGGCATGGGGATCCTCGTGCTTTTCGTCGCCGTGTTGTCCATGGCCGGCGGCGGTTCGAAGTCGCTCTTCCGGCGCGAATCATCGGCCAAACTCGGTGAAGGTTTCGCCGCGCGCATGCGCGACACCGCACTTCGCTTGTGGCAGATCTACCTCGGCCTGACCCTGGCCTGCGCGGTCGGGTTCATCGTCCTGGGCATGCCGGTTTTCGACGCCGTGTGCCACACGTTCGCCACCGTCTCGACCGGCGGATTCAGCACGCGCAACGCGAGCATCGCCGCTTTCGGCAGCGCGGCCATCGAGTGGTGGACCATCATCTTCATGATCCTCGGCGCGATCAGCTTCATGCTCTACGCGTGGCTGCTGGAGCGGCGCTGGAACAAATGGAAGCAGGATGAAGAGACGCGGTTCTACCTCTGGACGCTCGGCATCGCAACGCTCGCGGTGACCGGGAGCCTGCTCTACTACGGCCAGATCGGCGGTCTGCACGACAGCGTGCGTGCCGCCGCCTTCCAGGTCGTCTCGATCAGCACGACGACCGGCTTTGCCACGGCCGATTACGACCAGTGGGCGAATTTCCCGAAAATCCTCCTTGTCGCACTGATGTTCATCGGCGGTTGTGCCGGCTCCACCGCCGGCGGCGTCAAAGTCAGCCGCATCGTCGTCTTCTTCAAAAACTTCGCGCGGCAACTGACCCTCATTTTCCGCCCGAACCAGGTCATCACCGTGCGCATCAACGGCGTCCCGCTCAGCGACAGCTTCCTCACCGAGGTCTCGTTCTATCTCGCCTTGGTGGGCTTCATCGTCGCCCTCGGTTCCCTCGCCATGGCCATCCTCGAGCCCGGCTTCGACCTGATCAGCAGCTTCGGCGCCGTGGTGGCCACCATTTTCAATATCGGCCCGGGTCTGGGGGCGGTCGGGCCGTCCTGCACCTACGCCGACCTCGGTCCCGCCACCCACCTTTTTTTGTCGCTTCTCATGATCATGGGCCGTCTGGAAATCCTCGCCATGCTCGCCCTCTTCATTCCGGCCCTTTGGCGCCGCTACTGAGGAGCACGCGCCGCCCTCTTCACGGCTTGACGCCTTGCGGGCCGCTTCCTACGTTCGGCCGACTCATGTTCCGAATTCGCGTCCACCGCGGATGCCTGTTTTCCGTCTGCCTGATGCTTGCCGCCGGAAAGGCTTTCGCCCAGCTGCCCTCGACCGCTCCGGCCAACAACGCCGAAGCGGCCGCCCTCATGCAGCAGGCGGCCGATCTGGAAGGAGCGGGCGACAACAACCGCGCCGCGGCGACCTACCGTGATATCGTGCGCCGCTTTCCCGTCTCGCCGGCGGCCCCCGCGGCCCAATTCCGGCTGGCCGAGCTGATCGACCAGTCCGGCAACCCGCGACGCGCCTTCGAAGCCTACCAGAAGCTGGTGGACGACTACCCGCAATCGCGCGAATTCGACCGGGCCCTCGCGGCGCAACTGGCCATTGCCGACGGCTTCCTCGAGCGACGTCGCTACGAGCAGGCCAGTGAAATGTACAACTCCCTCCTGGCCACCGCCCCCTTCACCAAGTTCGCCCCCGAAGCGCAGTTCAAACTCGGCCAGTCCCTCGAGAACCGCCGCGAGTATGCCAAGTCCATCGAAGCCTACCAGATGCTCCTCGACCGCTACCCCGCGAGCGACTACGCGGACGATGCGCTCTACCAGATCGGCTACGTGCAACTCACCGAAGCCCTCGGCCGTTCGCAGGATCTTTCCGCCGCGATCGACGCGAAAAACACCTTCGAGGAATTCCTCGCGGAATACCCGAACAGCGAGAAGGCGGCGCAAGCCCGCGACAACCTCGACCGCATGACCGGACGGGAGGCCGGCGACCTGCTCTCCATCGCGCAATTCTACGACCGCAACAGCAACTACCGGGCCGCCGTCATCTACTACGCCGACCTCGTGCGGCGCCAACCCGGGACGGACGACGCCAAACTGGCCAATGAACGCATCGAGGAAATCCGGGCCAGTGTCGGCGACGACGAACTCCGGTCCGGTCCCGAACGCGCCGAGACCGGCGAGCGCGTCGCCATGCGCCGCCGCCTGCAAAACCAGGTCGAAACCTCGGCGCTGAGCAATTACGCCGGGCCGCCGGTCGCAAACATCGTGCCCGAAGAACTGCCCCCGCCCCGCCCCCGGCTGCGCACCTCCGCGCGCGACGTGCGCCCGGTCGGACCCGAGCCGGTCAACCTCCCGGCCGTCGAACCCGACCTCCCCGTCGAATGATGAAAATCCTCCTGCTCGTCGCCACAAGCGCCCTCGCGGTCGCCCTCCCTGGCTGCGCCTACTCGCTCGGGGACGCCCGGCCGAGCATGATGCGCGGTATCCAGACCCTCGCCGTCCCCGTTTCGAAAAACACCACGCTCGAGCCCAACGTCGAAGGTCTGCTCGCCGACACGCTCATCAAGGGACTGCAAACCGACGGCACCTACACCATCGCCGCCGAACGCAACGCCGATGCCACCGTCTACACCACGCTGGTCGCGACCAACCGCCGCCCGGCGCGCTCCGTGCGCGGCAACGTCCTTGCCACCAGCGAATACGAACTCATCACCGTCGTGCAATACGAGGTCGTGGAAAACGCCACCGGCAAACAAATCATGGCCGGCGCCGTCAATGGACGCACCAGTTTCTTCGTCAGCGCGGACTTGCAAACCGACGAGCAGCAGGCGCTCCCGCTGGCTTTCGCCGACGCCGCGGTCAGGCTGGCCAGCCGCCTGAGCGAGGGATTCTAGGCGCTTGCTCACCCTCGTCCCCACTCCCGTCGGGAACCTCGAGGACATCACCCTGCGGGCCCTGCGCGTTTTGCGGGAAGCGGATGTCATCGCCGCCGAGGACACGCGCCACGCCGCCGTTCTGCTCAAGCACCACGGCATCAGCCGTCCGCTCCTCAGCCTGCACGAACACAACGAGGCACAGCGCGCGGAGGAAATCGCCGGCCGCCTCGCCGCCGGGGAAAACATCGCGGTGCTCAGCGACGCCGGCACCCCGGGCATCTCGGATCCGGGCTTCCGCGTGGTGCGGGCCTGCCTCGAACGCGGACTCGAGTTCACCGTGCTGCCCGGACCCACCTCGATCCTCCCCGCGCTCGTCGGCTCGGGTCTGCCGCTACACGAATTCTATTTCGGCGGGTTTCTTCCGGTGAAATCCGGACGCCGCCAAAACGTGCTGGCCGAAGCCGTTGCCCGCCGCGAGACGAGCATCTTTTTCGAGTCGCCCCACCGCATCGCCAAGTCGCTCGCCGTCCTGGCCGAACTCGCCCCCGAACGGCCGGTCTGCGTGGCCCGCGAGCTGAGCAAAAAATTCGAGGAGTATTGGCGCGGCCCCGCGTCCGAACTCGCCGCACGCGCGGATAAGCAACCGCCGCGCGGGGAAATCTGCCTGCTCGTCGGCGGGCAACCCTGAACCCGCGCGCAGCCTTGTCGCCGCGCGGCGGACACGGCACGATTCCGTCCTCCCCATGACCTCCCGCCGTGTTACCCCCGCCGTGGTGGCGGCTCTTATGGCCGCCTCCGCCTCCGCCATGGAAGACCGTTTCTGGGATTACTACACGCCTTACCCCAGCAACTTCGTCGGCTCGGATGAATGGTGGCGCGGCGATGCAGCCTTGGGCGACTGGTGGGGCACACGCAACTGGTTGGACAAAGACAAGGGCGTGGAATTTTCCGGCACCTACACGACCGATCTCGCCGGCAATCCCTCCGGAGGCATGAAGCAAGGATTCACTTACACCGACAACATCGCGTTCGGAGTGAAACTCGACCTGGAAAAACTCGTCGGCTGGCGCGGCGCTTCCTTCACCATCGCCGCGACCGACCGCAACGGCGACAGCCTTTCGCAGGACTTCATCGGCAACCAGTTCACCGTGCAGCAAATCTACGGCGGGCAGACTGTCATACTGACCGACCTCTTTCTCACCCAGCGGTTCTGGAACGACAAAGCGGAAATCAAAGCCGGACGCTTCTCCGCGGGCGACGACTTCGCCAGCTCGCCGCTTTATTGGCTCTACATGAACAACGGCATCGACGGCAATCCGCAGTCCCTGCCGGTCAACGCCTCTTTCTCCGCCTACCCGTGGGCCGGCTGGGCCGCGCGGCTGCGGGTGGAACCTTCGCCGGATTGGAACGCCATGTTCGGCCTTTATCAAGTCTCCGGCCGCACCTTCGCCCGCAACCTCAACGGACTCAACATGGCTTTCGACCCGACCGACGGCCTCATGTTCGTCGGCCAAGCAGGATGGACGCCGGAATTTTTCAAGAGCCGCGTCAAACGCGTGCCGACCGAGCGCGAGGAAGCGGAGGAACTGGGGGAACCCGACAGCGATCTGCACGGGATGCCCGGCCACTACTGGTTCGGCGGCTACTACTCGACATGGTCGCTCTACTCGCAGTTCGGATCGGACCAGGCAGCGGCCAACGCCTACGGCTTCTACTGGCACGGCGACCAGATGGTTTACCAGGAATCGCCCGGGAGCGACCAGGGCCTCATCCTCTGGACCGCCTTCGTGCTCTCCCCGCAGGAGAACATCGCCAAGCTCCCCTTCCAGTGGAACAGCGGCGTCGTCTATCAGGGGTTGCTGCCGGGGCGCGACAACGACTCGGCCGTCTTCGGCCTCGCCTACGGGAATTTCAGTTCGAACTACGGACGCGCCGGGCTCGCTCATGACGGCGATGCGGCCAGCTACGAAATGGCCCTCGAATGGGGCTACCGCATCCAATTCAACCGCTTCTTCTACGTCCAACCCGACGTGCAATACATCATCCAACCCGGCGGCACCGGGTCGATCCCCGACGCCTTCGTCCTCGGCGCGCAGATCGGATTGACCTTCTAGGAAACGTAACGGTCGGTCTCGCGCATGGCCTGCTGCAGCCGCGCGATTTTTTCCGGCCAGTGCTTGTCCCACTCGCTGATCGGCACGGGGAAACGCTCGGTCCAATTCTGGTCGCCGATCGCACCGGGAACGTTGAAACGCTCGGCCGTGCCGAAAATGTCGGTGATCATGTTGACCGCAAGCCACGAATTGCTGGCAAAGAGTCCGCGCAGCAGGCCTTCGTGGATTTCGTCGCTCCACGGCGCGGGCAGCGGGACATGCATCTCGGCGAAACGCGTGATCTCCTGCATCTGACGCAGTGCAAGGTGCGCCTTGTGCGGGTCGTCGGATTGCGAGTTGGCATACCATTCGTCCCAGTAAGCACGCAGGGCCGGATGGTCGTGCGTCGCGTAGGTGGCAAGTGACAGACGCTCGTAGTCGCGACCCGGCGTCGGCCAGCCGTCCGGCGCGATTTCCCAGAGCGGGATTTTGAAGCCGGGAATTTCCCGGGCCTGCAGGACCGGGCGCACGTAGGGCGACATCTCGCCGAGATCTTCGGCGATGAGGCGGTGCTGTCCGGTCTCCTCGACAATCATGCGGAAAAGACGGTCGCCCTGTGCGCGGTTGGTTTCGCGGCTCTGCTCGGACGAGTCGTCACCGGGAATAAAACCGGGCAAAACCCCGCCGGTCCGCGCTTTGGCCTCGTCCTCGCCGAGCGGAAGAAATTCGGCGTTGCGCTCCGGTCGCCAGGGGAAGCTGTAGATGCGGAAAAAGCCGAGCGCGTGGTCGACGCGGAGGAAGTGGAAAATCTCCATCGTGGTGCGCAGGCGCTGGCGCCACCACGCGTAGTCGTCCTTGGCCATCTCGTTCCAGTTGTAGAGCGGGAAACCCCAATTCTGTCCCCACTTCGCGGTGAAAGGATCGGCGGCGAAAACTTTTTCCGGCGGCGCGCCCGCGGAACGCGCCAGATCGAAAATCTCCGGCTGCGCGAAGACATCCGCGCTGAAAATGCTCACGCCTACCGGGACGTCGCCGACCAGCGCGACGCGGCGTTCGTCACCGTAGGTTTTCAACTCGGACCACTGGCGGTAAGCGATCCACTGCACGTAGGCAAAAAAATCGCGCAGCGCGCGCACCTTGCGTTTGCCGGCCGGCGAGGCGGACTTGAGCCACTTCCTCGCCGCCTCGTAAGTGCGCTGCTTTTTCGGCCAGAGGTCGGTGTTCTCGTTCTCGCCGTGCAGACGGACCAGGGCGCGGAAGAGTGTGTAGGGCTCGAGCCAAGTGTCATTCTCTTTGGTCCATGCGGCGAAGTCCTTGGCGCGGCGCGTCTTTTCCTTGAGATGCCTGGCTTTGAACTTCTTCCACGCCGCCTCGAGCAACTCGCCCTTCAACGCGCGCACGCCGCGATAATTCACTTTGCCCGTGCGGAGCGCGGCCACGTCGTGCTTGGCGCAGATCGTTTTGAAGTCGACGGAGGGGAGATCTTTGAGCGCTTGGGGGTTCGTGGCAATCGTCGTCGGATCCAAGGCCAACGAGCTGATGATATTGTAAGGACTGTTGTCGCCGCCCGTCTCGTTGATCGGCAGCACCTGCACCAGCCCGAAACCGTGGGCCGAAGCCCAATCAACCAACTCCTTGAGGGATTCCGTGTCGCCGATTCCGAGGTCACCGGCCGTGCGGAGGGCGAAAAGCGGGGCGAGGATGCCGGACAACTTGCGTTCTGGGGTCAAATTCATGGGAGAAGCCGCAAATCCTGCCTCCGTCGGGGTTTCTCCGGAAGCCCAAACGAGCTGCAAACAAAATTCGGTGGTCGCTTATTGTTTCCAGCTTGCCCGGACCGCACCCAGCAGATAACTACCGAGTCATCCAGGCTTCTGCTTTTATATGGCGAATCTCACCAAGCGCGACATGGTCGTGAAAATCAGCGACGATGTGGGGATCACCCAGCATCAGGCCTTTGCCGTGATCCAGAAAACGCTCGAGCACATCACAGACAGCCTGGCCAACGGCGACAATGTCGAATTGAGAAACTTCGGGGTTTTCGAAGTCCGCTTGACCAAGTCGCGCATCGGCCGGAATCCGAACAAGCCGGAAACCGATGTCATCATCCCCGCGCGCGCGACCGTCAAGTTCAAGCCCGGCAAAGTCTTGCGCCAGCGCGTTTTGCTCCGCACCGAGCATTTGAACCGCCAAGCCGGCAGCTGAGCCGGCGTCTCCCGCCTCCCGCCGGCCGGACCCTCAATCTCCCGCGATTGCGTCGGGCAATTCGTTGCGGTCCCCCGGCGTTTTCGGAAAATGCCGCGCCAGCAACTCCCCCGCACGGCGGATTCCCTTGACCAGTCCGCCGGTGAAACGCCCCTCGAGAAAGTCGGCTTCGAGCAATTTCGCGGTCTCCTGCCAGAAGTTTTCCCCGCACTTGGCGTGCACCGCCTCGTCGCCGATGACGGCAAACCGCCGCTCGCGCGGCACCACGTAGAAAAGCACCGCATTGCGGTCCTCCGTGGTGTCCATATCCAGCCGGTGAAATTCCTTGTGCGCCCGCTTCGTCACGTCCCGGCCGCGCAAGCGCCGGCGCGAAACGAAGACCCGCACCTCGCCCGAAGTTCCGCGCTCCGCCTCGCGCACCGCCTCGAGCACCGCGGCTTCATCGATCTTTCCGAGAAATTCCTTCGCGTTCATCTCACCACCTCCCGCTGGCTCCGCCACCGCCGAAGCCGCCTCCGCCGCCGATCGATCCACCCCCGAATCCGCCGCCTCCTCCGAATCCACCACCTCCGAATCCGCCCCCGTAACCGCCGGGGAAGAAAACATCGCGCCGTCCGCGCGGCGTGTAAACCGTCCCGCCGTTGCCGTGGCTGCGTTGGATGATGACGATCAAGATGATGATTAGGATAATCCAAAAAAGGAGAGCAGCCGCCGGGTCTCCCTGCGTTGCTTGCTCCTCGGCCAGCGTGCGACCCGATCCCGCGTATTCCCCGCGCGTCGCGTCCATGAGCGCCGACACCCCGCGGATGATTCCCCCGCCCATGTCGCCGGCGCGGAACGAAGGGACGATCTCGCGGTTGATGATGTTGGCGGCCAATGCGTCGGGCACCGCACCTTCGAGGCCGTAGCCGACCTCGATGCGCAGTTCGCGCGAGTTCGGGAAGACAAAGAGGACAATCCCGTTGTCCTTCTCCTTGCGCCCGACGCCCCACGCTTCGGCCGTGCGCTGGGTGAAATCCTCCATCGCGTAATCCGACGGCACCTCGGGCAACACGCAGACCCAGATCTGGTCGGACGTCTGACGCTCGAACTGCGCCAACTCCGCCGAAAGCAGCGCCTTTTGCGACGGATCGAGGATGCCGGCCGCATCGAGGACATAGTCCTTCGGCGGAGCCGGCAGGGGAGTCTGCGCGGCCGGGGCCGCCGCGGTGAAAACCGCGACGGCCGCGCAAAGGAGGGCCGTGAGGCGCGCGCGCACGGGAGAGCGCGGACTACGAGCCTTGCTGGTTGCCGAAGTTGAAATCAACCTCCGGCGCCTGGTCGGAACCCGGACGCGACGCGAAATACGGACGCTCTTTGAAACCGAGGAGACCGGAGTAGATGACCGTCGGGAATTGCTTGGTCGCCGTGTTGTATTGCTGGACGGTTTCGTTGAATTTGCGCCGCTCGACCGTGATGCGGTTTTCCGTTCCCTCCAACTGCACCTGCAGGTTCTGGAAGTTGGCGTTGGCCTTGAGATCGGGATAGCGCTCGACCACGACAAGCAGGCGCGACAACGCGCCCGAAAGCGCGTCCTGCGATTGCTGGAACGCCTCCATGGCCTGCGGACTGGCCGGCGGCGAATTCGGATCGACCTTGATGTTGTTGACCTGCTGGCGCGCCTCGATGACGTCCTTCAGCGTGGACTTTTCGAAGTCGGCCGCGCCCTCCACGGTCTTGACGAGGTTCGGGACGAGATCGGCCCGGCGCTGGTAAACGTTTTCCACATCGGCCCAGCTGCTGTCGGTTTGCTGTTTGAGACTGACCAGACGGTTGTAGCCGCAGCCCGTGAGCATCGAGGCCGCGACCATGACAAGGAGAAGACGGGTGAATTTCATAGCGCGCGTTGTATGACGGAAACCCGCGCGGCTGGCGAGGCAAGATTATGATGTAATCTACGTTCCGGCCAGCCTCCGCGCCGAAGCCAGCGTGTCGATCTCCGGCACGGATTTGTCCCGCCGCAGTCCCTTGATCCGCGGGAACCGCAAGGCCAAGCCGCTCGGATGACGCGCACTCGGTTGGATCGAGTCAAAAGCCACCTCGATGACCAGCTCCGGTTCCACTTCGTGCAGGCGCCCCTTCACCCGGCGCACCCGCGCCAGAAACCACGGTGTCAGTTCGGCCATCTCCTTGTCGGTCAAGCCCGAGTAAGCTTTGCCGATGGTCAGCAAAGCCCCGCTGTCCCCGTCGCGCACGGCGAAGGTGTAATCGCTCAGGACCTCGCGGCGGCGGCCATGGCCGTATTCGACTCCGGTCACCACGACGTCCAGCGTGGCGAATTCCTTCTTCAATTTGATCCAGGCCAGACCGCGCCGTCCCGGCGTGTAGGTGCTTCCGGGGTCCTTGCCGACCAGACCCTCGTTGCCCCGGGCCCGCGCGGCCCGGAATTCCGACTCCACCGCCTCCGCACTTTCCAACCGCGTCACCGGAGCAACCGACACCGGTTTCCCCGGCGCCAATCCCTGCAAAACCTTCCGCCGCTCGCGCCACGGCGCCGCCAGCAAAGTCACCCCGTCCCGCGACAGGATATCGAAGGCCACAAACTCCACCGGCACATCCTCGGTCAAAAAGAGGTCCGCCTCGCGGCGGTTGAGACGCTTTTGCAGGTCGAAAAAGGTCAGACGGCGCCCGGCCACCGACGCCAGGATTTCCCCGTCGAGCACAAGGCAACCCGGCAACTTGGCCGCCGCCGCGGCAATCTCCGGAAACTGCGCGGTGATCCGCCGCAGATCGCGCGAAAAGATCTCACACCGCCCGTCCGCCACATGGACCTGCGCCCGGATACCGTCGTATTTGTCCTCCACCCACACCGCCTGCTCCTCGCCGGACAACCTGTCCCATACCGCGGCACCGTCCGGTTCGGATCCGGCCAGCATGCATTTCACCGGATGAAAAATGCGCAACTCGGCGCGCTCGAGTTCCCGGCGCTTCGCCGCCACGGCCACCGCCCCCGCGTCGCCGAGCAACAGGCCGGCCTCGCGCACTTGCTGCGGTTCGGCGGCAAACGCCGCGCTGATCGCCTCTTCGAGCAAACCTTCCTTCAGCCCGATACGCAGATCCCCGGTGAGAATACGCACCACGATGGACGCCTCGGATGCGCTGCAGGCGCGGAAGAAATCCTCGAGCAAGGCCTGCTTCTTCACCGGACCTCGGGCCGCGGCCAAGCCGTCGAATAACCCGGCCACCGCGGCCAAATCGAAGGCTGTGCCCGGCGCACGGCCCGCCATGATCTCGCGCGCGGCCAGTCCGGAATCGTTGCAGCGCCGCGACACCGCGCGCACTTCGTCTTCGGCGATCCCCGCCGCCGCTCCCAAGGCGCGCCGCAGCACGGCCCAACCGGTCTGGGCGCTGCGTTCCTCGGTCGGACCGAAGGGCTGTCCGGTCAACCAGGTTGCCGCGCGGCGCAAATCGTCGTCATCCAGTCCGCGCAGGTAGTCCGCCAGAATCCTTGTTTTGGCCAGGCGCCCGGTGGCCGCACCGACCGCCTCGGCCGTGGCGCAGAACGCGCCGAAAGGGGAGTCCGGCGCCTCCCCCGCCGTCGTCTGCCCGCGCACCCGCGGGGTCGCCGGCGCGATGAACCCGGTGAACTCGAGTTGGTCGGGACTGACCAGCGACCAGGCCTCCATCCCGCGCTCGCGCAGGTCGCGGGCGAACTCCGACGCATACCCGTGGAGAGTCAGCACGCGCTTCGGCCGCACGAGTTCCACGTATTCAAGCAGATCGTCATAACCCGCATGGTCACTGAGCGGAAATGCGGCATCCACCTGATAGCGGTGCACCGCCCCCGGTGTCATAGCCCAGCCGGTCAGCATGGCCACGCGCTTCTTTTTGATCCCGGCCAGCATGCGCGATCCTTTCACGCTGGGCGGGGCGATGAGCACGTGACCCGGAACCTCGGAGGCTTCATACGGGACGAAGTCGGGAAATCCCGGCACCAGATCGCGGTAAATGCGCGTCAGCTTGGCCACCGCCCCGTGGAGCATCGGGCGGAGTCCGGCCGCGGCCACGGCGCAAATGATTTCCTGCGCTTTGCCCAGGGAGTAACCGAGCAACACCGGCACCTCGCCGTCTTCCAGGGCCTCGCGACAGAACTTCACCACCCCGGACAGCACCTGCGCGGTCGGCGGGAAAACGAATTCCGGCTTGCCGAAGGTCGTTTCCATGATGAGCGTGTCGGCCTGACGCCACGCGGTGCGTTCGCTGGAAAGACCCGGACGCAATTTGAAATCTCCGGTGTAGAGGATCGATCCGTCCTCCGCCTGCAAATGCAATTGCGCCGACCCGCGGACATGCCCCGCCGGGAGCAAGGTGAACTCCGCCCCGCGCATCTTCCGCGTCTCCCCGAATTCGAGCACGTGCTCCACCCCCGACGCCCCCTGCCGCGCGCGCATCAGCCGCGACGTCCCCGGCGAAAGCACCGTCTCGCGGTGCCTGCCGATATGATCGCTGTGCGCATGCGAGACAAAAGCGAACCCCCGCGGCGCCCGCGGATCCATCCACAGGTCGATGGACGGAACCAGCACCCCGCCGCGATAGACCACCTCGATCATGGCCGCCCTCCCGTCGAAGAAACCTTCTGGAACCCCGTGCGCATGCGGATACCATGCACCTTCGACCGCGTTATGTCCGTTCCGCAGAGCACCATCGCCATAATTTACGACTACGACCAGACCCTCAGCCCGAATTACATGCAGGAGGAGGCGATTTTTCCGCACTTCGGGATCGACGGGAAGCAGTTCTGGCAACGCTGCGGGGAGTTGGTCCAGAAGCACGGCTTCGAGAACGAACTGGCCTACATGAAGGCCCTCCTCGACTACCTCGAACCCGACCGTCCGACCAACGCCCAACTCCGCGAACTCGGCGCCCAACTCAGCTTCTTCCCCGGCATCCCGGAGATGTTCGAGGAATTCAAAAACGGACTCCTCACCGCCGAGCACCGGGCCCACGGCATCAATGTGGAACACTACATCGTCAGTTCCGGCCTCAAAGAACTCATCCTCGGCAGCCGCATCGAACCTTACGTGCGCAAAATTTTCGGCTGCGAATACGCCGAGGACAACGACGGACACATCACCTTTCCCAAACGTGTCATCAGCCACACGCAGAAGACGCAGTTCCTCTTCCGCATCAACAAGGGCATGCTCGACCTCGCGCAGGACGTCAACGACCACATGCCGCCCGAACTGAGGCCCGTCCCCTTCACCAACATGATCTACGTGGGCGACGGCCCGACCGACGTCCCCTGCTTCACCGTGATGAAGCAAACCGGCGGACGCGCCATCGCCGTCTACAATCCCGAGGACCGGTCGCGCGTCAGTTTCAAAAAAAGCTACCAGCTCACCGCCCATGCGGACCGGGTCAAGCACATCGCCCCCGCAGACTACCGGCCCGGCAGCCATCTCCGTCTCCTCCTCGAGGAGATGATCATGGAAATCGCCGACAGCATCGTCGAGCGCCGCCGCGACGACCTCGAAGCGGCCACCGTCCGCGCGCCCAAACATTGAAATGCAGCGGCGACGTCCCCGTCGCCGGTCGTTATCTCGTTCGCCGCCGGGGACGGCTGCGCTACAGTTTGCCCCCGTGTCCGCTTCCCTCCGCCGCAACCTCCCCCTCTTCATCGCCTTCCGCGTGCTCTTCCACGCGCGGTTCTACTACCCGGTCATCGGCGTCCTCTTCCTCGACCTCGGCCTCACCCTCGAGCAATACGCGCTGCTCAACGTCGTCTGGGCCGTCGTCATCGTCGTGCTGGAAATCCCGTCCGGCGCGCTGGCCGATGTGATCGGACGCAAACGCGTCATCGTCCTCGCCGCCGCGCTCATGGTCGCCGAAATGGCCGTCTTCGCCTTCGCCCCGCGCGGAGCGTGGATGTTCTGGCTGCTTGTGCTCAACCGCATCCTCAGCGGCGCGGCCGAGGCCTGCGCCAGCGGGGCCGATGAAGCGCTGGCCTACGAATCCCTGCCCGCCGCCGACCGCCAAACCACCTGGCCGCGCGTGCTCGAATCCCTCATGCGCTGGAAATCCGGCGGATTCTTCCTCGCCATGGTCGGCGGTGCCGCCCTCTTCGACCAGAGCCTCATGTCACCGCTCCTCGGTTGGACCGGATGGACACCCTCTCCCGGATCCACCGTGCGCTGGCCGGTCTACGCCACGCTCGCGACCTCGGTCCTCTGCCTTTTCGTCGCGCTCAACTTCCGCGAACCACCGGCCCCCGCCGCGGCCGGACGCCACGCCGTCGGCCGCGCCTGGCAAAATGTGATCGAGGGCGCCGTCCATGTCTTCACCTCGCGCCGCGTTCTCTTTCTCATGATCGCCGCGCTGCTCATCGACAGCTCCGTCCGTATTTTCCTCACCTTTGCCAGCAACTACTACCGGCTCATCGATTTGCCGCCCGTGGTCAACGGACTCCTCGGCTCCGGCCTGGCCCTGCTCGGCTTCGCCGTCGCCCCGCTGGCCAGACGCATGGTGGCGCACCGCGGCGTGGTGGCCAACTACACCGTCGTCGCCGTGCTCGTGCTCATCGGACTCACCGGAACGGCCATGGCGTGGCCTTGGTGGGGCGCCTGGGTCGTTGTGCCGCTGGGCGTGTCCATGTCCATGTTGCAATTCTTCACCTCGAACTACCTCAACCGGTGGACCGAATCCCGGGTCCGCGCCACCGTCCTCAGCTTTCGCGGCGTCGCCTTCAACCTCGGCTACGCGGCCGCCGGCATTCTCTTCGCGCAACTCACCGCCCGCCTCCGCACCACGCATCCCGGGGCGGAAGAAAACTGCATCTTCGCCATGGCCCTCCCTTGGTTGCCTGCCGCATTCCTCGGGTGCGGCATTGTCCTCTGGTTGGCGCTGCGCCTGACCCGGCGAACGGCGGCATGACGCGCCGCAGTCCGGACTTGGACCCCGGCCCGCTCGTGCCCAGGATGTTTGGCGTGCACGGCGTCGCACCGGCGCCGCCACTCCCCGAACCCATGAACCGGCTTCTTCTTTGCTTCGCGTTGATCCTCGCGTCCGCGCCGACCGCTCCCGCCGCCGATCCGGACCAGCGGATGCTCTTCGACTTCGCGCAGGCGTCCTCCATGCGCGGTTGGAATGTCGAAGATGACGTCGTCATGGGCGGAGTCTCCCGCGGCCGGTTCTCCCGCGACGCGGAAGGATTCGCCGTCTTCCGCGGGGAAGTCTCGCTCGAAAACAACGGGGGCTTTTCCTCCGTGCAAAACAATTTCGCCCCCCTCGACGTCGCCGCCTATGAACACGCCGTCCTCCGGCTCAAGGGCGACGGGAAAAACTACCGTTTCATTGTCGAGGCGGACGAAAACGCCCGGCACTACTATGTGGCCGAATTCACCACGACTGGCGACTGGCAGGAGGTGAAAATTCCCCTGCGGACCATGTATGCCGTCCGCCGCGGCGACCGTCTCGACTTGCCCGACTACCCCGGCAAAACCCTGTCCCAGGTCCGCCTCATGATCGCCAACGGACGGACCGAATCCTTCCGTCTTGAAATCGCGAGCATCAGACTGGAGTAAAGTGCCAGGAACCCGCCCCGCATGCTTCATTTCCTCGTCGAGATGGTCTTTCACACGATCTGCGGATGGATCGGCGGCACTTCGGTCAAGGTCCTCACCTTCGGCCGCGTCCAGCTCGATTGGGGAGATGGCTGCTCCGAATCGGTCCTCGCCGAATGGATAGGCCTGCTCGTGCTGGTCGGCTTGTCCGTCTCGGTCTTGGCATGGTGGCCGGCTGGGACCTGAAATTTTCAAGGATGCGGGACGCCGGAGACCATGCTCCGCGTCTTCCGCGGTTCACCAAAATACGTCCACACCCGGATACCTGCCGAAACACGCATCCCCGCCGACGATGGTCAATCTCTCGGTCAAAGCCTGGACCACAAGCAGGCGATCGAACGGATCACGATGCACGAACGGCAGATCGACCAGTCGCCGCGAGTGACGCCATTCCAACGGCAAGGCCTCCGCCGCGCCGCGCCCGATCCATTCCTCGCGCAAGCCGTCCACACCGCCGAGCAATTCCAGTTTGCCCATGGACAACTTCAGGCAGATCTCCCACCAGGTCACCTCGCTGATGAACAAATCATTTCGGAGGTCTGCCAGCGCGAGACGCACCTTCTCCGGCAAACGAGGATCCCCCGCGCGGTGCCAGATCAATGGCTGGGCATCAACCAAGAGCTTCATTCCATATATTCCCGCAGATCATCGAGCGGTGCATCGAAGTCCGGCGCAATGAAGGGCACCGTCCCCGCCCCGTAACCGAACGGCAACCGCGCCCTCTCCCTTTCCCCGCCAATCGGCCGCAACTCCGCCACCGGCTTGCCACGCCTGGTGATCCGGTAAGCCACCTCGCCCTTCTCCACCTTGGCCACCATCTCGGAAAGATGCGTCTTTGCCTCGAACAAACCCGCTTCTTGGATCTTCATACCAACTAGTTTGCCATCTAGTTGATAATGAATCAACCCCTTACCCACTCAGCGCCACGAAAAGAGGAACATTCCCATAGGACCATTCGCACCAACCGCACCCAAAACTCACCCATGGACTTTCTGCAGAAACTCCATGATTGAGTCCGTTTGGCCGTTGTGCCTCTCATCTCCGAGACCCTCGCTATCCGTTTCCGTTTCCGGGTTGTCCTCTCGTTCAAGAACTCCTACAGCACCGCCATGGGATCGACGTCCACCGCGATATGCACGTCCTTCGGCAGCTTGAGCGCTTTGAGCGTCCCGCGGATCGCCTTGGTCAGGAGCCGGATCTGTTTTCCCCGCGCCACCACTTGATACCGATACATCCCGCGCACGCGCGCCAAGGGTGCCGGGGCTGCGGGACTGACCATGACGCTCGGCGGCACCGCGGAAGATAGCTTCTGCGCCAGGGTGCGCGCGGCGAACTCCGCCTTCTGCGCCGTATCGGCCCGCGCGGTGATCAGCACGATGTGCGAATAGGGCGGATGCCCGAAATTTCCGCGCATCTCGAGTTCGTGGCCGGCAAATCCGTCGAAATCATGCGACTTGGCGAACTGCAGCGAGGGGTGCGCCGGGGTGAAGGTCTGCACGATGACCTCGCCCTCGGCATCGCCGCGGCCGGCACGCCCCGCCACCTGCACGAGCAGTTGGAAGGTCCGCTCCCCCGCGCGGAAATCGGGCAGATGCAGGGCGGAGTCCGCACTGATGATCCCGACCAGCGTCACGCCGGGAAAATGGAGTCCTTTGGCGATCATCTGCGTGCCGACCAGAATGTCGATCTTCCGCGCGCGGAAGGCCCCCAGCGTTTCGTGATACGCATCCTTGCGCGTCATGGTGTCGGAATCCATCCGCGCCACGCGCGCTTTGGGGAACATCTTCCTCACCGCGGCCTCGACCTTCTCTGTGCCGACGCCGCTGAAGGCGATCTGCGGGTCATGGCATTGCGGACAGCGCCGCGGCGGCTTTTCCGCGTGTCCGCAAATATGACACCGTGCCCTGTCCTCGGCCCGGTGCAAGGTGAGTGAGATGCTGCAATTCGGGCATTCCACCGTCTTTCCGCAGGCTTTGCAGGCCAGCACGGTGAAGAATCCGCGCCGGTTGAGAAACAGGATCGTCTGTTCGCCCTTGGCCAGACGCGACTCGATGGCCGTGGCCAGCTTCGGCGAGATGAACTGGTCGTTGCGCTCGCCGTCTCTGCTGCGCAGCCGCATGTCGACGACGCGGAAGACCGGAAGCACGCAGCCGTCATGGCGGTGCGTCAACTCAAGGAGATCATACTTGCCCTTGCGGCAATTTTCGTAGCTCTCCAGCGAAGGCGTGGCCGAGCCGAGCAAGACGGCGCAGGGCTCCATCCCGGCGCGCACCACGGCCAGATCGCGGGCATGGTAACGCGGGCCTTCGTCCTGCTTGTAGGACGTGTCGTGCTCCTCGTCGATGACGATGAGCCCCAAATCGCCGAGTGGCGCGAAAACGGCGCCCCGGGCACCGATGACGATCCTCGCTTTCCCGTCCCGCACACGGTGCCACTCGTCGTGGCGCTCGCCTTCGCTCAAATGACTGTGCAGCACCGCCACCCCGATCCCCTGCGGCGTGAAACGCGAGGCGAAACGTTCCACCGTCTGCGGAGTCAGCGAGATTTCCGGCACCAGCACCAGCGCCGTCTTCCCCGCCTGCAGCACTTCGCCGATGGCCCGCAGATACACCTCTGTCTTCCCGCTGCCGGTGATCCCCTTGAGCACGATCGGTTTGTTTGCGGACGGGTCGTGCAGGGCCGGACGGATCCCTTCCAGCGCGCGCTCCTGCTCGGAGCTGAGTGTCGGCGGCCGGGTGGCCGCGAATTCCTCGGACCCGCGCGGCGCACGGCGCACGGATTCCGCGGTGACGGATACCAGACCGCGCCGCACCAGCGCCTTCAACGCCGCATCGGACGAACCGGGACCGGCGACCAGCTTGGCCGCCGCAACCGCCCGGCCGGCTCGCTGCAAATGGTCGATAATCGCAGCCTGCCGCGGCGCCTTGGTGCGCATGGCGGCGATCTCCCCGGGGGTGACTTCGCGCGCCAGCGCGGCAAATTTGCGCTTGAGCGGGGCATGCCCCGTCTCCCGCACCGCCCGCGGCAGGACACAACGCAAAGCATCCTGCTCGTCGCACCCGTAGTAGTCCGCCATCCACTTCGCCAGCCTCATCAGCACCGGCGTCATCTGCGGACGCTCATCCATCACCGCCGCGATCGGTCGCACACCCTTGGCCGACGTCGCACCCGAAACGGAAACCACCGTCCCGGCAACCTGCCGGTTGCGCAACGGCACCCGCACGCGCGAACCTGCCGCCACCCGGTCGCTCCAGCCGTCCGGAATCGAGTAGTCGAGGGGACGGGCCGTCGAGCGGTCGAGAATCACCTGGGCAAAGCGCGCCATGGCCGAAAGCTTACCCCCTCCGTCCACCCCCGCCCTCCGCCCTCGGGTCATCCCTCCATTGCCACCGCGCGACCCCGCGCTAAAATTAAAGCGATGTCCGCCTGCTGCCACAACCCGACGACCGACGGGGAGCCGTCCGATCAGCTCGTCCTCAACCGCGAAGCCAAGACTTGGTTGCGCATCGGCATGGCCGGCCTCCTCGCCGCGCAGGCCATGATTTTCAGCCTCGCGGTCAACATGTCGCCGGTCGAGGGCAACGCCCGCTGGATCCTCCACGGCGCCCTCGCCCTTTCCGCCCTCGGCGTCTTCCTCCTCGCCGGTCTGCCCATCCTGCGCGAGTCGTGGGACGCACTCCGTCACGGCAGGATTGTTTTCGAGCAATTTTTCCTCGTCGGCATCTTCGGCGCGTTCTTCGCCTCGGTGCACAGTTCGCTCACCGGCACGGGCAGCGTCTACTACGAAGTGGTCGCCGTTCTGGTCGCCATCTACACCTTCGGCACCATCCTCGCGCGCCAACGCCGCGACGTCCTGCGTCGCTCCATCGAAAAAATCGGCGCGGCCTTCGATCTTTGCCAGCGCGTCGACTCCGCCGGCCACCGCGAAACGGTCACCGTCGACCGCATCGAACCCGGGGACGAAGTTCTGGTCGGCGCGGGCGAAGGCATCCCCGTGGACGGACAAGTTGCCGACGGGGTGGCCTTGGTCGATGAAGCCGCGCTGACCGGCGAACCTTATCCTGTGGTCAAACGCTCCGGCGACGCGGTGCAAGCCGGCAGCCGGGTGGAAGACAGCACGCTGCGCATCGCCGCCACTTCGCGCGGACGCTCCCGCCGCCTCGACACCTTGCTGCGTTCCATCGAGGAGGCGCGCCGCAATCCCGGACGCATCCAACGCGAGGCCGATCGCCTCGTTTCGTGGTTCCTTCCCCTCGTTCTGGTTATCGCCGCGCTGACCACCCTCGGGTGGACCCTGCACAGCGGCTGGATCACCGGTGTTTTCAACGGCCTTGCCGTTCTCCTCGTGGCCTGCCCCTGCGCCATGGGATTGGCCACGCCGGTCGCCATCTGGTCGGCCCTCGCTGCCTTGGCCAAACGCGGACTGTTCGCCCGCGGCGGCGACGCGATCGAAGCACTCGCTTTGGTCGGCACCGCGGTCTTCGACAAAACGGGAACGCTGAGCGAAAGCGACGCGCGCCTTGTCGACTTCGTCGTCGCGCCCGGGGTGGACCGCGCCCAACTGCTCCGCGAAATCGCCGCGGTGCAAACCGGCAGCGGACACCCCATCGCCCGCGCTTTCCGATCCGCCGCAGCGGCAGACACCGCCCTCTTGGCCCGCGCGATCCGCGTGCTGCCCGGCGCCGGCATCGAAGGCACCTTGCCCGACGGCACCGCACTGCAAATCGGCAACGACGGCATTCTCGCACCCGGCGACCAACGCGCATCGCTGCAAGACCGGCTCGCCACGGAAGAAAAGGGCGGCCACGAAATTTTCGTCCGCCGTGACGGACGCCTTTGCGGTCTGGCCGTGGTCCGCGAGTCGCTCCGCGATTCGGCCCGCGAAGCCATGGCACAGATGAAAACACTCGGCATCCGCACCATCGTCATGACCGGCGACCGCGAGGAAAACGCGGCGCGTTTCGGCTTCGACGAGTGCCTGGCCGGACTCACCCCCGACGCGAAGTTGCGCGAGGTGGAAAAGTTGCGCGCGGCCGGAAGCAAAGTCCTCTTCATCGGCGACGGCATCAACGACGCCCCCGCCATGGCCGCCGCCACGGCAAGCATCGCCATGGGCGCGGGCAGCGAATTGCCCCGCGAGACGGCGGGACTGGAACTCAACGGACAGGACCTGCGCGTCGTCCCGCAATCCATCGCCCTCTGCCGCGCCACCGTGCGGGCCATCCGCCGCAACATCGCCTTCGCCGCCTGCTACAACATTTTCGGCATCGGCCTCGCCGCCGCGGGCATTCTCCATCCCATCGCCGCCGCCCTGATCATGCTGGTCTCGAGCCTCACCGTCACCTGGCGCGTGTTGCGCGAGACCTCCGACACCGCCCTGCAAAAAGCAGCCGCGCAGGACCGTCCCCTCGCCGCGCGCAAGGTGTGGGATTTCCCGCAATTCGAGCGCTTCGTTTTCGCCGCCGCCCTCGCCTTGCAGGGTCCGGTCATCGCCTGGCTCGGCGGATTCCACGGCGCGGGCGCGGCCGGTTTTGTCATACTTTTTCTCACCGCCGCCGGTGCCGTGCTCCTCTGGTCGCGCGATCGCGCGTGGTCGCCCGCGGCGCGCATGACCATGGCCATGTTCAGCGTGGGCGGACTCGCCATGCTCGCGGGTTGGTGGGCCGACGCCGGTTTCGCCGCCGTGGTGCGCGGGGGCGTGTGCCTCTGCGGTTGCGCGCAATCGAACATGGGCCTCGGTCTCCTCGCCAAAATCACCTGGATGGATGCCGGCATGCTGCTCGCCGCGTTGCCCGGACTGTTCGTCGACAAAGAAATTTTCCGCTCCGTTTCCTCGCGCCTCTGGTGCTGGACCGCCGGACTGGCCGGCATGTTCGTCGGCATGGAAATCAGCGCCGTCGCCCTGGCCGGACTCCCCGTCACCGCCGCGTCCGCCCAATTCTTCCTCACCTTCGCCGCCATGGTCCTCGGCATGTGCCTCGGCATGCTCGCCGGGTGTGAAGCGGCGCGCCGCCTTGTCGCGGAGAGGCCGTGAGGCCATAGTAATCGTTTCCGCACCGCCCCGATAGTTCAACGGATAGAACGGAGGTTTCCTAAACCTTAAATCTGGGTTCGATTCCCGGTCGGGGCAAAATTTTCCGGGGGTCGCCCGGCCGATGTCCCACCCCCTGTGTTCTGCTTGCGGGCATGAACACCTTCATCGACCTCCTCTTTCTCGTCCTCACCGCCACCGCCGTCGTCTCGGTCGTGCTCTTCGCGGCCGACTGGCGCGACGCGGGGCGGTCCTGAGCCCGCACCGCCCGGTTCCGTGCCTACTCGAGGACGGCACCGGTCAGCGGCGGCAAAGCCAAACGATGCGCCGGGCCGTCGCTTTGGAGACGAACTTCCGAGGCGTCGCCGCGGCTGACGAAAATGATTTTCTCGGTCGGACCGTCGAAGGTCACGGTCTGCGGTTCGGCCGAACGGTTCAACGCCACCACCCGCCGGCTGTCTCCCGTGCCGCGCGCATAGACGAACACATTCTTGTCGTCCTCGGCGGCCAGCACGGCAAAATCCGCCGACTTGAAGGCGGCATTCCCGTTGTGGAGGGCGATGGCGGCGGTAAAGAAGCCGTGCAACTCCGGGTCGAAATTCGCGTCGTCTTCCGGGCGCTCGCGCCCGATCGGGTCGGTCTTTTCCGTTGCCATGGGCAGATCCGGCCACGGCATCGGCTTGCGGCAATCCGGGTCGTCGCCGCCCCAGATGCCCGCTTCGACACCGTAGTAGAACATCGGCGCACCGACATAGGTAGCCTGGAACAAGGTGACCAAGCGCTGGATGGCGCGCTCTTGTTCATCCGGCTTGCGGATCTGGTATTGCGCGTTGCTGCGCGCGGAATTGCCCGGCTCGTCGTAGTCGAATTTTTCCGCGTTCTTGTATCGGCCTTCCGGGTTGCGGTTGACGATCATCTGCGCGAGACGATCGGTGTCGTGCGAATCGGTCAGGTTCCAGAGTGCCAACTGCGTGTCTTCCGGGAATTGCCCGCGGCGCCGGTTGAGCAGTTCGCCGAAAGCGGACGGCTTGATGCTGTTGTCGATCAGGTAGGCTTTCACCGGCATGGCAAAGGCGTAGTAGTTCATGGCCGCGGAAAAACCGGTGCGCTTGAGGTATTCCGCCGCGTCGGTCCAGACCTCGGGAATGGTGATGGCCTGGGGGTTGATCGTGAAAACTATCTCGTTCCACTCGCGCCAGAATTTGTCCGGCACTTCCTCGGACACATCCAAACGCCAGCCGTCGATGCCGTCGGAGGGGTCGCCGTCGCCGTCGGGGTCCATCCAGCGCTTGGTCGCGTCGAAAATGTATTTTTTCGGCCCCGGATGCAGGTCGGTGCCGTCTTCGTTGTTGCGGAACTCCGGCAGGGTGAAAAAACCGGCCCAACCGGTGACACGCAGCTCGTTGCGGCGCGTGTCCGGATTGTCGAAAGACTGGACGGTGAACCACTCGGCGTAGGGTGACTTCTCGCCGTTGATGCGGATGTCGCGGTAGGCGAAGAAGTCGCGTCCGGTGTGGTTGAAGACGCCGTCGATGACCACTTTGATCCCGCGTTCGTGCGCCTGTTTGATCAGTTCGAGGAACAGCTTGTCCGCCGCGGTCCATTTCCACGTCGCCGGGTCGGCGGTCTCGCCGCCGTTGCGGATGATCTCGAAATCACCCGCCGGATCCGGACCGAAATTCGGATCGATGTGGTGGAAAGAGTTGCCGTCGTATTTATGCTGGGAACGCCCGTAGAAAACCGGGTTGAATTTGATGGCCGTGACCCCGAGTTCCTTGAGGTAGTCGAGCTTGTCGATCACACCCTGCAGGTCTCCGCCGTAGCGGCGGTGGAAAATGCCGTTCTCATAAAAGCTGTCGCCGATCGCCTTCTCCCACTCGTCGCGGACAAAATAATCGCCGGTCCAGGGAGTGGGGCGCCATCCGCCCACGTTGGGAAAATGCATTTCGAGCGTCTCGCGGGTCGGGTCGTTCGACGGGTCGCCGTTGCGGAATCGCTCCGGGAAAATCTGATACCAGACCGCGGATTTGCCCCAGTCGGGCACGTTGTTGAGCTTGGCGGCGGGGCTTTCCCGGGCCAAGGCGGTCGCGGCCGGCAGGATCAGTAGTAAACAGAGGCGCTTGATGGGCATATTTGTTGAAAATTGTCCCACAGACTCCGCGCAGAGTGGCCCAAGTCAAGGCGCAAACGATTGCCGACTCGCCGATCGGGCCCTAGGATCCTTTCCAACATTCGATGACTGCCTTCCTTCTCGCCGTGGCTTTCACGCTCGGCGTTTCTTTTTTTTGTTCCCTGCTCGAAGCCATGTTCCTCAGCACGACCACGGCCGAGGTCGAGGCTTTGAAGGAACGCAATCCCCGGCGGGGCAAGCTCTTCGAGGATTCGCGCGAACACATGGAAGAGACGATTTCCTCCATCCTCACCCTCAACACCATCGCCAACACCCTCGGGGCCGTGATGGTCGGCGGCATCGCGACCAAACTCTTCGGCGACGCGTCGCTCGGCATCATCTCGGCGCTCATGACCCTCGCCATCCTTGTCATCTCGGAAGTCATCCCCAAGAACCTCGGCGTCGCCTACCGCGGTTTCCTGCAAAAGCACGCCGCCTACCCATTGTATTGGATGCGCCGCGTTCTGCGTCCCCTCACCCATCTTTGCAACCTCGTCGTGCGCGCCATCATCCGCCGCAAACCGGAACAAGGCGCCTCGGACCGCGAAATCGTCCTCCTCGCCGAGAAAGGCGCGCGCGAAGGCACCCTGACCGGCGGCGAACGCGACCTGATCCACAATGCCTTGAGCCTCTCGACCACGCGCGTCGCGGACATCCTCACCCCGCGCAATGTTGTCGTCACCCTCGAGGACGACCAGACGGCGGCCGGGGTCCTGGCCGAACATCCGTCGATCCGCTTCAGCCGGATGCCGGTGCACTCCGGCACGCTGGACGAGATCACCGGTTTGGCCCGGCGGCGCGACATCCTCCACAGCATCGCCACGGGCCAAGGCGACCGGAAAATCAAAGACCTGCAACAACCCGTCTCCTTCGTCCCCGAAATGGCCACCGCGGCCAGCGCCCTGCAGACCCTCCTCTCGGCCAACCAGCAGATGGCCGCCGTCGTCGACGAATACGGCGGCTTCGTCGGCGTGGTCTCGATCGAAGATGTCATCGAGCACTTGATCGGACGCGAGATTTACGAGAAAGACGACGTGGCCGTCGATATGCGCGCGCTGGCCCGGCGCCGCGGACGCCAGCGTCACCGCCAACCCGACCTCCCCGCCCCCACATCATGAGCAAACTCTTCTTCCTCCTCCCCCTCGTCCTCGTCCTTGCCGCCCCGCTGCACGCACAGATGCTGCCGCGCCCGACCACGCCCGAACCGCCGCTCGTCACCGTGCAGGGCCGCGGCGAAGTCCGCGTGCCTAACACCGTGGCCACCGTCCAACTGGGCTTTGAGGCCGCCGGCGCGGACGAAGCTCCCATCCGCGAGGACGTGACCAAGCGCTCGCAAGCCGTCGTTGCCGCCCTCAAAGCCGAAAGCGAAGTGCAAAGTCTTGAAACCACGGCCGTCACCATCCGCCCGCAATTCGCCCCCGTGCAACCCGAAGCCGGCAAGCGCCCGCCAGCACCGAAGATCACCGGCTACATCGCGCAGGTGTCGGTGAGCTACGAATCACCCGTCGAAGAGGCCGGGCGCCTCATCTCCGCCATGATGCAAAGCGGCGCCAATTCCGTTTCCAACATGTTCACGCGGCCCGCCGACGAAGCCCGTCGCACCGCCGAAAACGAAGCCCTCACCCTCGCCGCCAAAGACGGTGAAACCCAAGCCCGCGCGCTTCTTGCCGCCCTCAATCTCCAATGGGTCGGTCTTCGCAACATCGACGCCACCGGGGGACGCTTCGAACCTCGTCCCATGCATCGCTCCGCCATGATGATGGCCGCCGATGCCGCCCCCCTCCCGGAGCTCGACATCCAAGGCGGCGAGACGGTCATCGGCCGCGAGGTTGTCATGCAGGTCGAGTTCCGGCCCCAGTAACTGTTCCCGACCGAGCGTCGCACTTCACGACCCGAAGACCCACGCCCCCAAGCTGAGCACGACGAGCGGAATGAGCACCGCAAAGATCACGTTCAGCACCAACCCGACACGTGCCATCCGGGGCAAAGGGACCAACCCGCTGGCAAACACGATCGCATTCGGCGGAGTCCCGACCGGCAACATGAACGCGCAACTTGCAGCGATCGCCGCCGGCAAGACCAGGACCATCGGCGCATGACCCATCGCCACGGCAATCGAAGCCACCACCGGCAAGAAAGTCGCCGTGGTCGCCGTGTTGCTCGTCAGTTCGGTCAGAAAAATGATCACCAAGGTGACCAGCACGACGACCAGGGCAACCGGCAACACCCGCCATCCCTCCGTCCAGGTCCCCAACCACGCGGCCAAGCCCGTGGAGTCGATCATCTCCGCCATGCTCAAACCACCCCCGAGCAGCAACAGCACCCCGAACGGCAGGTCGCGCAAGTCCCGGCCGGCGAGGACAAACTCCCCCCGCCGCCAATCCACCGGAATCAAAAAGAGGACGATCGCCGCCGCCATCGCCACCACGGCATCGGACAAGCCGGGCACCCACGGCTTGAGCAGCGGTTGCGTCATCCACAGCGCGGCCGCCAGGCCGAATACCGCCGCGACAACAACCTCCCCGCGTTTCCATCCGCCGAGCTTGCCCAGTTCCCTTCGCACTTCCTCGCGCATGCCGGGCACCTCGAACCGCCGATCCGTCAGACAAACCCGCGACAACACCGCGTGAGCGACAAAAACCCCGGCCGCGACAAAGGGCACACCCACCGACATCCACTCGGCAAACCCGATGTGGATTCCGTAATTCTCCCGCATGAACCCCGCCATGAACGCATTCGGTGCCGTGCCGATTAGCGTGCCCACCCCGCCGATGCTCGATGCGTAGGCGACCCCGAGCATCAAGGCCAACCCGAGACCCTCCTTCCCCTTCTCGTCTCCGCCCAGGTGGGCGCGGAAGAGCACCGACACAGAGACCGCCATGGGCAACATCATCACCGTCGTCGCGCTGTTGTTGATCCACATGCTGACGAAAGCCGTCGCCGCCATGAAACCGGCCAGCACATGGCTGACCCGCGCGCCCGTGCAGCCGATGATCCAGTAAGCCGCGCGCTCGTGCAGACGCCAGCGCTGCAAACCCAGCGCGAGAATAAAGCCGCCGAGGAAAAGAAAGATCACCGGATTGGCGAATGGCGCGGCCGCCTCTTTGACCGGCGCCACCCCGAGCAAGGGAAACAAAACCAGCGGCAGCAATGCCGTCACCGGAATCGGAATCGCCTCGGTCATCCACAAAACCGCCATCACCACCACGACCCCCGCCGTCCGCCATCCCGCCGCACTCAACCCGTCCGGCGGGTCGGTCAGCAAAACAAAAGCCAGGACCACCGGAGCCGCGATCAACCCGATCCGCCCTGCACGCGTGATGCCATTTTCTCTCACGTCGAGAACCTGCCAAATCCCCAGCACAAAGCCAAACCCTGTAGCGTGGGAGTCCCCGGCGAAGGCCGTTCCCCGGTAGGGGTCGGTCAGCATGGCAACCAGCTTTGTACCCTCAGCCCCTCCAATCGTATTGTATGGTAAGGAATGCCATGGAGGCAACAAGACCCACCGTCAAGCGGGCAGCGGCAAGGAGAGTCGGACGGAAGTGGTGAGCCGCTGGGTAGATTTTTATATTAACGGTCACGGCTGTCCGGTTAAATGAGGTATCATTTTGTTTGAGCTCTTCAAGATGAGGTATTTGCGCGGCAAAATGGGTGTGAGGGATTTGAGGCCGACACGTGCGGTTGGCAGCATGGCAGGCCATGAACTCCGGCCGCTACGTTCTCACGCAGGTTCTCGATCGCATTCACTGGCAAACGCTCACGCGCTTGGCCGAGCGCTACCACATTCGCACGCGTCACTTCGGTTGCCGGCAGCAGTTGATCTGCATGGGCTTTGCCCAACTGACCTGGCGCGAGAGTTTGCGCGACATCGAGGAATGCTTGAACGCCAAAGGACCGGCCGCGCTTTACCATCTCGGTCTGCGCGAACCGGTGGCACGGGTGACCTTGGCCGAAGCCAACGAACAACGCGACTGGCGGCTGTGGCAGGATCTGGCAATGGGATTGATCAAACGTGCGCGGCGACTTTATGCCGGCGAGGATCTCGGGTTGGAACTGGACGAGACGATCTACGCGTTGGACTCGACGACCATCGATTTGTCTTTGCAGCTTTTCCCGTGGGCCGATTTCCGCTCGACCAAAGCGGGCGTCAAGTTGCACACGCAGCTCGACCTGCGTGGTCCGATTCCCGTGCAGATCGAAGTGCGCGCGGCGCGTTCTCACGACGTGTTGTGGCTGGATACGCTGATTTTCGAACCCGGAGCGTTTTACCTGCTCGATCGCGCTTACATGGACTTCACGCGACTGGCCAAGATCGCCCGCGCGGGCGCGTTCTTCGTCACGCGGGCCAAAGACAACCTGCGTTTCTCGCGCATTGGTTCCAACCCGAAGATCTTCGGCAGCGGCGTGAGCAGCGATCAAGTCGGACAACCAACTTTGCCCAAAGCACGCGAGGCTTTCCCTTGGCCGCTGCGACGCATTCGCTTTGTCGATCCCGACACGGGCAAGAAGCTGATCTTTCTCACCAACCATCTCGAGGTGCCGGCCGAAACAGTAGCCGCGCTTTACAAGAACCGCTGGCAGATCGAACTCTTCTTCCGCTGGATCAAACAGCACCTGCGCATCAAACACTTCTTCGGCACTTCGCCCAACGCGGTGAAGACCCAAGTGTGGATCGCCGTCAGCATCTACGTGCTCATTGCCATCCTTTACAAGGAACTCAAGTTGCCCGGCTCTTTGCACAGAACTCTGCAGATTTTGAGCGTTCACCCTTTTGAAAAGACCCCTCTGCATGAACTACTTACAGAAACACCCGACAACTTTATGGACACCCACAATCCTAACCAACTGTGGCTGTGGTAGTTAAAACCGGACAGGCGTGATTAACGGTGGAATCTGTTATTTAGCGGTAAATGCTGGCAGTTGCACTTTTTGGCAGGGTTGTCTCAGCATTCCTCAGCGTTCGTAGATGATATACTCGCCGTAATTCTCCATTTTTTGGACCGGGCCGAGGCCAGTGGAGACCTTCTTGGGTGAAAATCCTAGTGACTTCATCAAATCTTCAGGAGGGCTCTTTGGATCATCACCACGCTGGATAACAACGTCCATTTGGCTCAGGAGACTTTGCTGGTTCTCGTGCGTCCAATCCTCCGGACGACCGCCCCTGTAAAAACTCCAACCCAGAGACCGTGCAGCGTAATACAGCTCGTAAGGAATGATGTAGGCCTTCAAGGTTCCGACAGGAAGATTGGACCGCACCATATGCTCCAAGGAGGCAGGGTCACGGAACTTCTTTTCTTTGAGCGCAACAAAAGTCCGTGCCCCAAGGCTGAGAGCGGCACTCCACATCAACATCGCAAGCAATGCGAGCAGCACTGCAAAGGAAAAGGCTTTGCCTTTGCCCACGCCAACATTCAAGAGTGTGTTACCGCCAACAGCCACCGCCAATAGCATATAAGGCAAAAGGTAGTTATTCCGGTGCACATAGGCTCCCGTCAGCAGAACGCCGACAACCGCTGTGCCGAAAACCAGGCCCAAAGACCATTGCCGAGCATAAAATAGTGCAGCAATGGCAGAGATAGGAAGCCAAGGACTGCGGACATAGGGTGCGGCAAAAGCGTCGAATTGAATACTACCGGAAGCCTTTTCGTCCACGGATCCGAAAGTCCCCGCCATCAACTCGCCGACCACCGGTGCCACGGGCAACAGAAGCACAACCATGGCCGCCACGCTGAAAAACCCGAGCCAGACCAAGCTGGCCAACCGACTTTCCCAAGGGGTGTTGGAATGATCCGCATCAACCCTGAGCACCTGATGCATCACCAGAGGAATCAGAATAATAGCCGAGACCCAAAAGAGCCCAGCCAGCGCGATACAAATGCCCGCGGCAATCTCCCATCGCTCGAAGCCGGAGCGCGCCAGGGGCCGCTTTCTTCCTTCCGCGATGACCCAGAGAGCGAGAAGCATGAAAGCCATCGTCCAGCTGTCGATGCGCGCGCCGCGGTAGCCTTCAACAAAGAGCGGATCCCAAAACATGAGCAACGAGCAGGCAAGTGCCACCCACCTCGCACCTCCGCGCGATAGCAACCATCCAAGCAAGGCGGCGGACGCACATGCGGCACCCAGCAAAGACGAAACTCTCGCGCCATAAACCGAAGGGTAAAATAGACGGTAAAAAAGTTCCTGTATTGAAGATCCCAAGTAGCTGAGCGGGCGGGCGGGCTTATCCGTCTCCAAGTTCCAATACATGCCATGCGAGAGATCCGCACCCGGCAGCGAAGCCCGACCGAGTTCGAGAATCTGCACTTCATCCTGCCAAATATGCTTAGTCAGCGTGAGAGTAAAAGAGTAGACGCCTGCCGAGAGAAGCGCGGCCACAAGCCATAGCAGCCAGATTTGGCGCGAACTGGCGTCTGCAAACATGCTCTTCGATGCGATAACCTTCACTAGTTTTTCCGGAAAAGCTTAGTTGTAAGCTTTAGAGGCGAGCACCCGTCAAGCAGTCCACGAAAGGACGGAGTCGATCACTCTCCGCTGCTTCTCCTCCATTAAGGAAGTGTAAAATGGCAAGCGCACGAGACGATTACTCACATCTTCTGTCACGGGACACTCGGCCCTTCGCCATCCGCTATCTGCCATCTGGAGCGCGTAAGCGCTCTTATTAAGCGGAAGATAATGAAACACCGCCTCGATGCCGTTTTTCGCTAAATGCTCGATGAATGCTGTCCGTGCTTCAAGCGAAGGCATCAACAGATAATACATGTGGTAAGCCTGCTCACAGTGATTCGGAACAATCGGCCGCCCGATACACCTCCCCTCAGCCCAATCGCCCAGTGCCTCATCATACCTTTCCCAGATCGCCTTGCGCTTGGCTTGGATGCTTTCCCACTGCTCGAGCTGCCCGTAGAGGAAGGCAGCCAGCACATCGCTCATTACATAGCTTGAGCCCACATCCACCCACGAATACTTATCCACTTGTCCGCGGAAGAACCGGGCGCGGTTAGTCCCTTTCTCGCGGATAATCTCCGCCCGCTCCTCGTATTGCGGATCGTTGATGAGCAGCGCTCCACCTTCGCCGCAGGTGATGTTCTTCGTCTCATGGAAGCTCTGCGTCGCAAGCTGACCGAATGTTCCCAGCCAGCGCCCCTTGAATTTCCCGAACAGCCCGTGCGCGTTATCCTCGATCACCGCCACTCCGTGGCGATCACCGATCGCCATGATCGCATCCATCTCACAGCCCACGCCGGCGTAGTGCACAGGCACAATCGCCTTGGTGCGCGGCGTGATCAGAGCCTCAATCTCGGTCTCATTCAGATTGAGTGTGTCGGGACGGATATCACAGAAGACCGGCTTGGCGCCTCGCAAGACAAACGCATTGGCCGTCGAGACAAAGGTAAACGACGGTAGGATCACCTCGTCGCCTTCCTTTAGACAAAGAAGAATCATGGCCATCTCCAAAGCGTGAGTGCACGACGTGGTGACGAGCGCCTTGGACACACCAAGGGCATCGTGCAAGAGTTCTTGGCATCTGCGCGAAAACATCTGGTCTCCGACCACCTGTCCGACATCGATGGTCTCGAGGATGTAGTCCATCTCTCTCCCTTGAAGCGAGGAGCGGTTGAAAGGAATGCCTGGCATAATCCTCAGAAATGCCGCCCAGCCGCGGCTCCTGTGTTGAAGAGCAAGTCTAGCACCGTCACCTGTGGCTCAAAAGCCCCATATAGTTGCGGATACGACTGATAAGCATATTCCATGAACTCCACATTGATTCCGGCATCGGCAAACTTGTCTAGATCCAGATAGCTGCGGGCCGATGGTCCGGATATGTAATGCGTTGCGCCCAAATGGTATAAAATGCTAAGTAAGCGATCCGACTTGGCGCCCTTAGCGGGAAGATTTGACGATCTCACAAACTCGGTGTGGCCGATACCCAAGGCACGCGCAATCAGTTCAGTGCTTGTACAAGTGAAGTCCACCAGTCTCTCGTCGTGCCGCGTATAAATTGCGTCGAGGAGTTCTGCATACTCGCGAAAAAAGGGTGCTTTGCTGTAGCACAGCTGTAGAGTCTTCAGGTGCTTCTCGGACCAAGGCGCATCCCACAAAATTGGTATATCAGCAATCGGCGTCTTCAGCGTCTGGCAACCTTTTGAATTGACCGGAACGGTGAGCCACAGCGTGCCCTGCGGGGCTTTGACTTTGTTGCGATTACGCCAACCGCGGTCGTCATACTGCACACAGTCGTAGAAGACAAATACGTCTGCCTTTCGCACTTGATCAAAGTATCCCCGCCACGGAATGTAGCTCGGTTGTAAGATCACCGCTTTCACACTACGAAGCGGGCTTAGGAAAAATCCTCTTTAAGGGACGGCGATGCTGGAAAATTTTCGGTTTGCATGATTGTGCCTCTTTTAAGTGGAGTAGGGACAGAGGCAACACGAATTTCGGTCCAGCTGTCTTCACTCTATTACAAGACAACAGTCGCCGAGAGCCGTTCGGTATTGCACGCGCAATAGGATTCAGTGTCAGGTGCTAGCAACCGGCGACGGGACTCCGGTTGAAATCCGCTTCAGCAGCAGGCCGGAAAACGGGTCACGTTGTATTAATTATTGGAGGTCTTCTCTCACCAGGAAAATCGGTCTTCTTTCGGCGGCACCGATTATCCGGATCAAATACTCGCCGATGATGCCCAGGCTGAAGAGCGCCAACCCACCGAAAAGCAGGACCGCCACCAACAACGAAGCCCAACCGGCAATGGCCACATCCAAAAAGAGCTTTCGATAAATCACGTAACACGCGCCAACAATGCTCATCACAGACGCCGTCAATCCGATGTTTCCGATGATTCCCAGCAGGATCGACGACTGGTTGATCAGCAGGTTTTTGAAGAGTGCTACCATCTTGGCCACAGAGTAGCCACTTTTGCCCTCGGCACGCTCATGGTGCTTGACTGGCACCCCCACCACGTCCTTTGTCACATAGAACATCATGGCGGAAATAAAGGGAAAGGGCGTGTTCATGAGCTTCAACATTCCTTGAACTGTCTCTCGTCTGAAAAGACGGAATGAGGACAACCGCAAATTCTTTGGCTTTCCCAAAATCACCTCGTCGAATTTGCCTTTGGCCGAACTGGCGATTCGCTTCAGTAAGCCATGTCTTTTTTCGGCAAGTTGCGCCATGACGGCATCATGGTTGGAAAACTCGAGCAGGAGCGGGATGTCTTCGGGCGCATGCTGGCAATCATCGTCCATAGTGATAATGAACTCCCCCGTCGCCAATGTCATTCCGCATAGCGTCGCTGGTTGCTGACCGAAATTCCGCGTCAGTCTGACCACTCTGACGCCATGGCTTTCCTTCAATTCACAAAGGATTTTCCATGTTGCGGCGTTGCTCGAGCTGTCATCAACAAAGATCACCTCGTAGCTATCGCCCCGTCTCTGTAAAACACGGGCGAGTCGGGTCGCGAGATCAACCAACGAGCGCTCAGTATTGTAAACTGGAATAACGATGCTCAGCTTCATGTTGTTTCGCGCGCAGCAAGCAGACAATTGCCTCGGGCCATAAATCCTTTATACAGCACCAGCAAAAGGCGCATCCTGTTCAAAATACAGCTCTGTTGAGTGCGGTGTACCTTAGCCATCGTTCACGCCGCGACAATTTCTTTCACTACTTTGCAGGGGTTGCCGAAAGCCAAGACACCCGGCGGCACGTCCTTGGTCACCACACTGCCCCCGCCGATTACCGACCCCTCACCGACGGTCAATCCATCGAAAACCACCACTCCCATCCCGATCGTCACGCGCTCCCTGATGCGGCAATGCCCGGCCACATGCGAGCCGGGGTTGACCGACGTGTAAGCCCCTAGCTTAGTATGATGGCCTATAGTCACTCCGCGGTTCAAAGAAACGCTGAATTCCAGCTCTGTGAACGGCGCGATGACCACCCCGGGCTCGAGGTAGCACCCAGGCGCCATCCGCACCGTCGACGCCACCACCACTCCCAGCGAGAGCAGCGTAGCGAAATCCTTCTCCTCTATCCCCTTGGCCTTGGAAAAAGCGCGAAAGGCTCCCGTCTTGCCCCGCACTCCGAGAGTGGAAAGCATCAGGCGGTCGTGACCGCGCCGGAAGTTCCAACCCTCAAGCGGCACCCGCCGCACACGCAGATCCAGCCGCGGGAGAAATGGGTGCTCATCGCGCGGCGCGATGTTTTCCACGATGACTGCGCTTCCCCCGGGCTGCACGAGAGCCAGCGACTCCAAAAGCCGCGCCAGCTCGTTGCTGCTAAACCCGAGAAAAACGTTGGGTGTTGTAGAATCCATGGTCACCGAAAGTCTTGGCCGATATCAGCGTGTGGCCCTGCAAAGCCATCAACTCATGCACGCGCCCGAGCAAGGAGGCATTGGTCGCCAAGCGCGTCCGCTCCTCGTCCCACCAGATATTGTCCTCCAATCCTACCCGGACCCCGAGCCCCTGCGAGACGGACAGCGCATTGACCGCCAGCTGAAACCGCCCCACGCCCGCCAAGCCCACGAAGTCGCCTGCCGGGATCTCGGCCAGCGCCGCCCCGATCTGCAGCAACGTGGGCTGGAAGCCGGCCACATTGCCGAAGAGCAGATTCCAATAGCGCGGCCCCTCCACCAGCCCCTTTTTCACCAAGACCTTGCCGTAGTTCACCATCCCCAGATCGAAACATTCCAGCTCCGGATGCACCCCGCACTCCTTCATTTTGGACGCCAAGGCGACAATCGTGTCCGGCGTGTTCACTGACGCCTCCGCAACGAAATTCAGCGATCCCAGAGTCAGCGAGCACATATCCGGCCGTAAAGCGATGACCTCGGTCCGCTCTTCCAGAGCAATCCCGCCCCGCCCCGATGTCGAGGCGCAGATGACGAGATCCGGGCAATGCCGACGCACCCCGTCGAAAATCCTTGCATACGTCTCACCACTTGCCGACGGCCGGCCGTCGTCTGCCCGGGCATGCAAATGGGCGATGGTAATCCCGATCTCCCACGCCTCGTGCACTTGTTCGACAATCTCCGACACCGCGACTGGGACATGCGCCGTCATCATCTTGGACGGCACCATGCCCGTCGGGCAAAAATTCACGATAATTCCGGCCATGAGCGCTCGAAGAAAATGCACCAAAATCAACCTTCCGCAAGCAGGATCAGCATTGTCTTGTCGTAACTAAAGCGGCTTGGATTCAGGTGTAGTCGCGGCTGCATCGGCCGCGAGGACTTGATTACAAAAGCCTCTAACACCACACATCACACGTCACCCAGCTTCGCTGGCGCCAACAATTTATTGAAGCGCCGCACTACCGCGGATCCCTCGCTTCCTCTAACCTTTGTGACCTCACAACCTTGGGATAGCCGCGATAGAGCGAGCCCGCCGCATTCATTCAACTCCTCCGTCTTCATTTGGTGGGGTCATTCTTGAAAGCCGCGCAGATCAGACTTGCGCCAACACCAATCGCCCGCGATTCGGAGGTCGTTGCGCGTCCCCAAAGATGCAGTGCTTTAACGAGCTGAGCTAGCAATTCCGGTATACAGTGATCGGCTTTGGATTCCTTTGCCCGGTGAACACCTTTCGTGCCCCTTTCGAAAAAATGAAAAGGCAGGCAACGAAACAAGGCAACCGACACAATCAGCCAGACAAACATCCCGGAGACTAGCCTCACCTTAAATCTGGCTCGTTCAACACGCTTGCGAAGCGTCTTTGCGGCAGACCTTCGCAAGTGCCCCGTGTGGACATCTTCATGTGGCCAAAGGAAATCGTAGGCCGGCACCGTGAGGTAGAGCATGCCGCCAGGTTCGAAGAGGTCCGGAAAATGTCTCAGAAATCCCCCGTGATCCTTGGTATGCTCCACCACATCGAATGCGCCGATGGCCGCCACGCTACCGGGATTGAATCCGGCCGCTTGCATCGTGCCGCAGACCACATGCGACAGGCCGCGCTTCTGCGCATTGCGTGCACCCGCCGGACCGGGTTCCACCAGAACCACATCCAATTCCGCGTCCTTTGTGCCCTCTGCGGTTTCCATTCCCATCGCCCCGCGCTAATCTCCTCTTCCCATGTCCGCCCCGAAGCTCACCCCCATGATGCGGCAATACCAGGACATCCGCCGCGAGCTTCCCCCCAACACCCTCCTCCTCTTCCGCCTCGGAGACTTCTACGAGATGTTCTTCGACGATGCCCGCGAAGCCTCGTCGATCCTCAACGTCGCCCTGACCAAACGTCACGACGTTCCCATGTGCGGTGTCCCCTACCACAGCGCCCGCGCTTACGTGGCCAAACTCGTCGAAGCCGGCAAACGCGTGGCCATCTGCGACCAAGTCGGCGAGGTCACCCCGGGCAAACTCGTCCGCCGCGAGATCGCCCGCATCCTCAGTGCCGGCACCCTCGACGATTTCGGTCTCGAAGAAAACCGGCACAACTACCTCGCCGCCGTTTGTCCCGGCAAAAAATCCCACGGACTCGCCTGGCTCGACCTCAGCACGGGTGAATTCCGCCTCGCCGAAACCGGCTCGTCCGCGCAACTCGCCGACCAACTCGCCCGTCTCCAACCGAGCGAGCTCCTCGTGCCCGACCGCGACAATGCACCCGCGGATCTTCCCGTGCCACCGACCCCGCACGACGCCTTCGCCTTCGATCTGACCCAAGCCACCGATCTCCTGCTCGATCACTTCCGAGTCCAATCCCTCGACGGCTTCGGTTGCTCCGGTCTCCCCCTCGGCACCGCGGCCGCCGGCGCGCTGCTGCACTACATCACCCGCAGCCTCCGCCGCGACGCACAACACCTCGCACCACCGAAACCCTGGCACGCCTCCGCCTACGTCCTTCTCGACGCGGTCACCCAGACCAATCTCGAACTCGTCGAATCCCGCAACCCCGAAGGCACCAGCCTGCGCGGCGCCGTCGACCGCACCCTCACGCCGATGGGAGCACGCCTCCTTCGCGAGTGGATCCTGCACCCCCTCCGCGACCTCGAGACCATCACCCGGCGGCAAGATCTCATCGCCGCCTTCCACGATGAACCCGCGCGCCTCGCCGCCGTCCGCGACATCCTCCGCGACATCCGCGACGTGGAGCGCGCTGTCTCCCGCCTCAGCCTCGCCTCGGGCAACGCCCGCGATCTGGCCGCGCTGAAAACATCGCTCGCCCTCCTCCCCTCCCTCCGGGCCGCCCTCGCCGCAAACGAATCCTCCCCGCTGCTCGGCCTCGCCGCCGACCTCCGCACCTTCGATCCGCTGGTCGGACTGCTCGCCTCCGCTCTGGTCGACGAACCTCCTCCGACCACCCGCGATGGCGGCATGATCCGCGAAGGCTACAACAACGACCTCGACCAACTCCGCCGGGCCGGGACCGAAGGACGCCAGTGGATCGCCGAATTGCAGGACCGCGAAATCGCCCGCACCGGCATCAAGTCGCTCAAGATCCGCTACAACTCGGTCTTCGGCTACTACCTCGAAATCACCAAGTCGAACCTCGCCAACGTCCCCGCCGACTACACCCGCAAACAAACCACGGCCAACTCGGAACGCTTCATCACGCCGGAATTGAAAGACATGGAAGGCCGCATCCTCGGCGGCGAAGAACGCGCCCGCGCGCTCGAGTCGGAAATCTTCGCCCGACTCCGCACCGCCGTCCTGGCCGAACTCGAATCCCTCCAACACACCGCCCGCGCCATCGCGCAGATCGATACCCTCGGCGGACTGGCCGAAACCGCGCGCACCTTCCGCTATATCCGCCCGAAACTCACCGCGGGCGGAGCGATCAAGATCACCGACGGACGCCACCCCGTGCTCGACCAGACCATGTCCGCCGGCCGTTTCGTGCCCAACGACACCGCACTCGATACGGAAAGCCACCGCCTCGTTATTTTGACCGGACCGAACATGGCCGGCAAAAGCACCTACATCCGTCAGGTCGCCTTGCTCGTCCTGCTCGCCCAGACCGGAAGCTTCATTCCCGCAGCATCCGCCGAGATCGGACTCGCCGACCGCATCTTCACCCGCGTCGGCGCGAGCGACGACCTCGCCCGCGGACAATCCACCTTCATGGTCGAAATGAACGAAACCGCCGCCATCATCAACAACGCCACCGATCGCAGTCTTGTTATCCTCGACGAAATCGGACGCGGCACCTCGACCTTCGACGGACTCTCCATCGCGTGGAGCGTGGCCGAGCATCTTCACGACGTCACCGGTTGCCGGACGCTCTTCGCCACGCACTACCACGAACTCACCGACCTCGCCCGCACCCGCCCCGGCGTGGCCAATTGCAACGTCGCGGTGCGCGAATGGAACGACGACGTCATCTTCCTCCGCAAAATTATCGATGGCCCAGCCGACCAGAGCTACGGCATCCAGGTGGCCAGACTGGCCGGCCTCCCCGAACCCATCCTCAAACGCGCGAGGGAAATCCTGGCCAATCTCGAAAATTCGGAGTTAACCGCCGAAGGCAAACCCGCCCTTGCTGAAAAATCCAAACGCCCCCACAAACTCCGCGCCTTCACCAACCAACTCGACCTCTTCGAGTCCTAGCAGCGCGATCCCCCGCGTCGCCCTTCACCGACGCTTGTAGCGGCGGTCTGCGACCGCCGGAACCTATCTCTCCAACCCCGCACAAAAATCCCGAAACGCCCTCTCCTCCTACGCTGTCGCCACGCCTGCCACGATGTGCCCGGCCAGACTTCTTGCCACTACAGTCTGCTCTTCCGGCAAATCCAGCTGATTGATCACATCACGGATGATCGCCGCAAAGGTGTTGCCGTTGTAAAAGCGGAAAGGCGCGCTGCGATGACAGCGGCGGCAGGGCTCGACAGCTTCGGTCAGCTTCATCTCGCGCAAGTGGTTTTCCTGCCAAAGACCTCTCGTGCTCTCATGTCAATCGGATGTCGATTTGTGCAGGGCGTTTTTCGCCTCGCAGAGCATCGCGTTTTGCGCGGTGACAAACTCCCAAGAGTAGTCGCGCAGCCACACCCGCTTCATGGATCAACTTTTGCGCGGGTGCTTTTTCTTGATTTCCTGCAATTCCGCAACGCCGCAGCTTTTCAAGTAACCTTTGCCCGTCCTGGCGTAAACGGGCTCCGCGCTGAACTGATCCTGAATGGCCAAACCTTCCCTCAGGACGCGCTGAAAAACCGGATTTTTCAGCATCTCCGGATCAACCGCCGACTTCGTGTCCAAATACCAACACCGTCCTCACTCCCGGGCAAAGCCCCTTCCTCCTCCCCTCTGCGCCCTTTGCCTATGGGCCATCTCCGTCCGCCGCGGCGGACTCCGGCTGCGATTCCCCTTTCCCCCCCGCGATTGACACCCCTCGCGTCCCTCAAAGAAACTCCCCCGATGGCAACGCTGCACTTCACCAAAATGAACGGAGCCGGCAACGACTTCGTGCTGCTGGACAACCGTGACGGATCGCTCGCCCTCACCGACGCCCAGATCGCCCGCCTCTGCGACCGCCACCGCGGCGTCGGTGCCGACGGGCTCCTCCTTGTCGAAAAACCGGAGGCCAAGGCCGACTTCCGCATGCGTTACTACAACGCCGACGGACGCGAAGCCGAGATGTGCGGCAACGGCGCCCGCTGCTTCTCCCGCTTTGTCGACAAACTCGCTCCCGCCAAAGATGGCACGCTCGGCTTTGAAACTCCCGCCGGAGTGATCACCGCCACTCTCCGCGGCGACCAAGTCTCGCTGGCCATGAGCCAACCCGGCCCCTTCGCCGACGGCATCGAACTCGACGCCGCCGGACAAAAACTCACCGTCTACTCGATCAACACCGGGGTCCCGCATGCCGTTGTGCTGGACGACAATCTCGACAGCACGGACGTCCACAGCTTGGGCGCCGCCCTGCGCCACCACCACCACTTCCAACCTCGCGGCACGAATGTGAATTTTGTCCGCCAACTCGGACCGCAAGACCTCGCCATCCGCACCTACGAACGCGGTGTCGAAGCTGAAACCCTCGCCTGCGGCACCGGGGTGGTGGCCAGCGCACTGACCGTCGCCGAGCTCACCGGCGCCGAGTCCCCCATCCGTGTGCTGGTCAAAGGCGGCGACACCCTGAGCGTCGACTTCCTCCGCTCGGGTGACGGCTTTTCCCACGTTATCCTCACCGGCCCGGCCGATTTTGTCTTTGAAGGTGAGATCACCGTCTAGTTCACTCTCTCCATGTTCGCCGGCACCTACACCGCCCTCATCACGCCGTTCCGCAACGGCCAAGTCGATTACGACGGATTCCGCCAACTGATCGAAACCCAGATCGCCGGCGGCGTGGACGGTATCGTCCCCGTTGGCACCACCGGCGAATCACCCACCCTCTCGCACGACGAGCATCGCAACGTGATCAAAGCCGCGGTCGAGATCGCCGCGGGACGGGTCAAAGTGGTCGGCGGCACGGGCTCCAACTCCACCGACGAAGCCATCGCCCTCACCCGGGACGCGGAAAAAGCCGGCGCGGACGGCGCCCTGATCGTCGCGCCCTACTACAACAAGCCTTCACCCGAAGGCCTCTACCGCCATTTCCGCGCCATCGCCGAGTCGACAAAATTGCCGATCATTCTCTACAGCATTCCCGGACGCTGCGGCATCGAGATCGGGGTACCCGTGGTCGCGCGCCTGGCCAAGGATTGCCCCAACATCGTGGCGATCAAAGAAGCCGGCGGATCGGTCGAGCGCGTCAGCCAATTGCGCCAAGCCGTGCCCGACACCTTCCAAATCATTTCCGGTGATGACTCACTCACCCTGCCCTTCATTTCCGTCGGCGCGGTCGGCGTCATCAGCGTGGCCTCCAATGTTGCCCCCGCGCAAGTCAGCGAATTGGTCCGCGCCGCACGCGAAGGACAAATGGTCCGGGCCGAACAACTCCACCGCCGCCTCTACCCGCTCTTCAAAAATCTCTTCATCGAAAGCAATCCGTCCCCGACCAAATACGCACTCTCCCTCACCATGGGTCTTTCGGCCGAGCTTCGTCTCCCGCTCGTCGAGATGTCCGAGGAAAACCGCCAGCTCGTCCGCGCCACCCTCGCCGACCTCGGGCTCCTGCCATGAGTCAGCCTCTCCGTCTCTGCATTTTCGGGGCCAAAGGCCGCATGGGCCAAGCCCTCATCCGCTGCGCCGGCGAAGACCCCGCCTTGCAGGTCACTGTCGAGGTCGATGCCGGCGACGATTTCGCCGCGGCCCTCGCCAAGTGCGATGCCGTCATCGACTTCTCCGCCACGCAGATCACCCCGCAGGTGGCCAAAGCCTGCGCCGAGGCCGGCAAGGTGCTGGTCATCGGCACGACCGGACACGAACTCGCCGAGCGCGAACAAATCAACAAAGCCTCGACCACGATTCCTCTCGTCTTCTCCCCGAACTACAGCGTCGGTGTGAACACCCTCTTCTGGCTGACCCGCAAAGCGGCCGAAATCCTCGGTCCCGGTTTCGACCTCGAAGTGGTCGAGATGCACCACCGCTTGAAAAAAGATTCACCGTCGGGAACCGCGCGACACCTCGCCGAGATCCTGGCCGAGGTCCGGAAGCTCGATTACGCCGAAGCCGCCCGCCACGGCCGCGCCGGCATTGTCGGCGAGCGCACCAATGACGAAATCGGCGTCCACGCCATCCGTGGCGGCGATGTGGTCGGCGACCACACCGTCATCTACGCCGCCCCCGGCGAACGCCTCGAACTCACCCACAAAGCCTCCAGCCGCGACACCTTCGCCCGCGGCGCCCTCCGCGCCGCCAAATGGGCCGCCAAACAACCTGCCGGTCTTTATGACATGCAGGACGTGCTGGGGTTGAAGTAGGCGGTGTCTACGCGCCGCGAAAAACGCGGGCCAGAATTTCCACGCCGTCTGCCAGGGAGGGCGCGGGCCTGACAAAAAAGCGGTCGGCATCGACAGGGACGACCGGACAACCGACATCGACCGACCGGGCTTCGCGAGCGGCACGCTCTTCGTCGCAACCGCAAGGCGCGGCGATGACAAGTTCCGGCCGCGCGGCGCGCACTTCGTCCCAAGTCGTCCGCACCGAGCGCGCCCCCGCGCGGCCGAGCACTTCGTCGCCGCCGGCCGCCTCGACCATTTCGGGAATCCAATGGCCGCAGGCGAAAGGCGGGTCGATCCATTCCGCGACAAAGACGCGCGGACGGCACTTTCCCTGGGAAGCCCGGCGCACGGCGTCGATGCGCTCCATCATCTTCCCGGCGACCGCAAGACCCCGATCGGCCACGCCGAGCTCGCGTCCCAGGTAACGCACGGACTCGGCCACTTCGGACAGCGTGTGCGGACCGAGCGAAATCACTTTCGCGCCGACATCGGCCATCTCCGCTCCCGACGCGGCGCATACCTTGCACAAATCCTGCGTGAGGATGACGTCCGGCCGCAGCGAGGCCAAAAGGTCTCCATCCACCGCGTAAAGCGTTTCGCCCTTTTCCACCGCGGCCCGCACCGCCCGGTCAATCTGCCGTCCGCTCAAGGCCGCGGAATCGATCCTGCTGGCCGAAACGACCGGAACACTCCGCACCCCCTCGGGCCATTGGCACTCGTGGGAACGTCCGACCAGCGAGCCGAGCAGACCAAGGTCGGCGACGATTTCGCTCGCGCTGGGCAGAAGGGAGACAATACGCATCCGGCCGAGCATAGCCCGGCCCTCCGTTCCGCGAAATGGCTGGATTTTGCAACCAGTCAGACTAGTTTGATCTCATGATCAAAGAAATCGGCGCATTCGAGGCCAAGACGCATCTTTCCCGTTTGCTCGACCAAGTGGCCGGCGGGGAGACCATTTACATCACGAAGCACGGCAAGCGGGTCGCCGAACTGCGGCCGCCCGCGCCGAAGAGGCAGACCAAAGCGAAGTTCGGCTGCGCCAAAAGCCCGGACTTTTACATGGCGCCCGACTTCGATGAGCCGCTCGAGCAATTCAAGGAATACATGTGAAGTATCTGGTCGACACCAACGCGTGGATCGGATTCCTCGAGGGCGAACGCGGATTCGGGCCTCGAGCCAAGGACATCCTGCAGCACGAGCCGTGGGAGTGCCGCGTCAGTCTCGCCTCCGTATGGGAAGCGGCCATCAAGGTCGGCCTGGGCAAACTCAAACTCGGCTACTCGCTCGACACCGACCTGCCCCGTCTTTTCGAGGAGAATGGTTTTGAAGTCATGGTGCCCGACTGGCGCGCCGTGACCGCGGTGCAGCAGCTTGAGCCGATCCACGGCGATCCCTTCGATCGCATCCAAGTCGTCCAGGCCCGCCAGCGGGGGATGGACATCATCAGTCGCGATCCCGTGTTCGATCGCTACGGTCTGCGCCGGGTGTGGTGAGCGCCTCGCGGTTTTCCATCCAGCGCGCGATCCAGATGCAGGCCTCGTAAAGCAACACCATCGGTGCGCCCATGAGGATGAGGGTGAAAATATCGGGCGTGGGAGTGATCACGGCGGCGAGCAGGAAAATCACCACGATGGCGTAGGGGCGCGTGGTTTTCATCTGGGTGTGCTCGAGCAGACCCACTTTGACCAGGGCCAGCACGACGACCGGAAGTTCGAAGGCCAGACCGAAGGCGAGGACGAATTGCGTGGTGAAGCTGTAATACTCCCCGACCGTCCAGGTCGGCCGCCATTGCATCATCTGCGCATCCTGGAAAAAGAATTCCAGCGCCGCCGGCAACACCGCGTGGAAGGCAAAAGCCGCCCCGGCGAGGAAGAGCCCGAAACCGACGACGGAAGCCAGCAGGACAACCTTGCGCTCGCGCGCGGTCAGGGCCGGAAGGATGAATTCCGCGAGAAAATAGAGCAGGACCGGAAACGAAATGACCAAGCCGGCGTAGAAGGCCAGCTTCAGGGAGATAGTCATCGAGTCGGCCACACCGAGGGACTGCAGGTTGTCGATCCGCGTGGGATCCAGCGCGAGCAACGGCGCCTGGACAAAGGCCGCGAGGTGTCCGCGAAAAATGAAAGCGAACACCATGCAAACCCCGAGCGCGACGGCCATGCGCACGACCATGCGCCGCAGGTCCTCCACATGCTCGAGAAACGGCTTCGGCGTGTCCCGCTCGTCGCGGAACTTGATGAACTTTTCCAGACTCACAGCCACCTCCCCGCGGCCAAGCGCGCGTAAAGTCCCAAGGTGTTCGCATCCTCGATCACCCCGCGCGCGACCATCCCGCGCAACTCCTCCGGTCGGAAGGAATTCATCTCGAGAATCTGCTCCTCCGCGTCGTGCACCGCCGCCCCGCGATCCCAACGGACTTCCGTGGCAAGGAACTGGTGCGTGTGCTCGTCGGTGAAGCCCGGCGAGGTGAAAAATTTGCCGAGATATTCGAGCGTCCCGGTCACCGTGCAGCCGGCTTCCTCGGACAGCTCCCGCCGCGCCGCTTCGGCGATGGTGCGGTCGGTGACCTCGTCATCGTCGACTTGCCCGGCCGGAAACTGCCAGAAATCGCGCCGTGCCGGCACGCGTTCCTCGCGGATCATCACGAACGACCCGTCCGGCAAACGCGGCGCCACCGTCACGCCGACTTTCCGGCCAACCTTTGTCCATTCCCTTCCCTCCGGACGCGAGGGAGTGCGGATTGTCTCGCGGGTCACCCGCACATGCGGGGAGTCGAGCAGAACGTCTTCCCGCAGCACCTCCCATCCGCCACTCATGACGCGCGCCGCGACAAATGCTTGCGCCACCAGGCCAGACGCGATGCCACCCGGCGCGGCGACGGCGCGCCTTCGGCCGTGCGCGACTGCAGGGAACGTCTGGCCTCGAGCACGCGCAACGCGTCGGCGCGGAACAGCTTGCTCGCGGAGTGCAGATCCCCGGGCGTCAGTTCGCGCAACGTGACACCCCGCTTGACGCTCAGCCCCACCAAACGGCCGACGACTTTGTGCGCTTCCCGGAAAGGCAACCCGCGCCGCACCAGATAATCGGCCCAGTCGGTCGCGACAAGAAGCGCATCGTCCGCCGCGGCGGCCATGCGCTTCTTGTCCCACTGCGCGGCACCGAACATCTCGGCGAGGATTTCCAACGACGCCCCGAGCGTGTCGGCCGAATCGAAGACCGGCTCCTTGTCCTCCTGCAGGTCGCGATTGTAGGAAAGCGGCAGACCCTTCAACGTGGTCAGCAACGAAACCAGATTCCCGTAAAGCCTGCCGGTTTTCCCCCGGGCCAACTCGGCGATGTCCGGATTCTTCTTCTGCGGCATCAGGCTCGAACCGGTGGTGTGCGCGTCGCTCAGGCACAGGAACCCGAATTCGCTCGAGGCCCAGAGGACGGTGTCTTCGCAGAGCCGTGACAGGTGCATGCCCGCGATGGCGCAGGCGGACAAAAATTCGCAGGCAAAATCGCGGTCGGACACCGCATCCATGCTGTTCTGCGAGACTCCGTCGAATCCGAGTTGGCGGGCCATGAACGCGCGATCCAGGGCGATGGTCGAACCGGCCAGAGCCCCCGAGCCGAGCGGCAGGACATTGGCCCGCTGCGCCGCGTCGGCCAGACGTCCGGCGTCGCGCTCGAGCATTTCGACGTAAGCGAGCAAATGATGCGCCGCCAGAACGGGCTGCGCGCGCTGCAAGTGCGTGTAGCCGGGCATGATCGCTTCCCCGGCCCGCGCGGCCAGACCCACAAGCGATTTCTGCAGACTCCGCACCGCGGCCAGCAGCAGCGCGGTTTCGTCCCGCATCCACAGCCGCAGGTCGGTCGCGACTTGGTCGTTGCGCGAGCGCGCCGTGTGCAATTTGGCCCCGGCTGCGCCGATTTTTTTGGTCAGCGCCGCCTCGATGTTCATGTGCACGTCCTCGAGTTCCTCGCGCCAGTTGAACTTGCCGGCACGGACTTCCCGCGCGACGGCGTCCAGTCCCCGCTTGATCGCCGCAAGTTCCCGAGCGGTCAAAAGCCCCGCCTTGCGCAGCGCCGCGGCGTGGGCCTTCGACCCCGCGACATCATGCAAGGCAAGGCGCCGGTCGAAAGAAACTGACTCGCCGTAAGCGCGCAACCGCGCCGACGGATCCTGCGTGAACCTTCCGTGCCACATATCAGATTGCGGCCAGCACCTCGCGTCCGCTTTTGCGGCAGACACCCTTCAGTTTCAATTCATCGCAGCGCGCCTCGATGCGCACCTGCTTGTTGGCCGGGGTGAAACCCATCCGCTTGGCCATGCAATTTTCGAGCAATTCCATGTTCAGGTCCTCGAACTCGAGGATGGTCTGGCAATCGAGGCAGATGAGGTGGTTGTGGTGCGGATGGTCGACAAAGTTCGGATCGTAAACCTTGCGCCCCTGCCCGAGGTCGAGTTCGCGCAACAGCCCGCTCTCCACGAGGATCGGCAGGGTGCGATAGACCGTCGCCCGGCTCACCGTCCGCTCGATTCCCCGGGCCATGTCGAGCAACTCGTCGGCCGTGTAGTGCCGGTCCGTGCTGAAGGCCGCCTCGATGATGGCATCGCGTTGCGTGGTCTTGCGCAGCCCCTTGCCGGCAAGGAACTCGCGGATCTGGTTGCGCACGACCTCTTCCATGGGTGAATTGGGCGCTTTCGCGCCATGGCGGATACTCCGCGCCCCCTCCCCGAGGGTCAAGACTCCGCGCCCGCCGCCGAAATTTCTCCCGTCCGCCCCGGGAAATGGCACAATGCCCCGATGCGCTCGCTGGACCGGGACTCGCTCAAACACGCCGCCGCCGTTTACGCCGTCCGCTTCCTCGAACCCGGCACCATCGTCGGACTCGGCACCGGCTCGACTGCCATCCACGCCGTCCGCGAAATCGCCCGCCGCCACGCCGCAGGCGAACTTCCCGGACTCCGCTGCTTCGCCACTTCGTCCGAAGTGGCCCGCGCCGCCGAAGCCGCCGGTCTCCCGCTGATCGACGCCGAAGGCCCCGCCGTCATCGATCTGACCATCGACGGGGCCGACGAGGTCGATCCCCGCCTCAATTTGATCAAAGGTGGCGGCGGCGCCCTGCTCCACGAGAAAATCGTGGCCCAGGCCAGCAAGCGCGAAATCATCGTGGTCGACGAAGCCAAAATATCGCCGCAGCTCGGCACCCTTTACCGCCTGCCCGTCGAGGTCATCCCCTTCGGCCGTGCCGGCCAATGGCACTTCCTCCACGAACTCGGCGGAAATCCGGTCTTGCGCACCAAGGAAGACGGCCAGCCCTACATCACCGACGAGGGCAACTTCATCTATGACTGCGCCTTCGGTCCCATCGCCGATCCCGAGGAACTCGGCGCGGAGCTGCACGCCCGCAGCGGCATCGTCGAGCACGGACTCTTCCTCGGCATGGCCGACGATGTCATCGTCGCCGGACAAAACGGGCTGCGCCATCTGCGGCGCGATCCGGTCACCGGCCAAGTCCGCGAAGTCGCGGTGGAGTAGCAGCGGCGGGAATCCCGCTTCTACTTTTCCCAAACCTTCGACAACCGCCCGCCCGGCACCGGTGGAATAGCCAGGCCGTCGGACGCGTAATGCGCCACGTCGTTGAACAAGGTGAGCCGTCCGTTCATCGCATCGCGGAAATCAAGGACGCTCAACGACGCGGGATTCAAATCCAAATGATCGCGATAGCGCCGCGGATCAAACCCGAGGATCGCCCCGAGCAGCAACCGGATCGTCGCCTTGTGCGACACCACGCAAATCATCTCCCCCGCATGCGCCGCCACCGCGCGCAGCAAGGCCGGCATGGCCCGCGCGGCCACGGCCAGACCGGTCTCGCCATCGGCCGGCGCGAAGTTGTAAGGGTCGGCCTCCCACTTGACATACATGTCGCCGAACCGCGTCTCCGCCTCGTGCCGTGTCAGTCCTTCCCACACCCCGTGGTTGATTTCGAGAAAACCATCCTCCGGTTCCACCTGCCGGCCGTGCGGTGCGGCCAAAATCCGCGCCGTTTCCATCGTCCGGTCGAGCGGCGAGGCATAAAAAGCCGCGATCGGTTGCCGGGCCAAGCGTCCCGACAGCGCCTCCACCTGCCACCGCCCCTCATCGCTCAACTCCACGTTCGTCGCGCCGGCAAAACGATCCTCGGCCGACAGCACTGTTGCGCCGTGGCGGACAAGAAACACGCGCGTTTTCATCTTGCCAGTCTATCCGCCACCAGACCCGGACGCCAACCCGCGACATGGTCGAGGCACTCCGCGATGGCCGGAGCAATCAGCGCGAGGCACTCGCCGATCGCCGCCGGACGCCCCGGCAAATTGACGATGAGGGAACGACCCGCCACCCCGGCCACCGCACGGGTCAGAATCGCCGTCGGAACACGCTCGAACGATTTCATCCGCATGATTTCCCCGAATCCCGGCAACTCCTTCTCCAGCACCGCCCGTGTCGCTTCGGGTGTGACGTCGCGCGCCGACGGACCGGTCCCGCCCGTGGTCACGATCAAGGGCAACCCGTCCTCGATCATGGCCCTCAGCGTTTCCTCGATCGCCGTGCGGTCGTCCGGCAAGACCCGCGCATGGAACTCCATCTCCTCGTCGAAAAAATCGCGCAACACCCTCTCGATCTCCGGACCGCTCGCGTCCTCGTAAATTCCCGAGGCGGCCCGGTCACTCAAGGTCACGCGTCCGACCAGGAATTTCCGCCCGCTCATTTCTGCATCCTACGCCCTGCCAAAAACGAGACCAAGACTATTGACACCACAACCTGTTGTGGTGTCCACTCGGATGAGTCAGCTGAAACCACTATGCGTTGCCCCCGTTGCGGAGACATGCGCGACCGCGTCATCGACTCGCGCTCGATTCAGGAAGGCGAGCGAATCCGTCGTCGCCGCCAATGCCTGGCCTGCGGCACCCGCTACACCACGTACGAGGAAATCGAACAGGTGGAACTACGTGTGCTCAAGCGGGGCGGACGGCCCGAGCCTTTCCACCGCTACAAACTCCTCAGCAGCCTTTCCAAAGCGTGCGAGAAGCGCCCGATCAAACTGGAAACCCTCGAACGCCTCGTCGACGAAATCGTCACCGAACTCGGCGCCGAGACCGGACGCGAAGTGCCCAGCCGCCTCATCGGATTGCGGGCCATGGAGAAACTCCAGGCCGTCGATCCCGTGGCCTACGTCCGCTACGCCTCCATCTACCGGCAATTCCAGGAAGCCGGGGAATTCGTCGATGAAGTCGAGCAGATGAAAAAGCGCAGCCCGCGCCGCGCCGACCAACCGGAACTTTTCAACGTTCCGCCCAAAGTGCCGCAAGAACCTCCGGTCCCCGCTTGAACCTCCCTCGACTTTCACGCTTCAAACCTCGACTCCCTTGATCGCTTTCGCCGACAATCTCCCGCTCGTCCGGCTCTCCGACAAACGCGCCATCAAATACGAGCGCGCCTGGCTCGAACGCGCTGTGGCCGAGGCCGCCGAGGAAGCCGGTTACGCCCGCTGGTGGCTCGCCCCCCATGTGGCCGAGAGCGTGACCAGCTACCTCGAACGCGAATTCGAGGAGAACATCATCGCCAGCCAGTGCCTGCGCACCCTCGTCTCCAGCGTGCTCCAAGTCATCGGCTATCCCGAAGTCGCCCGCGGCTTCAAGCTGCCCGAACCGCCCGTCCGCATCTCCCTCGCCGCCCTCGCCGAGACCGCGGGTGCCGGCTACGAACTCGCCTTCTTCCACGAACTCGACCTCACCCTGCGCCGCGTCCTTTCCTCCCGCAGTTCACGCATCGAACTTTGCGACCTCGCCGCCTGCGTCAAACGCCTCCGCCGCGCCCGCGCGTGGGGCAAGGACTGCGCCGCGCTGCGCAACGAAATTGTCGCCCATGTGCGCGGACAGGCCGCACGCCTGCGCCGCAAACGCGGGCTCGAACTCGAACTGACATGACCCTCTTCGAGCGTATAGCGGCCGGCGAAATCCCCGCGGACATCGTCCGCAACGACGAAGACGTTCTCGCCATCCGCGACATCAACCCGCAGGCCCCGGTCCATATCCTCGTCATTCCGCAACGCGTCATCCCCCGCGTCGGCGAAGCCCGCGACGACGACGGTGCTCTGCTCGGCCAACTGCTCCTTGCCGCGCGCGACATCGCCAAGCAGGAAGGCCTCGATGAAACCGGTTACCGCCTGGTCATCAACCACGGCCCCCACGCCGGCGAAAGCGTCCCCCATCTGCATGTGCACCTTCTCGGCGGACGCCCCATGGATTGGCCGCCGGGTTAAGCCGCCGGCTGCGGCATGCCCTCCGCAGTGACCTCGGTCGGCCCGAGCCAACGCGCCAGACCACCGCGCTCGACGATCCACCGCCAGACGAGCCAGCCGGCGACAAAGCCCAGCAACGCGCCCGCGGCGACGTCCGAAATATGGTGCGCATTCAACTGCACCCGCGACCAGGCAATGGCCGCCGCGGCGAGCAGACCGATCGCACCCCATCCGCGTCGCGAGAGAAAAAGCGGATAGAAAAAACCGAAAGCACACGCCGCATGGGAGGACGGGAATCCCTGGAATTTGTGCTCCAAGGTGACCCAGCGCCCTTCATGCCGCGGACCATACCAACCGTGTTGCACGTCCTCGGTGCGCGGACGCACCCGGCCGGTGCCGAGTTTCACCACGTTGGAAACCATCCCGGCGAGGATACCCGCGAGCAACATAGCCGTGATGATCCGCGCCCAGCGTCGGGCCCGGAAACGCAAAGCCAGCCAGAGGGCGATGATCCCGGAGCCGAACAACCACGGAAAATCACCGTAGAAGGACAAGGCACGCGCGGTGTTTTTCCACGAGCGGCCCGACCCGTCGCGCACCGCCTCGAGCGCCGGCTGATCCCAAACGGTGAAGCCCGCAACCATCAGGCCGAGCGCGGCCAAGCCGAAAAAAAAGGTCCAAAGCAAAGCTGCACGACCGTTCATCAAGCGCATCCTGCCACAGCGCGGCGGGGACTCACGGCAAAAAGACCGCGGCGGTCAACGGCGCAAGGTCAGCCAGCAATTCGTCGCCGCTGCGCCGTATCACGGCGGAACCTCCGTCCGAGACGAACCCCGCCTGCACCGCACCATCCGGCCAGCCCGCGGGCGCGGCGATCCGCACGGTTTGCGGGGACTCGCTGCGGTTGAAGACGATGACCACGGAGCTCTGGCCGTCCGAGCGCTCGAAGGCCAGCGTGTTGGCCCCGTCGTCCACCGCCAACCAGCGTAAGCTCCCCCGGTTCAGAGCCGGCGTGTTGCGCCGGAGCGCGATGGCCGCGCGGAAAAACGCGTGCAGGTCGCGGTCGAATTTCACCTCGTGCGGCCCGACCCGCTGCCCATCCGGCCCCATGAACTCCGCATCGTAATCCAGGTCGTCCCAGAGCATCGGCTTGCGGCAATCGGGGTCGTTCGCCCCCCACATCCCCGCTTCCCCGCCGTAGTAAATGAACGGGGTGCCGACATAGGCCATCTGCAGCAAAGCGGCCATGCGCACGAGCTGCCAAGCGCGCGGGTCCGGCTTCTGCCAACGGTAGTCCGGGTTGCCCTTGGGCGAGACACTGCCGCCGACCGCGAGATCGAATTCATGTCGTTTCTTGTATTTCTTGCCGGCGCGCCCGTCGAAGGCGGCCGATCCCGCGCGCGGCGTGTCGTGCGAATCGAGAAGATTCTGCAACCGCAAGGCGACGGGCGCCGGCCACGTGGCGCGCGTGCGGTCGAGCCATGCGGTGAATTCGGATGGCTTGAGCGCCGTGTCGAAAAGCCACCCTTTGACCGGCATGGCGAAGCCCTCGTAGTTCATGGCCGCATCGAAGTTCCCGCCGAGCGTCACTTCGTGGGCGTCCTTCCAGATCTCGGTTACGGTGAAAGCGGACCGGTTGATCCCGTGGACCATCTTGTTCCATTCCCGCCAGAATGCGGTCGGCACCATCCACGCCACGTCGAGCCGCCAGCCGTCCACCCCGCGCGAAACGTCTCCGTCCGGCTGCATCCACCGGCGGGTCACGGCGAGAAGATACTCCTTCACCGCGGGTGCGAGATCGGGACCCTCCGCGGTGCCGACCTCGGCGAATTCCGGCAAATCCTTGATCCCCTGCCAGCCTTGCCAGCGGAACTCGTCTTCCGGCGTGTCGGGGTTGTCCCATGCTTCGACCGCGAACCAGTCCTTGTACGCCGAGGCCTGCTGGTTTTTCCGCAGGTCCTCGAAGGCGAAAAATCCCAGGCCGGCGTGATTGAAGACACCGTCGAGGATGACCCGCATGCCGCGCCCGTGTGCCTGGGCGACCATCTCGAGGAAAAGCTTGTCGGCGGCCGTCCATTGCCATGTGGCCGGATCCTCCGTCTCCGCCGCGATGATTCTCAGGTCACCCTGTGGATCCGGACCGAACCACGGATCGATATGGTGGAAACTGAACGTGTCATATTTGTGGTGTGATCCGGACCAGAAGACGGGATTCAAATAAATGGCGTTGACCCCGAGATCGCGCAGGTAATCGAGCTTGTCGATGATGCCCTGGATGTCGCCGCCGTAGCGCCGTTCCGCGACCGTTTCGTAAAAATCCGTTCCCCGTGCCTGCTCCCACGCGTCGCGCGCATACCAGTCCGAGCTCCAGGCGCGCACCCGCCAGGATTCCGGCGCCCGTTCTTTTCCGCCGAGGCTGTCGCGCACCGGGTCGTTGGACGGATCGCCATTGCGGAAGCGCTCGGGAAAAATCTGATACCAGACCGCTTCGGTCTGCCATTCCTCCGGATCGGGCACCGGTGCCCCGGCGTCCGCCCCGCCCGGCCACGCGAGGAGCAGAAGCAAAACGCACCGCGCGCCTCTCAAGCAAGGCCTCCGAGTTTCCGCAGGGTCTTCGCCTCGGCCGCGGTCAACGGCATCACGCTGAGGCGCGATTGACGCAGCAGCGCGATCTCGCGCAGTCCCGGTTCCGCTTTGATCTGCTCCAGCGTGACCGGCGTGCGGCAGGCCTTGACCGGCGCCAGGTCGACGCACGACCAGTCTCCCTCTCCGGCCGTGGCGTCCGCGTAGGCCTCGCGCGTCACTCTGGCCAGTCCCACCACGCATTTGCCGGTCACGCTGTGGTAGTAAAAAACTTCGTCTCCTTTTTTCATGGCGCGCAGGTTGTTCCGCGCCTGGAAATTCCGCACGCCCGTCCACGCCGTGCCTTTGTCGCGCACGAATTGCTCCCACGGGTAGGAGTCCGGTTCCTGTTTGACCATCCAGTGCTTCATGACTTGACCAACGCTTCGTCCGCGAGGCGCCCCGCGATAAAATTCCGGATGTTCTGCACCGTGCCGAGATTGATCCGCTCGATCGCCTCGACGCTGCTGAAGCCGACATGCGGGGTGAAAAAAACATTCTCGTGCGCGAGCAACCGGCGGTTGCGCATGATGCCCTGCAACTCGCGCAGACGCTCCTCGCGGCGCTCCGTGTCGCCGCCGGGCGTGGAAACGGCGTGGATTTTCTGCACGATCTGCGCGCCGATGACGCGCGATGCGTCGGCCTTGAAGGCCGTGTCGTCCTCCAGAACGTCCAACCCCACACCCCCCGACCTGCCCGCTGTTCAGACCGTCCAGCAGCGCGTCGATATCGGCAAGGGCGCCGCGTGCGGTGTTGATCAGGATGACACCGTGCTTGCAACGGGCCAGGCGACGGGCGTTGAGCATGTGCCTCGTGCGGGGAGTGAGCGGGATATGGAGCGTGATGACATCGGAGTGCTTCAGCAATTCGCCGAGCGTGACATAGCGAAAGCCCAATTCCGCGGCCAGGGACGCATCCCGCTTCCGGTCGAAGGCCACGCACTCCATGCCGAAGGCCCGGGCGATCGGGATGACCATGCGACCGACCCGTCCCGTGCCGACCACCCCGAGGGTTTTGCCCCGCAGTTCGACCCCGCGCAGACGCTCCGCCGAACCACGGCCGCGGTTGCGCGTATCGAGGCAGTGGCGCAACCGCCGCGCCACCCCGAGAATGAGAGCGAAGGTGTGCTCCGCCACCGTGGCGGCGCCGTAGTCCGGCACGTGGACCAGCACCACACCGCGCTGGGCCGCCGCCTTGGTGTCCAAGTGGTCCACCGCGGCGGAACGGGTCGCCACCAACCGCAGGCGCGGATGGGCCCGCAGGAAACCGGGGCCGACCCGGGAATTGACGAAAACCGACACGATTTCCGCGTCCCGTGGCACCTCCTCGATCGCGTCGACAAAACAGACCTCGTGACCGGCCAGACTTTCCGCGAAAAACGGCTGCTCGTCGTCCTCGGTCTCGACAAAAACAATCTTCATGCCGTTGCGCGCCGCGAAATGCTTTTGCCCCCGCGGCTTGGTCCGAGTCTAATCCACCGGATCCATGAGACGAGGCCTATTTGTCACCTTTGAAGGCTCGGAAGGGTGCGGCAAGTCGACCCAAATCCGGCTTCTCGCGTCCTGGCTGCGCGAGCGGGGGCACGAAGCCGTGCTGACCCGCGAACCCGGCGGCACGCCCGCAGGCGATGCCATCAGGCAGCTGCTGCAGCACGCTCCGGAGGGGCACGGCCTCGTGCCGGAGGCCGAGCTTTTCCTCTTCGCCGCCAGCCGCGCACAACTCGTGCGCGAGGTCGTCCGCCCCGCCCTCGCCGCGGACCGCGTGGTCATCAGCGACCGTTTCCACGACTCCACCGCCGTTTACCAGGGAGTGGCCCGATGCCTCGATCCGGCCATGACCCGCATGGTCAATGGCTACGCCGTCGGGGAAACCGTGCCCGATGTCACCTTCCTCCTCGACATGGACGCCCGCGAGGCCTTCGGGCGACTGCACCGGCGCGAAGGCGGTCGCGACCGCATGGAGAGCGAACCGCTCGCTTTTTACGAAGCCGTGCGCGATGGTTACTGCCGGGCCGCGGAGGCCGAACCGGACCGCTTCGCCGTCCTCGACGCCACGCTTTCCGAAACCGAGTTGTCCGGCTGCATCCGCGACATACTCCTCGATCGCTTCCATGGCTTTTTTTCCCGCTGACATCCTTGAGCGACTCGGCCGCGCCCGCCGGAACGGTCGTCTGCCGCACGCCATGCTCCTCACCGGCCCGCCCGGCAGCGGCCGCTCGCATCTGGCCCTGGAGATCGCCGCGCTGGTCAACGACACCACGGCGACGGAAGCCGCGCGGCATCCGGACGTGCACCGGCTCGAACCCGGCTCCAAATCGCGCCGCATCACGATCGAGCCGTTCCGCGAATTCTGCGAACCGTTCTTTGCCACCAGCTTCCGCCCCGGCGCGACCAAAACAGGCATCATCCTCGACGCCGACCGCCTGCAACTCGGTGCGGCCAACGCGTTTCTCAAAACGCTCGAGGAACCGCCCGCGAACACGCTCTTCATCCTCGTCACGGCCAACCCCGCGCTCCTGCCCGTGACCATTGTCTCGCGTTGCGCCCACTTCCCCCTGCGCTCCGCGGGCGCGGCCCCGCTCGAAGGATCCGCCGCCGCAGTCGCCGCCGCCGCGGGCGAAGTGCTGTCCGCTCCCTCCGGCCGGCGCACCGGGGCGGCCCTGCGGCTGGCCCGCCGGCTGCAGCACGCGCTGCGGGAGTCGCGGGAAAGCATCGAGGAGGAACTCTCGGCGGCTTTCAAAGCGGAAAAAAAGCGTCTCGGGGACACCGCCGAGGAGGAATGGCTCAAGGACGAGGAGGCCCGGCTCAAAGCGCTGGTCGAAGCCCGCGTCCTCGGTGTCCGCCAGCAACTCGCCGCCGTCGTCGCCGAGCGGACCGCCGACGTCCTCCGCGCCCGGCACGGACTCGGGGCGCTCCATTTTCCGGCCCTGGCCGGCGAATCGCAGACCTTGGCCGGACGCTTTGACGACGCGGAATTGCTGCGCGTTCTTGACGGCGCGGCACAGCTCCGGCTTTTTCTGGATCGCAACGTGAAAGAAGATCTGGCCCTCGAGGCCGGATGCCTCGCCCTCGCCCGCCCATGAACAAGCGCCTCGTGATCAAACTCGGCACCGGTGTCCTCACCACCGACGCCAGCGGACTGCAACTCGACCGCACGCAATTCGCCCGCCTCGCCGCGGAGATCGCCGGACTCGTGGCGAAAGGACATCCCGTCACGGTCATTTCCAGCGCCGCCGTGGCCGCGGGTGTGGCCGCCCTCGGTCTCCCCGAACGCCCCTTGTCTCTGCCCGGCAAACAGGCCTGCGCGGCCGTCGGCCAGTCGCAACTCATGCGGGCCTGGCAGGAAGCATTCGCGGCCCACGGACTGACCGCCGCACAACTCCTCCTGACCCACGGCGACATCGACAGCCTGCAACGGCGGCGCAACGCCGAGAACACCCTGCGCGAACTCCTCGCCTTCCCCGGAGTTGTTCCGGTCATCAACGAGAATGACTCGGTCGCCGTGGAAGAACTCCGCTTCGGCGACAACGACCGCCTCGGCGCCGAAGTCGCCGGGCTCTGCGGGGCCGACCTCTTCCTCATCCTCACCGGCAGCGACGGCCTCCAAGCGGATGGACACCGGATGCCCGTTGTCACCGACCTCGGGGACGCCCGCCGCCACGTGACCGACGAAAAAGGCGCGCACAGCACCGGCGGGATGGGCAGCAAACTCGACGCCGTCGCTTTCGCCACCGGCGCGGGGATCGAAACTTGGATCCTCGACGGACGCCGACCCGGACAACTCGCCGCCGCCCTCGCCGGGAAGGACGTCGGCACGCGCTTTCCCCTTACCCCATGATCCGCCGCACCGCCGCTATCGCCACCGTGACCTGGACCGAACTCGTCCGGCTCAAGGTCTTTTATTTCCTCGTCATCTTCGCCCTCCTCGTGATCGGCAACTCGTTCTTCCTCGCGCGTTTCAGTTTCGAGGAGGAGTTCCAGATGCTCAAAGACATCGCCCTCGGGGCCATGAGCATTTTCAGCTCGCTCCTCGCCATCCTCGCCACCGCGACGCTTCTGCCCAAGGACCGGGAGGACCGCACCATCTACACGATTCTGGCCAAACCGGTGTCGCGCACCGAATACCTTCTCGGCAAGCTGGCCGGGGTCTTTCTGCTCCTCGCCCTCGCCGTCCTGCTCATGGGCGCGCTCTTCGCCGTCGTGCTGCTCCTGCGCACGCAGACCCTCCTGCACGGGGCCGAGATCGAAATGGCCGCGTTGCCCCCCGCGGAACTGCAAGCCGCCCTCGGCAAAATCCGCGCGGCCGGCCATGACCCCAACCTTTTCGCCGGCGGTATCGTCATCCTGGTCAAAGCCTGGCTGCTCGCCGCGCTGACCATGTTCATCTCGACCTTCGCCACCTCGACGATCTTCACCACGATCACCGCGTTCGCGGTCTATTTCATCGGGCATCTGCAGGCCACCGCGCGCGAATACTGGATGGCCGCGAACGAGTCGGGTTTCCTCACCAAGGGCCTGCTCGCCCTCATCTCGCTCATCTTCCCCGACCTGCAGGCCTTCAATCTGGTGGATGACATCGTGACCGGCGCGGCCATCCCCGCCGCGATCTTCTGGAAAACCCTCGCGCTCGGCGCCGGATACATCGCCGTCTACACCGCGCTGGCCGCCGCCGTTTTCCACCACAAGGAACTCTGAGTTATGCGACCCGTCGCGCTCTGGACCGCCGTCATCGGCGCCCTCCTGCTCTTCGGCCTGGCCCGGCTGCCCCTCGAAACGTCGCTCGACCAAGCCCACCGCGCGGCCAACCTGCGCACCGCCACCCTCGATATCGGCCTGCGCGAACAGATCGGGCAACTTGCCTACGCCGCAGCCTTGAGCGGATTCCGTTCCCTCGTTTCGGCCTTCCTCTGGATCGAAGCCCACACCGCGTGGGAACAAACGGCCTGGGGACGCATGGCCGGACTCTTCCAGAGCGTGACCGCCCTGCAACCGCGTTCGCTCGTCTACTGGGACCTCGCCAGCTGGCACCTGGCTTGGAACGCCTCGGTCGCGGCCCGCGAAAATCCCCGGGAACCCAGCGAATTCCTCCGCCGGCGGGCCGAACGCGAATACCACGAACTCGGGCGCGATTTCCTCGAGCGCGGCATCGCCAACAACCCGGACCGCTACCTCCTGCGCGAACGCCTCGGCATCATGCTGCGCGACAAATTCCTCGACCACTGCGCGGCCGCCGATGCCTTCACCGCCGCCGCCGGCCACCCGGAGGCGCCGCCTTATGTCAAACGCCTCGCCGCCTACGAGCTGGCCGAGTGCCCCGGACGCGAACGCGAGGCCTACGACAAGCTCCGCGCGATCTATCTCCTCGGCGAGGAGGAACGTCTGCCCCGTGTCGTCACCCTGATCAACGAACTCGAAGCCAAACTGGACATCCCCGCGGCCGAACGGCTCGCGCCCCGGGAAGAGTAGCGCCGCGCGCCGCGCCGCTTATCCTTGCCCGCCGGCACCCAGAGGCGACACTTTCCAAGACCCGTGACCAAACCCTTCAGCCTCTTCCTCGCCCTGCGCTACCTCAAACCGAAGCGCACCTTCCTCAGCCTCATCACGGTCATCTCCATCCTCGGCGTCACCCTCGGCATCATGGTGCTTATCCTCGTCATCTCCGTGATGACCGGCTTCGAGCAGGAATTGCGCCGCAAAGTCCTCGGCTTCGACGCGCATCTCGTGGCGGGCGGCGAGACCATCATCGAGGACTGGCCCGCGCAAGCCGCCCGCATCCGCGCCGCCGAGGGCGTCACCGGGGTGGCACCGTTCGTCCAGGGACCCGTGCTCGCCGAGTTCATGGGGCGCCGGCTCGCCCCGAAAATCCGGGCCATCGACCCCGCGGCGGAGGCCTCCGTCACGGCCCTCCGGGACTTCATGGTCGCGGGCGAACTGAAACTCGACGGCAACGAGGTCGTTGTCGGATCGGCCCTCGCGGGAATCCTCGGAGTGGGCGTCGGCGATACCATCACCGTCTATTCGCCGGGCAACCTCGAGGAAATCGTCGACAGCATCAACGAACTGGAACAGGGCGCGGCGAGAACGAAAAGCGCCGGCGAATTGCGCGAGATGATCCTCCCCTTGGAACTCACCGTCACGGGCGTCTTCGAGTCCGGCCGCTATCTCTACGACTCCGAGTTCCTCCTCGTGCCCCTGCACATCGGCCAGGAACTCTACGGCCTCGGCGGCGGTGTGCACGGGCTGACCATCAAGACCGTCCACCCCTACCAGGCCGCCGCCGTGCGTGACAACATCCGGCTCGTCGCGGGCGACGGCTTGCCCATGTCGACGTGGATGGACATGAACCGCGAACTCTTCGAGGCCATCCACATGGAGCGCAATGTCATGTTTTTCATCCTTCTCTTCATCGTCATCGTCGCCGCCTTCGGCATCATGAACACGCTCATCACCGTCACCGTGCAGAAAACGCGCGAGATCGGCATCCTCAAGGCCCTCGGCGCGCGCACCGGACAGATCATCGGCGTTTTCGTCGGCCAAGGCATCGTTGTCGGGTTCTTCGGCACGCTCATCGGCCTCGCCACCGGCATCTGGCTCGTCCAATACCGCAATCAGGTCAGCGGATGGCTCTCCGGGGTCATGGGCGTTGAAATTTTCCCGAAGTCGATCTACCAGTTCTCCGAAATCCCCGCGGAAATCGTCCCCTCCGATATCGCCATCATCTGCGCCAGCGCTTTCCTCATCTGCACGATCGCGGCCGTCATCCCCGCCTGGTTCGCCGCCCGCATGGATCCGGTCAAAGCCCTGCGCTACGAATAGCGGTCAACTGCCGAGCAGGAAATACCCGGCGATGCCGCCCCCGACGATGGTCAAGGCCGGATTGATCCGCGTGACACTCAGAATGACCGCGACCGCCGCGCCGATGGCCAGAGTGAGCAGATTGAACTCCCAGTCCCGGGCGGGATTGTAGCTCGCCGTTTTGCCCAGCGCGTAACAACCGGCCAGCATCAGTCCTACCACGACCGGCGCCATACCGCGCTGCACCGCGTTGCGCCATGGCGAGCCCTCCGCGGCATCCCAGAATTTGCTGACAAAATAACACAGCAAGCAGGCGGGGAAGAAAAATGCGACGAGCACGGCCAAGAGACCGGCGAGTCCGGAGACCTCGTAGCCGATGAGCGCCACGCATGTCATGTTCGGTCCCGGGGCCAGTTGACCGAGGCTGTAGATCTCGGCGAACTGCGTGTCGGTCACCCAGTGGTGGCGTTCGACGGTGACGTGCTTCATCTCCGGCAGCACCGCCGTGCCTCCTCCGACCGCGAGCAGGGAGAGCAAGGCGAAGACGTTGATCAATTCGACAATCTTCGTCATAAGCCTTCCTTCTTCGCCCCCGGCCGGTGCATCCACACGGCCAGAGGGGCGACGGTGACCAGAATGACGAGCAGCGACACGTGGAAGAGACCGACCAGCACGAAGACAAGGAGGACGAAAGACAGGTCCAGCGGCCGGACCAGCTGCTTCCAGCCGATTTTCAGCGTCACCTGCAGGAGCAGCCCGACCGCCGCCGCGGCCACACCGGTCAGAATCAGGGCGACTTTCGGATCATGCCGCAGCGCGACATAGGCGAAGCCCAATCCGGTGAGAATGACCGCGCCGGGCAGGATCATGCCGAGCACCGCGACGAAAGCGCCGGCCGCGCCACGCAGCTGGCGGCCGACGATCACGCTCATGTTCGTCGAATTCAACCCGGGCAACGTCTGCGAAATTTCCAAGGCCGCCATGAAGCGGTCCTCGTCAAGCCACTTCTCTTTCTCCACCAGGGCGCGGCGCAAGTAAGCCACGATGCCGCCGCCGAAACTGGTCACCCCGATCTGCGCGAAGACCCGGAAAATCCGTCCGAGTGAGACCGGCGATGCGGACAACTCACTCATGGTTCACCACCGTCTTGTTCCCGAGCCCGTAGACCAGCGCCGTCTTGGTCGTGCCCAGCAGCACCCAGTCCGCCGCCGTTTTCTGCAGTTCCTTGTGGAAAGCCGCCGCCCGTTCCAGCGTGCCCTCGTGGATGTCGTCCGACTTGCTGAACTTGCACTGGAAGGCGAATTCCCCGCAGACCGGCTGCTCGAGCTTGCGGCTGCGCCATACCGCGATGGTTGTCCTGCCTTTGTAATGGTGACCGAAGTGCGCCGACCCCGTGTTGACCTGCACTTCCTCCACCGCCATGTCGTTGACCAATTCGATCGGTGCTTCGCCCTTGCCTTCGATGGCGCGGAACGCGGGGAAAGCGTGCGTGATGTTCTCCAGCGCGAAATTCATCGCCTCGCGCGGCAAGGCCAGCACCGAATTGTGCGAGAAAATCGACCGGAGCTCCCCGAGGCGGTCCGGCCGCGGCAGCAACTCCTCCTTGAATTTGATCCGCGTCTCGCCGGCCAGCGCCGGACGCACATCGACCCGGGCCGCTTTCTCGAAGTCCGGATGACGGAACTTCACCGTCAGCTCCGGCGTGCCCGCCGGCCAACCGTCGCGGTAAAGCGTGCGCAGACGCACGATGAAGTGGTTGTTGTAGAGGTCGAAATCCGGGGTGTCAAAAAAGAGGACCTCCCGGACTTGGTTGGCGAAAGCATCGTCCTCCTCCTCCAGACGCACATCGAACTGCTTGGCCACGCGCTTCACCACCTGCCAGAAATCCTGGAACGCCTGCGGCGTGGCAAAGCGTTCCGGATGGAGCAGGATCTTGTATTCCCGGTAGTGCAGATCGTCGTGCGGACTGTTGGAAGGGTCGTCGGAAAAGTCGGGCATCGGACAGCATAATGCATCCGCGGGGGGCACGAACCAAGTCCGGCCATTAAGGGGAAAACGGTTCGCCGGCTTGCGGATTCCCCCGGGTCCGTGTTTACTGGAGGCTCACTCCGGATGGGTGGCAGAGTGGTCGAATGCGCACGCTTGGAAAGCGTGTGTGCAGCAATGCACCGAGGGTTCGAATCCCTCCCCATCCGCCACTCCGCCGCAGGCGGACTCGAAGCCCTCCCGAGGGATGAGAACGCAGTTCGAGCCGAGCGCAGCGAGACGGCCGAAGCGTGGCGCAGGCAATCCCTCTCAACCCTCAACCATAAACTCTCGACGCTTTTTCAAGATTACTGCTCATTTGCCGGTCGTGGTAAGGTATCGCGCGCTTTATGGGACATTTGCCTCGGGCCATTTCGGCGGCGTTGGTGCTGGTGGTGCTGACGCTGTGCGCCGCGTGGTTGATGCGCTCGTGCGCGCGGATGCCCGGGGAGGCAGCCCGGGCCGCCGGTGAACCGGCGGTGGAACTGGCGCGGCGGATCGCGGATGGCGTGGCGCGGCGGTTGCAATTCCGTCCGGAGGTCCGCATCGGACGCGAGACGGTGCTGCAGGCGCAGACCCCGATACTCGAGCTGGCCACCGTGCGGCGGGAATTCGCCCACCAATACGAGTGGGAACACCAATGGTTGGGGAGCACGAAGCGGTTGCAGCTGCGCGGGACCTTCGCCGCCAAGGCGGGATTCGATCTCGCTCGAGGCTTCTACCTCGAAATGGACCCGCGCGATTCGCGGGTGGTGCTGGTCTGGCCCGGGCCGGAGGTTCTCGGGGTCGAGATGCTGTCCTACGAAGCGGAGGAAACGGAGGGATTCTGGAACAAACTAAGCGCGGAAGAACGCGCCGCGGCGGTCAACGCCCTGCTGGAATCCGCGCGCGAGAGCGCGTCGCGCCACGGCGATTTGACCACGGAAGCACAACGTCTGCTCGAGCGGCAGGTCGGCGAGGCGGTGGCGGAGAGCGGCGGGGTCTGGGGCGGACCGAAGGACTGAGTTCCACCGGCAAGCGCCCGGCGGGCTTCGCCGCACGGACCATCGCGGATCTCAGCTCCCGAGTTTCGAGAGCAACTTGCCGTGGATGTTGTCGAAACCGCCGTTGCTGAAGACGACGACGATGTCGCCCGGGCCGGCGAGTGAAACCACGCGGTCGATGATCGCCGTCGTGTCGGGTTCGTAGAAAGCCTGCTTGCCGGCGCTCTTGAGGTCGGACACCACTTTCTCCGGATTGAGGCGCTCGTTCTCGGGCAACTGGTCCATCCGCGCCACTTGGGCCAGCACCACGCCGTCGGCCCCGGCGAAAGCTTTGGGCAGGATGTCTTGGAAAACCGCGCGTCGCGTGGTGTTGGAGCGCGGTTCGAAGACGGCCCACAGTTTGGCGTCCGGGAATTTCACACGCAGTCCCTCGATGGTCTGCGCAATGGCCGTGGGATGGTGGCCGAAATCGTCGATGACCGTGACGCCACCCGCCTCGCCGCGCACTTCCTGGCGGCGGCGGATGCCGGTGAAGGTTTGCAGGGCTTTGCGGATGTCCGTGAAGGGAACGTTGTAAAAATGTGCGGCCGACACCGCCATGGCGGCATTGCGGACGTTGAATTCGCCGATCATCGGGATCTCGAAACGTTCGCCGAAAAGGGTGAAAGCCGAGGACTCGCGTCCGTAGTTCACCTCGCGGATGTGATTGCCGGCATTGGGAGACAAACCGACCTCGAGCATCGGCGCGGGGCACTTTTCGGCCAGGGCGCGGCAGTTCGGGTCGTCGGCATTGAGCAGGACCATGCCCTCGGAGGGGACAATCTGGACGAGGCGGCGGAAGCTGGTCATGACGTCTTCGAGGTCGCGGAAGATGTCCGCATGGTCGAACTCGATGTTGTTCACGATGAGCAACTCGGGGAGGTAGTGGACGAATTTAGAGCGCTTGTCGAAGAAAGCCGTGTCATACTCGTCGCCCTCGAGGATGAAATATTTCGAGTCCCCGAGGCGGCAGCCTTGCCCGAGGTTGTTGGGGATTCCCCCGATGAGCCAGGACGGGGCGAGGCCGGCCGACTCGAAAATCCACGTCAGGAGCGACGTGGTCGTGGTTTTGCCGTGCGTGCCGGTGACCACCAGATTGTGGCGCCCGCGCAGGAAGAAAAATTTCAGCGCCTCGGGCAACGAGTAATAGAGCAGCTTGCGGTTGAGGACGGCTTCCACCTCGGGGTTGCCGCGGGCCATGGCATTGCCGACGACGACGAAGTCGGCGTCGGACGGGAGGTTTTCCGGACGGAACCCCCGGCTGATCGTGATGCCCTTGCCTTCGAGGAAGGTCGACATGGGCGGGTAGACATTGTCGTCCGAACCGGTCACCGCGACGCCCCGGTCCCGCAGCGCGGCGGCGAGCGAACCCATCGCCGTGCCGCAGATGCCGGTGAAGTGGACCTTGCGCAAATTCTGCGGTGCGCTCATCAGTAGACGTCCTTCCGGTAGCGTTTCGTCTTTTTCAATTCCTCGACGTAGGCCGCGGCCTCTTCCTTCGATTTGCCTCCGGCTTGCTCGACGATGCGATGCAGGGCTTCGTCCACATCCTTGGCCATGCGCGAGGCATCACCGCAGACATAAAAGTACGAACCGTCCTCGAGCCAACGCCACAATTCGGCGGCGTTCTCCATCATGCGTTGCTGCACGTAGATTTTCTCCGGTTGGTCCCGGGAAAAAGCTGTGTCGAGCCGGTGCAGCACGCCCTTCCCGCGCCACGCATTGATCTCTTCCTCGTAAAGAAAGTCGGTGGCGCGGTTGCGGTCGCCGAAGAAAAGCCATGTTTTGCCGGGCGCGCCGAGAACCTCCCGCTCCTGCAGGAAAGCGCGGAAAGGCGCAATGCCGGTGCCCGGACCGACCATGATGACGGGAACGGACGGATCCTCGGGCTGGCGGAAATGTTTCGCCGAGTGGATGAAGACCGGCATGGTTCCGCCGTTCACGCGGTCGGCCAGATAAGTGGAACAAACTCCCTGCCGTTTGCGTCCATGCAACTCGTAGCGCACCACAGCCACCGTGAGATGGATGTCTTCGGGAAAAGCCTTGGGCGAGGACGCAATGGAATAAAGCCGCGGTTGCAGTTTGCGCAGCACTTTGACCAACTCATCCGCGGTGAATCCGGCCCGCGGGTAGGCCTGCAGGATATCGACGACCTCGCGACCATCCACCCAGTCGTCCATGACGGACTTGGCTTCCGGGTCGACAAGTTCGGAGAGCTCGGCGGCCTCCGGGCATTTTTCGAGAATGGCGGCCAGCAACTGCCGGGACGGCTCGCGCAAGGTGACTTGGCGGGTCAGCACTTCGCGCAGGTTGACCCCCGCACTTTCCACCGGTTCGTCACCGCTCAATCCCGAGGCGGCCAGCACCGCGTCCACTTCCGCCGCGTCATTGGAGGGAAAAATGCCGAGAGAATCGCCGACTTCATAAGCCAGCCCCGAACCGGCCAGCGACACCTCGAAATGGAGGGTCTCCTTGCCCGAACCTGGAGCAGTGAGGAGCCGCGTCCGGGTCAGACGCGCAGGAAAAGGGTTCTTCCGGGAAAAGGTCGAAACAGTCACGGACATTCGGGCGAATATGGCGGCACCGACGGCCTTTTGCACGCCTCAAACCGTTTGTCCGAGCAGTCGTGCGATGGCGGATTCCTCCGTGATGATGCCGAGCAACCGCCCCGACTCCTCGTCGCGCACCTCCGCCACCGGCGTCGGGGCGCGCCGCAGTCTGGCCAGGACTTTCCAGGCGGGCAGATCAGGCGGAAAGGAAAGCAGGGGCCGGGCGAACGACTGCACACGCGCGCCCGGGGCCCCGGAAAGGGCCGCGATCGCACCGGACATCGCCCCGAGCGGGAGTCCGTCGGCCCCGGTGACTAGCACCTGCCGTGCATCGGCCAGCGCACGGTCGGCCAGCATCTCGCTCAGCGAGAGACCGGCCGGCGCGTGCGGAAAATCGCGCGGGGGACGCGCCAGTCCGCCCGCCGTGAGCCGGCGGAAGTCGAGCACGCTGCGCAGCATGCCGAGTTCGAGCGCGGAAACTTCGGGCGCCGCCGCGGCGGTGACCAGCAACTCCTCCGCGGACGGCGCGCGGGAAAGCGGTTCGCGCGGCACGCGGCGGAGCAGGTCGGCGACCGGTCCGGCGAGGAGCGACCAGAAGGAACCCGCGAGCGAAACCAGCCACCAGGAAGCGCTGAGCACTTTGAAAGGCAGGCGGCGGAAAACCTGGCGCGCGAGCAATTGCACGAGCAGCACGTAAAGCGGCACGAAAACCAGCGGCGCCAGCCACGCCGGGGCGCCGAGGGCGGACAACTTGGAGAGGACCAGCACGAAGGCGCCGGCCGCGGCCAGCCGGCTGGTCCAGGCCATGACCAGATCGGCCTGCGGGGAGGACGAATCCCATGCAAGCATCTGCCGGGCGCGCCCCTCGTTCTTGGCCGCACGGTGCTGCAAACGCACGCGGTCGAGCGCGACCCATGCGGCCTCCAGCCCGCTGAAGACGAAGGACAAAACCAGCAGTGCGGCGGCCAGCGCGAGGATCATCGGGCACCTCCCCGGCGTTCCGCCCGCTGCAGCACCACTTCCCGCACGCGGCGCTGGGTCATGGAGCGCACGGTGACTTTCCACGGACCGAGGCGCACGGACGCGCCCTGCCGCGGGAGTTTGCCCAGCGTATGAATGACATAGCCGCCGATCGTCTCGATCCCCTCGCGGGTCGCGTCGCAGCCGAGGTATTCACCGAGGTCGGCCAAGTGCGCCGTGCCGTTGGCCAGGATGCGGCCGTCGCCGAGCTGCTCGATGTACAGTTCCTGGTCCGCACGCGGGGCCGCCCCGCCGAGCAGTTCCTCGAGAAAGCTCTCCAGCGTGACCACGCCCTCCACGCCGCCGAATTCGTCGAGGACCACGGCCAGCGGCTGGCGGTGCTTGAGGAAACTGCCCAGCAACTGGCTGGCCTCCATCGTCTCGGGGACGAAGGAAGGCGGCAGCAGCACCTCGGTGAAGTGCATGCCCGCGGGCAGACGGGGAAGAGTGCGCGCGTCGAGAAGCCCGACGACTTCATCGGGGGTCCCGCCGATGACCGGGGCGCGCACGAACTGCTTTTTCAGGAGCAGAGCGCGCACTTCCTCGTTGGACATCTCGTCTTCGATGAACGTGACATCGACCCGCGGCGTCATGTATTGCCGCACGGTCTGACGGCTCAGTTGCAGCACCTCGGCCAGGACTTCCGCCTCCTGCAGGCTGAAACCGCCTTCCTCCTCGCGCATCCACACCATCGTCTCCGTCTCCCCGGCATCGAGCGGCGGCCGGGCCGCGGCGGACCACGGGAAAAGCTTTCCCGCCACCGCCGAGACCACCGGTTGCACCCGGTCGAAAAAGGGGCCGAAGAAACGCAGGATCAGCCCGCCGGCGCGCAAGAGCGGGAATTCCCAGACGCGCGGACGGCGCGCGGTCACCACCGACGGGACCACCTCGAGCAAAGCGGCCGATCCGACCAGCCCCGCAGCCCATGCCCAGACGGGCCATCCGCTCCGCGCGGCCAACCCGGCCGCGGCCAGCCACAGCATCCACCATCCCAAGGCACGCAGCACGCCGCCCGTCACCATGAAGAGCGTGAAGAGGCAATCGCGCGGATGCGCGAAATCCGCGGCGAGCTTCTCCAGCCGCGGGAGACGCGGCCACTCGTTCATCCGCGCACGCGGCGTCTGCCACAGCACCGCTTCCAGCGCGGAAACAAACGCAGCCGATCCGACGAGAAGCAGGCCGGCGGCCAGCCAGATCACCCAGGGGACTTCCATGAAAGGGGCATACTCTAGCGGCGCGGGCACGCCGCGCCAGCAAGATGAACGCGCCGCCTATTGACGGCTGCGGGGCTCGACGACCGTGCGCTTGGGGGGCTTGCCCCAGAGGATCAAGGAAGGCGTGTCGCGCAGGTTCTCGCTGAGGACGCGGAAATTGGCCGCAGTGGACTGGAAGTCGCGGACGATGCCGCCGACCGCTTTCTCGTTGAGCAACGGGCTGTCCTCCAAGCGATCGACCAACCCCTGCATCTCCCCGGCGGCCGCCGTCACCGTCTGCATCATTTCGCGTCCGTCTTCGGTCAATTGCTCCACGGGCAAACCGGCGACCTTCCCGCGCATCTCGTCGATGAGCTTCTGCAGATCGGCGCTGGCCTCGGAGAGATTCATCTCGTCCAGGTTGGTCTGCAGCTTGTTCAGCGCGGCGTTGAAGTTCTGCATCACCGTGTTGAGCTCCTTCAATGTGTCGCCGACGTCGAGCGAGCCGAAGGAGTCCATGATGCGGTTGACCGAATCGAGCATGCTGGTCAACGTGCCCGGCGCCGACGGGATGTAATGCGCGCGCGGCGTCCACCAGATTTTCAGCGGAGGAGAGCGGTCGGGTTGCGGCACGTAGTTCAGTTCGGCGAAATTCAACCCGGTGATGCCCTGCGGTTGCAGCATGACGCGCAACCCCTGCTGCACCGCCTCGCCGATGACCGGTTCGAGGTCTTCGGTGAACATGCCGCGGAACAATTTGCGGTCGATCTCCATCTCGAGAAAGACATAGTCGTTGCGCCCGGTGCGGTCCGGTTCGGGTCCGTATTCGTTGAAGACGAAATCGATGCGCGAAATGCGGCCGATCTGCACGCCGCGGAATTTGACCGGCGAACCGATGTCAACGCCCTGCACGGTGCCGTCCACATAGGTCTCGAGGTAGATCTTGGGACGCATCATGCGGTCGGCCCCGAGATAAACGAGCGCGGCGGCGACAAGCAGGAATGCCGCGATGACGAAGAGCCCGATCTTGAAATAATTGGGTTGGCCGGTCATGGCTTCAAGCGGCGCGCTCCTTTCCGTGACGGAAAAAAGCCCGCACGTAGTCGTTGGTCGGTCGGTCGCGCAATTCCCTAGGGTCACCCTCCGCCACGATGCCCCCGCCGTCCAGCATGATCACGCGGTCGGCGATGGCGAGGATGCTCGAGAGTTCGTGGCTGGCGATGACGAAGGTGATGCCGAGATTGCGCGAGAGCGACCGGACGAGATCGTCCAGTCCGGCGGAAGTCACCGGATCGAGACCGGAGGAAGGTTCGTCGAGGAAAAGCAGTCCCGGATCCAACGCCATGGCCCGGGCCACCGCGGCGCGCTTCTGCATGCCGCCGCTGATTTCCGAAGGCAGGTAGCCGCCGAATCCCCCGAGCCCGACCTGCTGCAGCTTCAAGCGCGCGAGGAGAAGACGGGCATCGGATGGCAGGCGCGTCCACTCCTCGAGCGGCAAGGCCACATTGCTTTCCAGATTCATCGAGCCGAAGAGAGCGCCGCCCTGATAGGTGACGCCGAACTTGCGCAGGATTCCCTCGCGCCTGCTCCCGCGGGCCCCGACGATATCCTCGCCGCCGATGAGCACTTCACCCGCCATCGCGGGGTAAAGTCCGATCATGTTCTTCAACAGCGTGCTTTTCCCGGACCCGGATCCTCCGAGGATCATGAAGATCTCGCCACGCCGCACGCGGAAGGAGATGTCGCGCAGCACCGGCTGGCCCGCATATCCGGCGGTCAGCCGCTTCACTTCGACAATGCCGTCCGCGCTCATTTCAGAAGTCGATGTTGTAATAGACCACGGCAAAAATGGCATCGAGCACCACGATGAGGAAAATGCCGGTGACCACGGAACGCGTGGTGGCGTCGCCCACCGCGGCCGGGCCGGCGCCGGTGCGCAATCCGCGCATGCAGCCGACACCCGCGACCACCGCGCCGAAGAAAAACGATTTGATCAGACCCGCCGAGATGTCCTGCAACTTGAGCGCGCCGGACAGCTGGTTCATCAGCGTCGAGAGCGGAAAGTCGATGAGCATCATGACAGCCAGACCCCCGGCGATGCCCGCCGCCATGGAATAAACCGTGAGCAGCGGCGTCACCACGATCCCGGCGAGCACGCGCGGGACGGCGAGGAAGCGCACCGGGTCCAATCCCATGGTGGTCAGCGCGGCCACTTCCTCGTTCACTTTCATCGTGCCGATTTCCGCGGCGAAGGCGGAACCCGTCCGGCCGGCCAGCACGATGGCCGTCATGATCGGACCCAATTCCCGCGTGACGGCCAAGGCGACGAGGTTGACCACGAAAATATCGACGCCGAACTGGCGCATGGGCATGGCGGCTTGGAAAGCGATGATCACGCCGGTGAGGAAGCTGATCAGACCGACGATGGGCAAAGCGTCGCTGCCCGCTTTCTCCACGATCTTCCACCACTCGCGGACCCGCAGTCGGCGCGGATGACGCGCGAGAGAGACCAGCCCGGCACCGACTTCGCCGACGAACTCGGTTTCCGCCCGCCAATCTCCGGCCCGCCCGGCAGCGACGTAACCGATGTCGCCCACCCAGCCCCCGCGCCCGCGGTCGGGCGCGGCCGACACGCGCAATTTGCGGCGGTCGATCGCGTCGAACAACTCGCGGAAACGCGGCGCCAGGCCGACGATTGTCATAGGCGAGCCCCGCTCTTCCGACTTTTCCTCCAGCGCGGCAAAGAGCGCGAAACCGGCTCCCCCGCAATAGTCGACGCCGCGGCAATCCACTTCGATCCGGCCCGCGCTTCCGGCCGCGGCAGCGAGCGCCCGGTGCCAGCAAGCGGCCACGGTTTCGTCATCGAGACGGCCGGACAGGTGCAGCGTGGTGGCTGTTTCTCCGCTTTCCACCCGGAGGATGGAAGGCGGCGCAGAGCGATCACCGTCCATGACAATACCCAACTTGCCACCACGTGGGACCGCTCGCGAGCAGTTTCAAGCGGGTTCTTCCCCCACCGGCGGACGCGCCGCGAGGGCGAGGAAGGCGCCGGCCAAAAGGACGGCGCCGGAGAGCAGTTGCTCGAAGCGGAAGGATTCGCCGAACAATCCGGAGGAAAGCAGCATGGTGCCGAGCGGACAGAGCAGGAGGGCGGATTGCGCGGGCGCGGCGCCAAGGCGGCGGATGCCGACGTAGTAAAACCAGTGACCCGCACCGATGGCCAGGACCCCGGAACCGAAGAGCACGAAATTGGTCCACGCATCGCAGCGCCAGGGAGCCGTTGCGTCGCCGAAGAGCAGCATCAGCGGGAGCAGGAGCAACGCGGTGAAAAAGCTGATCACCCCGAAGCCGAGGGTCGGACCGAGACGGACGGTGAATTGCTTGACCATGATCCCGTAGGACGCCCAGCCGACGGCGGCGAGCAGGGCCAGCCAGAGGCCGGTGCCGGAAACCACGCCGGTCCCGGGCGACCAGACCAAGCCGACCATCCCGGCCAAGGCGAGCGCGGTGCCGAGCTGGAATTTCACGCTGCGCGCAATCCACCGTTCGTCGGCGAAGAAGATCACAGCGAGAATGGCGGTGAGAATGACGGAGACGCGTCCGAGCAGCGCATAAACACCCGGGAGCAGCAGGACGACCGCCACCGTCTGGGCGACTTGGTGGACGACATTGGGCACGGCGGCCGCCGCGCAACCCGCCCACTCGCGGGCCGTCAAACGGTGCGGCGCGCGCCGCGCCATCCAGCCGAGAAAGGGGACCATGGTGAGAAACCCCGCGGCGTAACGGTAAAAATTCTGCGTCCACGTGTCGAACGACCCGGCCAACCAGTATTGGAAGACGGGCGTGCCCGACCAAATGAGCACCGCGGCGGCCAAGGCGAGACGTCCGCGCCACGGATGCGCCACGGCCCTCAACGGTCCGCGGCCGAAACCCCGCCCGGCTCGCGTCCTTCGTCCACCTCGATGAGATCGAACATCGTCCGGATATCCGTGCGTTCGGCCATGCCGAGCCCCTCGAGCCGCGTGCGCAAACGCTCGGAGTAGTGGTCGTTCCACCCGCATTTGCGCAGGTATTCGTTCCACATGAAGATCTCATCCTCGCTCGGACGCCGCCCGTTTTCGCAGCACCACTCGAGGAGCTGGGAATCGGACTTTCCGGCGCGGACCTGTTCGGCCAGCGCGTCGTAATCGACGTTGAGAAAATCGCAGCAGCGCAGATCGAAGCCCGCACCGAGGTTGGCCCGGTAGTCCTCCGGCAATTTGCCCTCCTCGTGGAGCCGGATTTTTTCGACCAGGCGCGGGAAGTAAACCAGACCGCCTTCGCGGTCGTAGGGGCTGCGGGGGAACCGGTTGCTCATCGACGCGATCCTGCCCGTCCGACGGCGTGAAGTCCATCGCCATGCGGGGGCGGAAAGGCCATGATCGCCACCCGATGAAGCCCGGAGACGAATTGGATCTCGAGATCACCGACGTCGCCTACGGCGGCGCGGGTCTCGCACGGCACGAGGGACGCGTGGTCTTTGTTCCTTTCACCATCCCCGGCGAAACGGTGCGCGCGCGCCTTGGCAAAGTGACCCGCAGCTGGATGCAGGCCCGCGCGATGCAAATCCTGTCCGCCTCGCCGGATCGCGTGGCGCCACCGTGTCCGCTCTTCACACGTTGCGGCGGCTGCGCCTACCAGCACATCGCCTACCCGCGCCAGCTGGAGATCAAAACGCGCCAGGTGTCCGAGGCCCTGCGCCGCCTCGGCAAATTTCCCGACCCCCCGGTCGAACCGGCACGCCCCTCTCCCCTCGCCTACGGCTACCGCAACCGGATCACCGTCCACGTCGCGCCGCCGCGCGTCGGATTCCACGGGACCGACCCGCGCGAGATCGTCGACGTGCGGGAATGTCTGCTGGCCGAAGGCAAAGTGAATGAGGCCTTGGCGGCCCTGCGTTCGAAGAAGCGGCTCCGTCCGGGACCGGCCACCCTGCGCTCCGGTCCGGCCGGCACGGGCTTCCGGCAAGTGAACGACCTCGCCGCCGAAGTGCTGGCTGGTGTCGTGAAGGAACTGGCCGGAGGCGGTGACTTGCTCATTGACGCCTACTGCGGCGCCGGGTTCTTCGCGAAAACATTGCGCGGACAATTCACGCGCGTGGTCGGCCTCGATTGGGACACCCGCTCCATCGACACCGCGCGCGCGGAGGCCGGACCTTCCGAGGAATACCGCGCCGGCGATGCGGCCGAATTGCTGCCGGGCATCTTGAACGAGGCGCACAATGCAGTGGTGTTGCTCGATCCGCCCGCCCAAGGGCTGGCCGACGATGTGATCAACGCACTGCTCTCCGCCCGACCGCCGCGGATTGTCTACGTCTCCTGCGATCCGGCCACCCTCGCCCGCGACTTGGCCAAGCTTAGCGATGCTTACGATCTGCCATGCGCCATTCCGGTCGACATGTTTCCGCAGACGGCGTCGATCGAAACGGTCTGCCGGTTGGAAGCGCGATCGGGAACTGCTTGATGTAGCGGCGGCGTCCCCGCCGCCGATTGTTCGCGCTAACGGCCGTCGCCGGAGCCGAGTCCTCGAGACGGCCCCTAGGCAAACGGCGACGCTACATTTGGGCAGACCGCTTGCGCCGTTCCGACCAGACCAACCACACGGCAACGATCGCGAGCGACACCAGCCCGGCGTAAAGCCCGTAGCGCTCCGGAAATCCGGGAAACGGCACGAACGTTCCGTAGAGGGCGAGGCCCGGAACCACCGTAGCCAAGGGGAAGACAATCCAGCGCCAAAGCGGTTGGCGTTGGCCGCCCTGCGCCATGAGACGCAAAGCGCCGACCGCGAGAGCGGTGTAAACCAGCACCAGCAACAAAGCCTGCGCGGTGGCGGCAACAAAGAGCGTTTGGAAACGCGCGTCGGACGGCACCAAGAGTCCTGCGGCGACGACGAGCAAGGCACAAACCAGGACCAAAGCCGCGGCATTCCCCGGCGCGCCGCGACGATTGGTCGCGGCGAGCCACGCGGGCAAGTGACCGGCGCGCGCCAAGGCGAAGATGCCGCGCAACGCGGCGACGGTGAAACCGATGCAAGTGGCGGTGAAGTCGACCAGCACGGCCAGCCGGATCCACAACGCGGCCCACGGACCGAGCAACTCGCCGCCCATCACGGCGAAACCGTCGATGGCGTCACCCCACGATTGTGCGGCGTGGGACGGTCCGTAATAAATCGTTCCGGCATAGGAGCAAAAGACGAGCAGAAACGCCGTGACTACCACCGTGCCGACGAGCGCCAGCGGGATGGTGCGGCGCGGGTGGCCGGTTTCCTCGGCCAGCGAGCCGGCCGTTTCGAATCCTCCGAAAAGCAAAATGCAGAAAAGCAGCGCGGCGAAAAGATCGCCGCCGTGCGGGTTGGACCATGAAAAGACCGACCAGGTGTTGGCCGGGCCGGCATGGATGACGGCGGCCGCGGCGGTGAGCAGGAACGGGATGACCGAAAGGCCGACGATGATGAGTTGCACCCGCGTGGCGGCCGAAGCACCGCGAACATTGAGGAACCACGCCACGAGACAGACAGCGACTGACCCGATCCACCACGGGATTTCGACGCCCGCGTAAAAATGCACGAAGCGCGCCGCGAGGTCGCCAACCACGATGGTGAAGCCCGCCGCGCCGGCAAAGAGCAGGGACAAAACGTAAATGCCCAGCGCCGCTGTCCCGGCCAAGCGTCCCCAGGCCCGCGCGATGTAATCGCCCATGGCCCCCGCCCCGCCGGTTTCCGACGCGTAGTAGGCGACGACCAACGAGAAGGCCACCATCCCGAAGGACGCGAGGAGCACGGCCAGCGGCCCCACCGCCCCCGCCAGCGAGGCCACGATGCCGAGGAAAAGCGCGATGTCGATGAGCGGCCCGATGCAAAAGCACTGGCCGACCAACGGCATCAGCCCGAGACGGGCATCGCGCAGTTGGCCCGAGCGGATTGCATTTTCGGACGACGGCACAGGCAAAGCAACGGGGGTTGTAACCGAAGCGCGGGAAAATGCCACGCTTCGGGGTTGGCCGGAACAAATGGGTAGTGTGTAGCGGCGCTCTATGAGCGTCGGACCACAAATTCGCCAAGGCACCGACGCTCATAGAGCGCCGCT